>JAIMKP010000033.1 GCA_020692355.1 Desulfosporosinus sp.
CTGTCCTTTTGAAATAGCATAGGCTATTATTTGGCATAATCAATGGCTCGTGTTTCACGGATAACAACCACTTTGATCTGTCCTGGATATTCAAGTTCCTCTTCGATCCGCTTGCTGATCTCACGGGCAATCCGTGGAGCCAAGACATCATCCACTTTATCGGGCTTCACGATAATCCGAACTTCTCGACCGGCTTGGATCGCGAAAGACTTCTCGACGCCGTCGAACGTCTCAGCGATCTCCTCTAGTTTCTGGAGACGTTTGATATACGATTCTAAGGTTTCCCTTCGCGCTCCCGGTCTCGCTGCTGATACCGCATCTGCAGCTGCAACCAGGACAGCGACAACCGTCTTCGGTTCTACATCCCCATGATGGGCTTCTATCGCATGAATAACATCCCAAGATTCCTTGTATTTCTTCGCGAGTTCAACCCCGATTTGGACGTGTGTTCCTTCCGTATCGTGATCAACCGCCTTGCCGATATCATGCAGCAACCCGGCGCGTTTGGCCAGCGGGACATCCACTCCCAGTTCAGCTGCCATCAATCCCGCTAAATGCGATACTTCAATGGAATGTTTCAGAACATTTTGCCCATAGCTCGTGCGGAACTTTTGCCGCCCCAGAAGACGAACCAGCTCAGGGTGCAGACCGTGCACACCCGTGTCAAAGGTGGCCTGTTCCCCTTCTTCCCGGATTTTTTGGTCAACTTCCTTCTGAGCTTTCTCCACCATCTCTTCAATACGAGCAGGATGAATCCGGCCATCTAAAATCAGTTTTTCCAACGCTATCCGAGCAACCTCACGGCGAATCGGATCAAAACCGGAGAGGATCACCGCTTCCGGCGTATCATCAATGATAAGATCAATCCCGGTCAAGGTTTCCAGGGTACGGATATTACGGCCTTCCCTGCCAATAATCCGGCCTTTCATTTCATCATTTGGCAATGCCACAACGGAGACCGTTGTTTCAGCCACGTGGTCGGCCGCACAGCGCTGGATAGCCAAAGCGATAATATTCTTCGCCCGTTTCTCCGCTTCTTCTTTGGCCTTTGACTCGATGTCTTTGATCATAATCGCGGATTCGTAGCGAACCTCTTCCTCAACACTCTTCAGCAACAGCTGTTTCGCCTCATCCGAGGTTAACCCGGATAAACGCTCCAACTCCGCATGCTCCTTCATGACCAACTGGTTGAGTTCGTCCTTTTGGCGATCAACTTCCCCTTCTTTGCGGTGCAAGTTTTCCTCCTTGCGCTCAAGGGATTCCATCTTTCGATCGAGGGTCTCTTCCTTTTGCATAATCCGTCGTTCGAGGCGTTGAACGTCGTTGCGCCGTTCCCGAGTTTCTTTCTCCACCTCGTTGCGGATATGCATAACCTCTTCTTTGGCTGCGACAACCGCTTCCCGCTTCTTGGCCTCGGCAGCGCTTTTGGCGTTTTCAACAATCTTACGCGCTTCTTCCTCAGCCGAGCCGAGCGTCTTTTCAGCCGTTGTCCTGCGAACAATCCAACCAGCCGTGCCGCCAGCCCCCAGTCCAACGATCAGGAGCACACCTGCTATAATAACCCCTGTTAAATCCAACAAATCTCACCTCCCTACGTTTAAAAATTTAACTCAAGCATTCTTACCATAGGAAACAAAAAAACTGGTTCCTCGACCAGTCTCTTGTGCGATTCTAACCTTTTTAAGCAGGGAAAAAGCCCTGAATTTTCCTACAAACTTACGCTCGCTAGTCAAAACCCTCCAGTATATACCAGCCTAACTAGGATGAAATCTATAAGAAAAACCTTCAAAAAGGTTAACAACGGACAGAGACAGATCCACTAGTATACATATTAATCACTTTTGTAAAAATTGTCAAGAACCATGAGCACCATGTCCCGTTGATAACCCTGCTTAAGCAGTTTAGCTCCTACCCTCTGGCGTGCCGAAACCCAGCCGGGTTTTCCCGTTTGGGCACGCCTCCCTTCTTGTGAGACCAGCTTTTCTGCAGCCTGCAGGCACTGCCGCAGTTCTTCCTCTTCTGAAATCCCCCGAACAGCCTCCTCAGCCAGGGATCGCTCCACACCGCGCCTGAGCAAATCCACACGAATGCGCTGACGCGAATAGCGAGCGGAGCGGTTCTTGGCATAAGCCACAGCTAAGCGCTGATCGTCCAAGTATCCCCATTCGCTTAACCGCGTCAGAGTCTCTTCAATGTCTTCCCTGCCAAATCCCTTACGTTCGAGACGCTGCCGTAGTTCCGAGACGGTAAGTGCTCGGCGCGACAGAGCCCCCAAGGCGGATTCAAGACTTTTTCCCATCGCCGGTTACACTTCTTCAGTTTCAATGGCATCCTCGTCCACTGGCGCAACCACAGCTGTACTCATATTGCTACGGATTTTCTCTTCAATTTCGTTCGCCACCTCAGGGTGCAGACGCAGGTATTCCTTCACATTTTCTTTCCCTTGACCCATTCTTTCCCCTTGATAGGAGTACCAGGCCCCTGATTTATTGATAATCTCCATATCCGAACCGACATCAATAATGCTGCCTTCCCGCGAGATTCCTTGGCCGTAGATAATATCAAATTCCGCTTGTTTAAACGGAGGAGCCACTTTGTTCTTGACAACCTTGACCCGGGTACGGCTGCCAATCATCTCTTGGCCCTGTTTTAAGGTTTCCTGCCGCCGTACATCCAGGCGAATCGTGGCGTAAAACTTCAAGGCCCGACCACCCGTCGTCGTCTCTGGGTTGCCAAACATCACCCCGACTTTTTCCCGGATCTGATTGATAAAGACGACACAGGTACGGCTCTTGCTGATCGCTCCGGTCAGCTTGCGCAGAGCCTGGGACATCAAGCGCGCGTGCAGCCCGACATGCGCATCTCCCATTTCCCCTTCGATCTCCGCCCGTGGAACCAAAGCCGCGACCGAGTCCACGATCACAATGTCGACCGCTCCGCTGCGAACGAGTGCCTCGCAGATTTCTAAAGCCTGCTCCCCAGTGTCAGGCTGAGATATCAACAAATCATCAATATTTAAGCCCAAAGCTCGGGCATAAAGCGGATCGAGAGCATGTTCAGCATCAATAAAGGCGGCGACCCCGCCCAATTTCTGCGCCTCTGCGGCAATGTGCAGGGCTACCGTTGTCTTTCCTGAGGATTCAGGACCATAAATCTCGATCACCCGCCCGCGAGGAACGCCGCCCACCCCTAGGGCAATATCCAAAGCTAAGGCCCCGGTTGGAATCGTTTCCACGGACATTTTCGCTGAAGCCTCACCCAGCCTCATGATCGAGCCTTTGCCGAATTGCTTCTCAATTTGGCTCAGGGCTGTATCGAGAGCCTTTAACTTGTCTATACCCGCCATATCCATTCCTCCCTCTCAGAAAACCGCACAAAACACTTGTTCGATTTATTATATGCGAGTAGCGTAAGCTTGTCAATGGGGAGTCGGCGGCTTTTCCAGGTGAATTCATCGGCCATGCTGACTCCTTTCGCAAAGTTTACCTACCTCGCATGCTCTCACCACAACCATTATAAGCTACGGAGACCTTGACCACCATCCCTGCCTTTCACCTCAAGCGGTAGTCTTACAGCAAATTTCGTGCCCTGACCCAAAATTCCTGGCATGGTGGCCAGCCTGCAGGAGGCGCGGATTCTGACCAAACACCTTAGCGTATGTGTACTCCGTGGTCATGACCCGTCGGAACTGGGTGGGGGTCATACTCTGGGAAAACACACGTTAAGAGACGTGCCACGTTGGGCACGTCTCTCCGGCAGGATCGAGTTGAGATTTAGTTAAGATTGATCATCTTAAAAACGATTTGCCTACTTAGCCGCAACCGTCCCAGTTTTGTTTTTGCTGGTAAATTTTTGTGCCGAAACAATAATGACCCCGATACTTAAGGCCAGCAAAACAAGATCCGCAGCAACCAACGGCCAGTTGCCTTTCGGCAAATAGGTCTTGAAAAGAAGAATCAAAAGTGAAGTCAAAGTTGTGACCATCATGAAGATCGCCGGAATAATGGTATACCAATACTTCTTGCTCTTATTAGCCAACCAAACACTGACCACAATCAGGCTTAGCGCTGCCAAGAGCTGGTTCGCCGAGCCAAAGATCGGCCAAATCACTTTCCAGCCGTTGTTCCAAGCCAGATAGAGCATGATGACAACCGATAGGCCGGAATTAAAATAGTAGGATTTCATAAAAGCAGGCGGATTCTTAAACAGGTTGCTCCACAGCTCTTCAAATAAGAAGCGGTTCAAGCGCACTGCAGTATCCAGCGTGGTGACGATGAATCCCTCCAGCATCAGAATACCCAGAACCGTGCCAAAGGACATTGGCAAACCTAAACCTTTGTGCAACAGCCCACCCATGCCGAGGGAAAAACCTAAGATCGGATTGCCTGCCGCTCCAGTTGGCCAGACCACAGCGGTATAAGTCTTAAAATCAATACCGGAAGACACCGCTGCGATAACCAAAATCGATAGTGTCGATTCCAAAATCATGCCTTTGTAACCAATGCCGCGCGCAGACGATTCTTTCGTCACTTGCTTGGAGACCGTGCCACCGGCCACCAGAACGTGGAAACCAGATATTGCCCCACAGGCAATAGTGATAAAGAGGAATGGCCAAATCAGGCCGTTCGTGACCGAACCCGCCGCGACATTGGTAGCAGGTGCTGCAGCCTGTACCCCGGCTACTCCAGCCCCGATGACCCCGATGACCAGGGCCGCCATACCACCAAACAGAACGAAGGAGTTGGTGAAATCACGTGGCTGCAAGACAATCCAGACCGGAATCCCGGCGGCAATAAAAGTGTAGATACTGAGAATGATCATCCAAGTGTGGGTATCCATGGTAACCGGAAAATAAATACCTGTAATTATTGAAACAAAAGCCACGATGGCAGCCAAGATGGAACCATAAAGAACCTTAATTTTGCGTATATAAAGAAGATAACCGATCAAGGGAGCAAAGAAAGTCATCACAAAGACGGAAGTCGAAGCGATCCCGCCGATCCTGGCATTGGCCACTCCTTTAATATCCACCGTTTGCAGGATGGTTTTACCCGCTTCCACTTTCAAAGCCGACACGGGAACCAGCGAAGTCAAAGCCTGGGCCGTAAGCCCCAAGAAAGCCGAAGTAACCAAAACAATCATGGCGAGGGTAAAACCGATAAAGAGCAGGAAGCCTGTCTTACCCATTGTGGAGTTGGAAACCTCTGCCATCGATTTTCCTTTTTCCCGCATACTTACAAAAAGCCCTGTGTAATCATGGACAGCCCCAAAATAGATCCCGCCTATGACTACCCAGAGCCAGGCCGGCATCCAGCCGTAAATCATGGCAATCGTCGGACCCAAGATCGGGCCGGCTCCGGCGATGGAAGCAAAATGGTGGGTGAATACAACCCAGGGATTGGACGGGACATAGTCCACCCCGTCCTGGAGTTCGACAGCCGGAGTCACGCGGCTGTCATCAACGCCTAAAGATTTACTGATGTACCGGGAATAATACTCTCCAACAAACCAAAGCAAGGGAATACCAACAGCAACTAGAATAAGAACATTCACAAAGCCATCCCCTTTCACTCTCGACTCGCCCTGCAATTATTATTCTAGGCTTGATAACAAGATAAGTCAATTATAATTTCCAATTAGTCCATCTTTTCTGATTTTTTTTACTGTCCTGAAGTTTAATCCTATATATTTTTCTTGCATTTTTCACATAACGTTTTTACATTTTTCTCACCTCAAGCGGTACTCTTACCGAAAATTTCGTACCCTGACCCAAGGTGCTTTCGACAGACACCTCACCTCGGTGCAGCCGGGCTATTTGTTGAACCAGGGCCAGGCCGATCCCGCTCCCCCCCGTTTCGCGTGCCCTTGACTTATCCGTCCGAAAAAAACGCTCAAACACGTACGGCAGCTCCACCGGCGCGATGCCAATCCCTGTATCTGCAACCGTAACGAAAGCTTCCTCTCCACGAGTTTCAATGTTTATCGCAATTCTGCCGCTGGGCTCCGTGTACTTATAGGCATTATGCACAAGATTGTAAAAAAGTCGGGTCAAGAGCCGTTCATCCCCTGCCACTTCGATGTCCCGTGCCTCGGGTTCCCAGCTTAGACTTAGGTTTTTCTGTTGCAGGAGTGGTGACACATTGTGTACAACTTTATCGATAAGGCCAACCAAATTAACCGGCATGGGATTTACCTGTAGCGCCCCCATTTCCGCAATGTTTAAGTCCTTTAAATCACTGGCTAGAAACACGAGCCGGTCGATCTCTGCATTGATAGCCGACAGATTTTCTGTATTCGCCGGTAAGACCCCATCCTGGAACGCTTCAATAAAACTGCGGATAGACGTTAACGGGGTACGCAGTTCGTGCGCAATGTCGGCTGTAAATTGTTTGCGCAGCTCCTCGTGCCGTTTGAGATTATCGGCCATCACATTGAACGCTGTGGCAAGCTCTCCGAGTTCATCTTTGGACAAAGCCGCTACTCGTTCTTCCAGGTATCCCTGTCCAATGCGGTCGGCCGCTTGGGTCAGACGCCTTAGGGGCTTGGCCAAATGCCTGCTAATAAAATAGCTTAGGATCACTCCCAACACCAGGGCTAATCCACTGGCCATTAGTAGGGAATGGAAAATTGAACTGCTGAAAGAGATATCTTGGGGATTAAGCATCCGCGCGGTGGTCGGATAACGAACCGTGGCTACTGCAAGGGTTTCGTTCACCTTTTTGACCTCGATCGATTGTGTTTTCCAACCCTGGGCTGTATAAGGGACATTCATTCCCATCATATTACCCATGGTCATTCCCTGACCACCGAAGGTTCCGAAGGAGTGCATCTCATCACTCGGATGGGTTAAGGTGGCAATGATGCTGCCATCCGTTCCCTTCAGCGTCACTTCGGTTCCGGTTGGAAGGGTATTCGCCACATTGGCCAAGACGTTATCATCCCAACGCCCATTCATGTAAGCCGCAGCCAATTGCTCTGGCAGCTGTTCGAGTGCGGCTTCGGTCGTTTGGGTCAGATAATTGCCGAATTGCTGACGAAAGACCAGATTAACAGAAAATACACTCAGGCCCAGGGTGATGAGCACAATCACCAAAGTGGAGATAAACAATTTCTTGACCATTATCCCTCCTGATTCGGGTTGAACTTATATCCCACCCCATAGACAGTCAGGATAATGGTTGGCTCAGAAGGGACATCTTCAAGCTTCTGCCTAATCTTCTTGATATGGGCATCAATCACCCGCTCATCACCACTAAACTCGTATCCCTGTACAATCTCAACCAACTGGGTACGGGAAAAAACCCGCCCAGGATGTTTAGCTAATACTCCCAGAAGTTTAAACTCTGTGGGAGTGAGCGGGATCACCTCGCCATGGCGTTTTACTTCATACATGACATTGTCAACGGATAACCCATTATCAAAGGTTACCACATCAGCTAAAGGCCCGAGCACCGCTTGGGTTCGTCGCAAAACCGCCCGTACCCTGGCTACCACCTCACGAGGGCTGAAAGGCTTAATGATATAATCATCTGCCCCTAGTTCCAGCCCAGCTATACGCTCCTCTTCTTCGACTTTGGCGGTAAGCATCAAGATCGGGACAGCCGAGATCTTCCGGATTTCCTGACAGATTTCCTCACCGGAGAGCCCTGGAAGCATTAAGTCAAGAATCACTAAGTCGAATGGATTTTCCTTAAATAGAGTGAGCGCTATCAACCCATTGGTCGCGGTCGTTACGCTATACCCTTCTTGTTGAAGATAGGCCTTAAGCACGGTCAAAATATTTCTTTCATCATCGACTAGGAGAACTCTCATAATTAATCTCCCCTCAAATTACGAGATTCAACATGAAGAGTCCAACCCCATACCAACATGATCTGGCATGGGGTTGGATTGGGACTGGAAGGGACTTCTATGTTAGCGTGTTCCAAAACCTTCAACTTATTCACCTTACTTACCGCACCAGTTCCTCCCGAACCCGTTGAAACTCTTCACTGTCAATTTCTCCCCGCGCATAGCGTTCCCGCAAGACTTCTAGCGGATCACGACGCACGGCTGCGGGAGCATACGCCGGATAACCCGGATAACCACGCTGAGCCTCCCGATTCCATGGTAAAAAGAACAGTGCGAACAAGATGATGAGCACTAAAAACATCATGATAAAATTTCTCCTTTCTTTATATCGTAATAAGTCTTACCTTTACATTACTTAGTATAACAATTGCTTTTGAAGATTTGATGAAGAAGACGTGAACAATTTAAGGATATGATCTTTGGGTCAGCCCACACTACGCGCATTCGTCAATTCAACCCCGCCTTCTCAGGCCGGTAAATGCGTTCAACTTCCTCAAATAAAGCTCTATAGCGTTTGGGATCCTGGAGGACCTTCTGAGCAAAGCGGTAGGCCTTTTCTACGAGCAGTGCGTCTTGAGAGAGGTCGGCGAGGCGCAGTTCGGGGAGTCCGTGTTGGCGGGTTCCGAGGAGTTCGCCGGGGCCTCTGAGTTTTAGGTCTTCTTCGGCGATCTTGAACCCGTCCTGAGTTTCACAGAGAACCTCCAGCCGCCGGGAACTGCGCGCTTCGGACATGAGAATACAGAAGGACTGTTCCGTGCCCCGGCCGACCCGACCGCGCAGTTGGTGGAGCTGGGCAAGGCCAAAGCGCTCCGCTCCTTCGATCACCATGACGGTCGCGTTCGGAACATTCACTCCGACTTCGACCACGGTCGTAGAGACGAGGATGTTGATCTCCCCGGCTTGGAAGCGGTGCATGATGTCTTCTTTTTCAGCACCTTTCATACGCCCGTGCAAAAGCATCACGGTTCGGTGGGGAAAGCGCTTCTGGAGGGATTCGGCCCGCTGTTCTGCTGAGACCAAGTCCAAGGCTTCCGATTCCTGCACCAAGGGGCAGACCACATAGATCTGCCTTCCCCGTGTTATTTGCTCTTCCATGAATTTTTCCAAGGAAGGCCGCCCACGCTCCGACAGCCGTTTCGTGACGATCGGCTTACGCCCGGCCGGGAGTTCATCGATCACAGATAACTGCAGATCCCCATAAAGGGTGAGGGCGAGGGTCCGCGGGATCGGAGTCGCGGTCAAAACCAGCACATGTGGGCTTCCTCCCTTTCCCTGCAATAGGGAACGCTGGCGTACGCCAAAACGATGCTGCTCATCTGTAATGGCCAAACCCAACGCCCGAAAATTCACATCCTCTTGGATCAGGGCATGGGTGCCGACCACCACATCAGCCCTGCCGTCGGCGATTCGGGCTAGGATGTCTTCCCGCTCCTGTTTACCCTGGCTTCCGAGGAGGAGGACGACGTCAACGTCCAACGAGTCAAAGGCCTTCTTTAATGATTCCGCATGCTGCAGGGCGAGGATCTCGGTCGGGGCCATCATCGCGCCTTGGTAACCGGAAGCCACTGCTTTCAGTAGGGCGGCCATGGCCACCGCAGTCTTACCCGAACCCACATCCCCTTGCACCAGCCGGGCCATACCCTTCTCCCGGGCCATATCCTGATAAATCTCCTCGATCACCCGCTGTTGAGCCTTGGTCAAGCCAAACGGAAGGGAACGAAAGAACTGTTCTAAAAGCTTCCCACCCCCGACGAGGACTGGGCTCGGCTCTTTTTTCCCCTGATGGCTCTTGAGTTTCGCTATGGCTAGCTGGAGCAGCAGGATTTCCTCCCAAACGAGGCGTTCGCGTGCTCTGGCCAGAACCGGGTAGGACGGAGGAAAATGGATGTGGCGGTAGGCCTCTGAGCGGGGCATCCAGTCCCCTTGTTCCTCGGACGCAAGGAATTCGGGGAACAACTCTGCAACATGAGGAATGGCCTGCTGCATGATAGTTCGAATCACTTTCGTCGATAACCGTGCCGTTTCCGAATAGACGGGGACAATGCCTCCAGCCCCCATCGGGCTACTAAGGTTGCTCAATTTCTCAATATCCGCAGCCAGGATTTCAATATACTGGCGCTGACGGCGAAGCTTCCCTGTAACCGCCACATGGGTACCGATCGGATACTGTTTGAGGATAAAGGGCTGATTAAACCATACGGCCTGAATCACGCGGCCCTCCTGCTCCAACCCTAGCTTTACAACCTTCACCCGGCCCTGGGAAAGCTGGCCTGAGACCACTGTACCCGTAATGCTTGCCATTTCCCCATCCTGAATTTCCCCAATAGGACGAAAACGACGATCCTCATAGCGTCGGGGAAAATAAAGGATCAGATCCATCATGCGCTCAATCCCGAGCCCTTGCAGCTGTTTACAGCGCTCCGGCCCCACACCTTTTAGGTACTGCAGAGAGAGGCTTCGTCGTACTGTTTCTGGTCGCGAACTCCCAGTTTCAGCCCGTGGAAACGTTTGGGATTCTGCATATAGGGTCGACTTCTCTCCACTCTCTGCATTGAGCTTTATATCCGTAGCATCCCCGAGGTTACTATCACGACCATCGTCTCCAATGTTGCCGCCAGTTCCGCCGTTTCCAACGTTGTTCTCCTCCACAGCCCTCCGCAAGCGCGCAAATTCCGCTTGCAGGGCGACAAATCCTTCCCTACGTTTGAGTGGGCTTAACGTCGGATAGCGTCCTGCAATCTCCCGGATTAAGGAAAGTTCGGCTCCGGGCACTAACTGTCCAAGCCGGGGGACTACTCCGGACAAAAAGGTACTGAATCCACCCAAAGCTCCTGTATTAGCAAACCCTTGCTTCTCTTCGGCCACCAAGGCCCGCTCGATGTTGTTGAGAACGATGGTCACACTGCTAAATGCTTTCATATTGTCAACTGAATCCTTCTGCCGGTCGGGGTGGCAGCCAGCCCTCCCTGAGCGGTTTCCCTGAGGGAACAGGGAAGCTGTCGTCCGATATCAGCCATGGTGTCGATCACTTCATCCACCGGGATCGCGCTTTTGATGCCTGCTAAAACCATCTCCGCCGCAGCCAAGGCTATCGTAGCCGCCGTCGCATTGCGTTTAATGCATGGGACTTCCACCAGCCCGGCCACCGGATCGCAGACCAAGCCTAAGAAGGATTTCATCGCAATCGCTGCAGCCTGGGCCGTCGCCTCAGGAGAGCCTCCTGCCATCTCCACAGCTGCTGCTGCTGCCATCCCGGCTGCGGAGCCGATTTCTGCCTGACAGCCGCCTTCCGCTCCGGACACGGTCGCCCGTTCGGCGATCACCATGCCGAGCCCAGCAGCGGTAAAAAGCCCCAGAAGAGAAGCTTCTTCAGGGAGGCCGAGCGCTTCTTCCACGGTCAGGATGACAGCTGGAAGCACGCCGCAAGAACCGGCGGTCGGAGCGGCTACGATCTTGCCCATGGAGGCGTTCACTTCGGCAACTGCTAAAGCTTTGGCAATCGCGCCGCTGAGCCGCTCGCCAGTCAGGCTCTCCCCGCGTAGACGCCGAGCCTCCACCTTCGCCGCTTCTCCCCCAGAGAGCCCGGAAAACGAGCGCAAATTCCCCTTAAGCCCCTTCTGCACGGATTCCCGCATCACCTGCAGGTTTTCCCGCATGCGCTTAAGAAGCATCTCTTGAGCCGTCTCAAGTTCCAACTCCTGCTCCCTAAGCACTACCTCCCCAATCTTTAGCCCCTCCGCCTCCGCCTGCCGCACAAAATCCATATAAGTTCGCACAGTCCTGACCTCCCTGTCCCTAGCCCAACTCCACAGCCATCGCCTGCACCACCGCCGGGAGCTTCCGCAATAGCAGCATCACCGAAGAGTCCAGGGGTTGGTCTGTTTCCACGATGGTCAGGGCCTGCGCTCCCCTTTTTTCCCGTGAAACCCGCATCTGGGCAATATTCACCTGAGCGGTGGCTAACAAAGACGTGACCTGAGCCACGACTCCCGGAAGATCCCGGTGCAAGATGACTAAAGTCGGATAATCCCCGCTGATCTCGACAGGAAAACCGTTGATCGCCACGATTTTAATCTGCCCCCCGCCAATGGAGGAGCCTAAAACCACTGCGCTGCGGCCGTCTTGGGCGCGCAGGTGAAACTCCGCCGTATTCGGATGCACATCACCTAAATCAGCCGATGTAAACTGAATGTCGAGCCCTTTTTCCTTCGCCAGGGCTAGCGCCTGAGGAATGCGTTCATCATCGGTTCCCATGCCCATGAGTCCGGCCGCGAATGCCAAATTCGTGCCATGTCCTTTACCCGTCTCGGCAAAGGATCCGTGCAGGCGAATCTCTGCTTTATCTGGCTCCACTCCGAGGATTTTCCGGGCCATGATGCCCAACCGGACTGCACCTGCCGTGTGTGAACTCGACGGTCCGACCATGATTGGACCTAAAATATCGAATACATTTGCTCTTGCCAAATTCATCGCCTCAATGCCTAAACCCCCGGATGTCCGGGGGGGTGATCTTTTTATTGAACGAGTTCACTCACTCCACACCTAAAATATAATAGTATAAAGGCTGTCCGCCGGGATAAACCTCAACTTCCACATCTCTGTTTTCCGCATGCAACCATTCTTCCAACGTCTTCGCTTCCTCAGGTACGACATCCTGGCCCAGGAAGATGGTCACCAGATCATAATCCCGCCAGTTCATGTGTTCCAACGTTGCTTTTGCTACATCCAAGCGATCCTTGCCCGTTACAGTGAGCTTGTCCTCAACGAGCCCGAGGATGTCCCCTTCTTCAATACTGAAACCATCATACTGCGAATCCCTGACCGCATAGGTCACTTCCCCTGAACCAACCCGAGACAGAGCCCCTTCCATCGTACTGAGATTTTTTTCTGTTCCCTCATCCGGCAGGAAATTCATGAGTGCAGAAATCCCTTGCGGAATGGATTTGCTCGGAATGACATAGACCTTTCGATCCTTTAAGATCTCCTGAACCTGCCGGGCAGCTAAGATGATGTTAGCGTTGTTAGGCAGGATATAGATGTTGCGGGCTGCGGTCTTGCGCGCCGCTTCCACCAAATCCTCTGTACTGGGATTCATGGTTTGCCCACCGAAGACCACTTGATCGACTCCTAAACTCGTAAAGACCCGGGCTATGCCCTCACCCATCACGACCGCAACCACACCGTATTCTTTCGTTACTTCTGGCGCCTTCGCCAGCTGTTCTGTGTCCGTGGCTTCTGAACCTGCTTCCGGCTTTTCCCCTTTTAGAGCATGCGCCATCGCCTCGTTTTGAGCGAGCATATTATGAATTGCTACCTCGTGCAGAGCACCCCACTGAATGGCATACTCCAACACCCGGCCCGGATTTTTGGTATGAATGTGGATCTTAACCACTTCGGGCGTGCCGACGACGAGCATGCTGTCTCCCCAGCCTGATATATCCGTCTTAATCTGTTCGAGCGGGATCCGTTCCCCTTTGACCAGAAATTCTGTACAGTACGGGTATTCCAGGTCTTTAATTGGGAAAAATCCGCCCTGGGAGGATTCAGCCACACCCTCTTGCTGATAGCCATCCAGGGATTCGCTTTCCTCAAGGGAAAGCCCTTCAATCGCCCTGATCCAGCCACTGAGGATAACCAGAAATCCTTTCCCACCTGCATCGACCACGCCGGCTTGCTTGAGAACGGGCAACAGTTCCGGAGTCCGGATGAGAGCAGCCTGGCCTTTTTGGTAGGCCTCTTTTAACGTATCCAAAGGGGCTGCGCCTGCCTTAGCTTTGCTCAAGGCCCCGCGCGCCGCCTCTTTCGACACGGTAAGAATAGTCCCTTCGACCGGCTTCATCACGGCTTTATAGGCTGTATCAACTCCGGTTTGGAGTGCCTGGGCGATCTGCTGGGCATTGGCCGTCGCTAGACCTTCTAACCCTTTAGCAATCCCACGCATAAGTTGGGAAAGAATCACTCCTGAATTCCCCCGTGCCCCCATTAGTGAACCCATGGACGCAGCGGTCGCCACATCAGTCAATGCTTCCCCTGGAACCTTCGCTGCTTCTTTCGCTGCCGATTGGATCGTCAGATGCATGTTCGTGCCTGTATCTCCATCCGGGACAGGGAAAACGTTGAGTGCATCCACTTCACGCTTTTTTGCTTCTAAAACCTGGGCCCCGGCTATCATCATATCTTTCCACGTTTGTCCTGTAATCATGTTTCCCAAGTCCGTACCTGGTTTCAAAACTTCTCCTCCTACTCCCTGAAACTCGGGTGCGAATCCAAAAATCTCGCATTTCAACCCTAACAACCGGAATCTTCAAACCCCGTATTCAGCACGCCATCCAAAATCAAGGCTTGCCGGATCGAGGTATTCACCGAGATAGCTAGTCCAAAACCCGGACACCCTGGATGTTGACATTCACCTGGCTCACTTTAAGCCCGGTCAAGTTCTCCGTCGTATAGCGCACCCGCTCCATAACATTGGCCGCCACTTCCGAGATGCGTACGCCATATCCTACAATAATGTACAGATCAATCACGACTTCGTTTTCCTGGAGGGAAACAACAACCCCCCGCGCTAAGTTTTCCCGACCGAGAATTTCAGCCACTCCATCGGTAATCCTTCGCGTGGATGCCATTCCGACCAAGCCATAGCATTCTACAGCGACCGCCCCAGCGATCGTCGCGATAACCTCTTCGGAAATATCGATCAAGCCTAAGCTATTCGCGATCTCCTTGCCCATCCCAAATCCCCTTTCACTGCGCATTTCACCATCATTCTATCAAGTAAACGAAAAATATTCAAAGTTTCCCGCAAAAAGAATTTAGAAATTGTCCTTAATGCATCCTCAAACCCATGAGAACCCATAAAATCATCTGAAAGCCCCTAAATAAAGCTGGAAAAACCTTGCCAATCCTCAAAGCGTTTGATAATATATATGAGTGTCATTTCGGTGCAAAGGAGGTTTTAAGCATGGCGAATGTCTGTGCAATATGCGGCAAAGGAATTGCCTCGGGAATGCAAGTCAGCCACTCTCATATTCGCACCAAGCGGACCTGGAAACCCAACCTGCAGAGGGTTCGGGCACTTGTAAACGGCACTCCCACCCGGATCAATGTTTGCACCAGATGCTTACGTTCCGGTAAAGTACAGCGTGCGGTATAACCCGTTGGCCCGACTCAGTCGGGCCTGACTATTTCAGCAGCACGACTAAGACCCAGCCTGAATGCACCTCGATTACCGCATCTTCTTCAATGAATATATTACTGACGGAACGTGGCGAATGCTGTACGAGTGTTGCCTGATCCAGTGGATAATAAAGTCCTTGCGTTGTGACCACAGCTGTCTCTGATAAAACAATCAGAGACAGCTCTTTATTTTGTTCTCCATGAATGCTTTCCCGACCTTGGAGCACCCACATCTCATGCTGCGGATCTTTCAGGCGAAGGCGGCGGCCTTGGCGGGCATATCCCAAGAGCAGCGCCAGGTTGCCAAGAAAATGGTCAATGCGTCCGCCCGTCCCACCATAAAGCAGAATATCTTCTCCTGGCTGAGCGATGTCTGCCGCCCGTGCGAGAGCCAACTCCAAATCCGTCTCATCTTTCTGGCGGGGATACCTTAGAACCTCGATTCCAGCCTGCTCACATATCGCCAAGCTTTCCTGAGTGATAGAATCCAAATCTCCAACGAGGGCATCCGGGAGTCGCCCGGACTGGATCGCTGCATTGGCGCCTCCGTCGGCACATACCAGATAATCCACAAGGGCAAGCTCGGCTCTCCCCCAGTCCACATCCCACTCACCATTAGCGAGCACCGCAACCCGTACCCCTACTCCCCCTTCGACACCCTGATCGCTGGCCGCTGCCCTCACTCCAACTCCCCCTCTGACACGGCCTGGCGAATCCGTTTGAGCGCTTGAGCAGGCTCAGGATTCGCAAAAACGGCCGCCCCTGCCACTAAAACTTGGGCTCCCGCCTGAACACAGGCTTTGGCCGTCTCAGAGTTGATGCCTCCATCAACCTCGATGAGGCAACGGCTCTTAATGCGGGCGAGTTCCGCCTTCAACTCTACAATTTTCGGCAGAACTCCGGGAATAAAGGCCTGCCCACCGAAGCCGGGGTTTACCGTCATAATCAATACCAAATCCAGGTCACCCAGCACATAACGCAACCCCTCCCAGGGCGTTGCCGGGTTCAAGGCTACACCCGCCTTGAGCCCGAGGGATTTTATCATCTGCACCGCTCGATGAATATGAGGTGTCGCCTCCCCATGCACCGTAAGATAATCCGCACCGGCCTGTGCGAACAACGAAATATAGCGTTCCGGTTCTTCGATCATCAAATGCACATCGAACTTCAGCCGGGAATGCGGACGCAAGGCTTTCACCACCAGCGGACCCAAGGTCAAATTGGGCACAAAATGCCCATCCATCACATCAATATGTAAGAATTCTGCCCCAGCGTCCTCGACCCGCTTCACCTCAGCCGCCAAGCAGGAAAAGTCCGCCGCTAAAATAGAGGGTGCTAAATAAACCAAAATCAATATCTCCTTTCAGCCGCAATGACTTCTTGTAAAAACATCTGGTAATGTTCATAGCGCAGCGGGTGAATATCCCCTTTTTTGACTCCCTCCTTGACCGCACAGTCCGGCTCCTTGTCATGCAGGCAGCTTTTGAAGCGGCATGACCCCAGGAAAGGCGTCATTTCCGGGAAGAAAGAAGAGAGTTCTTCGCGTTTCATTTTCGGCAAGTCCAAAGCAGAGAACCCCGGCGTATCAGCAACCACCCCCCCGGCACACTGGAACAATTCCGTGTGTCGAGTCGTGTGCCTCCCCCGTTTTTTCCGGCTCACATCCCCGGTTTTCAATTTTGCCCCGGGGGCCAGGGCGTTGACCAAGCTGGATTTCCCCGCCCCTGACGGCCCGGCCAAAACCGTAATTTTCCCTGCTAAGGCCGGGCGCACCCATTCGAGGCCTTCTCCTGTCTTGCTGGAAACCATAGCCAGCAGATACCCGAGCTTTCCGTAAGCCTGCCAAAGGGTTTCCTCCCCGGAGTCCCCCAGCCAGCAATCCTTTTTGGTCAACACGAGAAACGGCTGTATACCTGCACCTAAGATTTGAATAATGAGCCGATCCAAGAGATTTAAATCCGGCTGGGGCGCAGTGAGCGCAAAAACGAGCAAAGCCTGATCCACATTGGCGATACTCGGACGAATCAGAACGCTTCTACGAGGCAAAACTCTTTCGATCGTTGCTTTTTTATTCATGTCCTTCGTTGTCGCGGCCTTTTCGGTCGTTTCCTGCTCTCCGTTTGGCTCAATCTCCACCCGATCCCCAGGCAGGAATTCCTGGTCACGGATACGAAAGCGACCGCGCAGGGAGCATTCCCATACCCGGTCTTCCGCCAGCACATAGTAAAATCCGCCATATCCTTTGAGCAAAATACCCTCGCTCATACGCACTCCTTAAGTATATCGATTCTCATACTGCAGCGCGCCATCAACCAGAATCTGCAGTGTCGCCGGGGGATAATACCGAATGTCTGGCGGCATCCCGATCGCTGTTCCAGCCCGGTAGGGGCTATGCCAAACCTCCGTCTTCCCGCGGGTATCATTAATACGCACAGAAACATCATGTTCTTTGCCATCATTGGGAACGACACGCTGCAAACTCCCCACGATCACTTGCTTATCCATCTGTTTGGCCAGCGGCCCCGGCCCGTCAGAAATAATGACCGTCACTTTCGAGCCCTGCTGAATCGGCTGATTGGGCTTAGGATTAGTATCTATCACCATGTCAGGCGGATAAAGCCCAGAGTTCTGCCTCTCCACCAGCATGATGAGTTTATTCTGGGTCTCCAAAATATTATGGGCTTCCCCGATAGGTTTCCCAATCACATCGGGCATGTTAATAATCTGGAATTGCGGTCCAGTACTGATGGTCAAGTGACTGGCACCACTTTTGGGCCATTGCGCCCCAGGGGCCGGGGTTTGATCCATAACATAGCCATTGGGAACCGTCGCACTCGGAGCGTTATCCACTGTCACTTTGCCTGTAAACCCCTGGTTCGTGATCACATTCCGGGCAGCTTCTTCCGTGAGCGGCGGATTGGCACCTTTTAGATCCGGGAAATTCGCCACATCCGGCCCTTTGCTGACCACGACCGTCACTTCCCGCCCAATCTTAACTGGCGAATTGGGTTTCGGCGTTTGGCTGATGATCTTATCCTTTGGCACCGTATCGCTAAAATCCGAACTGTTGCCGGCACCCCAATTCAATTTTGCCTTCTGCAGGGACACCGTGGCATCCATCACCGTCATCCCGCTTAAATCCGGAACCGTCGTCATCCCCACGGTTAAAAAGCTCTTGAGCCATAATCCCCCTCCTCCCAAGAGAAGCAGGGCAGCCAAGGCAATACCTAGCCAAAGCCAGCGCTTTTTATTGGCCCCGGCCTTCACTTTTTCGCTCCCTTCTCCTTTCACTTCTGCAGCGGATGCTGTGGCCGCGCGCAGCGCCTTGTGCACCTGGGTCGCTTCCATGTCAAGAGGGACTTCTGCGCTCACCGGCTGTCCTGAACGCACTTTCGCCAAGTCTTCCAGGAACTCCTTCGCTGAGGCATATCGGTGCTCGGCAGACTTAGCTATCGCCTTGATGACGACATTTTCCAAATCTCGGCTTACCCGCGGATTGAGCTTACTCGGAAGCGGCGCTTCTTCCTGCAAATGCTTCAAAGCGATGGCAATCGGAGTCTCCCCGTCATATGGGACTTGGCCTGTGAGAAGTTCATAGAGAATGATGCCCAAAGAATATAAATCAGAACGCTCATCACTCTGCAGTCCTTTCGCCTGCTCGGGGGAAAGGTAATGAACGGAACCCACAATATCCCCGGTATGGGTCACGGTTGCCGAGGAAACCGCGCGGGCAATCCCGAAATCCGTGACTTTGGCCCGACCATCCGCCGTGACCAAGACATTATGCGGTTTAATATCCCGATGAATGATGTGATGCTCATGGGCATGGCGAATCGCTTCCCCAATTTGAGCCGCGAGGTTAAGCGCCTGCTCCGGAGACAATGGCGCATACTCCCGAATGATCTCTTTCAGGTTTCGCCCCTCCACATATTCCATCACAATGTATTCAATTTCCCCATCCTTACCAACATCATAGATCGAGACAATGTTCGGGTGGGACAAGCTAGCCGCAGCCTGCGCTTCGCGGCGAAAACGCCGAACAAACTCTTCATCCGACAGAAACTGCTCCCGTAAAACCTTAACCGTGACGATCCGGTTTAAGAGAACATCCTTAGCTTTATAAACGATCGCCATGCCTCCGGCTCCAATGCGATCGAGCACTTCATAGCGCCCGCCAAAAACTTTGTTCACAGGTCTCACCTACTTTCTCGATAGTGCAGATTGGATCATTTGGCGGGCAATTGGAGCCGCTGCCCCGCCGCCGGTTCCCCCGTTCTCAACGAGCACAGCCACAGCGATCCGGGGAGCCTCCGCCGGGGCAAACGCGATATACCAAGCATGTGTAGGCACATCCCCCCCCGGTTCAGCCGAACCGGTTTTGGCCGCCACCTGGGCATCCGGTAAAGCCCCAGGGGACGCCGTTCCCTCATTAACCGCCGTGATCATGCCACTCGTAATCTTCGCCGCTTCATCCTTCGACATCGCGGTGAGCCAAGGCTCAACCGGACTGGTGTAGACCGGCTTGCCATCTTCACCTAAGACCCGTTCCACGACATGCGGCTGCATGATCACGCCCTGATTGGCAATTCCCGCCGCAATCAAGGCCATGTGGAAGGGGGAAACCATGACTTCCCCTTGCCCAAAGGCACTGGCAGGCAAAAGAGTCGCATCGAGTTTCGCCGGAAGAGCTTCTGTTTTGGTAAGCGAACTTTGGGGAACGCTCAGCTCCAACGGAATGCTCTGCCCAAAACCGAAGGCCTTGGCCGCTGCCAAAAATTTATCCGTTCCGGCCTTTTCCGCATAGGTTGCAAAATAGGTGTTGCAGGAGTCCGCAAGGGCCAAATTATAATTCACCCAGCCGTGAGCTTTATCGTTTTGCTCATGAATAGCCTGTCCACGGACGATGGTTGAACCCTCGCAATCATAGAGTTCTGTGGTATTGATTCCGGCCCTAAACAAGGCCAGGGAGGTCACCACTTTCATGGTGGAACCCGGAGGGAAGAGAGAAAAAGCGTGGTTGCGGAAGGGACTTCCCGCCTGGGTACTGATCGTTTTCCAGTTTTGATCCAGTCCATCTGGATTGAAACCCGGCTCGCTCACCAAGGCGAGAACATCCCCATTGCGCGGATCGATCGCCACTGCTGCTCCCTGCTTCCCTTTTAAGGCAGCAGAGGCGGCCAGCTGGATGCGAGCATCAATGGTCAACACCGCATCATTTCCCTGGCGTGGAAGGTTAAAAACCTGCTGCAGCTGCTGGGTGAAGGTCGCATCTTTCACCCCTAGGAGCCAATCTCCTAAAGCCCCTTCCAGCCCAGCTGAGCCATGCTGCAGTGTCGCATATCCGACCATGGGTTCAAATGCTTCCCCTTTCGGATAAACCCTCGTTTTTTTCCCGCCTGTCACTTGAGTTTGCGCTAAGATTTCGCCATTTCTGTCGAAAATCCCTCCCCTTTTTACCCTGTCTTCCAAAAGGATCAGACGACGGTTGGCAGGATGGTTTTGCAGTGCCTCCGCACGCCAAACCTGCCAATAAACAAGCCCCAGACCCAGGATTAGAAAACTAAACGCCAGGCCTAACGCCACCCGCCTCAGGCCTTGCATCATGTGGCATACTCCCTTTCCCTGGACGTAAGCTGTGTACTCACGGTCGAATTATGGGAAACATTCGCTAAAAACCCCAAAAGCATAAAATGCACCAGCATCGAACTCCCGCCATAACTCACCCAAGGAAGTGGCAGGCCTGTCAGCGGGAGAAGTTTGGTTACCCCGGTGAGAATAACCAAGGCTTCCGTCCCGATCAAAATACCGATCCCGGCGGTCAAGATCTGTCCGAAGCGATCAACGGTCTTCATGCTGACTGCAAAAGCCCGAAACACAACGATCAAGAATAAACAGAGAACCGCCATCGCCCCCGCGAAACCGAGTTCTTCCGCGATCACGGCAAAGATAAAGTCCGTGCTGGCTTCGGGTACCTGGAATGCCCCAATCCCGTTGCCCAGGCCGGTCCCCAGGATCCCACCTCCGCTAATCGCAAAGAGGGACTGGGCTATCTGGTAACCCCCATGGGCAATATCTTTCCAAGGGTTAAGCCAAGCCGCCACCCGTACCTGTACATGACCGAAGAGTAAATAACCAACCCAGCCTGTCGCGAGAAACACAGGAACCGCCACTCCAAGGTACAATAGCCGGTTCGTAACGGCATAAAGCAAGAGGACAAATAAGGAATAAAAGACCAAGGCTGTGCCCAGGCTCTTCTGCGCCGCTAAGAGCCCCAGTGAAACGGCGGCCATGAGCAGAAACGGCCCCAAGGTACGAAAATCCGGGAGCGACAGTCTGCCCCACTGCACGGTCCCCACCCGCAACAATTCCTCATGTTCGCTGAGATAGGAAGCCAGAAACAGAAGGAGAGCAACTTTGACCAATTCTTCCGGTTCCACTGTAAACGGACCCACCCGAATCCAACTCGTGGCCCCGTGCGAAGCAAAACCAAAGATCAGGGTCACAACCAGCAGGATAAGGGCAGCCAAACCCCAAAGGTATTGAAACCTTCCTAGGCGGCGGTAATCACGAATCCCCCAGAGCAAGAGGTAGAAAACAGCAAGCCCCAGGCTCGCCCACCAAAACTGACGCCAGGCTAGATCCGACCGAATGCGCACCAGAAATACCAGTCCTACAGTCACAATAGCCTGAACCGTTGGCAGGAGGAAGGGATCCCCCTGATAATGCAGGAGGTGTTCCAGCACAACCCCGACAACCATGATAAGTGTCAAGAGAACAGCTGGTGCAACCAACGTCTCATTAAATTTCCCAACACCTTTCAAAATGCCAAGGCCGAGCCACAATATAGCCACAATAAGCAGACGCAAGATTATTTTCGTTCCCATAGCCCTCACTCTAAAATACAGCATAAAAGGGTAAAGTTATCTGGGGCTCCCCGCTCGATCACGAGCTGCTTCAGGTTTTTCAAGTGTGCTTCCCAGCTTCCCCCGCTCATCAATTCTGCGGTGAGTTCCCCTATGCTCACCATATTGGAAAACCCGTCTGTACATAGGAGAAAAACATCGTCTCTTTCCGTCTCTAGCCTGTGAACATCCACTTCCACTTCTTCCGCCGCTCCGACAGCCCGTGTCAGCATATGTCGCTTCGGATGCTTCTCTGCCTCTTCCTCAGAAATCTCGCCAAGTCGCAAAAGTTCCCCGACCAAAGAATGATCATTCGTGAGCGTCTCCAGGCTGCCTTGGCGCCAAAGGTAGGCGCGACTGTCCCCCACATGCCCGATCAGGGCCTCTCGTGGGCGAATGATGAGTGCCGTCAAAGTGGTACCCATGCCTTGCATCTCTGGATGAGCGTTCGAAGATTCATAGACGGAACGATTCGCTCGCTCCAACACCTGAAGAAGCCACGCTTCCAAGTCTTCCGAACTGACCGTATCCAAAGCTGCCGCCGCTTGGGAAATCTCATTCAAGGCTGTGCGTGAGGCCACTTCTCCGGCTAAATGTCCTCCCATTCCATCTGCGACCGCCAAAAGGCCCTGTTCTTTTAACACGAGATAGGCATCCTCATTGTTTCTGCGAACCAAACCCGTCTCACTATAACTTAGAATTTTCATTTTGCCACCTCGTATATTGGAAAGTAATACTTCCAATTTTCACATAGTCCCCAATAACGAGTTGCACAGGGGAATCGATCCGTTCACCATTTACCCACGTTCCATTAGTGCTCCCCATGTCCTCGACTAAGGTAACTCCTTTATGCCTGCGAAAGAGCGCATGCTCAATCGAAACAAAATGGTCCGGCACAATCACATCATTATTCTTGCCCCTACCCATCTTTAAACCTTTATCGTCAATGCGAAAACGCCGCCCCTTCGGCAGAGTATCTGTCCCGCTCAGGACTTCAAGCTGCCCCGATTCCAGATCGCGGCGATGAAAAACTCCCTTCGCCTGTAGATCCCCCAAGAGGGCCGTCAACACACGCAGGAGAAAAAGATAAATTAAGGCTACGAACATTAGCCTTCCTAAAACCAGGAGAATTTGCATACTTAACCTCCGGCTTGGCGGATCATGGCCATCGTCTGCCCCAGCTGGATTTTATCGCCGGGGGCGACAAATTGGCGGGTAATCCGCTGACCATTGACCCAAGTGCCATTCGTGCTCCCTAAGTCATCCAGCAACCAGCCCTGCTCCTGCCGGCTGATCTTCACATGCCGTCGGGAAATCTCGGGGTCATGCAGGACGATTTCACATTGGGAATGCCGTCCAATATGGAAGGTATCGCTCAACAGAGGAAAAGACTGGTGCACATCCGGCCCTTCAAGTATTTCGAGATAATAAGCCAGATTCCTGCTAATCTCCGGCTCCATAAAATTTGTTTTTACATCCCCGGTGAAAATACCCGTCTGCTCCCGCCAATCGAGTTCCTCAGAAACCTCGTTTTCCTCTTCCCCCCAATCAACCAGGATAGAATCATCAAAATCAACTTCGATAAACATCTCCCTCGGGTTGACCGTATCATCAGCATGGAGTTCGATGGCCGGCTTGCTCAGAAACGTATACTGATAACGTTCTCCCTCAGCATAAAGAAACTTGGACAGCTCTTTCAAGAGCGCGTCCCCGAAGCTCGCCAGCGGCCCCCAGTCGGCCGAATGGAGAAAGACGCGGTAAACATTGGGAACATAAACCATCGAAATACTAACTTGTTTATGCTTATGCATCGCTTTGGCCAGCTCTTTGGCGATTTCCACAGGCTGCAAGCGGCCAGGATTTTTTTTAAATGCCCCCGTAAAAAGCTGTTCAGCCATCGCTTCAAACCGGGCCAGTAAACTCATTCCCATTTCCATTCACTCCCCATAGCGCCGCCTAAGCTGCCCACAAGCTGCATCAATGTCTGTCCCCCGTTCCTCTCTTAGCGTTACAGTGATACCTGCCCCCTCTAAAATTCGGGAAAATTCCAAGAGTTTCTCCCGCTGCGGCCGCTTCATCCCAGTTTCCGCGACCGGATTCACCGGAATCAGATTCACATGGGCCAGCAACCCCTTGAGGAGTTCGGCCATTCGTCTCGCCTCGTCTGCGGTAGCAGTGCCTTCTGCGAGCGCCACTTCAAACGTGATCCTGCGGCCTGTTATTGCAGAATAGTCTCGGCAGGCAGCGATTAACTCCACCAGTGGGTATTTCCGGTTCATCGGCACCAATTGATCCCGCACCGCATCTTGGGCAGAATGCAAGGACACCGCCAGCCCCACCTGGGGATTATCCCGTGCCAACTCCCGGATGCGAAAGACCTCCCCACTCGTGGAAATGGTCATGCGCCTCATGCCGATATTTTGACCTTTAGAACTATTTAGTAAGTTAATCCCTTTCAGCACCGACTCATAATTGAGGAGCGGCTCACCCATCCCCATAAAAACCACATTGGTCACATGAAACTCTGGGTCTTCTTGGCGCACCAGCCACGTGATTTCGAGAACCTGGCCCACGATTTCCCCTGGACTTAGATTGCGCCGAAATCCCCCTAAGCCAGTGGCACAGAATGCACAGCCTACCGCACAGCCCACTTGCGTGGATACGCACACCGTATGTCGATCGCGAGCCTGTACGCGCTCATAATCCATGAGCACACATTCAAGAGTTTCTCCATCCGGAAGCCGAAAAAGATATTTGCGGGTTCCATCTGCTGCCCGTTGTTCCTGCACCAGCTCCAAAAGTGGAAACACAAAATGCCGGGCGAGAACCTCCCGATCCTTAACCCCGATATTCGCCATTTCCTTCCAGGTACGCACACTCTTATCCTGCACCCACTGGAAAATCTGGCTCCCACGAAAACGTTTAAGTCCCAACTTCAAGCACGCTTTTGCAAGTTCCGTTTCGGACAGGCCACGTAATTCTAAGCTTTCCATAGTATTATTCACCCAAATCCTGTCAGATAAACTTCACGCTAAACGATACGTTTAAATTTTGCTAAAAAAAAGCCATCTGTGCCATGTCGATGCGGCAAAAGCTGCAGCATCCCTTTTTCAGCCTGTTTACGATCTCCGTCATCAGTCAGATGGAATGGCAGCCTTTCCGTCAGATCCACCGGGATAAACTCCGGATGGCGGTTGCGGAAAGCTTTTGCCACTTCAAAATTTTCCTCTGGCTCAATGGTACAGGTCGAATACACCAATTCTCCCCCAATTTTAACCGTTTCAGCCGCTCTTTCAAGGATGGCAAGCTGTAAGGGCGGAAATACCTGAAGTTCCTCTTCCTGCTTATGCCAGCGCAGGTCCGATTTGCGCCGGAGCACTCCAAGCCCTGAACAAGGGGCATCCACCAAAACCCTATCCTGAGATTTAGCTTCAACATCTGGCAGTTCGCGCGCATCCCCCTGGTGGGTTTGGATGATATGAATCCCCAGCCGCTCGGCTAACGCAGCGACGAAGGGGAGTTTATGTTCATGCACATCAAAGGCGAGGATCCGACCCTGATCGGCCATGAGTTGAGCTAAGTGTGTCGTCTTACCACCCGGTGCACTGCAGACATCCAGAACCTGCTCCCCCGGCAGTGGAGCCAACAGGTGAGCGACCAATTGCGAACTTTCATCTTGCACGGTAAAGAGCCCTTCCTGAAAACCGGATAAGCGCTCCAGCGCGCCAAACCCCGCCATCCGCAGGGATTCCGGAACCCGTTCGCCGTGCTCAGCTTCTATCCCTGCGGCTTGTAGCCGCGCTAAGAGTTCCTCCGGGGAGTTCTTCAGGGTATTCGCCCGAATCCAGGTCGGGGCGGGCTCATTATTCGCCTGACACAATTTTTCTGTCTCAGCCAGACCCCAACGCTTCCACCAGCGGCGAACCATCCATTCGGGATGGGAATAGCGCACAGAGAGGTAGCGCACAGGCTCCCGTCTGGCATCCGGCCAAGAGATTTCCCAGCCCTGGCGCTCAACCTGCCGTAGCACCCCATTAACCAAGGAAGCAAACTTCGCCGCCTCCCGTTTCGCCAGCTCAACACTCTCACTAACCGCTGCAGCTGCCGGAATCCTGTCCAGGTAGAGAAGCTGAAAGGCACCTAAACGCAGAATTCCTCTCACCACAATATCAAAATTCGACATCGGACCCCGCAAATGCTGGCGCAGAGCGTAATCCAAGGTAAGGCGGTGTTTCAGTACCCCATTAACGAGTGCTGTCACCAACTGGCGATCCCGCGGGTCGGGAAGCAAGCCGGCTTGATGCTGTAAGAGGATATTCGCATACGCCCCTTCTTTCTCCACCCGCGTCAAGATGTCGAGGGCCAAATCACGCGCAGTACGGGTTCGGACACCGGGGACGGTTCTCTTTGTCTCACTCTTTGTCTCAGACACGGCGAAGGCCCCCTTTGCTTATAGTTATCTTTATGGTTAGACAACGGAGTCATCCCCACGTCCGTCTTTTCGAAGTCGGAAGTCAGAGGCTAAAAACAGGCTTAAAAGTGTTTAAAAATTTCTCCAGAGCAGGGAATGCTCCGCGAGCACCAAAGTGAACCCTAAAGCGAGCAGGAACCAAACTCTGAGAAAGGCGAGCGTTCAAGAGCCAGGGGCGCCGCGCCGGATGCGCGGCGTTGCCAACTGAGCCAAGGATGGCGAATTTAGCAATTTACCCCTTCCCAAGACCGAGCCTTGAGCCGCCAGTTTGGTCTGCAAGCGCCACGGGTGAGCGTGGTGCCGTGGGGCATTCCCACCCCAGAACCCTACTACTCGAACCCCTGACCCACGCCCCCATGCCGTCCCCGGAAAAAGTCCGACGCGGCCATGCGGCGTTTGCCGGCCGGCTGTACTTCTAATAGTTTGACGAGTCCTCCACCCGTTGCAACGGTAATCCCGTCATCCTCAATCCGCAAAACTTGACCTGGGGTTCCCGTGTCAGCGGTATTCGATTCCAGGAACCGCGTCTTCCAAATCTTAATGGTTTCTCCCTTAAACGTAGTATAAGCTCCAGGCCAAGGATTGAGTCCTCGCACCTGGTTGTGAATTGCATCTGCCTCTTTCTCCCACTGAATCCGCTCGTGCTCCCGAGTCAAGAGAGATGCATAACTCGTAGCCCCTGCTTGGGGCACAGGTTTCACTTCCCCTTTTTCTAAACCCGCCAGCGTCTCAACGAGCAGTCGGGCACCCAAAGCGGCTAAGGCATCATGCACTTCCCCGGTCGTTTCATCCGCACCAATGGGATATTCTGCTTTAAGTAACATAGCACCGGTATCGAGCCCGGCATCCATCTGCATTGTGGTCACACCGGTCACCGGCTCACCCTGCATGACCGCCCAGTGAATCGGGGCCGCACCCCGGTAAGCGGGCAGGAGCGAGGCATGGACATTAATACAGCCCCAGTGGGGAAGGTAAAGGATCTCCTGGGATAAAATCTGGCCATAAGCAACCACCACGATGCACTCGGGCTTCAATGCCCGTAACGCCTGCACCGCGTCAACTGCCTTCACCCGCTCCGGTTGCAGAACCTTGAGGTTTAAGGACTGGGCCGTCTCTTTTACTGGGCTCGGGCGCAATTCCTTTCCCCGCCCAGCTGGACGGTCCGGCTGTGTGAATACCGCCGCCACATCATTTCCGGCTTCAACCAAAGTTTTTAAGGAAGGGACGGCAAAATCCGGCGTCCCCATAAAAATGACACGCATAAACCCAATCCTCCAAGACTTCAAACTTCTGCAGCACCTTCGCAGCCGCACCAGCGCATTGGTAGTTAGTGCTTAGTCGCTGAACCTGCCTTATTGCTTTGACAACTTACTTACGATACGTCTTCCTCGCCTTATCCACGAAGAGAACTCCGGCCAAATGATCGATCTCATGCTGGAGAGCACGGGCAAAGAGCCCCTCTGCCTGAATATCCACCGCTTCTCCCTGACGGTTGAGTCCTTGAACTCGAACCCGTGCCGCCCGGACAACATCCCCGGTCACCCCCGGAATGCTGAGGCAACCTTCGGTTTCCACATCCTGATCCTCGCTTTGTTCCACAACCGCTGGATTAATAAGTTCTACTAACCCTTCACCCACATTTACCACGATAACCTGTTTGGAAATCCCGATCTGGGGAGCCGCCAAGCCAATTCCCTCTGCAGCATACATCGTATCCGCCATATTTTCCAACAACTTCTCTATATTCGGAGTGATTTCACTCACTATTTTCGCCTTTTCTCTTAAAACGTCCGCGCCGATTTCCACGATTTGATAAATTGCCAATGTTGAGCCCTCCTTCTATACAAACGCCACATCCCAAGTATTATATTCTACGGATTTAAGGGATTCACCTCAATATTTAAGACGATACCACTGCTGGCTGGGCCTTGGAAAAATTCGCCTACGGAAACGTGCAAAACGCTTCTCATGATGCCAATATCCTTCCCCTTGAGGGAAACCTGCCAACGAAACTGTTTTTTCAAACGCGGCAAAACCGCTGGCGCTGGGCCCAACACATTCAGTTCAGTATGCCCATCGTCGGGCTTAAGCATACGCTGGCGCAGTATTGCCGAGAGTTCCTGTGCCCCTTTGATGACCCGCTCTTCTTGTTCGTGCTGCAAAATCACCCGAATCACATTTGTAAACGGAGGATAAAGCCGCTCCTTGCGATAGCGGATTTCTTCCCAGAAAAAGCCCTGAAAATCATGAAGGGACGCCCTGAGGATGGCCCGATCCTCAGGCGCATAGGTTTGAATCACCACTGCGCCAGGCTTAAAGCTACGGCCTGCCCGCCCCGCCACTTGGGTAAGAAGTTGAAAGGTTCGCTCCCGGGCCCGGAAATCCGGCATCTGCAAGGACTGATCAGCTGCGATCACCCCAACCAGAGTAACATTAGGGAAATCCAGCCCCTTCGCCATCATCTGGGTCCCGATCAGCACCAGAGCTTCTTGTCGCCGAAACCGTTCTAAAATCTCCTGGTGCCCGTTTAAACGGGTAGTGTCATAATCCAGTCTCAGCAGGGGAATCTCCGGAAACATGGCCCTCAGTTCTTCCTCCACTCGTTCCGTCCCTAAGCCGAAGAAGCGGATATAGCGGCTGCCACAAGATGGGCACTGATGCGGCGGTTTCTCCATATGGCTACAGTAGTGGCAGCGCATTTCCTCCGCATGGGTATGATAGGTGAGCGCCACATCACAGTCCGGACAACGAATCACATACCCACATTCCCGGCAGACCACGAACGTAGAATATCCCCTCCGGTTCAAAAAAAGCATACTCTGTTCGCCGCGCTGCAGCCGCTCCCTCAGCTTAGCCTGTAAACTCAAGGAAAAGATGCTACGGTTCCCCGCTGCGAGTTCCTCCCGCATGTCGATGATTTCCACGGGTGGAAGCACTTGCTTCTTGACCCTTTCCTTAAGTGTTACAAGCTGGATCTTTCCGGTCTGAGCAGCAGCATAAGCCTCTAAAGAAGGAGTCGCACTCCCTAAAAGCACCACCCCACCCCGCTGTTCCATTCGCCAACGGGCGACATCCCGCGCATGGTACTTAGGATTCTCATCCTGTTTATATGCCGAATCGTGTTCTTCATCCAAAATGATGAGCCGCAAATTCGGTAGCGGGGCAAAAACCGCTGAACGGGCCCCGATGACCAGGCACTTCCCTCCCGTCAGCATCTGAGTCCAAGCCGCCGCCTTCTCCTTTGGCTTCAACCCCGAATGGAGAATCAGCGTGTACGAGCCGAATTCTTCCTCAAGATAATGGTAAAGCTGCTCCGTCAGGGAAATCTCAGGCACCAGGAGAATCACATCCCCCCCATCCTGAAACACTTGACGGATAGCCCGGCGATAAACTTCTGTCTTGCCGCTCCCCGTAATGCCATGGAGAAGAAGCGTATGAAATTCCTGAGTTTTGAGTGCTTCTCCGATATCTTCAACCGCCTGATACTGCTCCAGAGTGAGCACCGGGTTCGACCCCAACACTGACCCCGACCCCGGATCTTGGTTCAAACTGCTCGTTAACTCCGCTGCACGACCCGCTCCTGAGGATTCCTCTCGTTGAACTTTCTGACTGGCAAGTGCCCCTTGTCCAGAAACGGAAGTCTTGCCCTGCCACTGGGAAGCAAAGCGCGCCTCCAGTTTCACCCACCCCTGAGCCACGAATTGTTCCAACTCGCTCTTCCCAGCTCCGGCTCTTGCCAAAAACACCGGAACGGCTAAGGCCTTGCGTCGGGAACGGAAAAGAACCTGAAGCCGGGCATAGGCCTCCGGATCCAGCCACTTCAAGGCCTGCACATCCGGATCCTCTGGGGAAGCGAGCGGGAGCACCCAATCTTCCACTTTTCCTTTTAAAAGGGGCCACACTGTATGTAAACTTTGAGCCACCGAGCAAATCGTTGTTTCTGAGAGCCAACGGGCCAGTTTCACAATCTCTTGAGGGATCGCGCCTTTGTCCAGGATCTGCAACACCGTGCGTATCCGTTTGTCCCCCACTTCCTCGGGCAAAGCCGCGCTGACGGCGACTACCAGAGCCTGAACCTGCCGTCCTTGCAGGGGAACGAGCACCCGCATCCCCTGCCTAATATCCAGCCCCTCTGGGATGAGGTAATGATAGGTTCGATCCAGACGCCGATTGGTGATATCCAGAATGACTTCAGCATAGTTTTCCAAACCAGCGCCCCCTTAGAATAACGATAAGAGGTGCAAATTGTGTTGGCACTTGCACCTCAGCTCAGCGTCCCATCGCTTCTTTCTCACCATCTTATTACAAACCAAAGCGTTTGAGAAGGGTGCGCAGAGCGTTTTCTTGCCTGTTAGATCTCAGCGAGCTGTTTCCCCATATCAGCAACGTCATAGCCGCCAATCCCCACGACCTCATTGCGGAAAGCAGGTGAACGCAGGATTTCCAGCAGAGCTTGAAAGTGCGGTTTACCCATATCCTCTTCCCGCATGACGAGATCATAGCGTTCCTTTTGCATGGGGATGAATTCCACGGCTTGCACCTGCATGGCGGCTTTTTCGATTCCCAGTCCCACATCGGCTTCCCCTCGGGCTACCCGGCTGGCTACTGCCACATGGCTGGTTTCCTCCTGCTCATAGCCGTTGATCCGGCTGTGAGGGATGCCGAGTTGGCGCAAATGCTCATCCAGCAAAACCCGGGCACCAGAACCTCGTTCCCGATTGACAAAACGCAGGCCTGGTTGCCTCAAATCAGCCCAGGTATGAATGTTCTTAGGGTTTTTCGCGGCGACATAAAATCCTTCCATTCGGTAGAATAAATTAAAAACGACGGTTTTATGTCCGGGCACCAGGTGGCGGATATAGGGAAGATTGTATTCATTCGTATCGCCGTCCCAGAGGTGGGCCGTGACGACATTGGCCTGTCCGTGATACAGAGCCGATAGGCCATCCATACTGCCTACATAATTGCGCAAAAAGCGGACATGGGGAAATCTCTTTTCCAAATGCCGCGTTAAAATATCCAGAACCAGGTCTTGGCCACAGATGATCAACCCTTCGTCGATAGATGAGGAGTTGGGGTTGATGTCTCGCTCTGTCTCAGTCTGGACATAAGCTGGGCTTACCGGCAATCGTTTGGCCTTTTGCTTATAATTCTCCAAGTCGGGAGCTTCAACCCGTACCTTGCGACCGATCCGGTAAGCCGTTAAATCCCCGCGTTTGATCAATTCGTAAACCGTAAAGCGTGATATTTTTAGGATATTGGCGACTTCTTCCGGCGTGTATGAGATCTCTGTGGACAAACCGACTCACTCCCATAAAACACGCTCACTTCGCCAGAGTTTTAACTCCGTTTAAAGTTCGCGATTTCAAAAGTTCCTCTTGTAACTCATTATAACATATCGTATAATAATCCGTAAGTTCAGTTATGTTTGCTTATATGTGTTTATGTAAGTTCATGTTCATTCATCTAACCCTGAAAATTAAATATCTCGATCTCCGAGCCGGATTGTCCTAATGAGAAATCGATGGCAATCGGCCTGAGCGTTTTCGCTCACGGGGTATGCCCGGAAACAGGCATGCCTTCACGTTTTGAGAAGGAGGTGGCAAGCTAACCCGTTATCTTTATTTTAGTTGCTCCGCTTTCTTTAGCGGAGCATTTTTATGTGCATTGTAAAAGTAAAAGAGAGGAAGGAAGTTGATCATGGGTAGAAAAGTGTTAACTAGGGTGCTTGTTATGGGTTTATTGGTTTTATTGACAGGGTGTGGTACGACAAATAAGGATTCGGCAGCGAATCCCCCCCAAACCAGTTCCAAAATCAGTGTGGCTGCGGCAGCCGATCTGGCGCTTGCCTTTCAGGAGATCGCTACTCAGTTTGCGAAAGAAACTGGAATTACCGCGGAAATCACTTATGGTTCGACGGGTACTGCCGCTTTGCAGATTGAAAACGGCGCACCCTATGATGTTTTTGCCGCCGCAGATACTTCCTTTATTGAGCAATTAAGCAAAAAGGGATTGATTCTCCCGGATAGCCAACAGCTTTATGCTCAAGGGAGGATAGGAATCGCGACGCTCAAAAATAAGCCGCCCATTCAAAGTTTGCAAGCGCTGGCCGCTGATCCGTCGATCCGGAAAATCGCCATCGCGGACCCTGCGCACGCTCCCTATGGACGAGCGGCCAAAGAAGCGTTCGAGAACAGCAAAGTTTGGGAACAAGTTAAGAATAAATTGGTTTATGGGAAGAATATTCAGGATACGTTGGCGACTTTGCAATCGGGAAATGTCGATGCCGCCATTATTGCCTTATCGATCGTTAAGCCTGAAGAAGTGAACTTTTCTCTGATTGCTCCGTCTCTCCACTTGCCTCTAAATCAGGCTCTCGCAATTTTAAAGTCAACGAAGCAGGAAGAGAGCGCTCGCCGGTTTATTGCTTATGTGAATGGCGAACAGGGAAGAAAGATCATGAAGAAGTACGGTTTTCGTTTGCCGGGTGAATGGTGAGATGAGTGAAGTCAATTTTTCAGAGAGTTGCTGAGAGATTCGTCCGTGAGATTAAGTATTACGAGATTTGGGCGGGGGTTGATTGATGAAAATGATCCTGGGAACGGATTTATTTCCGCTTTTTCTGTCACTGCGCTTGGCGAGCACGGCTTCGATGATCGGTTTTTTTGTTGGGCTCCCGGTTTCCTGGCTTCTCGGACATTCAAAAGGTAAATGGGTAGAGGCGCTGGATTCGTTGCTAACGCTTCCGATGGTGTTACCCCCAACGGTCTTGGGCTATTATTTACTACTTGTCCTAGGACGGAACAGTGTTGTGGGGCGCATAGCGGAAAGCTTGGGAGTTCCATTGGTGTTTACCACCCGGGGGGCCGTGATGGCCGCGCTGACCGTTTCCCTGCCCTTTTTTATTAAGACTTCCCGCTCAGCGATCGAAAGTGTCCCGTCTAACCTCTTGGACGCGGCCCGTATGTTGGGAAGAAATGAGGTTGAAGTATTTTTGGAAATCGTGATCCCGAATGCCTGGCAAGGAATTGCATCCGGATTCGTGCTGATGTTTGCCAGAGCGCTGGGAGATTTTGGCACCACACTGATGGTTGCGGGAAGCATACCCGGTGAAACCCTGACCATGCCGATTGCTATTTACAATGCAATGTTGGCAGGAGAACGGTCAACAGCGAATATCCTTGTAGCCATCATGACAGGCACTGCATTTTTGGTCCTTTTGCTTCTCAATGGACTGAACCGGCGCATCGGAAGGAGGGGGAGGAAAGATGCTCAAGGCCCAATTTAAATTGCGCTTGGAATCTTTTCCCCTGGAGATTGGGTTCGAATTGCCTGCGGGTTCAGTGCTGGCCTTATTTGGCCCCTCGGGATGCGGTAAAAGTATGACTTTGCGGAGTCTGGCCGGGCTGGTGCGCCCGCATGAAGGGTTTATTACAATTGATGAAGAGATTTTTTATGATTCCTCACAAAAGCGCTTTATTCCAGCACGGAGGCGCAGGATTGGCTTTCTTTTTCAAGACTACGCGCTCTTTCCCCATTTGACGGTGGAAAAAAATATTGGATTTGGACTCAAGCATTTAACCAAAAACGCAAAGGCCCACAAGGTTCATTCCATCATGGAACGGATGCGATTAAAAGGTTTGGAAAACCGTTATCCTGACCAGCTTTCAGGCGGGCAAAGACAGAGGGTGGCATTAGCCAGAACTCTCGTGACGGATCCCGGACTGCTCCTGTTAGATGAGCCATTTTCCGCCCTGGATCGTCAGGTGCAGAAAAAGCTGGAAAAAGAAGTGTTGGATATTCGAGATGCGTTTTCCGGAACGATCATCTTGGTGACTCATAGTTTGGATGAGGCCTATCGCCTGTGTTCACATATTGCGATTATGGAGAATGGGAGAATTCTGCAGTTGGGCAGCCGGGATGATATATTGCACAAGCCGTTAAACCGTACTGTCGCGCGTTTGACAGGGACGGAGAATATCTTTGACGCTGTCGTGGTAGAACGGGAAGGTCAGAAAGCCGTTGTTTACGTGAAAGAATTGGAGTGCCGTTTATCCGTTCCTAATGAGCTTGGCAGTGAGAACATTTCCCTGGGAATTCGTCCGTCGCAGATTAAAGTGTTCGCTTCGGATGAGTTTTCTCTGGAGTTAGGAGAAAACCTGCTTTCGGGCAGGGTCGTTCAGAGTATTCCTGGTCCGGATGGGCAGACGCTTTATATTAAATTGGAACATCCGGTGCAGAGGAAAGAGCGGGACTATGATATGCAAGCTCAGGTTCCAATTCGCCGGGAGAGTGTCCATCCGAGTTTGTTTCAAACGGGAGCCCCTTGTCAGGTTTATCTTCCACCTTCTGCTTTTTCATTTTGGACATAAATGGTTTTGAAATAGGCTGAGAATCTGGTGTAGTCCCTAAATAACATTGAGAGAGAAACTCTGAACCCCTACTGTGTCTATTGATGGAGGAATTTCCAGCGTGAAACCCTTGGCTCCCCGATCCCTTCATCCCTTCCGGCAAGTATAGGAAGCTCCTGCTAGGCAATCGGTATCTGTTAATCTATCAGATAAAAAGTGGCATCGTATATGTTGACTTTGTGGTCGATTATAGGCAAGACTATGCCTGGCTGTTGTAGATGGTGAACTACTCTCCATTGAAATGGAGAGCTTCAAGATTCTAGGCGACAAATGA
>JAIMKP010000034.1:0-3838 GCA_020692355.1 Desulfosporosinus sp.
CCATTCCACTGCGACGTCACACACGCGCCACTAAATTGTCGAACCACGAAAATCGAACTACGCACCACGAGTTTGCTCGCGGAGCATTCCCTTCTCTGGAGGATCAGCCGCGTCCCCGGGGTCGTGCCCTCACACAATTTAGACACTGGATTTTGCATTTGCGACAGCACGAACCGTCCCCTTTGTCTTCGCCTGTCTCGCCCGACTTCCGACTTCCGACTTCCGACTTCCAAATAAAAAAGGCCGCCCAGGGATAATCCTGAACGACCTCATTCGGCAATTATTACCATCCAGCTCACCACAAAACGCAGCTTACGCCAGATGGAGCGCTTTCCCTAAAATCCCGTGGGCGGCCTCCATAACAGCCTCGGGCAGGCTGGGATGGGCGTGAACCGTGCGTGCTAAATCCTCAGCATTGAGGTTTTTCTCCACTGCGAGTACGAGTTCTGGAATTAAGCTGCTCGCCTGCGGGCCCATAAGCACCGCACCTAAGATGACACCCCCTTCATCTGCAAGAATTTTGACAAGGCCCAGAGTTTCTCCCATGGCTAAGGCTTTTCCGTTGGCCGAGAACGGGAACTTACTCACCTTGTAGGCGACCCCTTTTTCTTTGAGTTCTTGTTCGGTCAGTCCCACTTGTGCGATTTCCGGATGCGTAAAGATGGCGCTCGGAATTGCCTTGTAACTCATTTCGACGCCCCGTGTGGCCCTGCTCGCGCCCTTATCTTGCGCAAAATGGTTTGCGGCCGCAATGTTCTCCGCAGCCACGATTCCTTCAGCAGATGCGACATGAGCTAACATGATCCCACCAATGGCGTCGCCAATCGCGTAGACATGTGGCAAATTCGTCCGCATGTGGGAATCGACAACCAACGCCCCGCGCTCTGCATGCAAACCCAAACTCTCTACATCAATCCCCTTGAGACTCGGCTTCCTGCCCGTGGCCAGAAGCACTCGGTCAGCAACGATTTCCCTCGGCCCTTTAACGTCTTCAATCTGAACCTTCAGTTGCCCACCCTCTTGGCTAATTCCTCGGACAGCCGTCTTCGTCAAAATCTCCAGGCCACTCCGTTTGAGAAGCGGTGCCAGGCGTTTCGGAATTTCTTCGTCAATGTTCGGGAGAAGGTTTGGGAGCATCTCCACAACCGTCACTTTGACCCCGAAAGCCTGGTAGATAGAAGCAAATTCGAGGCCGATGACCCCGCCGCCAATGACAACCAACCTGGCGGGGATCTCCGTCTCTGAGAGGATTTCATCACTCGTCACGACCCCAGGGAGAGCGACCCCGGGAACCGGGATGCGCACTGGAACCGAACCCGTGGCGAGCACCACATCGTCCAGATGGAAGCGTGTGACTTCTCCACCCTGCTCCACTTCCAGGAGACCCAACTCCTTAAACATTCCCCAGCCTTGTACAACGCGGATCTTACCCGCTTTCATAAGCTGCTCAACCCCACTCACAAGCGTATCCACCACTTTGTCTTTGTGTTTCATTATTTGAGTGAAGTCAAAACGTTTCTCCCCGGCATAAAGGCCAAATTCCTCAGCCTTACCCATCTCGCGCCAGAGGTCTGCGCTCTTTACCAATGCTTTTGTGGGGATGCACCCTTTATTAAGGCAAGTCCCGCCTAAGCGCTCCCCTTCCACCAACACAACTGAAAGCCCTAGCTGAGCCGCCCTTAGCGCACAGACATAGCCCCCTGGCCCTCCCCCTAAAATTCCAACTTGAAAATGATCCATAACAGTTGTCTCCTTTGCAAATTGATCTGTGCTTAATATAGATCCCGTTGCAGCTTAGCCAACCGCGAAAATTGTTTCTGCAACTGGTCGTAGGTTTCATTATAGATGGAATAGAGCTCATGATACAACTCCGTGTACTCCCGGCGTGGCTCACAGCGCACAGGAGCTTCCATAAATTGTTCTGCTTCCAAGAGAGAACTCAGGTTCCCGAGCACATGTTGGAGGAAGATCCAAGCCCCAAAGGTTGTCCCTTGGTGTTTGGGAACAAAAATCGTCCGCTGAAAGACATCCGCCATCGTCTGTTGCCACATTAAAGACGAGAGCGCTCCTCCGGAAAAACGGATTTCGTCCAAAGGACCACCGATTTCAGCAAGCACTTCAAAAACGCTGAACATCCTGAAGGCTACTCCTTCGATAGCCGCTCGGGCAATATGATGGCGAGAGTGCTGGAGCCCTAGCCCCAAGATCACCCCTCGCGCGTCTGCGTTCCAACGCGGGGAACGTTCCCCTGTCAAATAGGGAAGGAAAATGAGCCCATTTGCTCCGGGTGCTACCTCCAAAACCCTACGGTTCACCATCTCGTAGTGTTCCAGCCCCAAGGCCTCTGCTTCTTCAGCCTCGACTGACATGAACTGATCCCGAACCCAGCGGTAAACCAAGCCTCCATTATTAATGGCCCCACCGGCCACCCACCAATCGCGGGAAAGATTATAGCACCAGGTACGCTCGAACGCATCTATCTTGGGCTCAGGCACTAAAATCCGCAGGGCCCCGCTCGTGCCAATGGTCGCGGTCACTTGGCCCTTGCGCACTCCCCCTGCTCCCAGATTCGCGAACACCCCGTCCCCAGCTCCGAGCATCACTTTACACCCAACCGGCAGTCCAAGCTTAGCCGCTGGAGAACGCGAGGGGATTTCCAGCATATGTTCTGTATCCATGACTGGACTTAAGGCCTCCGGCGACAGACCCAAATAATGTAACAGATCCTGATCCCAAGTAGCGTCCGCAAAGTTATAGAGCCCCGTACCCGAGGCGATCGAGCGATCGACCAAGAATGCACCCGTCCAACGTTCCAAAATGTACTCTTTGATGCCCACGAACCGGTAAACCCTGGCGAAAACCTCTGGCTGCTTTTTTTTTAGCCACAGAATGCGGGCCGGATAATACATCGGATGCGTTGGACACCCCGTACGGGCATACGCCCCCGGCATTTCGAGTTTCAGTCGCGCCGCCTGATCGGCAGAGCGGGTGTCAGCCCACGTCCACATTAGCCCTAGCGGACGCTTCTCCCGATCGATCGGAATAAAGCTGTGAAAAACCGAACTAAACACCACGTATCCTACGTTTTCCAGGGAAAGCTTACGCAAACACCCCATCAAACTCGTATATATTCGCTCGGGATCCTGTTCCGCCCAGCCCGAATGCGGGACTTCAAGCGGATATTCTGCGGTCTGCCGCTCCAGCCCGGTACCGTTCGTATCGAAAAGCTCTACGCGGCATCCTGTCGTGCCAATGTCGATGGTAACCGATAACTTCTTTGTCATTATGCGTTCACTCTCCCTATGCCCAGACACCACGAACCGTCACCCTTGTCTCACCCTTGTCTCACCCGACTTCCGACCTCCGACTTCTGACCTCTAATTTAGTATTGCTTCAGCGCGATGGCTTCCCGGATCTTCTGCAAATTCGCGAGGGTCTCCTCCTGCCGCAAGAGGGAGATGCCGATGGTTAAGGCATCGAGCAAGCTCAATTGGGCAATGCGTGAGACCATGGCTTCATTGCGGAAATAGGTCTCTCGGCTTGAATAAATAAGGCTGATGTCGCTTACCTTGGTCACAGGTGAGCGTGAATAGTTGGTGAGGCAGATCGTCGTAGCCCCAGCTTTTTGGGCCGTTTGGAAACTCTCCACAATATCCTTGTTGCTACCCGAATGCGTGATCCCAAAAACGACCGCCTATCCATGGCAATGGGAGCCGAGCCCCCCAAACCATAAAATTCGATACGTGAGGCATGGTTTAAAGCCTCTACCGTTTGCTGCAGGCCTTCTTCCGAAATCACCTTCAGGGTATCCTGCAACGCCTCCATGTTGGAATGAAAG
>JAIMKP010000034.1:3851-15067 GCA_020692355.1 Desulfosporosinus sp.
TGGTGGTGTGCAGGCTGTCCTCCTGACCGATCGCTTCGTGAATATTTTGCATCGGTGTGACCAAGTCGCTCGCGAGAGCGATTTTAAAGGACTGATACCCTCCGTACCCCAGGCGCTTGCACAACCGAAAAATCGTTGCTTCGGCACTGTTTGCCCGATCAGCCAACTCGGTAATCGACAAATGGATAATCTGCTGCGGATTCTCCAGTATGGTCTCAGCAACCCTGCCCTCAGCTGCCGTGAGGGCCGGAAATATTCCTCTCAAACGGGCGAGGCATCCCTGCAATGGCGCTGTTCCCTCCATTGACTTGGCCTGCCTTTCTTTTCTACCTTGTTTTGGAATTATATCATTTTTTTAAAGCTTAAAAAAGGGGGATCTTGTCTAAAGAATATTCCGCAGATTAAACGCTTCTTTGTCTGAGATATGATCAACAAGCATTTTTAAAGCTGAAAGTTCTCCCAACGAAAGTGAAAGCCCCTGGGTATCCACATATCTTTGCAAACGACTCATGCTAAGATCAATGTTATCAAGCTCTTGGTGGTCGAGCAGAATCGTCCACCAATATTTTGTTTGATCCCAAGAAACTTTCGTCTGCTCCAGCTGGACCTTGGCACCGTCCCATTTCGCATTCTGAATCATCGTTTCAACCTGTTCCAATTGTCCAACCATACTCTGTGACGAATCATGCACATATTTGTACACCCCCAAGGAAAGCCCCACGAGCAAAACCAACCCGGTGATCACGGTAGTTACAACACGCATGTTTTCCAACCCTCCCGTCAGTGGATAACACTGGCATCTTCTTGAATATACAGGCTGCCTGTTTCATCAATACTGGCCAACAAGACGTTCTCGACCACCAGATTTTTTTTCTGTAACTCCCCTTCCAGCCAAGTCTGCTCCACTTTGGCCTTGCGCATGTTCTCCGTGTGCAGCTTGCCATCCATAATTATTGGAGTAGGCAAACCTTCATATTTAGGGGAAAGCTGAAAATCTTCCGGAACTGCCGGTCGTTTTTGGGATTTCGGAATCACGCTCACTTCCCCATTCGTCTCCAAAATCGCATATTCGACATCCGCAATGTTGGGTACATTTTTCAGGCGCAGCTGTTCAAGCAGATCACTTAAATTATAACGGTTTTTTTGCAGTTCGTATTCAAGAATCTTTCCTTTGTCAACGAGAATCGTCGGCCGACCGCAAAGAATCTGTCTCGCCTTTTCGTTCTTCAGAGAAAGATAAGATAAACTCATCCCAGCAAACAATAACACGAGTATGGGGATAATGCCGCTAATCAAGGGAATCCCCACGTTTTCACTGGGAACCGCCGCCAACTCCGAGATCATAATCACAACAACCAGTTCAAACGGCTGTAACTGACCGATCTGCCGCTTCCCCAAAACCCGCAACACCAGCACCACCAACGCATAAAGAATCAACGTTCGAACGACAACAATCAGCATATTTAAGCCCCTTTCCCCTGACATTCGTCTATTAATTTTCCCAACCTGGGCCGAGTTATTCCTACATTAAAGAAAACCCGGCTTGTGGCGAGCCTTTGGCGACGCCAGAAGCCGAGGTTGCACTTATGCCACCACAAAGATATACTTTCTAACTGGTAAAAAAAATCCGCCCCTGATCGGGAGCGGACTGTTGGATCATTATTCACTTGACGTTCATCGATGTTTAGCTTTAGCTAAACGAGTTCACTTACGCCTGTACCGGATTCTGAACGGCTTTATTCAGTTGGATAATTAAATCGTCCACACGCCGACCATGAGTCAGGGCCGCTCCTTCGATGCTTTCCATCGTCGAGGATGGACATCCCAAACAATGCATACCCAGCTCTAAAAAGATCTGAACGGTTTGTGGGTAGAGCCTCAAAACCTGGCCCACGGTCATTTCCTTTGTAATCACTGCTATACCCTCCTTTAAAACTTACCAAAACGGTCGGCTTTATTATAACTCAGTTTGCCTGGACAGGCAACTCATTTTTGAACTCATTTTTCAATTCTTTTCCCAACTCTCTGAGTAAGGTGTAAATCCGTTCGGCCATCTCGAGGCTTAGCGTCCCCGTTCCACAACTGGGTGTAAGCATACTCTGCTGCCGCAGCCTAGCTTCATCGACCCCGCGCTTGACAAGTTCGGCGATGTTCTCCTCCAAACGACGCCGCAGGGTATCAGGATTTTCCTCCCATACCGCAGGCTGAGTAGGAACCAGCCCCCAGGAAAGAATCCCCCCACGTTGGAGATAGGTTTCAAGTTCTTCAGCCAACACCACCATACTGGTCATGTATTCATAGGCATCAAAATTAATCACCTGAATCTGAGAATCAAAAAGAATCGTCCAATCCATCCCAGCACACACATGCGCACCCGGAACGCCCCCCTGCTGCATAATTCCTTCGGCAATCACATTCAAATCCTCAATCAGCTTCCCCTTTTCCAGGGTCACATGCGTTGAGGCCCCTACTGCATAAAGCCCCGGCTCATCGATCGTCATCAGCACAGGCAACCCAAAAGCCTTCAACCGCTTGGTCTGCCACTGGGCATGCATGGCAATGGACTTGACCAGCATATCCCTCTGGGTATCGTCATAATAACAGGAGCGTCGGTTTTTGTCCGTGATTTGCAAGCCAACGGTGAGCGGCCCGCTTAACTGGCCTTTGAGAAGAAGTGCTTCACGGAGTCCGTTTTCTGCCAGATCCCGGCAGAACCCTTCGAAACCGCGGCCTCCATCCGGTGTGAAACCAAACTTGTCTAAAGCCTCGCTGCTTCCTTCGTCGGCCTCTAGGTAAAGCGCATAAAACGCGGTCAGGCGTTCCATCCAGTCCGGGGCCTCCACTTGAAATCGAGGCTGCTCAAAGCCCGTGATCACCCCGGTTTCGATCAATGCCGTGAGATATTGCCCAATAAAAGAACTCTCAGCTCCCGTTTTGGGCAGCTGCGGCCAATGGGGCGCTTGCGGCACGCTCTGCCAAATCAATCGTAACGCTGCTTCAAGGTCGACATGAGGTAGGCTACCCACTCCCGTGGTCAAAAACTGCGGTTGAAAAATGATACTCATCTCACTCAGACACCCTTTCCTTCTCCATTAGCATCCCACCAATTCACCATTCAGTGGCTAAGATGCCAAAGATAAATCAGATCTTGTTCCTTCAGGACCAGCCAAACGATCAACATGAGAATAAACATCCCGGGCACAAGCCAGAAGGAGCAATACCTTCCCCCAATCCGGTGTATATCCCTAATCCGCAGCGGCCAAAACAAAAAGCTCAACCCAACATAGGTAGTGAGCGCAGCGAGCCAGGACAGTCCCCAAGGCATAAGCGCCCAAAGTACGGCAGCGAGGATCACCCAGCGGTAACGCTGCTCAAGCCAGAGTACCAGCCCCAGCGGGTGTGGCGAACCGTCCAGATTCGGAGCGATAAGCCCCGCTTGGAGCAACCGCAAGAGGAGCAAGGTCATGGTCAAGATCGCCCAAAGAAGGAACGGATTTTGTTTCTGCACGAGTTCCAGTCCGGGCCAAAGTCTAGGTAGCCAAGGATCTAAGCCGGCAGGTGCCTGAAACAGAGCGGTGATCAATATCCCAGCCAAGGTCCCGTAGCGCCCCAGAACGGCTAATCCATGCCAAAACCAAGCCTCCCTCAGCCGACGCTTCGGTTTTTTCTCCCCAATCTCCTTATAACGCCAGCTCACCGAGCGCAGACTTCCGCCGGTGAGCAAAAGCATGAGCATCGCCCAAGCGAATAGTATAACCGGCTGCGGCCAGACTCCCGTGAGCCACCCAGCCTTCCCTCCGGCTGCGGGTACCCCAGTCAGAAACAGGTTCCCGTGTTTAAAGCCGCCTTTTAGATTCGGCCAAGAACCGGGCTCATCCGTGGAAGCCGGCGCCTTTACCTCTCCCCACGGCCCCTGAATCTTATCCGTTTCCAGCAATGGGCTTCGTTCTGGCGGAAAGCCTGGCACGCTCTGTTGACCGAAGCGCAGGACAAAGGCCAGCTTCCCTCCCACCGCTTTTCCCGCCTCCGTTCCATAGGAAGCAGAGACGCTCTGTGGATCAAGCCCCTTCCCCACGGTAAAGGCCCAAAGCGAAGGATGGCGGCCCTCTGAGGCAAGCGGTTGAAAAAACTGGGGGCCAGGCAGATGCGGCGTTGCTACGAGATCGACAGGCCATTCCCCCCAAATCCCCATGCCTAACTGATCCGCTTCATCGAGCCAGAGCGAATCGGGGAAGGTGCCCACAAAGTAGAGTAGGTTAAATCCCGCTTTTTTCTCTGCCGACATGAACTCTCGCACCCGGCCTTCTTGACGGATTCGGGCTTCCTCCGCCTCACTCAGTGCCTGTCCGCGAATCGGAAGGGCTTCTCCATTCACCTGAATCTGCCCCTGCGCCATCCCGAGTGCCATCAGACCGATCGGAAAAGCCAAGTCATCGCGATCCCCGGCAGAATTGACCACACTGAGATGAAGCTGGTACAAAAACGGATCTTTTGGGCTCCAGCGCCGAGGGTTGCTGACATTCAAATGCAGTGTAGCCTCATCCACCTCGGATTCCGCCGGCTGAATCACGCTACTGTCCTCCGCAACTCCGGCCGAGCCGTCCGAGAGCACCCCGTACACCGTCCACGGTCCCCGTCCCATGAGCGTATGATGAATCAAAGGGACACGAACCGTCACCGCCGCTTCTTGCCCCTGCCAATCCACTTGGACGCTGGGATCAGCTATGGATGTCTCGACCACCGCTTCCAAACCCACACGGCCACGGATACTGCCAAGACTTGGCCAATCGAGGCCAAAAAGACCCTCACGCTGGCGGTAGCTGCCCGCCAATTGAATGAGCACAATGTTATCCTTGCCATAATAAAAAGCGCTTGGCGGCACAGCGATGCGACTGGTTCCGCCTAGACCCTCGAATTCCCCGATCTTGTGCCCGCTATCCGCTCCATTGAGGTAAACCTCAGCCCTCCCCGTCACCCCCGAAAATTTAAGCTCCATCGTTCGGGCGCTCCACTCTGAGGGGATGCGGAAGCGCCGAGCTACGACGCTAAACTCAGTGGCTGATGGCAAAACCAGGCGATTTTGGTGTTCGAAAAAAAAGGGCTTAACAGCCTTTCCCGCTGATTTTTCTGTCTCAACGATCCACGCCTTGCGCAAAGAGGAAAACTGCTCCCACTCTCCTGAGAGATCGAGCCTCATGCGCTCAGCACTCACTAACCCTTCTCCTGAGACCAGTGCAGGCCCAGCAGGGCTTTGCCACAACCCATAAGATAAAGCGATGCCTAAACTCAGCACGATGAATAGAAGCGCTACTCGCCGATTAAACATACGCCATCCTTGCCCCCGAATTAAGCCTCATCACTAAACTTCTATGAGAGTATTTCGCTTTCCAGCCCCAAAACCCTGCTGCGAATGATTAGGACCAAGGACCTATTTACCAAGAAAAGCGGCTAGTGCAAGCCGCTTTTAAAGACCCCTGCTCACGGGGGATAAACACTAATTTAACGCTTGTTCTTGACAGTCCGGGCATAGCCCGTAAAACTCTAAACGGTGACTCATCACTTGAAAACCGGTTTCGCGCCCGACTTCTTCCTCCAAAGCCAGAAGCGGACGATCATAATCCAAAACCCGTCCACATTTCAAACATACCAAATGATAATGGTTTTTCGCATTGCCATCAAAACGGCTGGACATGTCCCCGTAGGATAATTCAAGAATATGTCCATGCTCTTTCAGCATGTTTAACGTATTGTAGATCGTCCCCAGGCTAACACCTGGGAATTTGGCCCTCACATGCTGAAATATCTCCTCAGCCGTCGGGTGCGCTTTCGTCTCCAAGAGAAACTCTAAAATCGCCTGACGCTGTGGGGTAAAACGAACTCCTCTGCTCTTCAATTCTCTGAGTATCGCTATTGCATCCATTTTGCCGTCCCCATTGTTTATAATAATTTTTAATTGCATTTTAATTGAATGTTTGCCGTTTGTCAATCTTTACTTCGGGAAAAAGAAAAGGGAGAGTTAGCAAAACTCTCCCTTTAAAGACCTTCCAATCAAGCTTTTACAGGCGCACCCACCGGACATACTTCGGCGCAAGTACCGCACTCCGTGCAGAGATCAGCGTTGATGACATACTTGTCATCGCCTTCGCTGATAGCTGATGACGGACACTCCGCTTGGCAGGAACCGCAAGCGATACACTCATCCGTAATGACGAAAGCCATGGTCTATCCCTCCCCTTCTTCCCTTTTTCAAAGTCACTATACCATAAGGAAAAGAGAAAAGGCAAGACACAAAAAGCTATTTTGTCCATTAATCCGCAGAATATGCAGCGCTTGTGAACGTTCTCGATCCCATCATAAAATTCAGATCTCGTGTTCCGGTCGGTAAGGCACTTGATAAAGTCTGCGAAAACAGCGGCTGCAATACGGAAGCACCCGATTACTCACATGGTTGCGACGAAACACCACCCCGCTCAAATCATGGTGTTCAAATCCACAAGAACGACACTTTTCGATCATATTCTGCCTCCCGTTTGTGTGCTTACGAACAATAAGCGCTATTACTTTCTATAGTATGGGCAGATCGGGACGACTTTAAACAGGTGATCTCACTCACAATTCGAGAACAATTCTGACAATTCTCAGGACACTTCTTCAAAGCAGGGAATGATCCGCGAGCACCTAAGCAAACCCTTTAAACGAGCAGGAACCAAACTCTGCGAAAGGCGAGTGCTTCGTAGCAAAGGGGCGGTGTACACGATGTACACCGTCGCCAATGAGCCATGGATGGCGAATTTGGCGATTTACCCCTTCACCCTCAAACCGAGCCTCGAGTAGCCCATTTGGTCTGCTCGTGCCATGGGTGAGCGTGGTGCCGCGGAGCATTCCCCTACCCTAACCTCTCGCTTAAAATATGCGTCAAATGCCCCAGCGTATAGCACTCATACATCCGGCAGTGCGGACTGAAGAGTTCGACAGCATGCACCTCTGTCCAGCGGCGCGAGGGCAAGGTGTTAAGCCAGAGGATTTCGCGCACACGCCGGCGAATGTTCGCCAAATACCGGGCGGCGCGCTCCCCTTCCAGCGTTTGGCTGTCGCTGAGAATAATAAAGACCGTCCGCCGGGAGAGGACTTGGGCTCCCTCCCGCATCAGGGTTTCGAGCGCATTCGCCAGGTTTGTTCCTCCGCCCCACTCGCCACGGGCGGCAGGCAACGCTTCCTGCACCATGTCCTGAAAGGATTGACCTGAGCGAATCTTCTCCGTCAAGCGCACTAGGCCTTCCCCAAAGGCATAGGTTTCGATACCGCTGACAACCGAGGAAAGCCCGTAAACAAACTGAAGCACAAACTCCGTATACTTCAACATCGAACCCGAAAGGTCGCAGAGCAAGACAAACTTTGGTCGCCCCATATGGCGGCTACGATAGCGCCGCTCCACCAGCGTTCCCCCATAGCGCATATTAGCCCTAAGGGTATGCCGCATATCAAGTCCACCCCGTCGTCGATCCGCGCGATAACGGCGGGAAATCTGGCTCGCCAGCCGCTGGGTCAGGCGGCGAATGAGTTTGACCACCTCAGGCCAGTCCTCAGGGGATATCTTCTTTAAGTCTTGTGACAAAAACTCCAGCTCCCGTCGCCGGATCGCTTCTTCTACTTCTGAGTGTACCCCGTCGAACGAGCCTGGGGGGAGAATCGGGAAATCCTCACCCAGCTTGCGCCGCCAATATTCGAGTGACCCCCGGACCACCCGCTCCACCATCGGCTGAAAGGCATGATCCACGGGAATCCCGCTCTTCATCCCATGGGAGGAACGCTCCAGAAATTGGCGCAGACGTTCTTTCTCCGCTTCCGGAAGCTGGGCATACAGCGCCCGTTCCTCCTCCGTCAAATCCAGATCCCTCTCTTGAAAGCGCAGTTCCTTCCGAGTCTGCCCTAATTTTTCCTGCCACTGAGCAGCCTGTTTCTCCGAGTGCTCCTGCCACGCCTTTTGTGCTTCCGGCGAAGCAAAATACGCCCGAAAAGCCTCTTGAAACCAGGGGATCTGATTCGGGTCTTTCACCAAGGTCGCTTCCAACACAGCCTCAACATGGTGCTTGTCTTCCAGCCCCACCAGCGTCAGTCCCTGCATCGCATCCAGAATCTCAGAAGCACTCACCCGAATCCCAAAATCGCGTAAGAGTTGGGCGAACTCGACTAAATGTTTATCAAGCTCACTGATGGTGGTGCTCATGGTGATGCCCTTCCCGCATGCTTGCTCCCTGTGCGTTCAGCGATTTGGCCTCCCAAAGGAGCTTTTCCGCCCCCATCTCGCGATAGAATGCTTCCACATCTTCTTCGCTCTTGACGAGGAGCGTCAACGTGGCATCCACCCAAGCCGGATCCAGATCCTCTCTTCCCATGAGCAGCAGGGCTTTCGCCCAATCCAGCGTCTCGGCGATCGAGGGTGCTTTATGCAGGGCAATGCGTTCCCTCAAAATATGGATCGCCTTCGCCACCTGCAACGCCAAGCGTTCCGGGAGTTCCGGCACCTTCGTGCGCAGAATACGTACTTCTTTGGCAACGGATGGTGCTTCTACATGCAAAAAGACACAGCGCCGCTTCAAACCATCGGAAAGTTCGCGTTCGCCATTGGAAGTCAGCACCACGATCGGCCGCTGCATGGCTTGGATCGTACCCATCTCCGGGATGGTCACCTGAAATTCCCCTAAAAGTTCGAATAGAAAAGCCTCAAACTCCGCATCCGTCTTGTCGATCTCATCAATTAAGAGCACGGATTGCTCCTTATTCATCAGGGCCTTAAGCAGCGGTCTCGGCAAAAGGTACTCCTCAGAAAAGAGATCCTCTTCCTTTAAACTTTCTCGCTGCATCTGAATCTTCAACAGCTGCCTCTGATAATTCCACTCATACATGGCTCGTGTCTCATCCAACCCTTCATAACATTGAAGGCGGATAAGTTCTGCTTTAAACACTTGACTCAGCACTTTGGCAATTTCCGTTTTGCCAACTCCGGGCGGTCCCGTTACGAGGAGGGGTTTCCCCAGCTGCACGGCCAAAAAGACCGTCACGGCAATGCGATCCTCCCGTTCGGTAATATAGCCAGCCCCTTCTAAGGCCTGCTCAAACTCCTCGAGCGTCATTCTCCCTGTCAAGGCTAAACTCCCCTCTCTCCGAGCATTAGCGCACAATTCCAGCCCGGCGTACGATGTGTTCGACTGCCTTGACCGCCACAGATTCATCTGGAAGGTCGTAAAGCGCTTTGCCTGCCAAGTCTTGCGTCACAACCAAGGGATCCAAGGGGATATCGCCAATTACTTTCAGCCCAGTTAAAGCGATTTCGTCTGCTAAGGATTCCAGGCTGTCCGGCGACGTCTTCGTCACGACCAAGTATACTTCCCCAACTTCAGCTTTTAAACCCCGGATGAGATCATGCACCCGACCCGCTGAGCGAATACCGCGAGCCGAAGAATCACTGATGATAAACATGATATCGATATGCGGAATCGTCCGCCGACTGATGTGTTCCAATCCTGCCTCAGTATCCACCGCCACGAAATCATAATTTTCGCCCAGATCCTCTAAGTATTTCCGTAAGAGATCATTGGGGTAGCAATAGCAGCCCGGCCCCTGGGGCCCGCCCATGACCAGAAGATCAATATCCTGGGATTCCACCAAGGACTGCTGCAGCCTATATTGCATGAATACAGCTTTCGGCATGCCCTCTGGCATCGCCTTTGGATTTTTCGATTCCTCCAATAAATCAGAGATCGTTGCGGTCACATTCAAACCCAAGGCCTCATTGAGATTGGCATTAGGGTCAGCGTCCACTGCTAAAATCGAAATCCCTTTCTTTTGTTGAATCATCTGCCTGAGCATCAGGGCCGTAAATGTAGTTTTACCAACTCCACCTTTACCAGCCACCGCAACATACTTCGCCATATGGCACTCCTCCTACCCAAATTGTAATTCTTTTCTGATAAGGAGATATCTTCTCCTTTGGCTCATGATAACAGAAAAATCAGGCTAAAACCATGATCTCGTTCACAATCCATAAAATAACACGCTAGCCTTAGACAATTTTATGTGTGCAGCTTTATGTGTGCAGCAATGCCCACTCACCACTCACCCGGTCAAAATGGCAGCGGAATCACGGGCAAAAGAGCACTCGCCTGACTCAACAAATCGAAGAAAAGTAGCACCCCGAGCACCACTAAAATCGCACCCCCGATGAGGGAGACCGCGTGCATAATGGCCCCGCTCTGGCGAATCCAGTCGACCGTCTTTTCCGCCAAGAGGGCAAAGAGCACGAAAGGAATCGCTAATCCCAGGGAATACACCCCTAGCATCAGACTCCCTATGCCCATGCTGCCGCTGCTTCCGGCCATCATTAATATACCCGAAAGCACGGGGCCGATACACGGTGTCCAACCCGCCGCGAAAGAGAGCCCCAGTAAAAAAGCCCTGCCCCCACCGCTGCGATCCTTTGATTCCAAATGCACTCGTTTTTCCATCATTAGCCAGGGAATATTGAGCACTCCCATCATCTGCAGACCAAAAAGAATCACGATCACCCCGCCGATGCGCATGAGAATCGAGCGGTAAGCATTCACGAGCTGCCCCAGCGCACTGGCCGAGGCCCCCAAAAGGACGAACACCACCGAAAACCCGAGTACAAAAAGCAGGGAACGGTAAATTAAGACGCTGCGCGCAGGCTTTCCCTCCAACGAACTCCCTACGAGAAAAGAAAAATACGCCGGTACCACTGGAAGAACACAAGGGGAGAAAAAAGAAACAATCCCCCCCAAAAATGCTAAACCAAACGTCATATTCATAGACCCAAATCCTCATACCCAATCGGCAAAGCCTCTGCAATGGCCTCGCCGATAATCGTCTGCACATCACTCACCACCCGGGACAATTCGAACTCTGCTTCCAGATATTCTCGCGCCTTCGGATTCAGGCTGAGCAAACTATAGTACTGCTCCAACTCCTGCTGTTTCGCACCATCAACCTGATCGAGCCTCTGAGCCTGCTGAATCTCCCATTGTTTCACTTGAAAATCCCGTATCATCTTGTGGTTGCCCGCGTCCGCCAGGATCGCCGTTTTCGCTTGCATAAAGCGAGTATACTCCGGTGAACCTTTCATTTCTCTCGCCAAATGATGCGCAACATCATAAATTGACATATCCTCATCTCTCCTCATTGTGGAAGCACGGGGACGG
>JAIMKP010000034.1:15081-25976 GCA_020692355.1 Desulfosporosinus sp.
CCTTCCGCCTTCCGCCTTCCGCCTTCCGCCTTCCGCCTTCCGCCTTCCGCCTCCTGACTCCTGACTCCTGACTCCTGACTCCTGACTCCTGACTCCTGACTCCTGTCTCGTCAAACGAATGACAGAAGCTACAAGAGCTGCTCCGCGAGAATTTCGAATGCCTTCAGGCGGCTATACGCCAATAAATCATCCCATTGCTCTCGTTCAAGCTCCCAAGGGCAATACGCGGCCACCCGGCTCGTAAATCCGAGAGGTCCACCAAAATGCTTCTCCAGGCGTCGCCCAGCCAGGCTGATGAGCCCCGGTGCATGCACAGTGCAAGCGAGCGGCTCCAAACATAGTACTGGCTCTCCTTGATAGCGTACCAGCAGACTTACGCCGCCCAGGCTCTCCACCCCGACATCCTGCCGACGGACTTTCTGCTTCAGGGGCTTGGGATCGGGAAGGGGTTTGCCACCAATTTGCAGCCAAAACGCCTCTTCAATCCTTGATTCAGCTGGAATAAACAACCGTTGTGCTCCCATATTGCGGGCGAAACGGAGAAGTGTACGCGCCATATCTTCCTGGCGGGCACTCTTTACCGGAAAACCCTCTAAAACCATCAAGCGTTCCGAGGCACTCAAGATGAGTTCCGCTTGTAGCCCCTCACCCTGGAGCTCCAAAACTTCATAGCCAGGCAGATGAAACCCCCGTTTCACTTCGATCCCCTCATCATATAGAAAAGCCCCTAAGGCACAACACCAATCCTCCAAGCTTTCTTCCTGCCATTCCAAAGCGGGCTTCAGAAAAATCTCCATCCGAGACATGCTGTCCATCCTTTCCCGCGCTTATTCTCTTCTACCCTCAGTCTTCCTCTGGGATAACGGGAATATCCACGCGGTTAGGCTTTTCAGCGCAAGCGTTCAAGAACAGCCCATCTCTTCCATGAGCCATTTCTCGTCCAAAGGGTTCGCCAAAACTCCTCCTCTCAAGATGGCAAAGGCCATTCCTCTAGGTCATTGCAGGGCTCGGTCTGCTCCAAGAAAATGCTATTGCTTTCAGTGTGCTCTCCTTACATGAGGGAATACGCGATCGGTTCGCGTCCCTGGAACCCTACGACTTTTTTTGCTCCTAGATGATGCAAGAAGGCCATCGCTTCTCCCAAATCCCGCCCGACAACCTTGGCCTCATGGGCATCGGAACCCAGCGTGACGGAGATTCCCCTGTGCACAACCTCTTGCAGCAGTTTGGGTTCGGGGTAAAATTCTCCCACTGGCTTATAGCGCCCATTCGTGTTGATCTCGATGGCCAAGCCCAAATCCTTGACCGCCGTCAGCGCCCTATCCACCAGTTTCAAGATATCCTTTCGCGGTCGCACCCCATAGATTTTAATAAGATCCAAATGCCCAAGAGTCGTAAAGAGCCCGCTGCGCGCTGCTTTCTCAACCAAAGAAAAATAACGCTCGTAGAGCGCATCCGGATCCTGCGCGCGATGACGTGCTTCTTCCCCAGGACTATCAAACGCCCAACCCTCAATCTCGTGCACGGAACCAATCACATAGTCAAAAGGAAAACGTTCGAGGACACCTTGTATTTTTTCTTCCTCCCCAGGCCGGTAGTCCACCTCTAAACCCACCCGAACCTTGAGCCCTGGATAGGATTTCCCTACTTCCCGCAGTAGCGGCAAATCAAGCTCCCCGAAATAAAGATCATGATCCGCAAACCCGATCTCCACTAATCCCTTCTCGATAGCCGCCTGCAGAAAACCTCGCACCGCTGTTTCGTCAGCTTGGCGATCCTGATGTCCAATCAAATGCACATGTAAATCGAGCACTTTATCCTCCTCCTTTTTCCCTTCACATTCAAGTATGTCTCTATTTACAGATCCATCTTTTCCTCAGTTCCCGCCGGGCCTATCCGCTCCCGCTAGAAGCTCTGCATCCCCGACTGCACCCAGAGATACGGCATAACATTACGCTGCGTTTTCGCCATCCGCACAGCCGGGTGCGCCAAATCCTTAAAGAAATTTCCGTTCACCTTTACATCCACCCGTCCCGCGAATTTGCCGTTCAGAATGCGCAAGCTCTGGGGCGCACTGAGCGAATAATCTCCTGACACACTGTCCTGCGTGTGCAAACCGAGCACAGAAAGAACTAAAACTCCGTCATCCACCCCTTGGAGCGCACGCTCCCAGTCTTCTTCGCGCGTATGGCTAAGATAGAGCCCAGATGTCCCTTGGGGAAGTGCGGTGGGGGAAGCTCCCCAGCGCCCTGCATCTTTAACCGTAAGCAGAGGGGATGCCAAAGCCCCTTTGCCGACGAGCACCGTGCGCTCGGCCGGAACACCCTCTGGAGACACTAAATACGATCCCCATTCAAAGGGCCGCAGCGGATCCACCTCTAAAGACACCTCTGGGGCAAAAACGCCCTCTTTCTGCTCAAACCGTTCCTTAGCAAAGGCACTGCGCCTTTCCAAAACATTTTGGCCCGAAAAATTCGGCAGGATATACTGACCCAGCATCTCTTCTGCCACCGCCGGCGCCAAAATCACCGCCGTCTTCGACCCTGGCGCGGGTCCGAATTCCTGCAAGGCCTCGTAATGGAGAAGGGTATTCTGCCAAACATCCTCCCATTCTTCTGGCTCAATAAGGCGCCTTTTAGCAAATCCGCCCCCAACTAAGCGGTCGAAGGAAAAACTAAGGCCATATTGCGATTCCTGATAGGTGACCGCCAGCCCCGTCGAGGTTCGCACATGCCGATATCCCCAAGCTGCTGAGATCTGGGCCTGGAGTTTCGCCTTATCCGGCTTTTCGTTTAAGAAACGTTCTAACTGGGCAAAAAGCACCTCATCCTCCCCAGCCAGTATCTTCTCCAGCCGCTCATCTTCCACGGCTGCCAGCGGCAACGGGGCAGGCTTCACAATCCGGCCGCCCTCCGGATCCTCATAAGCTGCCTGACGCCAACCTCTCAATTCCTCAATCCAAGGATCTTTAACCTCAGGCGGCTTGGCCTGAACCTTAGCCTGGCTCAATCGGCCATCTGCCCAGACCAAAAACACCTCGCCCCTCTCCCCTTCCCTATAAGTGGGCGGGGTATAGACACTTCCCGGGGAATTATCTTTAATCCCTAACGCAACTGACTTCATCTCGTGGATAAAAATACGCCAACCCTTTAACCGCAGCGTTTCATCATCGGGCCTCACCTGAAAATGATATAAAAGTTCTTCTAATTGGGCGACGAGCCTCATCCTTCTCCCCCCAAACTCACTTGATCACTGACCTCAAGGAAAATAAAGCGGCTACTGCCCCCACTCGAAGGAACGGACTGCCCGCCTTTGCCGCAGGTGCCAATCGCATCAAACGCTTCTGCACCCACCCCAAGCTTAATCGCCTGCAAGGCCGAGAGGATCTTACCACTGAAAATCGACGGCCGATAAATCCTTAAGTCCTCGTCCCCTAAATCCACAATGCCTTCGCACTGAAACACGAAATCCCCGGTTTTCGGATTAACCTGGCCACCTCGGTAACCCAAGAGAAGCAAAGTCTTCTCCCCGGCTTTGATTTCACCGCGCTCCAAGAGGACCTCCCGCATCCGGCGGACGTCCCCCATCAAAGTTCCGCTCTCCTGAAACTCAGCCGCCTCATCCACGATCAAGCGGATGTTGCTCATGCGCGGAAGCGGAACATGGGCATAACTTTCCGCTCGGCCGGCCCCTGATACCGCCATACCGGCCTCCGCCGCTGAAAAAATATCCCCGAGTCCTGCCTCCAAGATCCCGTTTTGGACGATCCGAACCGTCTCCCGAGGCAGTCCATTGGCTGAAAAGGGCTGATAGGCCCAATCTCCTGGCAGCGGTCCGTCCATAATATGTACGCTGGGCCGGGCAACCTTGAGCCCTCGCTTCAGCTTTCCCTGCTCTCCGAGTACGGACTCCTGCATGTGATCCGACTCCACCGCATGCCCAAAAGCTTCATGGGCCAATCCTTTTGCTAAGCCATAGTCAATCACCAAGGGATAATGTCCTGATGCCAAAAATGGGGCTGTAGAGACTGCCCGCGCCAACTCAGCCCGCTCGGCAGCCTTACGTTCAAGCCGATGATCGGTTTGTTCCTCCCCTAGGATCTGCGCATCCGTCCCGCTCCGGTGCACCAAAGTGCTTGCACTTTTCCCCTCCTGATGAACTGTCCCCTGGTGCATCAAAACCGCTCGGGGAATCGTGAAACTCACCCGCGTCCCATCCGAACGCCCGATACACCAACTATCTTCCACCTGACGAAAACTCGACTGCCAAACTGCTTCCGGAAAAGCTTTCCTCACCCCTTCATGGAGCGCAAGACAGCGCGTCTGCAACTCAGCGAGGGGCACTTCCCCGAAGCTTCGAGCCGGGTTCTTGACCTCAGCCTGCAGAGGCTTGGCTTTCCAAATCTCCCGATTATTCTTTGCCCCTAAGCGTTCATTGCGTTGCGCCAAGGACAGGGCCCGCTCCACCAGCCTGAGTCCCGTCTCTAAAGAAAGCACATCCGCTGAAGCAAAGCCGCTGACCCCTTGGGCTGTAAAAACCTGGACCCCCAGCCCCTCGTCCCCGCCCGTCGCCACACGCTCTAAACGACCGTTGCTCAGCCGCAAACTCCGTTCCCGCCGCGACTCGGCGCGCACGATCACATACCCGTCTCCGTGAGCAACCTTCTTTAAAATCGCATCCACCAATATGGCTAGCTCATTTTGCTGCAATCCAGCACCCCCTGCCCCATGTTACTCTGACCCTTGATCCAATCGTGAGACTCCCACTTCTACAAGTGGTCGCTTCTCGCCATCCATGGCTTCAGCGACACTAGGTCCTCCATGACCGTCGGGAGTGGTACCTCGTACTTTGCTTCGGTGACGATAGTCTCCAGTGGAGAGTATCGCCGAGCCGCCTTTCGCAATAGAAACACTTAGCGGCGACGGAGGTAGACTCCACCCTTCAGCGCGATGGCGTTCGTTAAAGGCTAAGCGCTTTCGGCGAAAGTGTCCACTGGACACTTTCGTCACCGAAATCTCGATGTTCAACTTTAGTTGAACGAGTTCACTATTTCCCCATAAATATTCTGGTTCGTATGTATAATCCTCCGTCGATACGGACACAATTTAGATAGTCTCACGTTTTCCAATTTTTTATCCCCACTCCTCTCTTTTACTTAAGCTTGCGGTCCAAAGAGCCGCAAGCTTTTTTTGTCTTTAACCCCACTACATGCAGACCAAACTTGCTACTCTAGGCTCGATTACGGGTCGGAGGGGTCCAACCCTCAGCCGTAAAGCCATCCTTTGCGGAATGCGGCTTCGCAGACCGTTAAGAGATCTCCAACGCAAGGGATGTTCAGCGGCTAACCTGCTGAGCCCCTTAAGCGAGCAGATGCCAAACTCTGACCATGCGAGAACTAACCTTCCAGCGGGACGGCACGCACGATGCGGGCCGCCGCCGACTGAGCCAAGGTAAAGAGTTCTCGAAATCTATGATTTCGCTAGAACTCTTATCCTCGCAGTGGAATGGCGAATTCGGAGGGTATCCCGCCTCTGAACCGAGCATGGACAGCAAGTTTGGCCTGAACGCGCCTGGGGTGAAGCAGGTGCCGATGAACATCCCCACCCCCCAACTTAATTCGGCCTGACAACTTTCACCATCAGTTTCCGCTCTTCCGCATACCCCAGCTGCTCGTAGAGCGCCAGTGCCTTCACATTATGGCTACTCACTGCTAAACCGAGGTATTCTATTCCTGTATCCCGGCAGTAATCTTCAGCTGCAACGAGCAGAGCGCGCCCCATCCCTTGTCCCCGGAACTCTGGCAGAACCGCCACATCCATCACCCAACCCTGGATCATTCCCGTCAATTCTTCGCGCGATTCCGGATAAAGAACCAAATACCCGGCTTTGACCGGGTTTTCTTTTTCTTCGCTTTCGGCTACAAAGATTATGGCGTTGTTTTGCTGGATCCAAGTCCAAAAGCCATTTAACACGGATGTCCGATACTTCATCGTTTTGCTTTCAGACTGTTGGCGCCAAGGAGATACACTATCCATAATGACGGTCTTGCCTAAAGCATAAAGAAACGGCCAATCCTGCACATCCCCAAACCGAATCTGCATAACACCACCCCTTGAGATCAATGTATGCAAATGAGGCCATTGTGGCCTCTGTGGTTCTTCATGATTCCCGTAACCGATATATTTGAAAGGAAAGCTAACACGAATGATTGCCTGGCAGCCAACTTTTCAGATAAGAGGTGAGGGAATGGCACTCTTCCTAACCCCAGCTACCGGGCTCTTTTGCATCCTAGGCGGAATGGTTATCCTGCGCCAAGGCCTCCAGCGCTTGGCTGGAACCCGCCTACGCCGAGTCATAATTTGGATGGCTCTTAATCCCTGGCGCGCTTTTTTAAGCGGAACCGTCGTCACTGCCCTCGTTCAGTCCAGCAGTATTCTTACTGTCATGACCGTCTCTTTTGTGGATGCTGGTCTTTTGCCGTTTGCCAACGCCCTTTATCTCATCCTCGGCAGCAACATCGGTACCACCGTCACAACCCAGCTCTTAGCCTTTCCCCTCGACTCATTCTCCTATTATGCCATGCTCCTCGGCTCCCTCGGCTTTCTCTTCCTCAACAGCCGCTGGCGTTACTTGGCCCTCGGTCTCTTGGGTCTGGGTCTTCTCTTCTTCGGGCTCATGACCTTAGAAACGGGGCTTGAACCTTTCGTCAACCAGGCAGGGATTCAGCACTTTATTCACAGTCTCGGGGATCATCATTGGCGCGGAGTTGCTGCCGGTGCACTCCTCTCAGCCTTGTTGCACTCCTCCAGTGCCACCACCGGAATCGTCATGCTTCTCACCGAGGAGGGTTGGCTGACTTTGCCGACCGCGATCGCTTTCGTCCTCGGTGCCAACATCGGCACCTGCTTCACTGCCGTACTGGCTTCTCTCGCCACCGAAACCGCCGCCAGACGTGTCGCCTACTTCCACATCCTGCTCAATGTTTTCGGTGTCCTCGTCTTCCTCCCCTTCCTCCATCCCTTCGTAAGCCTTCTCACCCACCTCGGCGGCAACCTGGCCCGTCAAGTCGCCAATGCCCACACCCTCTTCAACATCATCTCCTCCCTCCTCGCCTTTCCTCTCGTCCCCGCAGCCACCCGCCTACTTAAAAGACTGTAAATACAACCGCTCGATCACGTCGCACAGCCCCACCGCATCATCGAGCCCATAACTTGGCACCCCATTGTCGAAGACCACATCACTGGCAATCGCAATCAACTCCTCTGGCTTGCAGAGGAGTTCTTTATGTACCTCTGAACGAAAAACCTCGATTTTAGGCTTATCCGCGCGCTTATAACCTTCGGTGAAAATCAGATCCACCCCCTGAATGCGGGAAATGACGGCGTCCAGGGGCTGGTCCTCAGGCACGCTCTCCAAAATCGCGATCTTTTGCGGGGAAGCAATCACCACCATGTCTGCTCCCGCCTGAGCATGCCGCCACGTATCTTTCCCTGGTTTGTCCATGTCAAACCCATGGACATCATGCTTCACGGTAGCCACGCGCCACCCTCTGCGCTTGGCTTCCCGAAGCAGCTTTTCCAAGAGAGTGGTCTTCCCTGAATCGGATTTGCCCACGATCGAGACCACGGGAATCTTTCCCGTTTGGCTTTCTTGCTGACCGAAATCTAGAGTCACAATTATTCCTCCCATTCACCTATCCAATATGCTTCTAGCGTTTCCCCTTCCGAAACGGCACCATGACCGCCTGGGACATCCACCAAGAGATGCCTGCCTATCATAGATTTTAGGATCCCTGAGCCTTGCGCCGCTCCTGGATCCGCCCAAACGACTCCATCGCGAAGGCTGACCCGCGCCCGCAAAAACCGCCGCTGCTTGCCGCTCTTAGCAAACGCTCCCGCCATCTTGACCAAAAAGCGCTCACTCTCAGGATGGTTAAGTCCTGCATATTTCCGCAAGGCCGGTCGAGCCAGCAATTCAAACGTCACCATGGCTGCAGCCGGATTCCCGGACAGGGCAAAATACAGCCGCCGATCTTTTTTACCCACACAGGCCGGGGTCCCTGGCTTCATCTTGATCTTCCAAAACAGGATCTCACAGCCATGCTCCTGCAAAGCCTGCGGCATCAAATCATAATCCCCGACGGAGGCTCCCCCGGTCGTAATCACGACATCGACATCCTCAAGCGCTTGCAAAGCCCGTACGGTCTCAGCAAGCCGATCCGGAACCAGCGGCAAAGAAACCGCCTCACATCCCGCCTCTTGAATCAACCCTCTCAAAGTATAGCTGTTGCTATTGTAGATCTTCCCTGGGGCCAAAGGCTCACCCACATCCATCAGTTCGCTCCCTGTAGAAAAGAGCCCTACCCGAGGCTTGCGGAACACCTTAACCTTAGCGATTCCCATGGCAGCCAGAAGCCCCACTGCAGGTGGCGTAAGCCGCTCTCCCCCCTGCACAAGCATGTCTCCCTCTTTCACCTCATCCCCGTGGGGAACAACATTAGCCCCAGGCAAAACCGGGCGCTCGACCCAAACCATCTCCCCGTCAACCTGTGTATCTTCCTGTCGGACCACACAATTCGCCCCTTGGGGGAGCGGTGCCCCCGTAAAAATCCGTGCAGCCTCTCCCGGCTTCAAGACGCGCTCCGGCCAGGTTCCCGCCGGAACCTCACTCACCACTTTAAGCTTGACCGGCCCAGCACTCAGAGCCTCAGCCCAGTACGCGTAACCATCAAGCGGAGAACGCTCAAAGGGGGGATGGGTCATCCAGGAAAAGACATCCTCTGCCACAACCCGTCCATAAGCCTCTTCAAGCAAAATCTCCTCCGTTCCCACGCTGGTCGCACCGTCCAGAATGCGTGCGATCGCTTCTTCCAATTCCAAATTCATTGCCATCGGTTTCATATCGGCTTCATCCTTCTTAGCAAATTCATTCACGTTTGATACCCCACTTCTACACGTGGGTGTTCAGCCCGTTACAACGGATTCACCCGTAGCTTTTCCATTTGCACTTTGCCTTGCTCACGATAAACAACCAAGCTCTTGTAGGCCTCTTCCACACGGATGATCTCTTTGTTCACCGCAATCACCACATTAGGGTGACAATATTCCACCTTGAGCCGTTTCGTTCCGGTAATTTGGACAAAGGTACTGCTGACTTCCGAACCACCCAGCTCCCGGATGCTAACATTCCCACCGGCAAAAATTTTGCCACCGCGGCAAACCCCTTGGATTTCCACATTGCCATCCACGCGGACGAGTGCATTATAGGCTCCCTTGCTGCAGATGAAATCCCCGCCACACTCTACCACTGTACCTTGGATGTAATCCACCTCCCCGCGCAGGTTTTCTGGGACTTCGATAGCAATATTCTCCACTAGCTGTGCCAAGGCCTTGTCCACCCGGATCAAGAAAGGCACGGACTGAAGTTCCAATGGCCCCAGCCCATTTAAAAAGTGTTTTGCCGTTCGGACTGACACGATCAGTTCTTGCGTGATGAGTTCATCCTTATGAGACAACACATAGTTTTCTACCTCGGCAGCCTTCTTAGGCAGAGCGGAAAAATTGCGCTCGATAATGGCTTTCAGGTACTGTCCCGGCTTCAGATGGACTGCATGGGAAGAAGCCGCAAATTCCGTCGTCTGACGCAAGCAAGGGCTCAGTTCGTCCCGCAACTCTTTCAAACGGCTTAGAAGTCCAGCCCGCACCACATGTTTTTCTCCCACCACGATCTTCCCACCTTGAACCGGGCGATACACCACGACTCCTTTTTCCCCTCGAATCTCCGCATGCGAAACACCCCCCCGGATCTCGACCTTCCCTCCCGCGATAATCCTCAAGCCGTCTTGCACATTCCCATTAATGAGTACATCACCCGGAAATTCAATACTCCCGGTTGCCAGGTCGACATCCTGGTTTAACACATAAATATTGTCAACCCCATAAGTGTAATTCTCAAAGCGTACGGGACGGCCTGAGCAGGATGCCAAGACTTCCAGTCCATCCGCTGATACATGTGCATTTTTCTTCGTGCGCAACTGAAAATCCTTCCAAGGCTGAACCGGAATCGCCCGACCAAACACATCCGTTCCAGGCGTCCCCGGTACGCCGGGGATTTTGCGCGCTAACACTTCTCCTTCTTTGACCAACTGAATTTTCGAGGCAAAGAAGTCGATCCGTCCTTTCTCCACTTCCACTGCAGCCTCAGCCTCAGCCTCAATAAACTCTTGCAAACGTGATGGCACCCCGACTATCGGCAGCGTCGCCTCCGCCAGGACCACTTCTTTACCGTCTTTTGCCCCCATGATCTCATCCCAAGCCGCTTCCCTCAGGCCATGAACGATCCGCTGCTCTGCCAAATCGCTCTCCAAGCGTTTCCGATCCCAGTATTCCCCACTCGGCGGCATTTTTTCCCAGTGCAAGACCTGTTCCAAATCCAGCTTCTCCCCCACTTGCAAGGCATCGGGAAAGACGAAACGGCCCGGTTCCTTTTTCTTGACCTTTGCGACCACCGACAGGCCTTGATGTCGGACTTCCAACTGCCATGTCTGTTCACCCGGTTCACTCCAAGGACAAAACTCCAAGACATCCCCCTCAGCCACTGCAAAGGGAACAGTCTGTTCCTTACCATTAAAAGAGAGCGTCCCCCTTTCAGGAAAAGGAATCACCTTATGGAGTTCTGGAGGACAGGTCACTCGATAGTGCCCTTCCTCCCAAAGAACACTGACTTGTTGTAGAGCACTTTGATGCGATCCTCCATCCTGGGTAACAGTCCCTGCGGAGTTTTCAGCGTCTGGCTCTGCACCGTACATGCCGTCCTGCGTCCGAACCTCCTCAGGGTTCCAACTCACCCTCACTTTCCACTGACGTGAAAAAACTCCCGGTTTGTCGAGAACATCT
>JAIMKP010000034.1:25982-34207 GCA_020692355.1 Desulfosporosinus sp.
ACCTGTTCTGGAGAAATTCCCAACTTTTTAGACCACTCTTCTCTTATTTCCTCCAGTGTGCGGCCACGGACAACCTCATCAGGCATATGAATCCCTCCGTTTTCAACCTAATCCTTCCCTTAGGCCGCTCCATCCGGCCCGGTAGGCCACCCGCTCTGATCCATGCTTCCGTCGCCGGGCTGGCCTCCCGCACTTCCGGAATTCGGCCCTGGCTTGTTTGGTAAATTATTGTGCCCTGAAGAACCTTGACCATTCGGATCCACGCTGTTACCCGGAACCTTAGGCAGCGGCTTAGTCGGGGAAACAGGCTTCAACAAATCCACTTCAGTATTATCGATGACACTTTTAGTCGTGATCCCATCCAGCAAATCTCTGACAACCTTTTTCGCCTGTTCCGGGTTCACATACCAATAGCTCACCCCATCGATGTCTAAAAAAGATCCCGGCAGGGTTTGCGAGATAACCTGATTAGAATCGAAACCTGCCGCAACGCGGGCCAGTTTTAGAATCTCCAGGGAAGGAAGGTTCGTTTGCACCGCCTTCATGAGTTGAGGCACAAGAACCGGAAGCTTTGGAATCACACCGAGTTTGAACATCTCCTTCGCAACCGCCTTGAGCACAACCTGCTGACGGGCGGTCCGCGAAATATCCGCCAACGCGTCATGCCGGAAGCGAGCATACTGCAAGGCCTTACTCCCGTCTAAGCGTTGTACTCCCTTTTTCAAATTGATATAGCCATCGACTTTATCCCCTGTTTCAAAAAACATGTCTTTCTCAACATCCACCGTAATGCCGCCCAGGGTATCAATAATCTGCTTAAACCCAGAGAAATTGGTGAGCACATATCCCTTTATCGGAACCCCCAGCAAACTGGAGACGGTTTTTTGCAAAGTGTCTAGGTTCTCCAACGCGGCAATGGAATTGATTTTCACAAATCCATGCCCCCGCAGCTCTACCCGTGTATCTCGGGGTATCGACAAAAGGCTGACCTGCTTCGTATCCGGATCGACGCTCGCTAAAATCAGAGAATCCGTATTGAACGCTTTCTCCTCCGGTCGTTGATCCGCCCCGATCAGCAAGACATTCACCCGGGATTCTAAGGTCGGGTCAGAACCGTTCGGGTTAAAAACAGAGGCGAGTGACCCCTTCTCTCCCCCTCGCTGCCAGTTATACCAGAGAAACCCGGCGGCAAATACGACGATGAGTCCAAGAACCATTAAAACGATTTTTATTTTTCTCTGCACATCATCAACTCCAACCAGTAGGTAATCTGCTTTATTATAACTCGATTCTACAGTCATTGGAAACTTTTATAGGAAACATGTAAAGTCTGTTCGCCATGAGTTTGCTTGTACAGCCAAAAAAACCAACCTCAATCGAGATTGGTTTAAAATGGAATTGCGCTGGAATTCGAACCTTCCTTTCCCCTGGGATACATCAATTCCTGTAGGATACATCGATTTTTCCCGCATCCCCAGCGAGCACGCGGCCGATCACGGCCTGGGCCGGCGTGTTACGTATTTGCAGTTCAGCGATGAGTTCCCCGGCCTTGTCCTCGCTCACACTGAAAAGGAGCCCGCCCGAAGTAATGGCATCAACCAGTACCCAGCGCCAATCCTCTGGAACCTCACTCTCGAACCTCACGCTTTCTTCCAAATAGCGGCGGTTAGACTTCGTCCCCCCTGGGATCGCCTTTTGTTTGATACATCCCCAAACACTCTCGAGAACGGGAACCTTCTCGGCAAAAACCTGAGCCTTGGTTCCACTGGCCTGCATCATCTCCCGCAAATGGCCCAAAAGCCCAAAACCCGTTACATCCGTACAAGCATGAACCCCAACTGCTAATGCGGCCTCTGAAGCCACTTTATTCAAAGTAGCCATCACGCGCACCACGTCTGCTTCGTCTTCTGGAGACACGATCCCCCGTTTAATCCCGGTGGTGATGATCCCCACCCCCAGCGGCTTGGTTAAGATGAGGACATCTCCGGGCTGGGCCGTAGCGTTCGATAAAACCCGCTCCGGATGAACAATTCCGGTAACTGACAGGCCGTATTTCGGTTCCGTATCATCAATAGAATGCCCCCCGATGAGCAGTGCGCCTGCCTCCCGGATCTTGTCGTTCCCGCCTTGAAGAATCTGCGCAAGGATGGACATATCCAGTTTGCTGACTGGAAAGGACACCAGATTTAACACCGTTAAGGGTTTAGCCCCCATCGCATAAATATCGCTCAAGGCATTGGCTGCCGCAACTTGGCCAAAAGCATACGGATCATCGACAATTGGAGTAAAGAAATCCACCGTTTGCACAATCGCTTGTTCTGAGTTCAAGCGATACACTCCGGCATCATCCGCCGTTTCCAACCCGACCAACAGGTTGGCATCTTCCTGGGTGGGTGGTAAATGACGCAAAACTTGCGCCAGGTCCGCAGGACCGATCTTACAGCCTCAGCCAGACTTGCTGGAATACTGGGTGAGACGAATTTTTTCCGAAAGATTGTCAATAAGCATTCTCTAAGCCCCCCCTTTCTCTCCGCCTGAAACTATGTTATCATCAAATTATTAAGTCGTCTATCACTAATTTATTATTCCGTCATAATCTTATGATCCTTTCCTAATTTTATCGCTTCATCCCTATGCAGTGCATCTATTCATTCTATTAATTCCAAGATACCAATACCCCCTACCCGTTGATTTTTGCCTATGCCTTTGTTATGATAGGAACAAGAATCCTATATTTAGGCAAAAGGGAGAACGATCATGAACTTTCATCAACTGCATATTTTTAATGTAGTCGCCAGACATAGAAGCTATTCGAAAGCTGCCTCTGAGCTGTATCTAAGCCAGCCGACTGTTTCGGTACACCTACAGAAACTCGAACAGGAACTGGGTATGGAACTTTTCGAGCAGCTCGGCCGCAACATTTATCTTACGGACGCAGGGCGTATGCTATTCAGCTATACGCAGAGAATCTTTTCCCTGACCGAAGAAGCTGAACGGGCGCTTGAAGAACTCCAAGGGCTTCATAAAGGGCGAATTCGCCTGGGAGCCAGTACAACACCCGGTATCTATTATCTTCCGAATTTGCTCGGACAATTCAAAGAAGATTATCCTGGGATTGAACTTATTCTGGATGTCGCCAACTCCTTAGAAATTGAAAAGAAGGTTTTGGCAAACCATCTGGATATCGGAGTTGTTGGCAGACCGTCTCATGAAGCGGATTTGATCTCTGAATCCTTCCGTACCGACCGGTTGGTCATGATCTTAAGCCCTCAGAATCCCCTCTTGCAGCAAGAACACATCACACTCGAAGACGTAGCCCGCCAGCGTTTTATCCTACGCGAACCTGGCTCCAGTACCCGCCAAGTCACCGAGGACGCGTTTGCTAAAGAAGGAATTCACCTTCGGGTTGCCATGGAATACGGCAGCACAGACGGGATCAAGCATGCCGTCGCCGCCAACCTCGGCATCAGCATTGTTTCCGAACTGGCTGTGCGCCTCTGTGAACAAACCGGCCTCGTCATTGTTCGCGACATCCCCGACCTCGAAATCACCCGCGAGTTCGCCCTCGTCTACCATAAAGACAAACACCTCGCCCCTTTGACCCAAACCTTCATCAAAGCTATTAAAAACTACGTCGCCAAAGAAGAAGCCAAAACCCAAAACGCGAGATAGACTGCCAATTGAAGTCCGGCGTCCGTGATCCATAGTCACGACAAATATCGGAATTGCGAAAGCTAATGCAAAAGACCTGCTCTCATTGGTAGAGAGCGGGTCTTTTTAGGCCCTTAGCCCCACTCGCCCAGCCTCTGAGCGATCACCTCGTCCTCTCCTTCAAGCAGCGTTCGCCCATCGAAGAGCACCGCGTCTTTCTGAATCCGAGCCAGTATCGGCACCGACCCTTGCCTGAGGAATTCTTCCAAGACGTTCACGGATCGCTCAGTTGGTTGAACCGCACACACCCATGTCGGCAGATTGACTGTCGGCCAGGCCCCACCGCCAACCTGGGAGAAATCCTGCCTGACTTCTACCCTGAGCGTCGAAATGTGCTTCAGAAGGGAGGCTATGCCTTCCGCCCTTTCTTGCAGCGTTGTAAGCGGCATGGAAAGCATCGCCCATACAGGAATTTCCGCACTCCGCTCCCGCTCGTAAAGCCTAAGTGTGCCTTCCAGAGCTGCGAGCGTCAGCTTATCTATCCGCAAGGCGCGCGTAAGCTGGTTGGCCCGCAGTTTCTGGATGTACCCCTTTTTGCCCACGATAATTCCCGCCTGAGGACCGCCGAGGAGTTTATCTCCGCTAAAGGTCACTAAGGCCAATCCCGCCTTCACACTTTGGGAAATCGTTGGCTCGGGCGGAAATCCCAGTTCAGTTCCATCTAAAAAGCTCCCGCTCCCCAAATCCTCGATCACTGGAAGCCCAGCCCTTTCCCCCAGTTCCACCAATTCCCGAGGGCTGACCGTGTGAGTGAACCCTTCGATCCGATAGTTGCTCGTATGGACTTTTAGCAGCATCGCGGTTTCCGGCCCGATCGCCTGCTCATAATCCCGAAGCCAAGTTTTATTCGTGCTGCCCACTTCCACCAAGCGGCCTCCTCCGGCTTTCAGCACTTCTGGGATGCGGAAAGAACCCCCGATTTCAACCAACTCTCCACGGGAAACAATAACTTCTCGGCCTGCTGCGAACGTACTCATAACCAAGAGGACGGCCGCAGCATTGTTATTCACAACCATTGCCGCTTCTGCCCCGGTCAGAGCGCAAAGAATCTTCTCCACATGGACATAGCGGGATCCCCTCTCACCCGTTTCTAAGTCGAGTTCCAGGTTACTGTAACGCTGCGCTTGCTCTGCTACAAAATCTGCCACTTCCGGATGCAGCACCGCACGCCCTAAGTTTGTATGTAAGACAACGCCCGTCGCATTGATCACCCGGCGCAGACTCATAGGGCTTTGTTCCAAGCCTCGCAGCACTTCCGCCCTGAGCCAACCCCATAAAGCTTGCTCAAAATTCTCCAGACTCTCTGTCCATGGGCCTTCTCCCCCAGATTCCTCGCTCATCACAAGGGCATCGCGCGCCCTCTGCAAGACTTGTCGAACAGCCTGCGTCACTCGTTGTGCGTCATTCGCCAAATACGGACGAAAATCCTCCCCATGTCCGAATTCAGCCATGACCTCATAGACTGCAGGAATCGCCCTTAGTCGCTCATATTTCTCTTCCACCGTGATTTACACCTCACCATGCTTGTTTTTCCCACTCGACGAATTATTCTCTGACCGCCATGCACTGTTTTTGGGATTTCGACAGGAGACAAGGTATATAATCGGCACACAACACAACTACAGGAGGTAATAACATGTCTTCTTCCCCGCAAACGATCGGTTCCCACAACCATTGCGTGCTGCTCTCCTTTGAGCAGGCCCTGCGCCAAAAACGAAGCATCCACCCCTGCATTTTTTGTGGGCACACCCAAAGCACACATCTATTTAAAGGCAAATCCGTTTGTCTCGGATGCCTAAAGCGCATTCTTAATCTTTTCCCCCAAGACCTCAGCACTTTTTCTTAAATTAATTCGTGCTGGTGAAAAGCTAAAAGACTAAAAGAGAGGGAAGCCCATGGCCTCCCTCTCTTTTGGCTTCCTGTTTGTACGCTTCCACGGATACTTACGATGAGCCGAAAGAACCTTGGAGTGTTTCCACCGCTTTTTCCTCTAACACCGATCTGCCGTGTTCGATCAGGAAAGGCCGAGTCATCGTCACCAATTCCCCATATTCGTCCAAGATGGCCTCACCGTGCTGGCGTTTGCGACCAGAACCCAGGCGATTCAGCACCAGGTAATATTCCTCTTCAAACTCATAGAGACTCGAACGCAGTTGGGCAAACTGGGGCAAACGCAAGGACGCTGAAATGACATCCTCCAGGTCGCCAAAAACATAAACCCACTCCGTCGTACGCCTTTTACTTGACTTTTTCTTTCCTTTTTCCTGAACAGAAGCCTCGATCGGCTCCTCTTGCTTCATCACAGTGATCACAAACTCATCATTAGAAGCGACGGTCGCCTGGATCCAGAATGGCTGATCCAGGTTAAACTCCACCTCTTCCCTGGCCTGAGCAATCAATTCCCACAAAAGCTGCTCAGTTTTCGGAGAACGTTGAAATAAGTCTGCCATCGTAATATCTCGGTCAGCAAGTTCAGTTAAGGAGATGAAGATGCGAATTGTTTTTTCATTAACTTTTTGAACACGCATAGCCCCCCACCTCTCCTTTCCTCGTTGGGTTCCCCGTTAGTAGTTTATTCTCATTATAGCATAATACGCCATCACTTTCTCTGGAAAAAGAGGAAGAAAATTTAGAACTTGTCCAGTAAACATTTCCGTTCACCGACTCGTAAACCCCTCACACTTCGATCAGGGTGTACTGCCGGCTACCGAGGCCGATTTCTTCCCCGTAAGCCAACTGAACATTCCAATCCACCCCTGGAAACAGGGCCCGAAATTTATCATTCTCGCCATGTTTACTCCCCAATTCCGATTGAGGATTGCCATGCGCTTGGTTCACCAAATCCACAGCGGCTTGGTCAATGGCAATCGGGTCTTTCGAGGCGAGAATTCCGATATCCCCAACAATCGGAACATCATTCCAGCCACAACAGTCACACAGTGGGGAAACATCCATGACAAACGTGATAAACCCGGTTTTGCCTTCTTTGCCCTGAAGCACGCCTGCCGTGTACTCCGCAATCTTTTCCTGAATCATGTTCTGCTCCGTCTTCCAGTTGATAGCGATGGCCTTATACTGACAAGTTACGGTACATTCGCCACAGCCAATACACAGATTGTAATTGATCTGGGCTTTCCCCTCCACGGTGATCGCTTGAACCGGACACCATTTAGCACATTTACCACAAGCCTTGCACTTTTCTTCCTGTACTTGCGGGAGAAGATCAGAATGCTGCTGTTGTTTCCCCGCGCGGCTACCCAGTCCCATGCCTAAGTTTTTCAGAGTGCCGCCAAAACCAGTCGCTTCATGCCCCTTGAAATGTGTAATAGCGATCAAGGCATCCGCTTGAACCGCAGCACTGCCGATTTTAACTTCTTTAAAATGCTTCAAGTTCACAGGCACTGAAGCATAGTCTTTCCCATTGAGACCGTCCGCAATCACCAAAGGGGCCCCCACCACGGAAAAATCGAACCCATTTTCGATAGCGGTTTGCAAATGATCAACTGCATTCGTCCGTGAACCGACATAAAGCGTATTGGCATCGGTCAAGAAAGGCTTCCCTTCCTTTTTCTTGATCATCTCCACAACCCGCCGCACATACTGCGGACGCACATAAGCGAGATTTCCCCGCTCCCCGAAGTGCATCTTAATCGCAACCAAATCCTTGGGCGCAACCGCATCCATCAGTCCGGCCCGCTGAATCAACTTTTCCATCTTCGTGATCAAGCTCTGTCCCTGCTTGGTCTTAAGGCTGGTGTAAAAAACTTCGGAACTCATCTCCTCTTCCCCTCTCATCTTTCTGCCAGGCCCCTTAAGCGAAGTCTTTCGTCTTTTCACAAATTATAGTTTCTATCAGGAGTCTAGTCAACTAGGTTATGTTGAACACTAGGTTATATTTTGCTCCACTCGAGTGGTACATTATTTGGGAAAAATCGAGCCAAAAAAACACCACTGAGGTCTGAGCCCCAGCGGCATAGCCAAATAATCCGCGAAAAACATTGCACGCTCCTGTAGGTTGCAGTGAAAGTCACTCTGACTATAAATCACTCCGATTTTGCCTCTTCCTTTACTATCTTCTCCTTGTCGGCCCCACAACTCTTGCAGGTCTTGGGGCGGCAACGTCCTTCACTCGTCGCACCACATTCAGAACATTTCCAGGTTGCCATAAAAAATCCTCTCCTTTATCCTTACTCAATCTTCTTTCTCAAGGAACGTCTTAACAAGTAGTCCATATCATCTTCTAGGGATTCTTGACCAACCACCAACTTTTCAACTTGCCTAGCAACCTTTTCCAGTTCTTCATGGTGTTGATCAGCCAGTTTGTCCAGCTTGTCAAATCGTTGATCATGTGTTCCCAACTTTTCTTGAATATCTGTTACTGCTTTGAACATTTTAGCAAATTGGTCCACCATTAATTCTTGGAATTTCTCATTTTCCAAAGGCTGTTCCCTCCTTTCTCATCAAGAGTTCTTTCGAAAACTCCCGATGTCCGGAATCACTGGATTCCAGAGCTC
>JAIMKP010000035.1:0-28738 GCA_020692355.1 Desulfosporosinus sp.
CCACTGGACACTTTCGTCACCGAAGTCTCAATGTTCAACTGTAGTTGAACGAGTTCACTTGGCTAAGCGCTTCATTTATACTCCCACTGCGGATCCCCTTAAGATCGAGTGTTACGCAAACAAACCCTAATCCCTCAAAATGGTCAACAATTAAGTCCAAAATGTTCCCGGTAATTAAAGGGAAATCTTTTCTTGGCACTTCGATCCGGGCGATTTGTTCATGATGCCTAACTCTTACATCTTTTAACCCCAGTTCCCTTAAAAAGTTTTCCGCCTTCTCAACCTGATTTAGTTTTTCTGCGGTAATTCTATGCCCATAAGCGCTATCTGTGATGATTCCGCCGCCGCTGACGTCAAAACCGTTAACAAGCACAAATCTTCCAGTATTTTGGTTATCCTTAAATCTGTCAAAGGACACAGGCCGTTTAGTGCGAATTGTAATTTCTGCCACATCATTCAACTTTACTTCCTGAGCGTTCTCAACAGTTTCCAGGGTTGAGGCGTCAATAACCCGCTGGACTGCCTGAATCTCGCATTCCACTTCCTGCGTGTTAAGCTTCAATTTGTAGGTTTTCTTTTTTTCCAGGGCCTTTTTCCCAAGCCAAAAAATATTGGCTTGAAATAAGTCCCCGGTTTCCGGGATGTCTTGGTTATGCGATATAATTTCTCCCCTGTTGTTAAAAAACTCGTCCTCGACCGTTATCCCTATGGACCTACCTGCTGTTACAACTTCTTTCTGATCACCCGGCGCCCAGTATTCGATGCTTTTGACTTTTGTGGTTTTGTTTCCAGGGGAAATGTGGATTTTATCGCCCACCTTCAAACTTCCGGTTTCAATCCTGCCGGCAATAATCCTTCTCTGATCAAATTTGTAGACATCCTGGATCGGGAACCTTAAAGGTTTGTTCTCTAAACCCTCCTCTTTTTCCAAACGATCCAGGGCTTTCAGAACCGTTTCCCCCTGGTACCAGGGCATCTTCCCGGATAAATGCGTTAAATTTTCCCCATAAAACGCCGATACAGGGATGTATTTTAAGGGGTGAACATGCAGATTGCTTAAGAATTGATTCATCTCGGCCTGAATCTTCTTAAATTCATCTTCTGAGTACTGAATTAAATCCATTTTGTTGACAATCACATAAACCTTTTGAATACCCAGTAAGGAAAGGATATAGCCATGCCGCTTCGATTGTTCCCGGATTCCTTCGTTGGCATCGATAATCAAAAGAGCGGCCTCGGCACTGGCTGCCCCGGAGATCATATTTTTGAGGAATTCCTTATGACCCGGCGCATCAATGATGATGTAATCCCTTTTTTCGGTAAAGAATTGGATCTGGGTTGTGTCAATCGTAATCCCTTGTTTTTGTTCTTCTTCCAAAGCATCCAAAAGATAGGCATATTCGAAGAGTTTCCCCTTTTCCTTGGCAATCCTTTTGACCCGCGCGATCGCCCCTTCCGGCAGGGATTTTGTATCATAGAGGAGTCTTCCGATTAAAGTGGATTTTCCGTGATCGACATGCCCTACCACCACAATTCTTAAAGTTTGCCGTTCCTTGTCCATTCTGTTTACCCCCAAAAAACTATTCTGACTCCTGTCTCCTGAGTACTTACCAATTACATGTATCCTTCTTTGCGCAGTTTCTGCATGGCGTAGGCATCTTCCTGATCCTGGGCTCGGCCCGCCCGTTCGCTGACATTCGTGGCTTTCAATTCAGCAATGATTTCCGCAACAGTGGCTGCCTGGGAATGAATTTGCCCTGTACAAGGGGCACAGCCCAGGCTGCGATATCTTTTGCCCTCCTTGGCAAAATACAAATCGATAATCGGGATGTTTTCCCGCTGGATATAGCACCAGATGTCAATTTCGTTCCAGTGGAGAAGCGGATGGACGCGGACATGATTTCCCTTGGCGAAATCCGTCTTAAACTGATCCCAAAGTTCGGGGGGTTGATGGGTATAATCCCATTCTGAATCCTTATTTCTTTCGCTGAATACCCTTTCTTTTGAGCGGGAACCTTCTTCATCCCGGCGAATGCCCAGAATTAAACCGTCAAATTCATGCTTTTGGACAACCTGTTGTAAGCCTTCGGTTTTGAGCGCTTTACAACACACTAAACGCCCTTTTTCAGGGCCCATCCCTTCAGTCAAAGCGCCCTCATTTTTATGAACAATAAGCTCGAATCCATATTTCTTGGCAAACTCATCCCGGTAAGTGATCATTTGCGGAATTTTATAGGTTGTGTCCACATGGATTAAGGGGAACGGGCAATAGCCGAAAAAGGCCTTTTTGGTTAACCACAATAAGACGGTTGAATCTTTGCCAATTGACCATAACATTCCTAGCTTGCCCAGCTTTTTGTAAGCTTCGCGCAAGATATATATGCTGTAAGCTTCCAAGCGGTCTAAGTGATCCATCCTATACTCCTCCATCATTATGATTAAATTCTCTTCATCTTCGTTATTTAGTACTTTCTTCTAATTTACAAAACATTTTTCGTCTCCAAATTTTTAATACTTGTTAGATTCCCGCTTATTGCTGGTCATTCTGTGTTGGATATCGTTATTGACGATAAACCAGTGGAGAAAATCCTGCTCATCCAGGGTGTATAGATAGACACCCTTTCCCCCGATGTCCGCTCCCAGAAAATACTTAATCGCCCCTACCTTGCATTCTTTGAGACAGGCCGCACATCCCCAACAGTCTTTAGGGTACTTTATATAAGCTTTCTTCTCCTCATCCTGGACAATCAGACCTCCGGGACATACTAGAGCGCACTGGCCGCATCTAACGCATTTACCCTTGTCAATACGAATGCTCATAGACTTCATCTCGCTTAACAATTTCTCGAAGCAGAATCTTCACTTCTCCGTTTTCATAACGGGAATTAACGTACTTTCTCCAATGGACGTTATCCTTATTGGGAAAGTCTGCATTTTGCTGGTAGCATAACCAGCGTGTTTCCTTCCTGGCCTCCAAATGAGCGATCAGGACTTTACAAACATAAAGCCGGTCAATAATTTCATGAATTGTTAATAGATCGTGCAAATCTGCAGCCCTTAAGGTTTTACTGATCTCCAACAGTTCTTCAATCCGCTGAGCTGCAATCTGTAATTTAGCCCGGCTCACCGTATAACCCACGGATATTCCGCCTGCATATTCATCCATTACTTTTTGCATCGCTTCTTCGACTTCTTCAAGGCCATATAAACCCGGTTCATTACGGAAATAAAGATTCACCGCATCCACTTTAGCCTGGATAAGGCTCTGTTCAAGCATTACCACCCCATCATCAATCCCAATATATTGAAGAGCGGCCAGCGCGGCGATCTCCCCTTCAGCCAAGCATCCTGTCACATATTTCTTAGGGCTCCCGCCCGCTACATCACCCGCGGCAAAAAGCCCCTGGAGTGTCGTCATGCACTGCCCATTAAGCCAATACCCGCTGGCCGCATGGCCTCCTACAACATAAGGTTCTGTTCCTTCAATTTCTACATTGTCACTTCCCGGGCCCCTACTCTGTTCTACCCATTTCAGGGTTTGGGCCGGTGCCATATTTAGATAAGCTTTATAGAGTCCTTGTTCTTGTTCCTCTGTGATCCCCCGTGTTTGTAAGTAACACGGACCTCTACCCTCACGGTTCTCCAACACCGTAGCATAGAGACGCTGGGGAGTACTCGCTTCAGCACCAGCTTTCACACCATATTGTTTGACATATTCCTGACCCAAACTATTGATTTGCCTGGCTCTGACGCCCTGGGCAATCGTGCCGGTGGGCGCAATCGTATCTTTGCATCTGAGCGCGATAAAGCGCATTTCCAAGCTCGTCATCTCGGCGCCGGCCCGTATCCCCATGGCATACCCCGCCCCTGTGTTAAACGGGGAGTACCACATTTTGTGCCTGGAAAAACCGGGGTTATTCGGTTTATAGAGTCCGGCTGCCCCCCCGGTGGTGCAAATGACAGCCTTAGCGTAGATAACATAGAAAAGGTTTTTTTTCAGCGAAAACCCGTAGGCTCCACTAACTCTCTGACCCTGGACAATGTAATCAATAATATTGACCCCGTTTAAAATCTGAACGTTTTTCTTGGCTTGTACTGCTTGAGCCAAAAGCGGCTTAATGTTTTCGCCGTTGATTTTAATGTTTCTTTTACCGCGCGAAACATAGTCACCCTTAGCATCTTTCAGAATCGGGAGCCCCATCTCTTCCAGCTTTTGCGTAACTTGATTCAGTTTCTTGGCAAGGCTGTAAACCAGATCTTCCCTGATAATCCCTTCGGCATCTTTCTTGACATATTCTACGTAAGATTCCGGGCTTTCCCCTGGATTGATGTAAGCGTTCAAAGCATTGACACCTGCTGCCAAGCAGCCGCTCCGCTTGATATGGGCTTTTTCCGCAATAAGCACCTTGGCCTTTGAATTTTCCGCAATGGTGATGGCGCTAAAGCAACCAGCCGTACCTCCGCCGACGATAAGGATATCCGTTTTCAGAATTTCCGGTTTAAGTGCCATTTTGCACGGCTTCAGTACCATCTTGCATTACCCCTGTTCAAAATAGCGTTCCAGGTAACTAATAATCTTACCTACGCATTCCTCAAAGGATTCTTGATCGGTATGCACGATCAGTTCGGGATTTTCCGGCTTCTCATACGGTGAACTGATCCCTGTAAACTCCTCAATTTCACCCGCCCGGGCCTTTCTATACAGATTCTTGGGATCCCTGGCTTCACAAATAGCCAAGTCACAGTCCACATAAACTTCTATATAGTCCCTTCCCAGCATCTGCCGTAACTGAGCCCGATCCTCACGCAGGGGGGAGATAAACGCGGCCAGCACAATCAAACCCGCATCCACCAATAACCTGGAAACTTCCCCGGTTCTGCGGATATTCTCCATGCGCTCAGCGACGGTAAAACCCAGATCTTTGTTTAATCCATGCCGCAAATTGTCCCCATCCAATGTATAGGTGAGCTTACCCTGAGCATTCAGCTTTTCTGCCACAGCGTTCGCCAGAGTTGACTTTCCGGAACCGGAGAGACCGGTAAACCATAACACGATCCCTTTTTGGCCCAAGATACACTCCCGCTCGTGCCTGGAGATACGTCCTTTATGCCAGAAGATATTATTGGGGGCCTCTTTGACTGGGCCAAAATCTTCCATCTTCATCTTGGGTCCTCACTTCCCTAGCCCTTATACTCATGTTTTCCAATCGAATTAATGGGTTTTAATCGTATAAATTATCATTATCTGTTCAGATTTTGCTTAAAGCCCGGGAAAAATCTTCCATCAGATCTTCGCTATCTTCGATACCCACACTGATACGGATTAGATCCTCATAGACACCCATGGCTTCCTTTTCCGTAAGTGTATTCGCAGCATAGATGGTGGAAGCCGGATGAATAACCAAAGTCCGGGTATCACCGATATTGGCCAGATTCGCAGCATACTTCAGGTTGTTAATTAATTTAAAAGCATTTTCTTTAGTCCCCATCCGGATAGTAAGTAGTCCTCCGTACCTGCCTAAAAACTGTTGTTTGGCTTTGGTATGATCGGGATGGTCATCCAAGCCGGGATAATTTACAGTTCCGACTTTAGCATGGTTCTGCAAATATCCGGCGAGTTGACCGGCATTATAACACGCTCTTTCCATCCTCAGCCCCAGTGTCTCCAGGCCAATCAAGTTTAAATAGGCATTAAATGGGGACAAACAAGCGCCAAAATCTTTGAACAGTCCTTTACGGAGCTTCGCCAGGTATACAAACGGACCAAACTTCCCGTATTCCCTTAAAGTCGGGAATTTAGCAAAATCCCAGCTAAATTTTCCGCTGTCAATAACGATTCCCCCGATTGAATTTCCGCTTCCGTTAATGTATTTGGAAGTTGAATGGATAACAATATCGGCTCCCTGTGCAAGGGGCTGCACGAGATAGGGTGTGGTTACAGTATTATCAACGATGAGTGGGATGCCTCTCTGGTGCGTCAGTTCGGCCAGCTTGCCGATATCCGAAACATCAAGTTTTGGGTTGCCAATGGTTTCAATATATACTGCCCGGGTCTTATCGTTAATCAAGTCGTTGAAACTTTGCACCTTGTTATTTTTAGCATATCTTGTTGTGACCCCGAACTGCTCCAACTGTGTAAATAAGGAAAATGTCCCGCCAAATAATCCGCTCGTGGAAACAATTTCCTCCCCGCTTTGGAGAATGTTCATAACAGCCAGAGTGATAGCTGCCATCCCGGAAGCGCAAGCGACCGCTCCAAGACCCTTTTCCAGGTGAGCAACCCTTTTTTCCAAAGCTTCTACCGTAGGATTATTTAAGCGTGTGTAAAGGTAACCAAATTCACTGCCCTTAAAAATTTTCTCCAATTCCTCTGCCGTCTTGTGCGCAAAGGCCGATGATTGATAAATCGGGACAGTGGTTGCTCCGGTCCCCTGGTCGGCACTGTATTCGCCATGAAGGAGTGAGGTATTAAACCGCATTACAGTCCATCCTTTTCGATGAAGACTGAGTATGTTCCGTCCTCATTTTTTACGACTTGAATCACCTTATGCCCTTCATCCTTAAAGCTTCTGGGCACATTTTGAATGGGTTCCCCGTCATTCATTTTTACTTCGAGAATCTTCCCTGACTCCATTTCCTCCATGGCTATCTTAGCCTTGACAAACGTTATTGGGCAAACGACATCGGTGATATCGACAAAGCCATCCCGATTATGCATGGTCATACCTCCTACTATTTCTGCTCCGCTAATTCCATCTCCGGTAATACCGTTTCCGCCAATTCCTTCTCCAGCAATTCCTTCTCCAGCAACTCTTTCTCCAGTAACTCCCATCCTACTCTCTCAACAGTTGAGCGGAAACGTTCCCCCGGCCTGGCGTACTTGGCGAAAAAGGCTATAGTGGCATCAATTACACTAAAAAGTTTCTCTTGAGAAAAAATAATCGGTAAGATTTGCTTGCCAACAGCAATTTGATTCCCAAACGTTCCCCCAAAATAAATCAGAAAACCGGCTTTCCCTTGCCAAGCCCCTACAGGGCAAGATTTGACACATTTACCGCAGTTAGTGCACTTCTCCTGGGTAAAAACTAAATTTCCGTCCCTTTTATCCCCTTTATCCCCTTTAGACACAATAATCGCTTTCCCAGGGCATATGACCTCGCATAAGCCGCATAAGCTACATGTCGATTTATCCCAGACGGGCTGCATACCACCTTTGATGCCAAGGTCATTTTCTTCCGCTTTTAAGCAATTATTTCCGCAACCTGTGACAGCCAGTTTAAACTTATGCGGCAAATCTTTGGCAAAATATCTGGCATCAAGTTCTTTGGCCAGAGCGCTTGTATCGATCAAGCCGCTCGGGCAAATTGCGCTGCCTTGGCAGGCAGTCACAGTTCTTACACGCGGCCCGCAAGCCCCCGGCTCCAATCCCGCTTTAGCCAATTCGCTCTTCACGGTTTCCACGTCCTCCAGCTTGATAAAAGGGATCTCTATCCCTTGCCTTGAAGTAAGATGGACGTATCCCTGACCATAGTCCTGGGCAATTTCATAGACCTTTTTTAACTGTTCCGCTCCGATTTGACCCCCAACAGACCTTATCCGCATAGAAAAGCAGTCCTTCTGTACCTGCCTCATAAAGCCGCCTGCTTTTAATGCTTTATAATCTACCTTCGCCATTTTCTTCAACACCCCACTCCAATAAATTACGCATCAATCCTGCCTCAATACCAGTTCCTCCACCGCCTCACCGCCCTGAATTCGAAAGCTTTTTAAAATAGGTGTATCTTTTTCCAGTAAAGATAAGATCAGATAGCTCGCTTTCCGGTCAAAGGCTAACCGTTGATCTTCTTCCGAGGGTCGCGCCGGTGAAGCAGGGTGGCTATGAAAATTGCCTAACAAGACCCACCCGTTTTTTCGCAAATCCTTAACCACGGCAAACTGCTCGCTAGGATCCATAGAAAAGTGTTCCGGGCTCTGATCAATATTGGTCAATCCATATACCTTTTTTACAACTTTAACGTCCCCTTCAACTATCCCACCCAGTAACCCGCAAGCTTCCATTGGCGAAGCATTAAAAGAATGTGTTAAAATTTCCTGGTAATGTTGATTACTCAGTATGATCATCTTTACACCTATTTCTGTCTTTATAATTCACAAGCACGTTGTTCATAGTCGATGAGGTCTTTGAGGGTAGGGTTTTCCCCGCAAACCACACAATTAGTCCGGGACGCTAGTTTTACAGTCCTAAATTCCATATCCAACGCCTCAAAAACCAAGAGCCTTCCAGTTAAGAGATCTCCGATTCCGAGCAAGTATTTAATGGCCTCCGACGCCTGAATGGTCCCCATGATGCCCCCCATCACCCCCAAAACACCGGCCTCTTTACACGAGGGAACCAGATCGGGTGCTGGAGGATTTAAGAATACACACCGGTAGCAGGGGCCTTGGCCTGGAACATAAGTCATCGTCTGCCCGGAAAACCTAATGATTCCAGCATGGGAAAAGGGTTTGTGTAATAGCACACAGGCATCGTTAATCAGAAATTTAGCCGGAAAATTGTCTGTGCCATCGATAATAAAATCATAGTCCTGATCCTTGATGATATCGGTAATATTGGCGGAACTAACCCATTCATGATAAGTCATCACCTTAACATCGGGATTCATGTCGTTGATCGTTTCTTTGCCTGAAATGACCTTGGGTTTACCCACATCTTTAGTCGAGTGGATGATTTGTCGTTGCAGATTGGATAACTCAACGGTATCAGCATCAACAAGTCCGATCGTGCCTACTCCGGCGGCTGCCAGGTACATGGCCGCCGGTGCCCCCAGCCCGCCGGTGCCGATAATTAACACCTTGGATTCCAGAAGCTTAATTTGCCCTTTGACTCCTACCTCATTTAAGATAATGTGCCTGGAATACCTCTCCATTTGTTCTTGGCTGAATTTCATTATTTCACTTGCCCCCCACCCATAAAATAGAGAAACTCAATGACATCGCCGTCGTTGATCGTTGTGTCTTCAAAACCGCTCGCAGAAATAAATCCGTCATTGAGTTGAACCGTGACATATTCAGGCGTACGAACTTGTTGCAGGGTTAGTAATTCTTTGAGCGAAACGGCCTTTTCCAATAGAACCTCATTCCCGTTGACTCTGATCTTCACATTTAATCTACCTACCTCTCTTATGTTATCTCAGTCCAATCCCCAGCGATAACGGATATTTGCTTCCACTCTTTCAAAAACCAGCTTATTAACCATTAAACCCAGCACAATGATTACAACCATAATTGCAATGATCTGGTTAATATCAGCCTTCTCCTTCCCCACTATAAGAATTTCTCCCAATCCTTTAACCTGCATAAGCATCTCACCGGAAATCAATCCTCTCCAGGCAAAGGCCCAACCCTGCTTCATACCGTTGATAATTTCAGGCAAAGCTGCCGGTAGCGCTACATTCTGATACGTTTTCAATCCCTTGGCCCCCATGGTTTGGGCAGCTCTTAAATAAATGGATTTTACATTTTTCACTCCCGATTCAACGGCTAGGGTAATCGCAAAGGTGGAACCGATCACAACCACAAATATAATTGTGCTTTCTCTCAGTCCGAACCAAAGTACGGCCAGAGGAACCCAGCAAACATTCGGTAGAGTTTGTAACCCCAGAAGCAAAGGACTGAGGTTTTCCTGCAGAGCTTTGAATCTCAACATGATTAGAGCAAAGAGGAATCCAAGTACAAGGGAAATACCATAACCAATGGCTAATCTCGTAATACTTGTCAGTACAGCAATTCCCAGAGTATGATCCACTAATAATATTTCCAGTGTTTTCGCTATGTTAATTGGCGAAGGAAATCCGTTCGGCTGCCAGACCTTGAGATATTCCACGCCTAGTTCATAAGCCAATTCCCAAATAGTGATCAGGCCCCAATAAAATAGTATCTTTCTCCAGATCCCAATCGCTGTCGTACTCAGCCTTGGCAACCTTTTCCACCTCGTTCTTTAGTTCCCGCATAATCTGCGCTTCCACATAAGCAGTGTCCAGACTTTCTAAACATCTGGGTCTTGCCAGCTGAATCTTAATCTCTTTTTTTATCCTGCCGGGATTAGCCGCCATCACGATGACCCGATCAGCTAGCAACACTGCTTCTTTTACGTCATGTGTAACAAAGATTATCGTCTTTTTTGTGTCCCACCAAATCTGCTGTAGTTCCATCTGTAAAATATTTTTGGTTTGACTGTCTAAAGCGGCGAATGGTTCATCCATCAATAATAAGTCTGCGTCCATCGTAAGTGCTCTGGCCAAGGCAACCCTCTGCCTCATACCGCCCGATAACTCATGGATAAAGGAATCTTGGAACTCGGTTAGGTGCACCATTTTAAGAACTTGCAGAGCTTTTTCCTTACGTTCTTTCTTGGGCATTCCTGACATCCTCATGGCAAATTCCACATTATCGATCACGTTGAGCCAGGGAAATAGGGCCGCTTCCTGAAACATAACGGCTCGATCCGGACCGGCCTCAGTTATTTCCTTTTCCTTGAAATACACTTTCCCTGTTGTTGGTTTCTCCAACCCCGCCGCAATATTGAGCAACGTTGATTTGCCACAGCCCGATGGCCCTAACAAGCAGAGAAATTCACCCTGATTTATTTTCAGGGTCACATTCTCCAGAGTATGTACTACTCTGTGCTTAGTAATGAATCTCTTACCTACTCCGTCAAGAATTAAGCTCATAAAGCCTCATCCACCCCCCAACCAAATAAAGTATTCCGATTGATTTAGTATTATTTATGATTATAGTAAATTATTCTGCTCAAGTCAATACAATGTATAGATTAATTGGTGATTTTCTAGGGTAAAAAAAACCGAGGATCTCCCCCGGATATAGTGAACTCGTTCAACTAAAGCTGAACATCGAGACTTCGGTGACGAAAGTGTCCAGTGGACACTTTCGCCGAAAGCGCTTAGCCTTTAACGAACGCTATCGCGCTGAAGGGTGGAGTCTACCTCCGTCGCCGCTAAGTGTTTCTATTGCGAAAGGCGGCTCGGCGATACTCTCCACTGGAGACTATCGTCACCGAAGCAGAGAACAGAATTCCCACTCCCACTTATAGAAGTGGGAGTCTTAAACGCTTGGATAAAAATAATTTGGCTGAGATGGAATTGCCCTTACACCTTCTCCGCCAAAGTCCGCAACCGTTCCGCCAGTTCGCGGATCGACTCTAGGGAAGCTGATGTGAGCCTGAATTCCTTGGATGATCTTACGGATATCTGCTGTTGAAGAGGCGCTGGAGACAGGCATCTTCTGGATTTCGGCCGCCACCACGGAGAAACCTCTGCCCTGTTCTCCGGCCCGAGCCGCCTCGATGGAGAATATAAAATGACCCGGTTAGAAGTTGAAGGTCAAAGTCTAACCGGGTTATCTTTGTAGATACTTTTACATTTTAGAACAGAATTTCAGCCGATTTAGATAAACCCTATGATACCTTGCAGGAACATAATCACAAAGTTCGCCACAACCGGAATGAGCAGGGAGACCATGAAGATGTCTTTATAGGCATCCTTGTGGGTAAGGCCTACGATCCCCAGTAGGGTGATAACGGCACCGTTGTGGGGCATTGTATCCATACCACCGGAAGCGATAGATGCAACCCGGTGGAGGAGTTCAGGATTGACACCTACCCGATTAGCCCACTCTAGGTATTGTTTGCCAAAAGCATCTAGAGCGATGCTCATGCCGCCAGAAGCAGAACCTGTGATTCCGGCCAGGACATTGACAGCCACGGCTTCCGAGGGGAGCGGACTACCGCTATGGCCGATGCTCAATAGAGCATTAGCGATGGTTTTGAAACCGGGCAATGTTTTAATAACATTGCCATAGCCCACCTCGGAGGCGGTGTTCATAACCGCAAGCAAGGAGCCGATCGCGCCGGCGTTGATCGCCTTGGCCATATTGCCTTTCATTGCCCGGGGATTAATCGCTACTGCAATGATAATACCGGCCACCAAAGCAATGATTAAGGCCCAGTTGTTCATCGTCCCGACAATCCCTGTTTTAGGAATGCCGTAGGGAGGCTGAGTTACCCAAGCGCTGATATCCCATTGAGGAAATACGACCTTTTGCAGGATGAGAGTAATGACAAGAACAGACGCAAGGGGGATCAGGGATAGCCACGGATTGGGCAAGGCTTTATCATCGACCGAATCCGGTTCTTGCAAAGTATGTCTTCCATACCCCTCCCCGGCAGCTTGTGCCTTGCGTTTTCGGTATTCCAGCCAGAAGATGCCAGCACCAAAAATAAGAATAGCAGCCAACGTTCCGTAGACCGGTGCAGCAAACAAATCCGTGTTAAAAAACTTCATAGGTATGGCATTTTGGATTTGCGGCGTACCAGGAATAGCCGTCATGGTAAACGTAAAAGCACCCAAAGCAATGGCTCCCGGCAAGAGCCGTTTGGGCACGTTGGCTTCGCGGAACAGCGAAGCGCCGAAAGGATAAACGGCAAAGGCCACCACGAAAAGGCTGATCCCTCCGTAGGTCAGAATCGCGGCTGACAATACCACAGCCAAAATGGCCCGTTTGGCTCCGACTTTACTTACGATAGCTTTAGCGATGGACTGGGCTGCTCCGGATTCTTCCATCACTTTGCCAAACACAGCCCCCAATAGGAAGAATGGGAAATATACTTTGACATATCCCGCCAGGTTGGGCAGGAAGATTTCCGTGTAGGTCGGCATGATCGCCATGCCGGATAAAATCGCTGCCAAGATTGCAAATACCGGCGCAAAGAAGATAACTGAGAAACCTCTGTAAGCCATAAACATTAAGAGTCCAAGGCTAAGCAGAATGCCGAGTACTGCCATGAGCTAACACCTCCATTAATTTACCCCTACGCTTGCCCTTTTCGACCTTTGCTTTCTCTCTACTGCTAGGCAGAGTTTTACTCCCTCCGTGCTGCACCATGGGCCAAAGGATTAAGGTCTTTGAACCACAATAGCAATTCCTTGTCCGCCGCCGATGCAGAGCGTCGCCAGCCCCCGGCTCACCTCCCTCCGCTGCATTTCATAGAGAAGTGTGACGAGAATTCGGGTGCCACTGGCACCGATCGGATGCCCTAAGGCAATCGCTCCACCATTGACATTGGTCTTCGTCATGTCCAGTTTGAGCTCGCGGGCGACGGCCAAAGTCTGTGAAGCAAAGGCCTCGTTGGCCTCAACCAAATCGATATTCTCTATCTTCAGCCCGGCTTTAGCCAGTGCCTTGCGGCTGGCAGGAATCGGGCCCGTCCCCATGATCCGTGGATCGACACCCGCAGAGGCCCAGGAAACGAGACGCACCAACGGCTTAAGTCCCAGGCTTTCTGCCTTTTTCTTGCTCATCAAAACAACAGCTGCTGCTCCGTCATTGATCCCGGAAGAGTTGCCCGCCGTCACCGTGCCGTCTTTCTTAAAGGCTGGTCGCAGTTTGGCCAAGGCCTCGGCGGTTGTACCCAAGCGTGGGAATTCATCCTGGGCAAAAAGAATCGGATCGCCTTTGCGCTGCGGTATCGGCACCGGCACGATTTCGTCGACAAATCGGCCCGCTTTGATGGCCGCCTCGGTCCGTTGTTGGCTGGAGAGGGAGTAATCGTCCTGATCTTGCCGGGAAAAACCGAATTCCTCCGCAATGTTTTCAGCCGTGACCCCCATGTGAATATCATAAAAGGCATCCCACAACCCCTCATGAATCAGACTATCCACGATCTGGTCATCCCCCATCCGGTAGCCGGTACGGGCTTTCGTCAGCAAATAGGGGGACAACGACATGTTCTCCATCCCACCGGCTACGATCACTTCTGCATCTCCGGTCATAATCGCCTGGGCCGCACTAACCACCGTCTTCAAACCGGAGCCGCAGACTTTATTCAGAGTCCATGCCGGTACTTCCTGGGCAAGCCCCGCCTTGATCGCCGCCTGACGCCCCGGGTTTTGCCCCAAACCACCCTGCAAAACATTTCCCATAATCACTTCATCCACTTGCTCGGGCGTCACACCGGCACGCCGCATCGCTTCTTTAATCACCAAAGCACCGAGTTCAACAGCCGGAATCGACCCCAAGGAGCCTTGAAAAGAGCCGAGTGCTGTGCGTACAGCACTGACAATAACCACGTCTTGCATTACATTGAGCCTCCTTTTCCCTGTTCTGTTCTAGATGAGAAACCCTCCATTGATATCGAGAACCGCCCCCGTCATATAGGCTGAGGAATCAGCAGCAAAGAACAACGCAGCATCTGCGATCTCTTCCGGCTCTGCCAGACGTCCGACAGGAATCTTGACAATCAGGGCTTTTAACTGATCCTCAGGATATTTCAACATCATGTCTGTCTTGATATAGCCTGGCGCCAAGGCATTGCAGGTAATTCCCTTCGTGACATTCTCGGCAGCCGTGACTTTCGTCAGCCCAATCAACCCAGCTTTAGTCGTGGCATAATAGCCGGTCCCGAAGATCCCCATGCGTGCCGTTAAGGAAGAAATGTTGACGATGCGGCCATACCCCTGTTGACGCATCCCGGGCAGCACGGCTTTCGTAGCATTGAACGGTCCTGTAAGATTCACTGAGACGACGGCGTCCCAGTTTTTCGACTCTGCCTTGTGGAGCAAGCCATCCCGATTGATTCCCGCATTATTGATCAGAATGTCAATCCGTCCAAAACGCTCCAGAACCTTAGCCACCATCGCGTTAACTTCTAACTCCTGGCTGACGTCCGCAACAAAAAACTCTGCTTCCACACCGAGTTGCCGAATTTCTTCTACCGTCTGCAAAGCTTTGGCTTCGTTGAAAGCGATATCATTGATCGCCATCTTGCCACCCTCGCGCGCGAAAGCTAAGGCCATCGCTTTACCCAACCCCTGTCCGCTTCCAGTAATCAATGTCACTCTGTCTTTAATCTTCACGTTCTTTCACCTCATCAAAAAAATAGTTTAAATTATCCTCTGAGCCATTGCGATTTTCAAAATTGACTCACTATGCAGGTCACCCATGAGTTCCGGTTTAAAGATCCGTTCATCCACAATCTTCAGATTTTCAACGATGATGGGCCGGAAAGCCATATGAGCCAAGATATCCTTGTCCAGATCCACCCCGGGAGCAATTTCTTCCAAAACCAAGCCTTCTGGCTTTAAGGCAAACACGGCGCGTTCCGTCACGAAAAGAACTTTCTGCCCCCGTTTGCGGGCGTAATTGCCACTGAAGGTTACATGTTCCACATCCTGAATAAGCTTGGCAATCTTCCCTTCCTGAACAATATGCAGTTGGCCGTCTTCCATTTGGATCATCAGGCCGTTGGCCGTAAACGTACCGCAGAAAATGACTTCTTTGGCATTTTGCGAGATGTTAATAAATCCACCCGCACCAGCGATTCGGGGACCAAAACGGCTGACATTGACATTTCCTTCACGATCCATTTGAGCCATCCCCAATATCGCGATATCCAGTCCGCCCCCGTCATAAAAATCAAACTGATAAGGCTGATCGACAATACACTCCGGATTGAAGCTGGCACCGAAACTCAAGCCCCCGGCCGGCACACCGCCGATCGGCCCAGATTCCACGGTAAGAATAAATTCTTGGAGTTTTCCTTCCTCTGCGGCCACAGAAGCGACGCCTTCCGGCATGCCGATTCCCAAGTTGACGATGGCGCCTGGAAAAATCTCCAGAAAAGCCCTACGGGCGATCACTTTACGCTCATCCAACGGGATCGTTTTCAGCTCATTCAACGGCAGACGCAATTCTGCACTGTAGGCCGGATTGTACTGCTCGGCAAAGGACTGCATGTGGTTCTCTGGTCGGGAGGCCACGACCACAACATCCACCAAAATCCCAGGAATCTTCACATCGCGAGGGTTGAGGCTGCCACTCTGAACGACCCGCTCCACCTGCACAATGACCATACCACCGCTGTTTCTGGCCGCCTGAGCCACTGAAAGGCCTTCGAGCGTCAACGCCTCCCGATCAAAGGAAATATTTCCGTCCTCATCGGCATACGTCCCCCGGATGAGGGCTACATCGATCGGAAAAGCATGATAGAGCAAATACTCCCGACCGCGTACCATGAGGAGTTCCACCAGATCCTCCTGAGTCACGTGATTAAGCTTGCCCCCGCCCCGACGCGGATCGACAAAAGTCTCCAGGCCAACGTGCGTCAGTGTTCCGGGTTTTCCCGCTGCAATATCTCGAAAAAGATGAGCAACGACCCCCTGGGGAAAATTGTAGGCCTCAATTTTTTCCTCGACAGCCAACTTACCCAGTTTGGGGGCTAGATTCCAGTGCCCACCCACAACTCGCTTAACCAGCCCTTCATGACCCAGATGGTTCATGCCGCGTTCCTTGCCATCACCCTGTCCAGCCGCATAAACCAGGGAAAGATTATGGGGGCTCCCGCTTTGTAAAAAACGCTTTTCGATAGCAGTCGTCAATTCCTCAGGATGACCGATGCCCACGAAACCGTCAATAGCTACCATACTTCCGTCTTTAATCAGAGCTACCGCCTCATCGGCGGTGAGAAACCGCTTACTTGTCATGTTGCCTTTTCCCTCCAATCTAGCCTTTGTCTTAATGCAAAGCGCATGCCACATAATAAAAAAGACCTGAAAGTCTGAATCTTTCCGGGTCTCCATAAATTCTGGCAATATAGCGAAGCTTCACGAATGTCGCACTTTTGCATCATTAACTTTAATCCCCTGGAATTAAAACCTACTAGAATGACACAAAACGAACAGTGTAACAGTTTTGCTACATGTCGCCTCATCGCGACAACCTAGTGCTGAATCTGGCACTATTTACCCCATTTTAGTCTAAAAGACAGTGCCAGAAGGCAACTGTCTTTTGGGGATTCAGTGAAACTTACTGAAGAACCGTATCGGATAAATATCCCATCTCGCTGAAGTCACACAATCCTAAGGTACTCATAAGTTATTTTAGTCAACATACTCTTGGGTTTTTTATAAGCGATACATCGCTTCGAGGTAGTCTTCCAGACTTGGGGAAAGCACTTTACTCGCCCCCTTCGATCATTGTTTGCCTTAGTTCTCCACCCTATCTCTATGTCAATCCTTGGTATCCTATGCCTCTTGCCGTAATAGACATAAAAAAGGAGGATCTATCCTATGAGTGATGGCCTGAATATATCCCAAAACATATCCGTTTCCCTTCCTCTAGCCGACAGCAGCAAACTTATTCGGCTCAAGTCCATACTCCAGTTCATTGGTCCAGCCTTCGTGGTGAGTGTCGCTTATATCGACCCCGGAAACTTCGCGACGAACATCAGCGGCGGATCTCGCTTTAACTATAACCTGGTTTGGGTCATCCTCTGGAGCAATCTCATGGCTATTTTTCTTCAGGGCCTATCCGCCAAACTGGGCATTGCAACAGGACATAACCTTCCCGAAATGTGTGCAAAAGTTTTCAGACGTAAAACCAACTGGTTCTTTTGGATTGAAGCTGAATTGGCCGCCATGGCCACCGATCTAGCCGAATTCCTGGGCGGCACCTTAGGATTGCATTTACTCTTCGGCCTTCCGCTCCTCACTGCCGGTTTATTGACCGGAGCCATAACCTTCCTCATCGTCTACCTGGAGAAATACGGTCAGAGGATCATAGAAGGAACCATTGCGACCTTTGTGGCGATCATCTTCATCGCCTACACGATTGAACTCTTCCTGGCCAAACCGGATTGGACTGCTGCAGGACTTCATGCCCTCATGCCCTCTCTCCCCAACGGTGAAGCTGTTCTAATCGCCGTCGGGATGCTGGGCGCGACCGTCATGCCCCATGTTATCTATCTACACTCCCAACTTGTGCAGGCCCGCAACCATAACCTGAGCGCTGAACAAAAGCATAAGCACCTCCGCTTAGAACGCATCGATATTACGATTGCGATGAATATTGCCTTCATTGTCAATGCTGCCATGGTCATTGTCTCCGCCGCTGTGTTCTATCGGAACGGTATGGCGGTTGATTCCATCGAACAAGCCCACCGCTCGCTCGAACCCCTGCTGGGAGGACTGTCGGCAGGTGCCTTCGGTATAGCCCTACTGACCTCCGGTTTATCCTCTTCCGCAGTGGGAACCCTAGCCGGGCAAACCATTATGAAAGGTTTTATCGGTCTAAATATTCCACTTAATCTTAGACGGCTGATCACCATGGCCCCCGCCTTAATCATCATCGCTCTCGGCATCAACCCTATGGGCGCCCTTGTGCTGAGTCAGGTTGCTTTAAGTTTCGCTCTCCCCTTTGCCATCATCCCCATGCTGATCATCACCGGGCGCAAAGATCTCATGGGGAGCCTCGTCAACCAGCCTCTAACTAAGCTTTTCGGCTGGCTCATTGCCGGCATCATCATCGGCCTAAACGCTATGCTCCTCTTCCTCACGTTCACCGGGAATATTTGATAGACATTAAGCATCTATCCCATAGCGTTCTATCTTGCGATAAAGGTTGGCCCGGTGAATGCCGAGCAGTTCTGCAGCTCTGACTTTATTCCCCCCCGTAGATTTCAGCGCTCTAACAATCGCCCTGCGTTCGGCCTCGGCAATTTCCGAAGATAACGGTTGCAGGGCACCCTCGCTCCGTCGGCCTTCAAAATCCCTTAAGTACAAGGGCAAATCCTCAAAAACAATGATCCCCCCTTCGGCAACGTTGACGGCGCGCTCGATCACATTCTGGAGTTCCCGAACATTGCCAGGCCAATGATAATGCTGAAACAAACTTGCTACCCTGCCTTCTAACCGGTCCACTGTAGAGCCGAGTTCACGCCGAAATTTGCTAAGCAAGTAATCACTCAGAATCAATATATCTCCCTCACGCTCCCGCAGTGCCGGAATCGTCAACGTAAAGACATTTAATCGATAGTAAAGATCTTGGCGAAATTGACCCGCTGACACCATCTGTTCCAAATCCCTGTGGGTGGCCGCAATGACCCGGATGTCAAGTTGCTGCAAACGATTGCCACCAACCCGCTCAACCTCCTTTTCCTGTAGCACCCGCAACACTTTGGCCTGCATGGCCAAGGGCAGGTCTCCCACCTCATCCAAGAAAATGGTTCCGCCGTGGGCCAATTCAAACTTACCCGGTTTGCCGCCTTTCTTGGCACCCGTGAAGGCCCCTTCCTCATACCCGAAAAGCTCAGATTCCAACAGTTCAGCAGGAATCGCACCACAATTGACCCGGACAAAAGACATGGCATGCCGGGCACTCACTGCATGGATAGAATGGGCGAAAAGTTCTTTCCCCGTGCCACTCTCCCCACGCAAAAGTACGGTTGATTTCCCCTGTGCCGCTTTGTCCGCCAGCTCTTTGGCTCGCACCAGCGTGCGGCTCTCACCGATGATATCGCTAAACGTATAGCGATAATGCTGCTGGTAATGCTGAAGTTCTTTTTCATAAAACTTCAGCTTGTTTTCCAGAAGATTTAGTTTTTTAGCCAGAGACCGCAACTCTTGTACATCACGAAACATAACCTTCCCGACCGCTCCGACGATCTGACCATTTTCCCGTAAGGGAATGCGCATCACCATAGCTTCTTTGCCACGGATATTCATGAGTTCTCCGATTTCCGCCTCACCCGATTGGGCGACAATATGCATCCTGCTGTTGGGAAGGATCTCTGTTACGTACTTTCCGACAGCCTCTTCTTGCGTGATATGTAAGAAACGACAATACGCCTTGGTGATCCGGGTAATGATCCCATGGCGATCCACCACGATCACACCATCATAGGCATTTTCAAAGATGTTTTCCAGGCTGGTAAGGATACTTTGTGTGTCATCCAGCCGTGACAGAAGTTCTTGTAGTTCGCTGCCATCCTGGAATACGGCAACCGCCGCAATCGCCTCTCCCTGATAATAAATCGGGGAACGGTTGGTAATCACCAGCCTGCCATTGATATATAAACGCGCGGATTGAGGCTTTCCAGCTTGAATAACCTGGCCCAGCTCAGACTCAGGGATAACCTCCCGAATCTTACAGTTAAGAATATCGGGAACCTTTCTCTCGACAAAATCGGCTGCCGCTTGATTACAGAAGCGAATGACTTCTTCTTTGTCGATGATGATCACACCTACCCGGATGGCTTCCAGGACGTTAAGCATCGTGAACTCCTCAGAACCCATGCCCATCCGATTATCCACGCCCATGCCGTTCACTCCGTTCCTTTGCTGGTCTTCTCAAACACATTGTAACCGATTTAAGAAAATGGGGCCAATAAATACCTTGCAAAATCCCCCTGTTTCTCTATAATGTATTTAAAACATGTTGTCACGACACCATCCTTCGGGAGGTGTACGCACACCTAAGAGCACACCCAAGAATAGTAAATTTCGTTGTTTGTACTTAGGCCGCTTGGATCCATGTGACCGAGACGGGGAAGGGCAATAGATAAAAACACCTTCACGTCTCGTGAGGGTGTTTTCTTTGTTGTTAGCCAGAAAGGTGGAAAACCGTGTTTAGGACGATGATGAAATCAAAAATTCACCGGGCCACAGTCACAGAGGCAAACTTATCCTATGTAGGCAGCATCACGATTGATGAGGCCCTCATGGAAGCAGCAGACTTGCTGCCTAACGAACGTGTGCAGGTGGTTAACAATCACAACGGGGCCCGGCTGGAAACCTATGTCATCCCCGGAGAACGCGATTCCCGCGTCATTTGCCTCAACGGTGCAGCCGCTCGCCTAGTCCAGGTCGGGGATGAGGTGATCATTATTTCATATGGTTTATTCAGCAAAGAAGAAACCCGAACCTATAGTCCCAAAATCGTGTTTGTGGACGAGCAGAACCGCATCACCAAACGAGACAGCGTGGAACGGCACGGAGAGCAGGGAACCTAAGCCCAGAAATTATTTCACCCAATGAATGTAGCCGTCCCATATGGGCGGCTATTTACCTTTTCGATTAATTATTAACTACATCGCTTCATGCCGCATATTCAGCCAAATGACTCTGCAAATTATAAAACTGGTTGATTAAGGCATCCAGCTTCTGGCTTAACACTAAAACCGCTGGATCATGAAACCCCTTGTCCATAGCCACATCCGACATTTCTCGCCGCAACGCTTCTATCGACTCTAGCAGCTCGCTTTCCACAATTTCCATCCTCATTCCTTATAGACTTGCACACTATAACAGTGTACACCATCATCGTCGCAGATATCAATAGCGTAAAACTTGTTCTTTTGTCGACAAAGCGTGAACGCACGAAATCTTTGGAAGTCTACTGGGTGATTTCCGGCTCACCGTAATCAACACCGAAGGTATCGACCGTCACCGTCTTCATCTTCTGGTCCTGCAGGGGCTTATCCATTTGGTTCCTTGGCGTGCTGACGATCTTGTCTACCGCTTCCATTCCCTCAATGACCTTGCCAAAGGCTGCATACTGCCCATCCAAGTGGGTAGAATTGGCCGCCATGATAAAGAACTGAGAACCCGCCGAGTTGGGGTTGCCGGAGCGAGCCATAGAAATAACCCCGCGCTCGTGTTTTAGGGAATTGTTGAACCCATTTCCGGCAAATTCACCCTTAATCGCATAACCGGGGCCGCCCATTCCGTTGCCATTGGGATCTCCGCCTTGAATCATAAAACCGGGAATTACCCGATGAAAGATTAGGCCATTGTAAAAACCTTTCTGCACTAGGGATACAAAGTTCTTCACCGTATTGGGCGCGATGTCCGGATAGAGTTCCACCCCGATTTTATCGCCGTAATCCATCTCAATCGTGACAATCGGGCTTTTCGTTTGGGCATTGTCCATTTTGTTACACCGCTTTCTGTTTGATTTCCAGAGCTTGTTTAAATTCAATTACGCTTCATAGTATACCCTAATCCACAAAATTTCTAGAGTTTCCCCCAATGACCAACTCATTTTTTTCAGATTTTCGGTAATACTAAATTGCTAAAGGGGGAGACGGCATGCTCAACCGCAGAGACTTTTTACGTCTGGTTGTAAAGGGAGCCGTTTTGGGAAATTTCCTTAACTTGGTGGGGCCCCCGCTGGAAAAGGCTGCAGCGGCCGGCGAAGTCAACAGGCTCCCCGTTATCTGGCTGGAGACCGGCTCTTGTACGGGAGACAGCATTTCCCTTGACAACATCTGGACCCCAGCCTTGATGGACATCCTGTATAAGATCCTAGATTGGCGCTATGACTGGGTAGTAATGCAGTCTTCCGCCGAATCCGCCTTCCAGGTTCTTCTGGATACCGTGGAAAACATGGCGAACCAGTACACCCTGGTCGTCCAGGGCACCATGCTTCAGCGGGATGGGGGAAACTACAACCACATCGCTTATCACGACGGCAAACTGATCACCGGGCTTGAACTGGTACGCAGGGTGGGGCTCAAAGCTCGTTACGTCGTGGCCATCGGGACGTGTGCAACCTATGGGGGAGTCGTCGCGGCCTACCCGAATCCAACCCAAGGCACAGGTGTACAAAATATTCTCCCCGAACGCCGGGTAATCAATGTTTCCGGCTGCCCGACTCACCCGGACTGGATCATGGGCACACTGCTTCATCTGGCCCTCTATGGCGAACCCGAGTTGGACAGTTTCGGTCGCCCAAAAATGTTTTACGGGGAAACCATACACAATAACTGCCCTCGCCGCCGTTACTATGACCAGGGCATCTTTGCCACGGACATTGGGCAAAAGGAATGCCTCTACCGAGTAGGCTGCAAGGGTCCTGTAACTTACGCCGACTGCCCGATTCGGCGTTGGAACGACCGGATGAATTGGCCTATCGGCTGCAATTCTCCCTGTATCGGCTGCACCGAGCCCGGGTTCCCCGATAAAATGGAGCCCTTTACTGCCCATTTCCCGGATATCCCCTTTCCAGGAGGGACGAGGATGGCCACCGACAAAATCGGCCTAGGCGTCTTGGGACTGACCGGTACAGCCATTACAGCACATCTTGCCGCCTCCCTTTACAAGGGTCGCCTTCATCATAATCTCCTCAAGTCCACCGTTAAGCAAAATTCCCGTCCCCCGGTCAAGAAAACAAAATCCGCCAAAACATATCGCCTAAAAAAGGCCAATCCCGCCACCCCCCAGCCGAACAGCCCCGGATCGTCCTGATTATATACCCTTTAACCCTAAATTTTCTTGAGAATCGAACTACGAACAACGAACCACGAAATGGAGTGGGATGTACGGAAAAAAGGATCCTTTTCCCGTTTAGTCGTATTCATAACCCGATATTGGTAGAAGCCCATTTGGAAAACGGCCAAATCAAAGATGCCTTCCTTGCGGATACCCTTTACCGGGGATTTGAGGAAATCCTCATTGGCCGTCCTGCCATGGACATGCCCTATTATACTGAACGGATCTGCGGTATCTGTTCTTCCGCTCATGCGTTTACAGCGGCTCTAGCGGTTGAGCAAGCCCTCGGCATGAGCGTGCCGCACAATGGCATCTTACTGCGCAACCTCATTCTTGCGGGGGACTTTCTCCAGAACCATTTACGCCATCTCTACCTCCTGGCCATGCCTGATTATTTCAAAGGACCAGATGTGGCTCCCTTTGTCCCCCACCTGGAAGGGGATCTCCGTTTTTCGCCTGCGGAGGACGCGAAATTCACCGAACACTATTTTAAAGCGTTTGAGGTCGCTCGCCAAGCCCATGCCGCCTTCGGCGTATTCGGAGGGAAAGCCCCACATGGGCATGGCATTGTTGCCGGAGGGGTCACTTCAGAGGTCGATGCTGACAAAATCTCGCGCTACCTTGGTTATTTAATGGTAATCGTTCATTTTCTGGATGACATGGTCATCCCCGATATTAACCTGGTGGCTGAACGCTACCCGGAATATGTTAATCTGGGACAAGGCAATGGTAACTATTTTTCCGTTGGTGGTTTTACGGGGATTGATGGAGAAAACCTTTTCCCGGAAGGCCTAGTCATCCAGGGAAGCAAGGGACACTTCGACGAAAAGCAAGTCACTGAAGATGTTACCACAGCTTGGTATAAGCAGACTGGCCCCCTTTATCCTGGAAAAGGACAAACCATTCCTGACCGGGGTCAATCAAAAGGGTACACTTGGGTCAAAGCACCCCGCTATCAAGGACTCCCGATGGAGGTCGGTCCTTTGGCCCGGGCCGTCGTCAGCAGAGACAAGATCATTGGGCATGGGGCCATCGGACGCTTGTGGGCGCGCACTATGGAAACGAAGAAGATCGCCCTGGCGGCCTCTGATTGGCTGCAGCGGCTCATTCCGGGTGAACGTGCGCTTCAAACCAAAGTAGAACAAGATTCCGGTATCGGCGTGGGCTTACATGAAGCCATGCGCGGAGCCTTAGGCCACTGGATAGCTGTCGAAAATGGGCGGGTGAAACACTACCAAATCGTTACACCGTCGGCCTGGAATTTTAGTAGCCGAGATAAGGCGGGGACACGGAGTGTCGCTGAAAACTCCCTCCTCGATCTCAAAGTCAGTAAAGACATGACGGAAGCAGGCCGAGTCATCCGTTCTTATGACCCTTGCTTTTCCTGCACGGTGCATCTTCTCGAAAAGGAAAACCAGCGCACGCTGGATCTTTGGGTGTGAACCGTGGAACGCAGGGTTAGGTCTCTCATTGAATTAAATGTCTAGTGCGGAGGAACCATGCGCCAAACCTTGAAGAAAGAACTGCAAAAGGGATCCTTAAGGCATCAGGCCATACCAGCTCAGCCAGCGCTCGTGCGCATCTGCCACTGGGGCTTTGCCCTGAGCATGGCTGGCCTTCTGCTGACGGGGTTTGAACTCCATCAACCAGCCCACTTTCTCGCCTTCCAATTTGGACAGGAATACATCATCCACCTGACCTTTTCCTGGCTTTCTATGGCATTCTTTATGCTCAGAGTAACGGATGCCATTTTTCGCAAAGATAGGTCTATTCTCGTAGGGTTTAAGGATATCAAAAACTTCCCCAAGCTTTTGTCTTATTACCTCTTTCTCCGTTCCAGCCCGCCTCCCGCTGGAAAGTATAACAGCGGCCAAAAACTGTTCTTCACCTCTTGGCTTGTCTTGTTCATCCTCGGCAGCATTCTCGGCTTAGCCTCTTATGATCAAGGAGAGCATCTGGCGTGGATCGTTCGTCTAACGGGCGGCTGGCAGATGCTGCGCTGGGCCAAGTATGCCATCGCTATTTATTTTGGCGCTACAATTTCTGTACACATTTATCTAAGCCTGACAGAAGACCTTAGCCGCCTCCAAGCGATGATTACAGGCTTTGAAGATAAATTTGAACATGCAAAAACCCGCTAGGCCTAGAACTTAGCGGGTTGAAACTGTTAGGTCCATTCTCGTAAGACCGTACGCATGATTTTTCCTGAACGGGTCATGGGCAACTTATCTCTTATCCCAATCGTAATCGGTGTTAATATGGCAAACCTCTGCCGAATATATTCTATAACCCCTTCTAGCGCGAAACCAGGTTTTGCGGATTCTTCCAAGGCCAAAAACACCTTAATTCTTTGGCCTGCAGAAGGATCCTGTGCGGTTAGGCACTCAGCAGTGACCCCGGCTTCTGCCACACCGGGATACTCTAAGAGGGCAGACTCAACGAGAAAATAGCTAATGAATCGTTGTCCGAGCACGATGCCGTCCCGCTGGCGACCATTAATGAGTCCCATCTCTTCTTGAAACACCCTCGCAGAACATGCTCCCATCTTTATCCCCCCTCGATCCAAGGCAAAACCGCCTATTTCTATGTCTTTATTTATTATACCTGATCGCTTAGTAATGGAGAAGAATCTTCGGTCAATTGCGAAAAATGCACCGCGAACGGTCGTTTTTTCGTCGCCAAATATTTCACAATTCTTTGCTCGATAGTTTTAGGGTAAAATTTCCTTCTTTATGTATGATACCTTTTCTGATAACATTGGGTATAATGTAGAGTAGGGTTAAAAGGCCCCCGCTTCTGTTGGCTGTTCTAAGCGGATGGTCTTATGTTTTAAGAAGGGAAGATGGGACTTGTCATTACATATTCATTTCGTTGGTGTAAAGGGAACTGGGATGAGTGCTTTGGCCCAAGTGGCTGAAAAAGTTGAAGGGGCTACCATTACCGGTTCCGATGTGTCTGAACGGTTTTTTACCGACAGTGTACTGGAACGCGCCCAAATTTCAGTTCTGCCCTTTGCACCAGAAAACGTTGAAAATGCTGACCTTGTGGTCGCTTCTGCAGCTTATACGGATCAACATCCTGAAATTGCCCGTGCCAGAGCTTTGAATATTCCAGTATTATCCTATCCGCAGTATCTTGGGCGTCTAATGGCTAAAAAACAGGGTATCGCCGTGTCGGGAACTCACGGAAAGACCACCACAACTGCAATGATCGGCCTTGTCTTGATTCAGGCTGGCCTCGATCCGACAATTGTCGTTGGGAGCGATGTTCCCAGTATTGGCGGAAATGCCCGTTCTGGCCGTGGAAAACTCTTCCTGGCAGAATCCTGCGAGTACCGTCGCCACTTCCTAAATTATTCACCGGAGTACCTCATTATCACCAATATGGAATTTGATCATCCAGATTACTTCAGAGACCTTGACGATGTCATTGCTGCCTTTCAAGTTTTTGCAGCGAAAGTCCCTGCCCACGGGAGAATCTTTATCCTCGACGAAGATCCGCATCGAGCCCTGATCACCAGTTCAGCCCCCATCACCACATTTGGCTTCTCGACCGGGGCTGACATTCGGGCTACAGACGTTTCTTTTAAAGATCAGGGCAGCACGATGAAAATCTATATTCACGGGCAATATGTCGGAGAACTCGATCTCCACGTCTCAGGCCTTCACAATATCCTTAATGCTCTGGCAGCCATCGCGCTTTGCCAAGAAATCGGCATCCCTGCAACTCAAATTCTCTCGAGTCTGCAAGCCTTCAGCGGAACCAAACGTCGTTTTGAGCATCTCGGAACCCGCGACGGGGCGCTTATCGTCGATGATTACGCCCATCATCCTACCGAGATTCGTAATACACTCGAAGGGGCTCGTCTTTCCTTTCCTGACCGCAGAATTCGAGCTATCTTCCAACCGCACACCTTCAGTCGAACGGAAAAGTTTTTACAAGAGTTTTCCGAAGCTTTTCAAGCAGCCGATGAGGTTGTTATCGCTGAAATCTTCGCTTCAGCCCGTGAACAGAACCTGCACACCATCTCGGCGGTAATCCTTGCCGATCTTATTCAAAAGCAGGGCAAACAAGCTCGCTACATTGGCACTTTAGATGATATCAAGACTTATCTCGCTCAAACGCTGGCTCCTGAGGATCTTGTCTTAACCCTGGGAGCGGGAGACATCTATAAGGTTGGCCAAGGACTTGTCTGCTAATTTTCGAAACGCTCAACCGCTTCCCGAAAAAACTCTGGAATTTGAGCAAAAAAGGCCAATGCTTTGTATAAACCACAAAAGGCTGTCCGAAAACTTTCGGGCAGCCTTTATTCTCTGAAAATTACATGGGCCCGAGTTTAGCCAATTGCAGCAGACCCTTCAAAATACACGGCCAATCCGCGCAGCGGGCAACGTTTTCCGGCAATACCTCACCCTTATTGTAACTCGTCGTAAGCAGAAATACAGGTACCCCTATTTGGGCAATTCCCCTGGCGTTCACACTATGATCTTCTACGAAGGCCTGCATCTGCCACTGACGTACTAATTCAACTTTACTATTAAACCCACTAAAGAGCACCGTTTCATGCGGGATACCATGCTTTTTAAGCCAATCGCGGGTTATTTCCTCTTCTTCGGGGCGTCTGGCCGTAATGTAAACAATGTCGTGCCCCTCTTGAATGAGCTTTTCAATACTCTCTTTTGCTCCCTGAATAGGCTTGGGCATGCTCAAAAGATATTCCACATTTTCTACAAAGAAGTTGTTCATATCATCGAAGGGTACATCAAACACAAGGTGCATTTCATAGTCCTCAAGAACCGTGATCTGTTTGCCATAGTGACGGTTGAGTTCTTGCAGCCAAGCGGGATAACTATCAGCCACGACTCCGTCGATATCTACGCCAATCCGCATCCTTTAATCCAGCCTTTCCAACCGAGGCAGTTCTAGGCTGGGCGGTAGATGACGTTTGTGCTCGCTTTGCTGGTGCAGGGTTTCTATTCGTTCCCGCACATCATCAGGCACCTTTTCCCCCAGAAGATAGCGATCGATCCGATCATAGGTGAGTCCCATTTCCGTTTCATCCGTCTGTCCAGGCCAAAGCCCCGCCGTCGGGACACGGCTGGCAATTTTCTCAGGTAAACCCAAAGCGCGTGCCCAGACCCGCACCTCGGTTTTCGTTAAGGAACTGATCGGCAGGAGATCGACTCCCCCATCTCCGTATTTCGTGAAGTAGCCCGTATAACTCTCCGGGGCATTGTCTGTCCCAACCACCAAGTAATCCAAAGCGTTCGCCACGGAATAGAGGGACGCCATACGCAGGCGGGCCTTTAGGTTTCCCTGGCAGATTCTCAACCCCAGGGGTTCAATCCCAGCTTCCTCAATGCCGTTTTCGACTTGGGACATGATTTGAGTGTGGACAGTGCCCAGATCCACTTCGATGACCCTAAGTCCAAATGTCCGCGCAATCAACTGCGCATCGTCCTTGTCTTCTGGATTAGACTGGGCCGGCATAATGACTCCTAGCGAACGTTCCGGAAAGGCCCGTTTACACAGGCCCGCGACGACTGCCGAATCCACCCCGCCAGAGATCCCTACGACGAGGCCATTCGCCTTTGCTGCGAAAACCCTCTCCTGTAACC
>JAIMKP010000035.1:29100-32165 GCA_020692355.1 Desulfosporosinus sp.
TTTCCGAGACTTTTAACCGAGGCTGAAACACACCCCCCTCGCCTTCGGCAGCGAGTTTATAAACGCCTCCCAGTGAAGGAGTCTCTTTGGACGTAATCAGGTGTGTACCCACTCCCCAGGCATCAATCGGTGCACCCTGCGAACGGATGGCCCAGATCGTTTCTTCATCCAGATCATTGGATCCCACAATGATGGCCTCTTTTAACCCAGCTTCATCAAGCAACTTCCGCGCTTCCCGAGACAAATAGGCCAAGTCCCCGCTGTCGATCCGGATTCCTAGGAAATGATGTCCCTCGCGCTCAAGTTCCAACCCAACCGTAATCGCATTCGGCACACCGGATTTCAAGACATTGTAGGTATCGACAAGTAAAAGGCACTGTTCCGGAAACGTCCGGGCATAGGCCTGGAAGGCCTCCAATTCGCTCGAAAAACACTGTATCCAGCTATGCGCCTGCGTCCCCGAAACAGGAATCCCATAGGCCTTTCCAGCCAGCACGTTGGATGTGGACTGAACCCCTCCGATAAAAGCAGCGCGCGCCCCTAAAACCCCCGCATCCGGTCCTTGGGCACGACGTAGGCCGAACTCCATGACCCGCCCCCCTTCGGTCGCAGCCACAACCCTTGAGGCTTTGGTCGCGATAAGAGTTTCAAAGTTAACTAAATTGAGTATAGCCGTTTCCAGGAATTGAGTCTCAAATATTCTTCCCTTCACTCGAACCAACGGCTCATAGGGAAAAACCACCGTCCCCTCCGGTATGGCATCCATATCCCCATGGAAACGGAAATCCCTAAGCTGATTCAGAAAATCCTCTCCGAACATATTTAAGCTGCGAAGATAAGCTAGATCCTCCGGGGTAAAGTGTAAATGTTCTATGTAATCTATAACCTGTTCCAACCCAGCTGCAATCGCAAAACCACTCCCTAGGGGAAGGCTGCGGAAGAATACATCGAAGACAGCCTCTTTATTCTGGCAGCCATTCGAATAATAACCTTGCATCATCGTCAGCTGATAAAGATCGGTAAGCATCGTCAAATTCCGCATTGTCCTGACCCCATTTCGTTCTTAAACACAATACTCCGCCCAATTTTCTGGCTAGGATAGTACTTAAACAATTATTCGTATGGTTATCCACATTTCATCCACATTTGTATCGATAGATATCCTCAAATTATCCCCGTAAAATGCAAGTTATTCCGATCTTATCAACAGAGTTATCCACATTGTGCACATGTTCGAGCCGATACGCCTATCTTACCATATTAAGTTCTGGAGAATATCGCGGCTTTGACGGATCGATGCGCTAACGGTTTCCGGGGCGGGGCCTCCGGTTAAGCGGCGGGCGCGCACACAGTGCTCGATGCCAATCGCTTGGAATAAGTCCGGTTGGAATACGGGCGAGAATCCCTGGTATTCCTCTAAGTTGAGATCCTCAAGACCGATGTGTTGTTTGCTGCAATGAAGTACCAACCGGCCCACGAGTTCATGAGCTTCACGGAAAGGTACGCCTTTCTTAGCCAGGTAATCTGCCAAATCTGTGGCATTCGTAAATCCGCCTTTTGCCCCTGCGGCCATAACCTCCCGGTTCACCTGCATCATCTTTAGCATCGGCTCAACAACCAGGAGCGACTTGTGGATGGTATCCATGGCATCAAAAACGCTTTCCTTATCTTCCTGCATGTCCTTATTATAAGCGAGTGGAAGCCCTTTCATAACCGTTAATAATGCGAAGAGATCACCATAGACCCGGCCCGTTTTTCCACGCACCAGTTCAGCAACATCAGGGTTTTTCTTTTGCGGCATAATACTGGAGCCTGTGCTATAGCCATCATCCATCACCACAAATTGAAACTCTCCGCTCGACCATAAGACCAGTTCCTCACACATGCGACTGAGATGCATCATTAGGATGGAAGCCGCACTCAAGAATTCCAAGGCAAAATCCCGGTCACTCACTCCGTCCAAGCTATTTAAGGTCACGCCGTCAAACCCCAGTTCTTGCGCGACAGCCTCGCGCTCTAAGGGGAAAGTAGTGCCGGCCATAGCCCCTGACCCCAGCGGCGAAACATTGAGACGCTTGCGCGTGTCTTTCAGCCTCCCGAGATCCCGGAGAAACATTTGCACATAAGCCATGAAGTGGTGCCCCAACGTGATCGGTTGAGCCTTCTGTAAATGGGTATATCCAGGCATCCACGTTTCCACATGTTCTTCGGCCAAGTTCAAGAGTGTACGGATTAGGTCTGAAAGCAAATCCTTAGTATTATCGATTTCCTCCCGCAAATAGAGGCGCAGATCCAAAGCGACCTGGTCATTGCGGCTGCGGGCCGTATGTAACTTTTTTCCCACCGTTCCGATGCGTTCTGTAAGCAGTTTCTCCACATTCATGTGGATATCTTCGGCACCCACTTCAAACTCGACCTTACCCGTCTGAATATCTTGCAGGATTCCCTGCAACCCACTGCTAATTGACTCCGCTTCCCCGACCGTAAGAACCCCGAGTCGCCCTAGCATCCGGGCATGGGCCATGCTCCCTCGAATATCCTCTTTATAAAGTCGTTGGTCAAACGAAATGGAGGAATGAAAATCCTCAACGAGCGCATCCGTCGTCTTTTCAAAGCGTCCGCCCCATAGTTTCATTGTGTTCTTCCTTTCCTCAAATCACTCTTGGATAGGTAATCCGGTTCCCCTTCGCCCTCATTCTATCGAGGGGAGAAACAGGTGTCAAATATCGCCTACGTTCGATGCACGTGCAACAGTCTGATGTCTGATGTCTAATGAATTGTATAAAGAAAGCGCCACGGCGGCGCTTTCTTTATACACATACTAACCAATTCCTCGTTTCAACCTTAGCGAAGACCAGACTTTTTCTCCATCAAGGCCCGTACTTTAAGAGGCAGGCCAAAGAGATTGATGAATCCTTCCGCATCCTTTTGATTATATACTCCATCCCGCCCAAAGGTCGCGAATTCCTCATTATACATTGAATAGGGGGATTTTACGCCCACCGGGGTACAGCTTCCTTTGTAAAGTTTAACTCGCACCGTCCCGGTCACATTTCTCTGCGTGA
>JAIMKP010000036.1 GCA_020692355.1 Desulfosporosinus sp.
CTAAAGGAGGTGAGTAAATTGAGTTCCGGTCCCGTTAAGCAAAAGGTAACGGTGAACGTTTGGCGCATCTTGCTCGTAACCGCTTTTTTATTGAGTTGGGAAATGGGTGTCAAGTATAAAGCCTTTGATTCTTTCTATATCAGCCAGCCTTCGGAAATATTCAGCGACTTAACAAACCTGTTCCTAACCGGCAAAATACTCCCGCATATCGTCATTACCCTGGAAGAAGCCTTGCTGGGGCTTACCATTGGAACCGTCGCCGGGGTCATCGTAGGGTTTGTGTTAGGAAAATTTAAGTCGGTGGCACAGGTTCTGGATCCTTTTATTATGGCACTTTACGGCATACCTAAGCTAACGTTAGGGCCCTTATTCATTTTATGGTTTGGTTTGGGAATCAAATCTAAAGTATTTATTGCCTTAATTTCCGTATTTTTTTTGACCTTTTTTAGCGCTTATAACGGGTTTAAAAATGTTAGCCCGGCCTTAATCAATACAGTTAGGCTTATGGGAGCGACCCAGGGTCAGATCTTGCGTAAAATTATCCTTCCTTCCTGTGTGCCCTGGCTGTTAAATGGCTTGCGAGCGAGCCTTGGTGCAGCGTTGTTGGGAGCAATCATAGGTGAATACATAGGTGCCAGTGCAGGTTTAGGCTGGATGGTTAATTACGCCAGCGGAATGTATGATACAACCCGGGTGTTGTCCCTGATCGTTATCCTGTCAACCATGATGACTATTATGAATGGCGGCGTTACCTTGCTTGATAACCGTTTATTGAAATGGCGAGCTTCAGCCGAGTAGGGAAGCTAAAGAAAATAATTGGAGGAATAGAGAAATGAAGAAGAAAGCGATCACTTTGCTCTTGGTCTTAGGAATGCTTGTGTTTGTTGGATGTGCTAAGAATACTACTCAGAACGTTACGGGTAACAACGTTGAAAAACCGAAACTACAGAAAATTGTCGTGGCCGAAGCGGCACGGGGTGAGCTATGGGGTCCTACCTATCTGGCTAAAGGACTAGGTTACTTTGAAGAGGAAGGTCTAGATGTAAGCTTTGTCACTTTCCACGGGGCATCATTAACCTCCGGTCTAATAAATGGGGATGCTCAGTTTGGACTGCTGGGTTATGAGATGGTTTTAAAGCTTGATGAAAAAGGCATTAAAACAAAAATGCTATATAGTACTACCAGTAAATTTCCATACTCTCTTGTAGCCAATTCCGGAATAACTTCTATCGCTGATCTTAAAGGTAAAAAAATATCCGCAGCTGGCGTAGGTACTTCTCCCTATGCCTTTGTCAGGCTTGCTGTCAAAAGCGGCGGTCTTGACCCCGATAAGGATGTAACCCTCGTGGGTATTACTTCAACCAGCAGTATTTTGCCGGCGGCTCAAAAGGGCGAAGTGAACGCTTCATACGCTTGGGGAAGCTTGAAAATCCAACTGCTGAAAAATGGAGGCAACGTGTTGATTGATATGGATGATCCGGCCGTGCACCAACGCATCGTCGGCACACCTAATTACAACATGTATGTAGCCCAGGTAACCGACAAGTACATTAAGGAAAATCCTGAAAACGTGCAAAAATTTGTAAATGCCGTGTATAAAGCCATGCTTTGGCAGCAAAACCATACTCCCCAGGAAATTGCAGATAAAATCTCTACACTGTTCCCAGAGCGCACCGGGAATGTCTTGGTCGAAAACCTTACGGAGATTAAAAAGGTCTACTCCAAAGATGGTTACTTTACCAAGGACGCTCATGATGCTGCAGTAAGACTTTCTATTGAGGCCAACATGATTACCAAACCGATTCCTATGGAAAACGTTGTGGACGACTCCTTCCTGAAAAAGGCTCATGCCAAACTGGATAAATGAGGTGAAAGATTGAATGAGTGAAAGAGGCATTGTACAAACGGTATGTGCTATATGTAATGGAAGTTGCGGTATGGAACTTTGTTTAGAAGACGATGAAATAATTGAAGTTAAAGGTTTAAAGGAACATCCTATAAGCCAGGGCTATCTTTGTCCCAAGGGGTTCGCAGTTGCAGAGTTGGTAAAAGCTCCTGACCGGTTGAAGCACCCTTTAAGAAAAATAGGTGACGAACAGTGGCAAGAGATTACGTGGAATGAGGCTATTAATTTAATAGCAGAAAAATTAAGCCTAATCAAGGCCCAAAATGGCGCCGAGGCCGTAGCTATCCACGTGGGCCAGACGGGAGTGAGAAAGGAATTTACCCCTTATGTGGAATTATTTTGTAATGTATTCGGCACCCCTAACTTCTCGTCGGTAGGTAGCCATTGCCACCGGTCCAAATTAATGGCTAATAAGTATACCGATGGAGCTATGCCTGTACCTAATTACGAAAACAGTAAATGCATAGTTTTATGGGGTTACAATCCGGCTAAGTCATGCCCACCACAAATGAACCTTATCAATAAAGCTCTCCAAGAAGGAGCCAAGCTGATAGTAATCGACCCCCGGGCAACTGCAACAGCCAAAAAAGCTGACATACATCTGCAGTTAAGGCCAGGGACAGATGGGGTTTTAGCCCTTAGTATGCTAAGTGTCATCGTCAAGGAGAACCTTTATGACCGGGATTTTGTAGATAAATGGACTATAGGTTTTGACAAGCTGGCTGAACTTGTCGCCGGGTATTCGCCGGAAAAGGTGGAAAAGATCACCTGGGTTCCGGAGGCCAGAATTAAAGAGGCCGCCCGCCTTTTTGCTCAGGTCTCACCGGCCAATATTTCTCCTGGAATCGGCACTGAACTGCATACAAACGGTTTTCAAGTTAACCGCGCCATCGCTATCCTGCAGGCTATTACCGGTAATCTCGACATTAACGGTGGGGCAGTTTTTGTATCTCCGGCCAAACTGGCCTCTCCCATACTGAAAAATGATTATGACAATAAAAAGCCCGCCATCGGCCAAAAAGAATTTCCTCTTTTCCATAAATCTTACGGCCACGCCCAGGCCAATATATACACCAAAGCTATACTTGAAGGCGAGCCTTATTCAATTAAAGGAATGGTTATCATCGGCAGCAATCCCCTGCTTATGTGGTCAAACGCCGGTAAGGTACAAAAGGCTCTGGACAGTCTTGATTTACTGGTGGTTATGGACCATTTTATGACGGAGACTGCTAAGCTAGCAGATATTGTACTGCCAGCAACAACTTTTTTGGGTAGGAACGAGCTTTGGAACAGTGCTTCAGTTTTTGGTGTCTCCAGAATCGGCCTGGCACCAAAACTATTAGAGGAACCAAATTGTCTCTCTGAATGGCAGTTTATAAGTAAGTTGGCCAGACACATGGGATATGAAGAAGCTTTTCCCTGGGAGAATGAGGAGGAAGCTATTAACTTTAGATTACAACCCTTGAACCTGTCTGTTGAAGAATTACTGAAGATGCCAGCAGGCTATACCTACGAAGACTCTAAAGAGAAAAAATATCAAACTCAGGGGTTTAAGACCCCTTCTGGTAAAGTAGAACTATATTCCAAGGAGCTAAAAGAATACGGGTACGACCCATTACCCTCTTACGAAGAGCCCTCTGAGAGTCCTGAATCGGATCCGGAAACGGCTAAAAATTACCCGTTGATATTAACAACAGGAGCCAGGTACTTAGGTTATTTTCATTCCCGTTATAGAAACTTGCCTTCTTTACGCAAATTAGCCCCTGAGCCTTATGTTGAGGTTCATAAAGATAAAGCAAAAGAGTTGGGAATTAATGAAGGGGAAATGGTTATTGTTGATTCTCTGCGGGGGGCTATCGAAGTCAAAGTTACATTCACCGACGAGATTGATCCCCGGGTGATTTTTATCTCCCATGGCTGGGATATATCCAATGTTAATATTTTAACCGATAATGAGTTTTTAGACCCTGTATCCGGATTTCCGCCCGACAGAGCTTTAATGGTCCGTATAGTTAAAAAAGGAGAGCTATCTTTTTGAACTTTAATAAAATTACCAAATTAATTTAAGCAAAGGTGTGAGATATAGTGAAAAAGAAACCAATTGCTATTTTGTTGTTAATTTTACTACTTGTAAGCGTAATAATTACCGGATGTAAATCGGAGACGGCGACTGTTTCAAAACCAGTAGACCCATCAAAACTACAAAAAGTGGTGGTCGCCCAACCATCGGGAAGTGGTGAATCATGGCTACCGGTCTATATTGCCGATAAGTTAGGCTACTTTAAAGAAGATGGTCTTGATGTTAGTTTTATCAGCTTTGCCGGTGGGCCATTGGTTATTACGTCCCTACTATCTGGGGATTCACAATTTGCTTTAACCGGGTACGAGCAGGTAATGAAGACCAATGAAAAGGGCAAAAGCACCAAGATGATTGCGGCTACTACCGTAAAACATCCTTGGGCTATACTGACCTCAAAAGATATTAAAACGATAGCTGATCTGAAAGGAAAAACCATATCCGGCGGTATGGAAGGTTCTTCGGCGCGTGCCTTTGTCAGAGCTGTCATGAAATATGGCGGGCTGAACCCCAACAAAGATGTCCAATATGTTTCACTGCCTCCCGGCGGCGAGATTGGCGCCTTGGAAAAAGGCCAAATTGCTGCTACCTTTGGTGGCAGCAAGGTTAAAGTTGACTTGCAAAAGCGTGGTTATCAAGTGCTGGTAGATCTAGCCGATCCGGAACAGCATCGAAAAGTTCTGGGAGCAGATGAATATCCTCTGTATGTTATCCAAGTGACTGATGATTACATCAAGAAAAATCCTGGTAATGTACAAAAATTTACGAATGCGGTAGTTAAAGCTATGATTTGGGAAAACAACCATTCCTCTGAGGAAATCGTGAAGGTTATTACCTCGCTGTACCCGAACATGGATAAAAATACCCTAGTTGATGTTATTGAGGATACAAAAAGAACCTTATCTCGCGACGGTTATTTCACCAAAGAGGGACATGAGGCCGCTGTCAGACTTTCTTTAGATGTTAGCATGATTACCAAGCCATTACCGATGGAAAGCGTAGTTGATGAATCTTTCCTGAAAAAAGCCCACCAAAAATATGATAAATAAATGGAGGGAAGCTTTAATGTGCTTAGATAGGCTGACACCGTCGGAGCGCGTGAAAGCTCTGGTTGCTAAGAAAGGTTTAGACCGGGTACCGGTAAATCCGAGCGCCAGTATTTACACGGCAGGCATTTACGGCATGTCATCTAAAGAATACTACCTAGAACCGGAAAAAGCCCTACAGGCTCAGCTATGGGCGGTAGAACTCCATCAGTCTGATGCCAATCCATCATACAATATCCCCGATTGGAGCGGTTGGGATTTCGGGGGCGAACTCAAAATTCCCACTACACCCCGCATATCTTTACCTCATATAACTAAGCGGGCCGTTGAAAATGCCAAAGACCTGGAAACACTTAAAATCCCAGATATAAATACTGCCCCGGCGGCCAGTAGGATTTTACAGTTTGCCCGGCTGTGCCGGGCAAAGGGATTTCCGGTGTCAGTTCCCGGAGGTTCACCCTTTGGTATTGCTGAGTCTATAGTGGGGACAGAACTCTTGATGCGCTGGCTCTATAAAGAACCGGAATTGGTCCACCGGGCTCTGCGCCTGGCTACGGATTATTTGTTAAAAATAGCCGATAGATTTGTTGACGAATTTGGTACCGAGAACTGTTCCGCCTTTTGTACTTATCCCATGGAGTCCCATGCCATGATCTCACCTAAAATGTTTGAAAAATTCAGCTTGATTTATGTGAAGGAAATCCATGAAAAATTCATAAGCAAAGGTATAAAAAAATGGGTCATTCATCTTTGCGGTGACCACACCCAAAACCTTCCTTTTTGGCTGCACGAGATTAAGTTAGCGCCCCGCACCATTTTTACCATCGGTCACGAGATGGATATAGAGTATACGGCAAAGTCCATTGGCGAAGAGCACATTATCGGTGGAAATATTCCCACAACCCTACTGCAGCAGGGCACCCCGAATGAAGTGTTTGCTACGTCAAGGGAGTTGATTCAGAAGATGAAAGGGCATCCCGGAGGGTTTATCTTGATGCCAGCGTGTGCTATGCCGCCTTTGACTCCCCCGACCAACGTATACGCCATGGTTAAGGCGGCTAGGGTCTTTGGCAGATATTAATTATTAAAAAAATAAGGGTAGGGAGCGCCCTACGGCGCTTTATGCGTAAGGGGCAACCACGCCCCGGAGGAGGTATCAACGAACCACTGTTGGTTTCAAGGCAGTCGGTGGTATTTCGGGCGAAACGGCTGATGGACTTCGTGAGAATGAAGGTCGAATTTCTTGTTCTCGGCATCCTCAACCATGCGCATGAACTCTGGCCGTCTTGCCGCGTTTTTGCTGGATAGGGCGTTATCTGCGTAAATGCCAGCAAAGTCCCACGCGGGGTTGTTCTTGATATGGTTGGTATAATGTTCAACTTGCGCTGCGAAGCTGTGGCACAGTTTTCTTATCCGGGGTCTCACCGGAAAAGACTTCATGAGTAATCGGCAAACCATCCGGTGTCACCAACAAACCCAGCTCTACCTGCTCCAGATCAGGCCGGTTGGTACGGGAATACCCATGCTCAGCGATGGGGCAATGGTGCCCCGTCACATGGGTGCTGGTCATGTCGTAGAGTACCAGAGACAGCCGGAAGTTAAACAGATCTGTCATCCGTTCGTACAGATGACGCTCCAGTTTATGCTTAATGTCCATTAAGTAGTCAAGAGCCCGGTAGAAATGTTGAAGTTGCCACTCGTGGGAAGCGTCCGGTAAATACATGTCCTCGATCGTGTCAAACAGATGCAGCTTGCTGGAAGGGTCCAGAAGGCGATTAATCACCATAGCCTGAATGTAAGCAGGCACATCGAAAGTCACATCACGGTCTTTTAAGGCATCGCGAATAGCCTTGGTTAAGCCTAATTGGTCCCACAAAAATTGCACCACGTAGGAAACTCCGAAATGAAGGGACGCCTTAGGGTTTAGGTCATCAAGCGAACCAAGCAGACTGGGGAATATCCCGACGTTCCCTTCTTAGGATTTTCTCATCTCTTGGCATAGACATCATCCCGGCCTATAAAGAGGGACATATATAACCTGATTTTATCCATGGGGTTTGAAAAGTTATTGATACCTGAGCATGATGATTCACCAGATGGTTCTTGTTCAATCATTCCGAATTTAGGGATGTTCGAGGAGCTAAAATCAAACACAGCCTGATATTCTTGGACGTCAAGTACCGCCTCTTCAAGACCAGGCTTAGCTTTCAATCTTCTTATCTCTTCTTTTAAGTTGTCGTTTTCAATCAGCAATGCCTGATATTTTTCAAACAGCTCTTCAAACTTCACGTTAACACCCTTTATACTATCGATATTTCAAAAACTGAACAAAAATCATTTCGGCAAAAAATGATACAATTTTTGTACTCTTTCCATAGCATTGACGCCATTGTCCTTACAGAAAGATTCCATCCATTCTTTTTCAGTCTGACTATAGGGGTTACTCCAAAAGCGTCTGATAAATGTTTTTAGTTTTATTGCACAATCCCATGTTAATTTTGACAATTCACAAATGCGATTAAAGCAATCTAGTAATTCTTGCTCGGATAATCGCTGCTCTAGATAATCTAAAAACAAAATTTCATAAAAAGCAAACGGGATGACATCAGATTCCAGTGTCCTCATCAGCGTATAATGCGGACCGCGCTCTTTTATATCATCGGTTACCAAGCTGATACATCCTAATGTTTTGGCCATTGCAATGGCATATACCTCTCCAAGGTCGCTACCATCAAATAAAATTCTTAAATCTTTAACATGGTTCTGAAAGATATTAAATTATTCCAATTTGTTTAAGGTAATTGTCGGTGATCAGTTCTATCCTCTCAAGTTTAACATCATAATCAAATGCTTCTATAATTTCAGGTTCAGCATGATGTTGCAATTCCTGGGTTCGAATAAATTCATAAACCTTTAACTTTTCAAACCGATTAAATAATACATTTAGAAAATTTGCCTTATAGAGATGGATAATCACATTCGTATCGAGAGATGCATCCATTAATCCATCATCCCCTTAAGCAAATCGTCAAAGCTTTTATCTTCATCCATTTCTTCCTGTTGGGTTTCAAAATCTTCAGCATTTAAATCGACATAGCTTAAGGCTGTTTCTAAACTCTTTTTTGGAATCAGCTTTTCCTGATAGTTAAAGATTACCCATTCCAGATATTCAGCCGGTATTTTTTTTGCTTCAGCCGGTTGGCATAAATCTGCGTTTCCTTTGATGGCTTTCAACAATTTGGCAGTAGTTTTCTCCAATTTTTCTAATCTCAAATCTTCCAATACTGAAACAGGAATAATATGAAGTGCTTTTAAGCGGATAACTGCCATATCGTAGCTGACATTAAAGGCAGTTTGGATTCTGGCAATGTCTAAACCGTTCCAGTCATCAATACTTTTCCCATCCAATTCCAACCTGATAAATTTATTGACTTTATCCTCCGGCATCAGCAAACACGCCGCAAAATAATTGGCTTCAATCTCATTTTCATCTCTGTCTTTAAAATCATCATCCCGGATTATGGTTATCCCTTGCTCCGATAGATGCAATTTCTGATGACCAATTTCATGGGCAACCGAAAAAATCTCTCTTGCTAATATCAATGAAGAATTTGAAAATATGATTCTATCCGTATCTTTAAGCAAAGCAAAACCTAAAAACGACTCACTGCCAATAGGGTATCGAATAACTCGATACCCTGCTTTTTCTGTAGCTTCAAATAAATTGTGGAATCCATAATCTGTGACGTTGCATTCAACTCTGACATTTTCAGCTATTTTCTCAATCATAAGCTGTCTGGCCTTATTCACTGACATCAACCTGCCTTACACTATTGTATAGCTTCCGGTGGGCATAGAACGTATCAATCATATTTGTGATAAATTCAAACTTATCTTCCTGAATGGAATTACTATTTGCCCTGAACATCAGTTGATCTGAAGAAACGTTATTAACCGAAGATGTTATCTCTTCAACTTTAATCCCTAGAACTTGGGCAATATTATTAATACTGGCATAGGAAATGTCAGTCAACCCTTTCTCGATCCTAGCGTATCTTTGTCTTGTGCAATGCATTTTTTCCGCAACCTGTTCTTGAGTTAATCCTTTTGATTCTCTCAAGTTCCTGATTCTTGCCCCCAAAATCGCATTCATGACAACACCCTCCCTTTGGGATTATTGTACAATATCCTACTGAAAAGTCAATGAAAATGTTACATTGTCGTAACCTTTACTGCTATTATTTCCTGATAAAAAATTAAACATACACAACATGTTACAATTATGTACCACATTATCTATGTATATCTATCTGGGAGAAGCATAAATCACTGGAGCTCTCTCAAATTATGAGCTACATCTGTGTTTAAAGTACATCTTTTTTATCCACTCAAGGGTTATCCAAAACCTGCGACTTCTCAAATGACTCGTAACCCTTTATTCATCAGCCTTTCATCCGTTCCAACCTCACGACTATCTCTGTATGTGTCGTCCACGGAAACATATCCACCGGCTGAACCCGCTCAACCCTATATCCCCCTTGCACCAGCCTTCCTGCGTCTCTGGCCAAAGTTCCGGGATCACAGGAGACATAGATGATCCGCTCTGGTTTTAGACGGAGCAGGGCCTGCACAACCGCAGGCTCGATTCCGGCCCGTGGGGGATCAAGGACAACGACATCCGGTCTGTCCTTAAGTTCCATCAGGCGATCTTCCACTCGTCCTGCTAAGAAGTGGGCATTCTTCAATCCGTTCAGCAGCGCGTTACGCAAGGCATTTTCCACAGCAAAGGGATTCTCTTCAATCCCTAAAACTTCCTGGGCCTTGCTGGCCAAAGCCAGAGTAAGGGTTCCAATCCCTGAGTAGAGATCCCAGACCCTTTCCTTTCCGGTCAAATCGGTCCATTCCAAGGCGAGGGAATAAAGTTTTTCCGTCATCAGCGGATTCACTTGGAGAAAGGCGAGCGGCGAGACCTGAAATCGCTTACCCAAAATCTCGACCTCTAACTCTATTGCACGCGTATCTCGAAGTCCCGTTAAGAGCCCATCCTGAATCCCATCTTGGATCCCATCCTCTAGAACACCCTTAAGACTATCCCGGATCCCAACCGCTGGCCCTTCTCCGCCGGTTAAGCTCACTAAGTTTCCACTTTGAGTCAATCCCCAGACAGACATGGATTCCGAGAAGACTGTCTGGAGCCTTGTCCGCAGGTGTTCGCGAACACGTCCTTCCGGCAGGTTTTCCAGAAGACATAAACCCTCACCTCGGGTATTCTGGCGTAACGTCACGTTGCGGATCGTTGGATAATTTTGCCCCAGAGTGTCCTCCAAGGTTTTAATCCATTGATTCATCCCCTCGCTTAACAAGAGGCAGTCTGGAAAGCGGACCGTTTCATGCGTCCGCTCGCGGTAATAACCCAAGTGCCCTTCTTCATCACGGTGCAGATGCGCTTTGTTGCGGTAGCGCCAAGGAAACTCCATGCCCAGGGTCTGATTCACGCCCTGTTCGACGTCCACTTTTCCCAGCCGCTGCAAAGCATCGCTCACCCATTGCCTTTTCCAGGCCAAGGTTGAAGCATAATCCAGGTGCTGCAACTGGCAGCCGCCGCAAACCGCAAATACAGAACACGGCGGCTCCTGGCGTTCAACCGCCGGTTGCAACAGCCGGACCAGCGCAGCCCGTTGGAAGCGCTTCTTTCGTTCAGTAATTTGGATCTCAGCTATTTCCCCGGGGAGAAGTTCAGGGACAAAGGTTGCCACCCCCTCGACAAAACCTACTCCGGACCCATCTGACGCGAGACGAACGCCTTGCGCCCTAACTATTTCTGTGAACAAAGTAATATTCACCCCAATAATTCCTTAATGTGTTAGCATCCCCTCCAGCTTCTGCTTGATTTCCAAGAGGAAACTTTCGGTGCTCACTAATTTCTTGTCCGTGAGTTCCGAGATTAGGGCTAAATCTTTCGTCATAACCCCTTCCTCAATGACTTGCAATGAGGCTGCCTCTAATTTATTTGCAAACTCAATCAGTTCATTAAGCCCATCAAGTTCTCCACGTTTTCTTAACGCTCCCGTCCAGGCAAAGAGAGTAGCCATGGGATTGGTAGATGTTTCCTCACCTTTTAGGTGTTTGTAATAATGTCTTGTTACCGTGCCATGGGCTGCCTCAAATTCGTAACAACCCTCCGGGGATACCAGCACTGAAGTCATCATCGCCAGGCTGCCAAAGGCAGTAGCCACCATGTCCGACATGACATCGCCATCATAGTTTTTCAAGGCCCAGATATAGCCACCTTCGGAGCGTATAACACGGGCCACTGCATCATCAATTAACGTATAAAAATATTCGATGTTGGCTGCTTCAAATTGATCCTGGTACTCCTGGGCATAGATTTCTTGGAAAATATCTTTAAAGGTATGATCGTATTTTTTGGAAATTGTATCTTTTGTTGAAAACCATAAATCCTGTTTGCAATCGAGGGCGAAATTGAAACAGGCCCGGGCAAAACTTTCGATGGATTGGTCAAAATTGTGCATCCCCATAAGGATACCTTTGTCCTGAAAATCGAAAATCGTCTGCCGCGATTCTTCTCCGTTTTCGCTGGTAAACACGAGTTCGGCTTTTCCAGGGCCTTCGACGCGGTGTTCTACATTCCGATAGATATCCCCATAGGCATGCCGGGCAATCGTAATGGGTTTTTTCCAAGTGGGTATCAAAGGTTTGATGCCCTTAACAATAATTGGCGAGCGGAAAACTGTTCCATCCAGAATTGCCCTGATCGTACCGTTAGGACTTTTCCACATTTGTTTTAAGTTGTATTCTTTGACCCTCTGCGCATTGGGGGTAATCGTGGCGCATTTGACCGCGACGCCGTATTTCTTGGTGGCCATGGCCGCATCAATCGTGATTTGGTCATGGGTCTCATCCCTCTTCTCCAATCCCAGGTCATAATACTCTGTTTTTAGATCGATATAGGGATACAGCAATAATTCTTTGATTGACTTCCAGATGATTCTGGTCATTTCGTCTCCGTCCATTTCCACTAACGGGGTACTCATTTGGATTTTACTCATGTTTCTCCTCCTTGTAATTGGTTCTTCCATCTTGATAAAGAAAAATTGGCTTGCGCCAAGCCTTAGCGCAGGCGGAAGCCTTAGTTGCACTTATGCCACCACAAAGATATACTTTCTGGCTGGTACAAAAAAACCGGCTTGAAAGCCGGACCCATAAGTCATTAAATTTAAGGCAGTAGCAGGCTTCTTCACATTACTATAATTATTTAGGCTTGTTCGCTGGCAAAACTGAAGATGTTGGAGCGACAACTTTCTTTTCAGCCTTCTTCTTCTTTTTTTCCTTGTTCTTGGGACTCTTGTCTCCCATATTTGACACCTCCAATCACACATTACCATAATTATACTCTATTCCTGGAACCATAGCCATCTATTTTCCTGTTAATAGATACCACGGTGCCTTACGGTGCATACAGGCAAGGATGTCAACATTCAGCGTTGGAGCCAAACAGCCGCTGCCATTAAAGCATTCCACACCCCGTGGGCCAGAATCGATGGCCAGAGGCTCCCAGACCGTTCATATAACCAGGTTAAAACTACCCCGCCCAGGAATAAGGGCAGGAAACGCATCGGATCCAAATGCAACAACCCAAACATTGCCCCTGTAAAAAGAATCCCTTTCCCCTTTCCATACGCCAAGCGCAAGGGGGGATAAATCAACCCGCGAAAAAGCATTTCTTCCTTAAGCGGTGCTACCACCCCAGCCAGCAAGAGAAACAGAGCAAACTCCCACGGTCTCTGCGCTCCTATGACGGCCTCGGTAAAACTCTGGGGCGCGGGAACCCCCAACAGATGGGTGAGCAAATTCCCTAAAAGCCCAATACTGATAAACAAAAACGCCCCCGTAAAGAGACCCAGAAACAAAAACCGTCCCTTAACGCGGACAAAACCGACATCTTTCCACGTCCTGTGCGTTCGCCATAATAAAATAGCGGTCAGCACAAAATAGAATATTCCTTCTCCAAGACCTACCCAAACATAATGCAGGCGACCCAAGAGCGAGTCCAAATTCTGAGGTGTCTCCAACCACCCGAGTGGAAACTCTGCCAACGTGACCAAAGCGATCAGTAAAAGCACCTGCCAGAGGTTCCAGCCTGGCTCTTGGGCAGGAAACACGCGGCCCTTCCTCTTACGTTTTTCTGACCGTTTCTTCTTTATTTCCTTGTTCTGCTCAGTCATCCCCGGCCCCCATGGTTTTTCGGTTTATCCGCGCTTCGCCTGCATATCTTCGTAGATATAAACCAGTTCTTTATCAAAGAGAGAGCGCTTCATGTCGACCGCCAAGGCCCGTACCCGCTTCAGTATTTCATCCGCTTCTGCGGCGGTGAGTTCTTTGCCATACTCCGTAAACTTCGCTTTAATGGCAGCCGTTCCTGAGTGCTTACCCACTACGATCTGGCGTTCTAGACCTACGTCCTCCGGTTTGAACACCTCATAAGTGAGCGGGTTCTTCAAAGCGCCATCCGCATGAATCCCGGACTCATGGGCGAACATGTTAGTGCCCACAATCGCCTTCCAAACTGGGAGAAAACGACCGGAAGCCCGAGCCACGTATTCCGAAACTTCCCGGAAGCGTTCAGTGGCAAAGTTCAGATCCGTATCTAGGAGAAGCTTCAAAGCCATAATGACCTCTTCTAAAGCGGCATTGCCCGCCCGCTCCCCAAGCCCGTTTACCGTCACCCCGACATGCGTCGCTCCTGCTTTCACTCCCGCCAAGGCATTCGCGGTGGCCATGCCGAAATCGTTATGCGTGTGCATCTCGACATCGATGCCTGCCTTTTCGATCAGTATCTTAATCCGATCATAGGTGGTAAAGGGTTCGAGAATGCCCACGGTATCACAGTAGCGGAGGCGATCCGCCCCCGCATTCTTGGCTTCGCGCGCAAAGTCAATTAAGAAATCCATATCTGTACGGGAAGCATCCTCGGCATTGACTGAAATATAGACCCCATGCTTCTTGGCGAACTCCGTTGCTTTCACCATCCGTTCCAGCACAGCCCCCCGCGTCGTCATCAGCTTGTGCTCGATATGAATGTCCGAGGTGGAAATGGAAATTGCCACTGCATCCACTCCGCAAGCCAGGGAAGCCTCAATATCCGAAATGACGGCCCGGTTCCAGCCCATGATGCTCGCTTTCAGTCCCAGTTTGACAATATCCTGTATGGCCTGCTGCTCATCCCCACCCATCACAGGAATACCAGCTTCGATTTGGTGAACCCCCAGTTCGTCAAGTAAACGCGCTATGCGCAGCTTTTCTTGATTCGAAAACACCACCCCAGCGGTCTGCTCCCCGTCTCTCAACGTCGTGTCCACAATCGTCAAGTGTTTGCTCAACTCAGTCAGCTCCTTTCTCGGTGGGTTGAGAGTTGCCTTAGCTGTTATATTCAGCAAGGCAACTCTCATCTGTGTCTTATAGTACTATATACTAACATAAAGCCTGGCTGGATTAAAGTCTCCCGCACCGACTTATACTGTATACTTTTTAGTATGGGGCCATGGGGTAATGTCCACTACGAAAGTTTTTCCTTTAAAAGCTTGTTAACGAGACTAGGGTTAGCCTGGCCCTTAGTGGCCTTCATGATCTGACCGACCAAAAAGCCAATCGCTCTTTCTTTGCCGGCCCGGTAATCCTCAACCGATTGTGGATGGGCAGCAATAACTTGTTCCACGATCTCGGCCAAGGCTGCTTCATCACTGATTTGCCCCAACCCTTTCTCCTTGATGATGAGGGCGGCATCCTTGCCGGTGGCATACATGTCTTCGAGCACGCCTTTGGCGATCTTGCCGCTGATGCTCCCTTTGTCGATGAGTTCGAGGAGTTCAGCCAGCTGCACCGGGGAAATCGGGGAATCCAGCACACTTTGCTGGTTGGCCTTGAGCAGCCGCAGGAATTCCCCCATCACCCAGTTCGTCAGGATTTTAGCATCCGCATAGCGAGAAAGCGCCTCATCAAAAAAATCGGCCAAAGCTCTGGAGGAAGTTAATACCCCAGCATCATACTCAGAAAGCCCTAACGATTCATAGCGCATCCGACGTTCGGTCGGAAGCTCAGGCAGGGTGCGGCGGATTTCCTCAACCCAGGAACGTTCAATCACCAGGGGCACCAGATCCGGCTCAGGGAAATACCGGTAGTCATGTGCTTCTTCCTTTGAGCGCAAGGAAATGGTGATTCCTTTGCCCTCGTCCCAGGTACGGGTCTCTTGAACAACCTTATCTCCGGCATCCAAGACTTCCGCCTGACGCTCCGTCTCGTACTCCATGCAGTGGCGAACCGAGGCAAAGGAATTGAGGTTTTTGGTCTCTGTGCGCGTGCCCAAGTCGGATGTGCCCTTCGGCCTGAGGGAAACATTGATATCAAAACGCACCGATCCTTGCTCCAGGCGGCAATCGGACACTTGGGTATAATCGAGAATTTGCACGAGTTGTTCAAGATACGCTACAACTTCAGCAATCGAACGCAGATCAGGTTCTGATACGATCTCCAACAGGGGAACCCCCGTCCGATTATAGTCTACATAAGACTCATCAGAGGAGGTGATCGTCTCCCCGCTGTGCACGAGTTTACCTGCATCTTCTTCCATATGCGCACGGGTAATCCCGATCCGCTTCTTCGCCCCGTCAACCGTGATTTCCAGCCACCCGTTTTTGCAGATGGGCAAGTCATATTGTGACGTCTGGTAGTTCTTGGGCAGATCAGGGTAGTAATAGTTTTTGCGGTCAAACTTGGAAAACTCGGCGATCTCGCCGTTCAAGGCCAGACCCGCTTTAATCGCCAAGTTCACAACTTCCTTGTTCAACACCGGCAGGACGCCTGGTAGCCCTGAGCACACGGCGCAGACATGGGTATTTTGCTCCCCGCCGAACTCAGTGGTACAGCCGCAGAAAATCTTACTTTTAGTGGCCAACTCCACATGGGTCTCCACCCCGCAGACCATTTCGTAGGTATCACTCCAGGCCATGGGCTGCCACCTCCTTGGTACTCGGCTTGACCTTATGGAAACCGGTGTGCTGTTCAAAGGCGTAGGCGACCTGGTAGAGCGTTCCTTCGTCAAAGGCCTTGCCCATTAAATGGAGGCCCACCGGCAGACCGCCTACAAACCCGGCCGGAATCGAGATGCCCGGAATCCCCGCCAAGTTCACGGGCACGGTACAAATATCGGACAAGTACATCGACAAGGGGTTGCTGGATTTCTCTCCGAATTTGAAGGCGACCGTCGGAGCCGTCGGGGAAAGAAGAACATCATATGTCCCAAAAGCCTGATCAAAATCCTGTTTGATCAGAGTGCGTACTTTCTGTGCCTTGACATAATAGGCATCATAATAGCCGGAACTCAAGGCATAAGTTCCCAGCATAATCCGGCGTTTGACTTCCGGGCCAAACCCTTCGGCACGAGTCTTGCGCACCATGCTGATAAGATCGTCCCCTTCCGCCCGATAACCGTAGCGCACCCCGTCATAACGAGCCAAGTTAGAGCTGCACTCGGCGGGTGCGATTAAATAGTAGGCCGGCATGGCATAATCCGTGTGAGGCAGAGAACATTCTTCAGCTTCCGCTCCCAAATCTTTGAGGGCCGCCACCGCATCCCAAATCACCTTGGCTACGTCGGAATCGATCCCTTCCCCAAAATACTCCCGTGGGATCCCAATCTTCAGCCCTTTGATATTTTTTCCCAAAAACTGCGTGTAATCCGGTTTGTCAAAACGAACTGAAGTGGAATCTTTCCGATCATGCCCCGCAATGGCATTCATCACCAGGGCATTGTCCCGGACATCTTTAGTCAACGGGCCAATCTGATCCAATGAGGAAGCAAAAGCGATAAGTCCGTAACGGGACACTGCACCATAGGTCGGTTTCATGCCGACCACTCCGCAAAAAGCGGCGGGCTGGCGGATCGAGCCACCCGTGTCCGAACCGAGCGCATAGACCGCCTCAGCCGCCGCGACAGAAGCGGCCGCTCCCCCGGAGGATCCCCCCGGAACCCGCTCCAAATCCCACGGGTTGTGCGTCGGAAAAAAGCGAGAGTTTTCCGTGGAAGAACCCATGGCAAACTCATCCATATTTAATTTACCGAGAAGAATCGCTCCGGCTTCCTGCAAACGGATGGCCACTTCAGCCGAATACGGGGGGACAAATTCCTCCAGCATTTTTGAAGAACAAGTTGTCCGAATGCCCTCAGTACACATATTATCTTTGAGCGCCATCGGGATCCCTTCGAGCGTACCGATGGCTTCGCCACGGGCTATTTTGGCATCGACTTCAGCGGCCCTTTTTAGGGCAGATTTATCGGTTACCGTGACATAAGCCTGCACCTGGCCTTCCAGCCGCCGAACCCTATCTAAAAAAGCGTGGGTTAATTCTGTAGACGTGATCTCCTTCTGGACGAGCAAGTCATGTAGTTCACCCGCTGTCTTGGCGGTGATATCCATTCTGTTCATTCTCCTTTCCCCGGAACTAGACGATCTTGGGTACACGGAAGAAGCCATTTTCCGCATCCGGCGCATTCTGCAGCACCTTTTCCTGGGGCATCGACACGCGCACTTCATCCTCGCGTAGGACGTTATGTAAAGGCACAGCATGCGCTGTCGGCTGAACCTCGCTCGTATCCAGTTTCTCCAAGATCGCGGCATAATCCAGGATCGTGTTCAACTGTTCGGTATAGGTTCCAATCTCCTGCTCGCTCAATTCTAAACGCGCCAGCAAGGCTACATGTTCCACCGCTTGGCGAGAGATTTTCACAAATTTCACCATCCTTTTGGTATTTCCCGACCATATATTCTACTATAGCAAATTCAGGCGGAGGGGGCAAGCACAACACGCCGCCCAGCTCAATCGGATGATCAAGCGTTTTACTTGGTAGGTGCGCCGGCCTTTTCCAGATAGACACCGAACTCCTCCTCAGTCATTACCGGGATGCCAAGTTCTTTCGCTTTGGCCAACTTAGAGCCCGCTTTTTCCCCAGCGACCACAAAATCCGTTTTCTTGCTTACGCTTCCTGCGGCCTTGCCTCCATAACGCTCGATCAGCGTTTCAATCTCCCGCCGCTCCCAACGTTCGAGTGTGCCCGTGACGACAATCGTCTTGCCCGCAAGCAAGCCCGGTTGCTCCCAAGCCTCAGCCTCCATATTCACCCCGGCCTGGCGTAGCTTGTCGAGAAAGCGGCGGGTGCTCTCCAGAGCAAAAAACTGCACGATGCTTCTGCCCACGATGGGCCCAACATCAGGAATTTGTTGCAATTCCTCCTGGGTAGCTTCTGCCAGCCGCTGCATCGAAGCAAACGCCTTGGCTAAGACTTTCCCGGCCTTTTCCCCCACATGGCGGATACCTAAGGCAAAGATCAGAGGACCCAATCCCCGCGCTTTGCTCTCGGTAATGGCTTCGAGGAGGTTTTCCGCTGATTTTTTCCCCATGCGTTCCAAGGTGATGAGTTTGTCAAACTCCAGGAAGTAGAGATCGGCCGCATCCTGAATGAGTTCAGCGTCGAGAAGCTGCTGAATCAGCGCCGGGCCAAGCCCTTCGATATTCATGGCAGCGCGGGAAACAAAATGAATGATCGCTTCCCGCTGACGTGCCGGACAGCTGATGCTCGTACACCGATGCGCTACCTCCCCTTCCTCCTGCAGCACGGGGCTCGCACATTCTGGGCAAACAGCAGGCATGCCGAAACTGCGCTCCGAACCGGTGCGTTTTTCCGGCAACACCTTCACCACCTCAGGAATCACATCGCCCGCTTTCTGCAAAAGCACATGATCCCCAATGTGAATATCCTTTTCCCGAATATAGTCGAGATTGTGCAGAGTCGCCCGGCTCACCGTGGACCCGGCCACCAACACCGGGGTGAGCGAGGCCGTTGGGGTTAAAACCCCTGTCCGCCCCACCCGGACGACGATGTCTTCGACAACGGTTTCTACTTGCTCGGCCGGAAACTTGTAGGCGATCGCCCAGCGCGGGCTTTTGGCTGTAAACCCCAATTTTCGCTGTTCTGCAAGGCTGTTTACCTTAATCACAAGGCCGTCTATCTCATAGGGAAACCCGTGCCGTTTCTCTGCCATCCCTTCACAATAGGCGATGAGGCTTTCCACATCGGCGAATTTGCGGAATTCCGGGTTGACCACGAACCCCAAACTAGCCAAGAAAGCCAAAACTTCCTCTTGGGTCGTCAACCCCTGTCCGTCCACTCCGAGTACTTGATAGGCAAAAAAACCAAGTTTCCGCTTGGCCGTGACTTTGGAATTAAGCTGGCGCAAAGAACCGGCGGCGGCATTACGCGGATTGGCGAACGTAGACTCTCCCTCTTCCTCGCGCTCCTGATTGAGTTGCAGGAAGCTTGCCTTAGGCATATACCCTTCTCCCCGGATATCGAGGCGTGCCCTGCTCTGCGGCAGGCGCAAAGGAATGGCCCCGATGGTCTTGACGTTGGCTGTAATCTCCTCGCCAACCGTACCATCCCCTCGGGTAGCCCCGCAGCTGAGGATCCCATCGGCATACGTTAAGGCTACGGTGAGACCGTCAATCTTTAATTCGACAATATATTCGGCATGCGGACTAATAGCACGCACCCGCCGATCGAACTCGCGCAGATCCCCCGCGTGAAAAGCGTTGTCCAAACTCAATAAAGGCTCGGCATGTACGACTTTGTTGAACGCCTTAGCGATATAACCACCAACGCGCTGGGTGGGAGAGTCCGGACGCACAAGTTCGGGATACTCCCGCTCCAAAGCCATCAGTTCCTGCATAAGGGCATCATATTCAGCATCCGTGATCTTGGGCCGGTCTAAGCCATAATAGGCCCGGTTCGCTTCCTCAATCCGCTGCCGCAGAACGCTCACCCACTCAAAGGTCTCCTGCCCTGCCAATTCAGCTTTCTGGCTGTCCAATTCAGCCGTGGGCCTGCCCTTCTCCTTCTCCTTGTCCGTGTCCTGTCGTTCCAAACACCATTCCCCCTAACTCACACATCCCCTACGCTAACCGCTCCTCCTCATACTCAGGAACTCATCCGAATAAGCTTCGCATATTCCGCAAGCAACTGCTTCAATTCCCCATCAAAAGCCACGGTGAGCATGGCTGAAGGGCCCTCCCCTTTGACACTGACGATGATCCCCCGTCCAAATTTAGGATGCTCCACTTTGTCCCCCACATGATAATTTTGTGATGGACTCACAAGGGGCGACCCCGCACGCTCTCGCCCAGATTGATCCTGGTTCTGGCGCTTACCGCCTTGTCTGAATCCTCCTGATCCAAACCCATTTTGTCCCCGAACCGTCTTTGCTGGCGGGGGATCCAGGGGATCGCGGTCAAGAAGCACCTCAGCGGGGATCTCCTTAAAAAATCGAGAAGGTAGGTTCATTTGCGTGCGACCCCATAAGAGTCTCTGTCCGGCATAACAAAGATAGAGCTTTTCTCGAGCCCGCGTGATCGCAACATAACAGAGACGCCGTTCCTCTTCCAGCATTTTCTCTTCCAGCAGCGAGCGGCCGCTGGGGAAAATCCCTTCCTCCATCCCGACAACGAAGACCACTGGAAATTCCAAACCCTTGGCACTATGCATGGTCATGAGCACCACAGCATCCTCATCCTGATCCAGTGCATCCGTATCAGCCACCAGGGCCACTTGTTCCAAAAAGCCTGCTAACCCGAGTGCAGGAAGTTCTTCCTCACCTTCAACTGCTTCTTGTTCAGCGGACAACGCATCATATTCGGCCGTCACGGAGAGAAACTCCTGCAGGTTTTCGAGCCGTGACGCGCTTTCCACCGTATGCTCGGCTTGGAGCATCGCCCAATATCCTGTACGTTGAAGGATTTTTTCCACCAAATCCGAGATGCTTAATTCGGAGGCAGCCGCCCTGAATTCGTCCAACAACGCGTTGAGTTCTATCAGCCCTTTCTTCGCCTTAGCTTGTATATCCGGAATATACTCCGCTTCCTTGAGAGCTTCGAGCACAGGCATTTCCTGTTCCTCCGCATACAAGAGCAGCTTCTGCAGCGTGCTCTCGCCCAAGCCCCGTCTGGGAACATTGAGGATCCGGGAAAAGCTTACCGTATCCGCAGGATTATGGAGTGTGCGCAAATAAGCCAGAATATCCTTGATTTCCATGCGTTCATAGAACTTCGTCCCGGAAACTACCCGGTAAGGAATGCCACCTCTCATTAAATATTCTTCCAAAACGCGGGACTGGGCATTCGTCCGGTACAACACCGCGAAATCCAGGAACTTGCGTCCCTCTTGATCCGCCACCCGCCGGATCCGCTGCATCACATAGCGCGCTTCATCCCGTTCATCATGAGCCACATAATAGACAAGCGGCTGACCTGACTGATTGTCCGTCCAGAGGGACTTATCTGTGCGTTCGGAATTGTGCTGCACCACCGAATTGGCCGCTTTTAAGATCATTTGCGTAGAGCGGTAATTCTGCTCAAGTTTGAGCATTTTTCCTTCAGGGTAGTCCCGCTCAAAAGCCAGGATATTCCGGATATCCGCACCCCTCCAGCCGTAGATTGACTGATCGGCGTCTCCCACAACACAGAGGTTGCGGTAGCGGCTGGCGAGAAGATTGACGAGCGTATACTGAGCATGATTGGTATCCTGGTATTCGTCCACCAGAATATAACGGAACTTCTCCTGATAATAGTCCAGAACCGTCGGATTTTCCCGGAAAAGGCGCACCGTCAGCATGATGATATCGTCAAAATCCAAGGCATTGTTCGCCCTAAGCTTTTTCTGATAAAGCGTATAGACATCGGCCGCTACCTTTTCCCCGTAATCGTTGGCTTTGGCGGCCAAGTCCTCGGGATTCCACAGCTTGTTCTTGGCATCGCTGATACTTCCCTGGATGGAACGAACAGGGGATTTTTTCTCATCCAGATTTAACTGTTTCAGGCAGGACTTCAAGACCGATTGCTGGTCTGACGTGTCATAGATCAAAAAACTGCGGTTATAGCCTGGCAAATGTTCGATTTCGCGGCGCAAGATCCGCACACAGGCCGAGTGAAAGGTCAACACCCAGAGCCCCTTTCCGGCGCTGCCTACCAGCCCCTCTACCCGTTCCCGCATCTCCTTGGCCGCTTTATTGGTAAACGTTATCGCGAGAATATTCCAAGGTTCTGCCCCCTGGTGAATCAAATGGGCGATCCGGTAAGTGAGCACCCGTGTTTTGCCCGAACCCGCCCCGGCCAAGATGAGGAGCGGTCCATCCCGGTGTTCGACAGCCTCGCGCTGCACCGGATTCAAGTCATCTAAGTTATACATCTTCCCCACTCCCCATCTCAATCACAATAGCCCTTCTGACGCAGCTTGGTCAAATGCTCCTCAAGCACCACTGCCAAGTCAATACCGTACTGCTCTTCTAAAACGAACATCATGGTCACCGCCGTCTGAGCTACATCTACGAGTTCCTGGGCGACCATTTGCATGGCTTCTTGCTCCTCAATGCGCTGATGCTCCCCGCTGAGCCCCCGAAACTTGCCGATCGCCTGAGCGAGTTCCCCTGACTCCTCCATGATCTTCAAAGCGGTGCTTTCCAACGAGGGGCTTAAACGATTCAAGCGGGGGAGAATGATGGTTTTCGATTGCATTGCATCTTTACTCATCCCAATTCCTCCTTCCACACGGTTAAAGCAAGGCCTGAACCACATAGTCATCCAACATGACATCGGCTAGGAGTGCTCCCGGCTTCATCCGGGCTTCTCGCTCCAATTGAGAGAGCTGTATAACCGTAGTGCTTCCACCCTTCTGGATCAGCACGAGCACCGGTTCAGCCGCGATGGGCGCAATCGCAGCCACAAAGCCTGTTTTCTCAGGGGAAACTTTGCCTAAAGCGACCCCTTTCCCTGCACGTCCCTGAGGTTTATACGCATCCAAGGAAGTCCGCTTCACCCAGCCGCGCTCCGTGACGCTGAGAAGATCGCAGTGCACAGGGGTTATCAGAGCAGCGGCGGCAACATAATCTCCTGCCTCCAGGGCCATTCCCCGCACCCCTCTTGCTTTACGCCCCATCGGGTTAACTTGGCTCTCCGGATAACGAATCGCCTGTCCTTTCGCGCTCACCAGGAAAAGTTCATTCTCGCCGCTACTGAAAAAGACGTTGACGAGGGCATCGCCCTCTTTCAGCGTGATCGCCTCCGGGGTACGGGCATGGTAGAACTCTGAGACTGCGGTGCGCATGATCTGCCCGTCTCGGGTCACGAACACAAAATAACCGTCTTGGTTTTCCCGCAGAGGAACCAGCGTCAGGAGTTCTGCATCCTCCGGAAGGGGGAGAAGTGCTGAGAGCACCTTCCCTTTCTCTTTCGCACCGGCTTCTGGGATGAGTTTCCCTGCCAAACTATAGGCTTTGCCGGCACGGCTAAAGAAGAACAGCGTATCCCGATCGGTTCCCAAAGACTTAGCGATCAGATAATCCCCATCTTTAAAGGATGCCGGATGTGCCGCAGCTCCTCGTCCGGGCTTCCCCGGTGGCATGGTTTTGACAAATCCGTCGCGGGTCAAGAAAAACGCTACGGATTTCTCAGATTCCAGCACTTGTGGCAACACAAACCCCATGTCTCCCTCTTCTGTCAGGATCCGCGTGCGCCGCTCATCGCCGTATTGATCAGCAATCTCGCGCAGTTCCTTCTTGATAATGTCATAAATCTTACTTTCATGGGCTAAGATATCTTCTAAAGTGCTAATGAGACGTAACACCTCGTCATATTCTTTGAGGATACTTTCGAGTTCGAGGTTAGTCAAATGCTGAAGCTTCATGTCGAGAACCGCCTGGGCCTGTAGGTCGGAGAACTCAAAACGCAGGATCAAGGCGGCCTTGGCCAGGGCGGGCGTTTTAGAAGCGCGAATGAGGGCGATGACTTCATCGAGATTCTTAATCGCAACGACCAGCCCTTCGAGAATATGGGCCCTTGCCCTCGCCTTTTTCAGGTCGTATTCCGTACGCCGAATCACAACCTCCCGGCGATGCTCAATGTAGGCTTGATTAAGTTCCTTCAAGTTGAGGATCTTGGGTGTCCCATCCGCGGTGATCACCAGATTGATAATACCAAAGGATTCCTGAAGCTGGGTGTATTTATAAAGCTGGGCCAGGATGTTTTCCGGATCCGCTTCTTTGCGACACTCTACCACCAGGCGCATCCCTTCCCGATCCGATTCATCCCGCACATCGGCGATCCCTTCGATCTTGCCTTCGGAAAGGCTCTCAATCTTGTTGGCTAGATTAGCTTTATTGACTTGGTAGGGAATCTCCGTAATCACGATGAGATGCTTACCGCCTTTTCCCGGCTGAATCGCGGCTTTTCCCCGCACGATGAGCTTGCCGCGCCCGGTCGTATAGGCCTCGCGAATCCCATCCTGCCCCAGAATATACCCTCCGGTGGGAAAGTCGGGGCCTGGAACCGTCGCCATCAGCTCCTCCAGTGTCAACTCAGGGTTGTCTATTTGCTGAGTGATCCCGCAAATCACCTCGCGCAAATTATGGGGAGGCATGTTCGTCGCCAAACCGACCGCGATCCCGCCCGTACCATTGATCAGGAGGTTGGGCAATGGGCTGGGAAGTACGGCGGGCTCCTCCAACCGGTTGTCATAATTCGGTCGGAAGGAAACAGTATCTTTCTCAAGATCCTGGCACATGAGCTTGGCCAAGGGAGTCATGCGCATCTCGGTGTAACGCATGGCGGCGGCGGGATCCCCATCCACCGAGCCAAAATTTCCGTGTCCGTCGATAAACTGATACCGTGAAGCCCAGGGCTGTGCCATGCGTACCGCTGCTTCATAGATGGCACTGTCCCCATGGGGGTGATAGGCCCCCATGCAATGCCCGACTAAGCGTGCCGATTTACTGTGGGGTTTATCCGGGGTCATCCCCAATTCATGCATCGAATAGATAATACGCCGGTGGACGGGTTTCAGTCCGTCACGCACATCCGGAATGGCCCGATGTAAAATCACGAATTTGGAATAGCCCATGAACGCCTCGGGAAGCACCTCTTCCAAAGGCCTTTGGGTAATGTTCTCTTCAAGAATGCTCATAAATACCTCCCCGCTGATTAACCTATCTCAATCCGGCTTCTGCCTACTGACTACTCTCTAAACATCTTCTTGCGTGAACACGATGTTTTCCATTAGGAATTCCCGGCGGGGCTCTACCGCTGAGCCCATACAGATATTCAGTTTCCGTTCCGCAGCTACCGCATCATCGATCGTCACTTGAATCATCTTGCGGTTGACCGGATTTAAGGTGGTCTCCCAAAGCTGTTCCGGATTCATCTCCCCCAGGCCCTTATAGCGCTGGACAACGGCATTTTTACCTAGTGCTTTCAGGGCCGGCTTCAGTTCCTGATCATCATAGGCATATTGAATGGCTTTTCCTCTTTGTACTTTGTAAAGCGGCGACTGGGCGATAAAGACACGGTTATTCAGGATAAGCGGGCGCATATAGCGATAGAAGAAAGTGAGTAAAAGCGTGCGGATATGGGCCCCATCAAGGTCGGAATCCGTCATGATACAAACCCTGGCATAGTTGCATTTATCTAAGTCAAATTCTTTCCCCATCCCAGCCCCAATAGCGGTGATGATGGACCGAATCTCCTGGTTCTCCAACACTTTGTCAAGCTTAGCCCGATAGGTATTGATCACCTTACCCCGCAAAGGAAGAATCGCCTGAAAGCGCCGATCCCGCCCGGTTTTAGCCGAACCCCCGGCTGAGTCCCCTTCAACCAGGAAAAGTTCGTTTTTCGTCTTGTCCTTTTCGGAGCAGGCCGCCAGCTTTCCGCTTAAGGCCTTCGCTTCCGCATCCTTCTTCATGCGTTTAAGTTCTTTTGCTTTCTTTGAGGCGATCCGGATCTGGGCCGTGCGCCAGGCCTTGCCGATGGCTTCCTTGGCCACCTGGGGATACTGCTCGAAAAAAGCGGTTAACCCTTCATTGGTGAGCGACTGGACAATCCCCTCCACTTCCGTATTCGAAAGCTTCGTTTTTGTCTGGCCTTCAAACTGCGGCTCCGGTACTTTGACCGACAGTACCGTGACCAGACCATCGCGCAGGTCATCCCCGGTCAGGTTTTCATCTTTGGCTTTGAGGATATTGGCCTTTTTGCCATAGGTGTTGAAGACACGAGTTAAAGCAGTGCGCAACCCGCTTTCATGGGTTCCCCCTTCGATGGTCGCGATGTTGTTGCAGAAGGAGTAGAAGGTCTCGGTATCGCTGTCATTATATTGGATGGCCCACTCAACTTGAACCTGATCCTTCTCCCCTTTAAAATAAATTGTTCGTTTATGTAAAGGATCGAGTTCAGCCTCGCGCTGGATTTGTTCCACAAACCCCGGTAACCCTGACTCCGAATAATAGGTTTCTAGGCGCTCCCCATGGCGCAAATCCGTGAGCGTAATCGTCAGCCCGGCGTTGAGATAGGCCAATTCCTGGAGTCGATTCTTCAATACGTCCCAGCTAAAGACGATACTCTCTTTGAACACCAAGGCATCCGGTCGAAAAAACACTCTTGTCCCGGTACCCTTGACTTTCTTCTCGACTACTTTTAGATCGGATTTGAGCTGCCCGCCCTTTTCATACTCCACCCGGTAAAGCTTCCCATCCCGCTTGACTTCAAGCGTCAAGAACGCCGATAAGGCATTGACCACACTGGCTCCTACCCCGTGTAGCCCACCCGAGACTTTATAGCTTTCACCGCCGAATTTCCCCCCGGCGTGCAGGAGTTCATAAGCCACTCTGACGGCGGGGATCCCCATTTTGGAATGCATGTCAACCGGAATCCCCCGACCATTATCCTCCACACTTAGGCTCTGATCCGGATAGAGTGTGACTGCGATGCGGTCACAATACCCAGCTACTACTTCATCGATGGCATTATCGATAATCTCCCAGGCCAAATGATGCAGTCCTTTGGAATTCGTCGCACCAATATACATACCCGGACGCTTCCGCACCGCTTCCAAACCCTCAAGAACTTGGATGGCATCCGCATTATACCCCGTCAAAATATTTCCCCCTTCGATCCCTGATCAAGCCCAAGCTCAGCGGGAACTTTCGCCGGCTAAGCCCAGGCTGTCCGTTTCTGATTGTATCATACTGTATGTGTTCTAAACTCTCAAACCTTATTTTACCACATCCAATGGCCTTTGGGAACATACGTTCCCGATAATTAATCACCTGACATTCATCTTTAGTTGAACGAGTTCACTTTACACGCCTGAATGGCTTCATCATTGACAACCTTACCCGAATAAATCCTGCATCAACACTGTTCTGATAGCGCACAAGGTTTACGCCGGAGCGTTGGGTTTTCCTTTTTTCCCCAAAAGGGGTCTGGTACTTCCCGGACTTTGTCGAATCGGCCTCGGAGAGGGAAACCCTTTAAAATGCTCAGAGGAAAATACTCACCTTGCACACCTTACAGATCTCGTATATAATATAAGATAAATTTGGCAAAGAGGCCTATCTGATTGTTCAGATAGGCCTCTTTTGCTTTTATGAGAGGTGTTATTTATGTCCGACAACAACCTTGTAATTGATGCATCCATCCTATTGAGTGAACTAAAAAATGCGAATCAACAAATGGGGCATGTCATTAACGCTATCCGGGAAATAGCTCAACACACCAACCTATTGTCACTTAACTCGGCCATCGAAGCCGCGAGAGCAGGAGACGCTGGCCGGGGATTTGGCGTAGTCGCTGATGAAATAAAAAAATTGGCCACACGCAGCTTAGTCTCAACCAAGGAAAGTACTGAGATAATCAATAACATTCAGAGTAAAGCTAATGAGGTGATGGCTGTACGGACAGCCGATGTAGCATATGACACGATCGATAAAATTGATCGGAACCTTTTTGAACGTAATTGCGATGCTCAAGCATGGGCTGGTTTCGATAAAGTGAAGCGTTGCCTTTCCTCAACCGCTTCCGATAGGGTTGCTGTAACCAACGATTTGCTAAAAAAACTGGTTGACATTTATGAAGTCTACCTTGATCTCTATGTGCTGGATACTGAAGGCACCATTGTCGCCGCCGGTGTACATCGTAAACTCATCGGTGAGAATATGGCAGACCAAGACTGGTTCACAGACGCCAAGGCCGTTAACACTATATCCGTAAGCGACCTCTACTATTCTTCTGTCGAAAATCATCACACCGTAGCTTATACCTGCCCCATTCGCAGCGATGATGAAAAAATAATGGGTTATTTTTCCACACGCTTTAACTGGGACTATATTTATGATATTCTCGATTCAGCACGCATTGGTCAAAACGGGGATATATTCGTTATCAACAAACATGGCTACATCATTGCCTGCCGGAGCCGCAAGGGTATTCTTAGCGATAATTTGAGACATCTTGAGGCCGCCCAGCGTGCCATGAGAGGTGAAACTTACGGATACGTTTTTGTCAAGGATAATTGGGGTAATACCAAAATTTACGGTTGTGCTCATACACGCGGCTATAACGCCTATCAAGGCAAAAACTGGTCGGTCATTATCAGCGAAATCCTGTGAATCTCCCCTGCTTACGCTCATGCTGAGATGCGGCGAAGTTTTAACATAAACTATTCCCAAAAGCAGCTGAACCTTATTAATTTATTCAAAGCTTAGATCAATGGTTGCTTTAGTCATTGTTCGAATTTTCCAATCAGAGAATTTATCAAAGAAACTCTTGACTTTTATCCAAGCGTTTAAGACTCCCACTTACTATAAGTGGGAGTGGAATTCTGTTCTCTGCTTCGGTGGGGGTAGACTCCCCCACCGAAGTCTCGATGTTCAGCTTTAGCTAAACGAGTTCACTATGAGAATTATTCTCTCTAAACATGGAGGAAATCACCTCTAAAAATAGCATAGTTTTAGGCGAGAAAAGCAGGGGTTTCTGCAGTGGAGTCTTATCTACATTTACTTTAAGTACTTTGAATCAAATAAATTACAAGGAAGATTCCGACTGCAAGGACTGATATGGTGAGTAGTCTGTTAAGTATCGACGATGGTTGATATGTATCCCCGTCTATTTGTCTCTCAACCTTCTTATACCTGATAAATGCAAGCACATTCATTAATGCGCCGAAACCCACAAGAAAAATTCCAACGATTGCCGAATATCCATGAGATGGCGGTAATGCATTTTCAATATTGGATTTTCCCAAAACGTATGACATTTGTTTTATGAACAACGCGAACCTCTCAACAACAAAACCGAATGCCATTATCCCTATGCTTGTTCTTATCCATGCAAGAAATGTCCTTTCATTTGCCATGTGAACACGGCGGTTAGGAACTCGTACAGATTTCTTATCTTCAATTATTTCTGGCATACAGCTAACCCTCCATAATAAGGTTTTAACGATTGAAAGAATAATAAAGGCATCAACCGGATCACGTAGAAAAAATGACAACCCCGCTACAAAGAAAAGGATAATCGGAATTTTGAATTAGGAGAGCAGGAGCGTCAACACGTCCGACCGCTTTGGGTTTGTTTAACCCCAGCATAGATTTCCGGAAATCCTAGTGAATTCACAAAATCTATTGGCCATCTACCCTTCTATTATCTCCATAACGAGATGGCCTCCCGCCCCCCCGCTTATTAAGTTCGTTTTGCGATGATGCGGTTTAAATAAGAATTACTTCCGCCGATTCTGTAATTCCCTCGCGATCTCTTGAAGGCTGACCCCTCTCTCCTCCAGCATCACGAGCACATGGTAAAAGAGGTCGCTCGTTTCATAGCGGATTTCGTCCGGGGCATTATTTTTAGCGGCTATGATCACCTCCGCATTTTCCTCGCCGACCTTTTTCAGGATCTTGTCGATGCCCTTTTCGAAAAGGTAGGTGGTATAAGCCCCTTCCGGTCGTTCCAGATTCCGCGCGTGAATCACGGTGTGCAAAGCTTCCAAAACCTGTCCCAGACTCGGTTCCGGGCGTTCCTCCGGGTGTCCAAACGCCTGAAACCCTTCCTGTCCGGCCCGATTATGGAAACAGGAGAAGTAATTTTCATGACAGGCCATCCCTGTCTGCTTCACTTTAAGCAAAACAGTGTCCTGATCACAATCAAAACGAATGTCTATGACCTTCTGGGTATGCCCCGAGGTCTCTCCCTTACGCCAAAGCTGCTGGCGGCTGCGGCTAAAATACCAGGCCCGCCCTTCGTCTAGAGTGAGACGCAGGGCTTCTTCGTTCATATAAGCAAGCATGAGAACCTCTCCGGTTTCGCCGTCTTGCACGACCGCCGGGATAAGCCCGTCAGTGTTCCATTTGATCTGACTCAAATCCCATTCTTGGGCATTTCTTTCAAAATCCATTTTATCCTCTGTCATGCTCTTATCCACCT
>JAIMKP010000002.1 GCA_020692355.1 Desulfosporosinus sp.
TATCAAAGGTCTGCTTGATACATACGACAATATTCATGAGATTCTCCTCCTTGATCCAATCGTGAGACTCCCACTTCTACAAGTGGGAGTGGTACCTCGTACTTTGCTTCGGTGACGATAGTCTCCAGTGGAGAGTATCGCCGAGCCGCCTTTCCCAATAGAAACACTTAGCGGCGACGGAGGTAGACTCCCCCACCGAAGTCTCGATGTTCAGCTTTAGCTGAACGAGTTCACTCACTAGTCTTTGAGAATATGGTTGCTGATGACGATGCGCTGCACCTCACTCGTACCTTCATAGATCTCCGTGATCTTGGCATCACGCATCATGCGTTCAACTGGGTACTCCCGGGTATAACCATAGCCGCCATGTATCTGTACCGCTTGTGTGGTCACCCACATAGCGGTTTCCGAAGCATGGAGCTTGGCCATCGCGGAAGCTTTGGATACGGATTTATGAGCTGAGGCCAGATAAGCGGATTGGTAGACGAGGAGGCGGGCCGCTTCGATCTGGGTCGCCATATCAGCCAGCTTGAACTGATTGATTTGGAACTGGGCAATGGCTTTACCAAACTGAACCCGCTCTTTGGCGTATTTCAGGGCTTGTTCATAGGCCCCTTGGGCAATGCCCAAGGCCTGGGCTGCAATACCGATGCGTCCGTAGTCGAGCGTGACCATCGCAATTTTAAACCCTTCTCCTTCTTCGCCCAGGCGATTTTCCACAGGCACCCGGACATTGTCAAAAACGAGTTCGTAAGTGGCCGAAGCCCGAATTCCCATCTTCTTCTCTTTTTTCCCGAAGGTAAAGCCCTGCATCCCCTTTTCCAAAATAAAAGCGGCGATGCCCTTGTTGCCTTTGCTTTTATCCATCTGGGCTGTAACGACATAGATATCGGCTTCATACCCATTCGTAATAAAGACTTTGGTACCATTGATGACATAAACATCCCCATCCCGTACTGCCGTCGTCCGGGTTCCTGATGCATCCGAGCCGGCCATCGGCTCGGTGAGACCAAAGGCCCCAAGTTTTTCGCCGGTCGCGAGGGGAGTCAAGTATTTCAGTTTCTGTGCTTCGGTCCCAAATTTATAGATCGGGTTAGCGCAAAGACTGGAGTGGGCCGAAACCGTCACACCCACAGAAGCATCCACTCGGGAAAGCTCCTCGACCGCGATGGCATAAGAGATATAATCTGCGCCAACTCCGCCATATTCTTCCGGAAAGGTGATCCCTGCCAGCCCCAACTCAGCTAGCTTGTTCCAAATCTCCCTGGGAAACTCTTCTTTTTCATCCCGTTCTTCCACCCCTGGGCCACATTCTTTCTCGGCAAAATCCCGCACCATTTTCCGCATCATCAGATGGTCTTCGTTCAATTCAAACATCATATCTCTTTCCCCTTTCCGAACTTTGCGTGTCTATCAGCAAGGACTAACGAAACCTTAGAAACCGTTAAATTCGGCTTTGCGCTTTTCCAGAAAAGCATTACACCCTTCTTTTTGGTCTTGTGTGCTGAAAGTTTGCGCAAAAACCTCAGCCTCATAGGCCTGGCCACTCGTAATGTCTAAACTCCGCCCTTTGTGAATCGCGCTCTTGGTAAGTTGAACTGCGACCGGCCCCCGTGAAGCAATCCGGCGAGCCAAGGCCAAGGCCTCTTCCATCAGCTTTTCCGCAGGATAGACCCGGTTCACGAGGCCGATGCGGTAGGCTTCCTCAGCATCCAGCATGTCCCCTGTAAAGAGAATCTCACTGGCCCGTCCGCTCCCTACCAAGCGCGGAAGGCGCTGCGTCCCCCCAAAACCGGCTAGGATCCCCAGGGTGACTTCCGGTTGGCCAAATTTAGCCTTTTCACTCGCCAAACGAATATCACAAGCCATGGCAATTTCCGTCCCGCCCCCTAAGGCAAAGCCGTTGACCGCCGCGATGACAGGCTGGGGCAGATTCTCCAGCTTCAACATCACTGCTTGCCCTAATTGGCTAAAACGCCGGGCCTCCAACGGGGTAAAATCGCGCATCTGGCTGATATCCGCCCCAGCCACAAAGGCTTTATCCCCGGCCCCCGTCATGATGACGACACGCAGAGCCGGATCATGAACAATGTCATCCAAAGCTTGGGACAAATCCTCCAGTGTTGAGCTATTCAAGGCATTTAAAGCCTTCGGACGGTTGAGCGTTAAGATCGCGATACTCCCCTGGCGTTCCAGCAAAACATTGTCATATCCCATTTTCCTACCCCCTTGTAAAAATAAGCTGAACAATTCAGGTGATTCCTTCACGGTACCGAGGAGGATTCTGCCTAATCAGATAATTTCGACTCAAAGATAATTTCGACTCAAATAGGAAAAATCCTTCTTTCCAGAATATTGTCATTCATCGGTGTTTCACCCACATTATTGCCGCCACTCCGAGGAAGAAAATCCCCCAGGCATACTGAGTGAAAGCTTCGGCACTAACCCTAAGATGGCGCCCCAAACCGTAAAAGCTCCATGCCATAAGGTCAGGACTTCCCGCCAGCGCCCGAAAAAAAGCGGTAAATTGCTAAGAACATAGCCGAGCCTGCCGCCGAGAACTGTCCCAAGCACATAGTAGGTCAAGGCCCGCTCCCAGTCCGCTGTCGTTATTCCCAGCTTTTTGGCCCTATGCTGACCTCAACTGATAAGTTAGCCAAAAGGCCGCTAAAAAGATCACCTGGCTGTAATGCAGGGCGAAACCGCCGTACCGAAAAAGAATAGGATTCATGAAACGCTCCCTCTACTTCGTGGTTTGACTGAGATCAGTGAACCACTGTCTCAGCTGCGCGTAGGTCAAAGGCCCAGTCTGCACATAGCGGATCCTCCCCAAGGCATCGATCGCATAGGAGGTCGGAATCCCTGTTGCCATGTATTGACCCGCAATTTGTCCTTTTAAATCAAAACCGACAGGGAAAGTATAACCTTTTTGATTTAAAAAACTGCCAACAGCCATCGGACTCTCCTTGATATTGATCCCGATGATCTGCACCGGGAAATTATCCTTATAAGCCTTTTCAATATCAGGCATCTCTAAATTACACGGCGGACACCAAGTAGCCCAAAAATTGAGAAATACCGGTTTTCCCCGCAGTTCGGATAACGTAATCGTTTTCCCATCAAGCATACTGATACTAAAATCCGGGGCCACATTGCCAATTTTCAAACCCACCACTGGGCCTTCTTTGGGTGATGTACCTTCTGGCGTGGTCGTGCCACAACCTACAGTCAAAAACAACAAGAACCCCAAGAGGAGAAGTCCTTGTACCCAGCGCCCATTTCTCATCATTCTCCACCTGCTCTTTCACAAACTCCCCCAAAATCTAAGACTGAGGTTAAGCCGATTTTAGCAACTTTTTTCCCCAAGGGCAAGTTCTCCGGAGGTCAGTTCGTTTCAGTCAAGTGAACGCCCACTTGCAGAAGTGGGCGTCTCAGACGTGGATGGCCTTGAAGACTTGAATGAGCCTGGCCATACTCCCCTGATCCTTGATGGCCACCCGAATAAACTCGCCTTCCAGTCCCTCAAAGGAGGAACAGTCCCGTACCAGAATGCCGCGTCTGCCCAAACGCTCCGTCAATTGTTGAGCGTTCCCTTCCTTGAGTTCGATGAGGGCAAAATTAGCCTGCGTGGGTTTCAACTGCAAGCTTCTCAAGTCGGCCCCTGTGAAGCGCTCATAGAAAAAGGCCCGGCTTTCTTGCAGTTTTTCCCTCACCCAACCCGGAAAATCTCTATCCTCCAAGGCCTCCAGGCCGGCTTCCTGAGCCAAAACATTGACAGACCAGGGGTCGCGGGCTGTTTTCAGAGCACGAATCAGGCTCGGCTGAGCGAAGACTGTCCCCAGCCTTAACCCGGGCAGGCTATAAAATTTGGTCAAGGAATAGAGCACGATCAAATTCGGAAATTCCTGCAAATATTCCCGTGCCGACCAACGCAAGGCATCCAGCGTAAAATCATAAAATGATTCATCAAAAATAACCAGACAGCCCGAACGTTCGGCCGCCCTCATGATTGAGACAAACCCCTCTGGCGGCAAAAGGCTTCCTGTAGGGTTGTGGGGTGAGCAAAGAAACAACAGATCGATTCCATTCAGGATGCCGAGCCAAGTCTGTTCAACCTGTCTGGCTCTTTCGGGTAGGCGGCAGTCAGGAAGCGCCTGCCAGCCCTCGGCCCCAAGCGGCCAGTAGGATATGTTAGCGTGCACAGCAGCGGCAGCCCGCGCATATTCACTAAAAGCAGGCACGGGAATAAGCACCTTCTCTGGTCGCAAGGCTTGCAGCAGGGTATAGATAAGTTCGCCCGCTCCGTTTCCGGCCAGAATCATGTCATAAGGAATCCCGCTCAATTGGCTTAATTTTAAGCGCAAGGCTTTGCTTTCCGGATCCGGATAGTGCACGATTTGAGACAGTGCCTCTTGCAGCCGCTGGAACACCCCTACCGGAGGCCCAAACGGGTTGATGTTAGCTGACAAGTCAATAAACTCATCCACATGATAATGCTCTTTAGCCCAGCGCAAGTTACCTCCATGCATGTTCTTTTCCTCCCCGTTGATCCCAGGAACCAGAGTCCACCCCCCCGTCCCGTGCCCTAAAAATAGCGCTGTCGTTCGGGGAAAAGCGTTCTCTCACCTCGCTAAGCAGAGAATCCAGGTTTTCTGTTGCCGGAAAGATCCCAGCCAAGAGCGTCCCGCTGTGCGCTGTGATCAAGCCGAGTCCTCCGTTTACCTGAACCCAAGCAGCGAATGTCTCAAAGTAGGGCTTCGGATTTATGGTTTGATTACAGCGAGCACTCATGCTGCTTCCTGCCGCCAGCTTCTCCAGATCACGCTTGGCGATGCCTTCTTTAACCAAAGCCAGAGCCAAAGCAATTTCCGGCTCAAAGCGCCGATAATGCCCGGCAAGATCCTGGCGGGCATTAAAAGCCAGCGTATCGACAGCCCCTCCCCAGTCCAGGGCCAAAAACTGAGCCGGAACTGCGGGTCCCAGGCTTTCATAGCCCCCGCCCTGCACATGATTGAGCAGCGTAATCCCGGGAAACATCACACTATCGCTCGGTTCAATCGTCAAGGCTAGGTTTGCCAGCATCTCCGCCGTTGGCGTGTGTCCCAGAGCCCTGAGGAAGGCGGCCGCACTCGCTACAATATCTGCTGTCGAACTCGCCATCCCTTTCCCCGCAGGCAGACTCTCCAGGAAACGCACGCGTCCGCCCCCTTTGAACCCGTACTCTTGCCGAAGCAGGGAAAGCGCCTGTCGAGCTTTTTCTTTTTCGAAGGGGATCTTCCACTGAGAGGCGTCTAAATCCAGTTCCAGGAAAACCTCTGCAAAACGCTCAATCGGGCTGTCAACCAAAAAAGGCACTCCGGCCCGAGCCCCTTGAACCCATTCCCCGCATGTTCCCGGACAGCGGGCCCACCCGATTCCCAGCATTGTGAACTCGCTCCCCCTTCTTACTTGATCCACGTGCACTCACTCCGTGCTTAGCGGTATTTCGCACTTCACTCCCCTTGAAGGAAACCCAGCCAATGATCGACAAGTTCCGGCTGCCCCGTAAAATGCAGGTGCAGATAAGATGCAGCAATGTTATCTTCCGCATAGCCATCTGAGTGCAAAGACTCTGCACCTTTGTGCAGGTGAAACAACGGACGATGCGCACGGCTAAATTCCGCCTTGGAGTAGTGAAACTCATGACCATGCACTACAGAGCCTTGAGAGCCGAGAAAACCATCCTCAGCCAAAAGCCCTTTGCGGTAGCCCATCCCCTGCAAGGAGACCGTCATTTGCGAGGACATGGGAATGAGCCCGGCCAGGGAATAAGTCTGTCCTTCGAAATCCTTGATTTGCTCCCCTAGATACATAAAACCGCCACACTCTGCATAAATCGGTTTTTTCGCCTGCGCAAAGACCCGAAGGGAAGCCAGGAATTCTTGGTTCTCGCTCAGCTCTCGGAGAAAAAGCTCCGGAAAGCCGCCGCCGATAAATAAGGCATCCAGTCTGGCCGGCAGGGTCGAATCATGGAGTGGGCTAAAGGGTACAAGTTCAAACCCTTTGTACTTAAGGGTATCCAGGGCATCCTGATAATAAAAAAGGAAAGCCTCATCCTGGGCAATTCCCAGGCGCACCATCCTTGTTCCCGCAAAACCCCGAGATTGGCTTCCCGATGCGAGAAACGTCTCACGCCAGCCGCCCCGCTCGACAGGGGCTTCGGTCATGATGCGTTCGATCCCGGACAAATCCAGGTGTTCTTTTAAAAAGTCGGCCAGCTCGGCAAGATACCCCTGGCGCAGTGCTTGTTCGTCTACGGGAACAAGTCCCAAATGACGCTCGGGCAGACGAAAACGGTCTTCCCGAGGGAGACAGCCAAGAACGGGAAGGTCTAAGGGTGCAATGGCATCCCGCAGCATCTGCTCCTGGGCCGAGGATCTCACCCTGTTAAAGATAACCCCGCTCAGCTGAAGTTCCGGGTCATAATGCTGAAAGCCATACACCAAAGCGGCTGCACTTTGGGCTTGGGAAGCCGCGTCTACCACTAAAAGCACGGGCGCTTGAACCCGTTTAGCGATGTCAGCCGTACTGCCGAAACCCCTTGTACCGCGCATCCCATCAAAAAGACCCATCACTCCTTCAATGACAGCCCAATACCCCTGGGCACTCTGCCAAAAGAGCCTGGAAAGCTCATCCCCCAAGAGCCAGCTGTCCAGGTTACGCGAAGGGCGGCCTGTCGCTAACCGATGATAACTGGGATCAATATAGTCTGGACCAACTTTATATCCCTGAATCGGATGACGCTGTGCCAAAAGCGCCATCAAACCTGAGGACAACGTGGTTTTACCCACACCGCTATGGGTTCCTGCGATCACAATACGGGGAACAGCCATACATTCACATCCCATCCCTGAGGAGTATTTAGTCCAAAAGCAGAAACCAAAAAGATAATGCCCACAAAGCAGAGCAAGGCAAGCCAGCTAGCCAAACGGACGAGGGACAGGGAATCTCGAATATGCTTCGCAGCCAGAGGGTTGACAGGATCCCCCAAGGTCGCGCGCAAGGTCGGCTTCCCTTCATAGACATTCATCCCGCCTAGCTGCACACCGAATAGTCCCGCGACAATACTCTCAGGATTTCCACCATTGGGGCTGGGATGGAAGCGCGCATCCCGCCGCCACATCCGCAGCGCGCGTCTAACCTCCAGACGCTTCCAGCTTCCCGCTACCAGTAACAACGGTAATGACAAACGGGCCGGCAGATAATTGGCCCAATCGTCGGCTCGCGCCGAAAACCAGCCAAAATCCAGATAACGCGCATTGCGATACCCTACCATGGAATCCAGGGTACTTACCGCCTTAAACGCCCAGGCAAGCGGGGCCCCTCCGAGAGCCGCATAGAAGAGAGGGGAAAGAATGCCATCGACAAAATTCTCCGCCAAAGTCTCCACTGTACCGCGCGCTATCTCCCCTTCGTTCAACGTTCCAGTATCCCGGCTGACAAACCCAGCCAAGGCCGAGCGCGCTTTGTCCAGTTCTCCTGCTTCCAAAGGCTTAAGTACCGCTTTTCCCGCATCCAAGAGGGACTTCCCAGCTAAAGCCGCAGCAATCAACAGGGTTTCGAGCCCAAAACGTACATAAGGGTAAGTCTCCAAGGACTTCAGGATCGTCCAGGGCAAGGCATAGCTCCCCCCGATCAGAAAAAGTCCCATCAAGACTCCCTTAGCCTTCCGTTGCTGCGGGCTTCCCTGGTTTAGTTTTTTCTCCATGAAGGAAATCGTTTTACCCAAAAGCACGACCGGATGCGGCAGGCTCCGGGGATCCCCCACGACTTGGTCGAGGAGAAAGCCGGTTAGGAGCGGGCTAATCATGATTTCAACCCCATAAAACCGCGAATGGCCTTAACATCAACATTCTGGCGCACCCATTCAGCCAGTTGATTGAGCGCCTGCTCGCGAATTGCCGTCTGCGAAGCGCCCTCAGATACTGGGCGCTCTTGCCCACGCCGTTCCCATAGCGATTCCAGAAGGGTTTGGCGCAAAACATCATTGTCAAAAATCCCGTGCAGATAGGTTCCCCAAGCAGAACCATGATATAAGCCATCCGCATACTGAACGCCCTGGGCGTTTAATTCGAACAAAAAGTTATGTCCAGGCTCCGGGGTGGAACGCCCCATGTGAATCTCATACCCTGATACCTTTTCCCCTTGGCATTTTTCCAAATACATACCTTGCGCGAGAATCCGGCCTTCGCTTTGCACGGTATGCTTTTCCGGATCAAGCTCCGTCACCATGGGGAGAATCCCGAGCCCAGGAAGGCTTTCTAAATCTGATTCCGTATGCAACGGGTCGCGCACCAGCTGCCCGAGCATTTGATAGCCGCCGCAAATCCCGACCAGCGGGGTATCTCGCTCCCAAAGCGTATGTATCTTCTCCGCAAGCCCGCTTGTCTGGAGAAATAGGAGATCCGCCAAGGTGTTTTTGCTTCCGGGCAAAATGACCAAATCTGGTTCTCCCAGGGCTTTCGCCGAATCAACGTACCTTATCTCCGCATCCGGTTCATCCCGCAGCGCATCGAAATCCGTGAAATTCGAGATATAGGGTAAACGAATGACGGCAATATCCAGTTTCGAACCAACCCCCAGCTCGCGCTCTCCAGGCTCTCCAGGCTCTTTAGTATCACTGGTTTGGCCCGGTCCTTTCACCCAGCCCTCCAAGGCGACAGAATCCTCCTCTGGAATCGCGAACTCGGTAAAATAAGGCACCACCCCGACGACGGGAATCCCAGTTTTCTCCCTGAGGAAGTCCAACGCCGGCTGCAAAAGTTTGATCTCCCCGCGGAACTTGTTGAGGATAATTCCCTTAACCAAGGCACGCTCTTCGGAATCTAAGAGTTCCAACGTTCCGACAACCGAGGCCAAGGCCCCGCCGCGATCAATATCGGCAATCAGGATCACAGGAGCCTGAATCGCTTTAGCCACTCGCATGTTAACAATGTCATTGTCCTTCAGATTGACTTCGGCTGGGCTCCCCGCACCCTCAATCACCAAAACCTCATTTTCTGCCAAAAGCGCAGCCAACGATTGTTGAACCAGAGGCCAGGCAAGCCGTTGATATTCCCCGTGATAACGGAGTGCCGTAAGGGTTCCTTGCGCTTTCCCCAACAGAATAACTTGTGAACTCGCCTGGCCCGTCGGTTTTAGGAGCACCGGGTTCATGCGTACATCCGGTTCACGTCCGGCAGCCTGCGCCTGCACAACCTGAGCCCGGCCCATTTCGCCACCCTCGTTGGTGACAAAAGAATTCAGTGCCATATTTTGCGCTTTAAAAGGGGCCGTCCGCAACCCCTCTTGGTAGAAAATCCGGCAAAATGCCGCCGCCAGCACACTCTTCCCCACACTGGATGACGTGCCCTGAAACATCAAGGCGGCTGCGCGTGGGTTTGTCTTCCCCGAAGCCAGGCGTAAAAGCGCATTGACTGCAGCCGCTGCCAGAGGGCTTCCCCCGCGTGTTCCGCGAATGGTGATGGAGGGAATCCCCTGGGAAGCCCATAGTTCCTCTTTGCTTTCTGCGGCTCCGACAAACCCCACCGGCATGCCGATAATCAGGGCCGGTCGGGAAGCGGGATCTTCAGCAAGGCGCAGGACTTCGAGCAGGGCCGTGGGGGCATTGCCAATCGCAATGATCGCACCTGCCAACTCCCGGGCATGCAGACGCAAAGCCGTCATGGTCCGGGTAAGCCCCCAGGACTTGGCCTTCTCCGGCACTTCTGGGTCGTTTAGGAAACAAGCTACGTTTCCCCCCATTAAACTCAGGATCTTCTTGGAGACGCCCGAGCGCACCATCTCCACATCCGTAATCACGGCTGCCCCTCGCCGCAAAGCCGCCACTCCGGCCTGAATGGCCTCTGGATGGATCAGGATAGATTCCTCCAATCCTAAATCCCCACTGGTATGAATGAGCCGTTCCACCACAGGCAGTTCTTGCTCAACCCAAGCGTGCTTCAATTGACTCCGGATGAAATGCATGCTCTCCTGTTCAATGTGTTCCGGGTCCGTCAAAAACCCCTTCATGCCCCCATAGCCTCCTTAATGCGTACACTCGCTAAGGAGGCGATTTGATCATCTGCCCCCAATGCCTGGCTAAAGATGATCTCTAGCTCCGGAAACTCCGCACGCACTAGGGCGGCCTCCTCATGAATATCGACCGTAACGTGCATCCCTTCGAAGAGAAAAAGCGGCATGACGATGACCCGCTTGGCCCCTTTGAGCGCTTGCGCCCGAATCGCCTGCGGCAAGCTCGGTTCACTATGGGCCATAAAAGCGGGGGTAACGCTGCGCCCTAAGAGTGCTTCTACTTTTTCCGCCACTTCAACCAGGCCTTGATTGGCCTCAGCTCGACGGCTGCCATGCCCTAAGAGAATGATTTCGGTGTCCACAATCTTTCCTCCATCCTTTGAATAAATTCAGTACGATTTAGCTCAGGTTCGTTGCCGTCGGGCCGAGCAAGCAGAATCAGCGGGGTGCCCAACTGCTTACAAGCGTTTATTTTTTCAGGCGTCCCTCCTTCAACCCCGCTGTCTTTGGCCACCATCACGTCGATCCGAAGCTGTTTCAGGACAGCCTCATTCCACTCCTGAGAAAAGGGACCCTGGGCGGCAATGATCTGCCACGGTTTAAGGCCTAGAGCCTCACACGAAATTAATACCTGGGACGTGGGGAGAACTCTTACATAAAGCGTTTTGCCCTGTAACCCGGTCTGGTTAAGCCACTCCGGTAGGTTCTTGCTACCCGTGGTCAGAAAAATCCGTTCTCCAAACCCTGCCGCCAATTCCGCTGCCTCCGGAATCTCTGCAGCCCAGAAAACGCCGTCCTCCCCGTCCGCGCCTGATGGTCGCACCCAGCGAAAGTAAGGAAGCCTGCAAGCTGCACTGGCACGTTTTGCGGTCTCACGCAGGCGGCTGGCATACGGATGTGAAGCATCAACCAAGGCGTCAAAGCGGCCACGATTCAAGGTTTCTGCCAGTTCATCCACCGCGAACGCACCGTGGCGAACCGTTAGAGTCTGCCCGAGTTTAGACTGCCCTGCTAATTCCGCTCCATAGGCCGTGAGGGCGGAGAGAAGCACGTCATGTCCCCTCAGCACCAGTTCCTCCGCCAGTAAGCGTCCATCGGAGGTACCTGCCAGAACCAGGAATTTCATACACCATACCCTCGTGGCGTAACCAGGTAGGGACCGATCACGCGCGTATGTGAATTGCCAATAATGACCGTAGTCAACATGTCAATCTCTGCTTTGGTGAATTCCGCCAGCGTGGTTACCCGCACACTGGACTCATGCCCACGCAACGCTTCGCGCACGATCCCCACCGGGGTTTGGGGGCTGCGGTATTCCAAAAGAATCTGACGCACGATCTCAATGTGTTCCGTGCGGCCAGTGCTCTTGGGATTATAGATGGCAAGGACAAAATCCCCTTCTGCGGCTAAACGGACACGTTTGAGAATCGTCTCCCAGGGGGTAAGCAAATCACTTAAACTGATAACGGCAAAATCATGCATGAGCGGGGCCCCAAGCAGGGAAGCCGCCGCATTGGCCGCTGTCACCCCGGGAATGACCTCCAGAGGTATGTCCAAGCGCCCCGCTTCTGCCAAGCATTCAATTAGAATCCCGGCCATGCCGTAAACCCCGGCATCCCCGCTGCTGACCAAGGCGACCTTATGCCCTGCACTTGCGAGCCGGACCACTGCGCGGCAGCGTTCCACTTCCTGACGCATCCCAGTCGCAGTAATCGTTTGGCTGGTGAGGAAGGGGCGAATCAAATTAATATAGGTCTTGTATCCTGCGACCGTATCCACTTCGGCCCAAACCTCACGGGCTCGCTCTGTCATATGTTGGGGATCACCGGGTCCGATACCGACAACCATGACCTTTCCCTGCTGATCGCGACCGTAATCCCTTTCATTTTGGTTTTGGGCAGAATCAAGCTGCCGTTCTCCGTTCCGAGCAAGCTCGCCGCTTCGCATACCCCGTCAACTCCTATCTTTTCTTGCACAAACTCTGAAGGCGTTATCCCCGTTTCCTCATTCTTGGTTTGAATCTCAGAAGCCTTAAACGTGATAAACGGAATCCCCAAGCGGGCAGCCGCTTCGATGAGTCCCTGTTCTCCGGCTTTGAGATCAATACTGTAGATTCCCTTGAGCGCCGAGTATGAAGCTCCTACCTGAGTCATTGCTGCTGCAATGGCCTCCAGTACCTCGTCCGAACACACACCGCGGCGGCAGCCCACTCCGATGCTCAAAATCCGGGGAATCAAATAGAGTGCCGCTGAGGGAAACGTCGGAAAAGCGCTGATGATGATATCTGCTTGGAATTTTGGTACCTCTTGATAATGCGGGTCACAACATAAGGGATGTGTAGCGGGCAGCTCCTGCTCTGAAAAGTAGCGCAGGTGACCGCAGTCTAACAGCTTCCGGTTGACACCTGGCAAATGTTCCAGAGGCTCTACCTTCCAGTTAAAACGCCGGGCATATTCATCCGGGGCGGTGAAGCCCTGAACATCAGTCGCGGTTGTGATGACTGCGGTAGAGCCAGCGCGCGCAGCCAGATAGTTGGCCCAGGCGTTGGCCCCGCCCAAATGCCCGGAGAGGAGAGAAATGAGAAAACGCCCGGCTTCATCCCCGACGAGCACGGCTGGATCCCGCTCTTTTCCCTGCAGCAGAGAACCCATCTCCCGAACCACAATCCCAGTTGCCATGATAAAAATGAGCAGGCGATGGCTCAGCCATAATTCAGGCAAAAGTTCCCGCAAACGCCGAAAGCTTCGCGCTTCCATGGATCTGAAACCATGCGTTGGCTCCTGCTCGGACGCCGGCTGGGTCAGCATACATCCGTTCGCTGGTATCTGTTTATGGCAGTGTTCATGTGCATAAATTTCTACTTCACCGGGCAAGAACTCAGCCAAGACCAAGGCCCGCTCCAGCCCCCGATCCGTCAAGGCGATGATGGCTGCCATCAAGAATCTCTCCCCCGACGATAGGCATGGGTAAAATCCGGATCATAAAGTTTGGAGCGAGCATAGGCTTTCCCCAGAAAATCGCCCACAAGGATCTGCGCGGTTTTCTGCACTCCGGCTTCCCGCACCTTTTGCTCAATATCTTCTAAGGTCCCCCGGACAACCGCTTCTTCCGGCCAGCTTGCCTTATAGACGACGGCAACTGGGGTTGAGATCGGATAACCCTCTTTGAGTTCCTCCACAACCTTGCCAATGTCCTGAACACTGAGAAAAAGCGCCAGGCTAGCCTGGTGTTTGGCCAGAGAGGCCAATCGTTCCCCCTCAGGCACGGAGGTTCGCCCAGCAAGGCGTGTGAGGATCAACGTCTGAGAAACCCCAGGCAGGGTGAACTCGCGTTGGACAGCTGCTGCCGCAGCAAACACAGAGGAGACGCCCGGAATGACTGCATACGCAATCCCGAGTTCGTCCAAAGCATCCATCTGTTCTTGGATCGCACCGTAAACCGAGGGATCCCCCGTATGCAGGCGAACGATCGATTCCCCTTGGTCCACCCCAGTTTTCATCAAACGGATGACTTCTTCCAGGGTTAAACCGGCGCTGTCATGCAGCAAAACCTCTGAGCGGCAATGGCTTAATAATTCAGGATTGACCAAAGAACCGGCATAGATCACGCGATCCGCGTGCATGAGGGCCTTTTGCCCTTTGACTGTTATAAGTTCCGGATCCCCCGGCCCTGCCCCCACAAAAATGACCTCTCCCATTAATTTTCCTCCTCTGCTCTGCCGACCGCCCCTTTGACGATGAGAAGGCTAAGGTAATCTATTTTCCCATCCGGCCGCTGCGCTTCAGGATTCCACTCGATCCTTTCGGTGTCATGCCCGACTCTGGACAGCAACACAGCTGCGCGATCCTTATCTTTAAGCCTTGCTAAGATCTCCGGCAAGCGCCGGGATACTTTCATGAGAACGAGATTGGGAAACCCTAGATAATCCTCGATCCCTTCGCCACTGGGAAGAATCAGTAAAGGTTCATCCCCTTCTGCCAGCGGCAGATTCACACGGGCAGCGGCTGCAGCAAGGGCCATGATTCCAGGAACCGTCTCAATTCGTTCCTCTGGAATTTTTCCTTTCAGCTTGTCCAGGAGATAAGTATAGGTGCTGTATAAGGACGGATCTCCCAAGGTGATGAAAGCCACCGTCTGCCCATCTGCCAAGAGCCGACGGATCCTCTCCGCTCCACTTTCCCAGGCCTGCTCCAAGACCTCGCGTTCCGATGTCATCGGAAGTTCGATCTCGATTTGCCCCACATCAGGGCGGCAGTGCCCTTTCGCGATCTCCCAGGCCACGCTTTCCCGTTCCAGCTTGGATTTAGGTATGGCGATAACATCTGTCTTCCTGAGCACTTCCACGGCTTTCAGCGTCAAGAGCTGTGGATCCCCAGGACCGACCCCCACTCCGTAAAACCTCCCCCAAGTCATCCAACTTCCCCTCCTTTACGGGCCGATATGATGAAAACCTGATTTAAGGACTGCGCCATATGGAAATCTTGGATTTTAGGCCAACGAATCGCCTGAATCGAAACCGTGTCGATATCCTGATAACTCATCTGGGACAGAGCCTCTAAACCCTTGACAACACTTTCCAAGGTCACAGCCGTCATGACGAGCCTGCCTCCGCTCACCAGAGGAACCTTCTCAATGATCTCCCGCAGACGTCCCCGGCTGCCGCCAATGATGCAAACATCGACCGGAGGGACTTTAGCAAACTCTTCGGGAGCCGTACCCGTTATGAGTTGCAGGTTACTCACGGCAAACTTCCTCTGGTTGGCCCGGATGAGTTCCTGGGCATCCCCGTCGCTCTCGATAGCATACACCATACCCTCGCCAGCTAAGGCTGCTGCTTCAATACTGATGCTTCCCGTCCCCGCTCCCACGTCCAGGACATGATCCGTTAGCGTAATCTGAGCTTTGGCCAACACTTGCACCCGGATTTCTGCCTTCGTCATCGGAACTTCCCCTCGAATAAATTCCCGATCGGGGATCCCGATGCGCATCGCGTTATTCTGCCAAGGATTATGCGGATAGGTTGGATAAATAATCAGGATTGCCTGTTCTAGTTTCTGCGGGTAACGCGCTAATTGTTCAGCATCCAAAGTCTCCCAAACCTCGTCCGGATAACACAGGGAATTTCCCAGAGAAATGCGCGGATTGATCCCGCGTTCCAGTAAGAGCTGAGCAACTTTTTGCGGGGTATTCACCCCGCCCGTTAGCACAGCCGTAGGCTTCAAGAGCGTTCGTGGCAGACTCGCCAAATCCCGTCCATGTACGCTCACAAATGCAGCATCCTGCCAGGGAATCCCCGCCCGCGCGAAAACAAATTGTACTGAACTAAGCCCAGGATGCACGGAAATCTTCTCTTCCGAAAACTCCCGCCGCAAGGCCGAGAGCAGACTAAAAAAACCCGGATCCCCGGACACCAGAACCCCCACTACTAGATTCTCTTCCAAAAGGCTCCCGATCCGTTGCAAACTTTGGACAATATCTCCGGAAAGATAGAAAATTCCTTGTTTGCGCTCCGGAAAGAGCTGCATTGCGCGCGAACTGCCCACCACGGCATCGCACTGCGCCACAATCTCATGAGTCGCCTGCGGTATCCATTCTGACCGACCGGGACCGATCCCAATGACATGTATCATGCCTTCCTCCTAAAACAAAAATTCGAGCCTAGCGCTCGAAAATGGTTTGTCTAAACATGCAAACACATCTCCTATCGCTCGTAGGTCAGTGAACATTTCAAGGTAGGTCTCCTGGCTTCAAATCATCATCCTCCCCCCTTCCCGGCTGAGGCCAGTGGGTTCGTGAGAGGACTCCTTGTTTCACAGTGGCGGGACCGCGCCGGAATCACACCGGCTTCCCAATTATCCTCAATGCGAGGGCCTTGAAAACGTATTCAGTTTTACTTATCGTATTCGACACTAGACCTAAGATTCCTGCTCCCAATCCCGACAGCTCGTTACTTTTGCTATCACCTTACCCTCTCGGCCCATGCAAGTTTCCATCAGCAAGGCCAGTCCCAGCCGGCTGCCTGAAACAGTTTAACAGCCTCCTGATCCCAGCCAATAAATGTTCCGTCTAAACGTGTAAAGATGGTACCAATCCTTAACTTCTCCTGCACATACTGGCCGGCGCGATAGCTGGCTTGGGTAGCTAAGGCATCCAATATCCCCTTTTGCCCTCGTTCGAGCAAGGATCCAGCGGCTCCTTCGACCGTCGGCCAAGCCGACAGATCTTGCAAATCCTCACGCGGAAGTCCGAACAAGGCAGCATGAGCCACCAAAATCTCCATCCGTGCATCTGCGACCCGGTTATGGGTATGAAAAATCCCCCCGGCAACCTTAATGAGCTTTCCAATGTGCCCGAGCAGGACCACGCTCTCAAAACTCCGATATGCCGCTTCTTCGAGAAGAAAGCCGACAAAGTTACTCATCTGCACCACGGCCTCAGCCGCTACCCCCAGCCTTCCTGTAGCCGTCCGAAAGCCATAGTTGCCAGGAGTCAGGATGATCTGGCGGTGGCCGTAAGCCTTTGCCTGGTCCAATTCCGGCAGGATGGAAGCCTTAAAAGCCTCTTCGGACATCGGTCTAACAATTCCGGTTGTCCCTAAAATCGAAAGCCCACCCAAGATTCCTAAGCGCGGGTTTAAGGTGCGCTTAGCAACTTCTTCTCCTTGGGGGATTTCGATTTCTACTTCCAGTTCTTCTTCTGGGAAAACCTCGCGCACGGCCTTTGTGATCATTTGCCTGGGAATCGGATTGATCGCACTCTCGCCGACGGGGATGGCGAGCCCGTTCTTGGTTACCCTGCCCACTCCCCGCCCGCCTCGAATCTGCACCTCTCCGCTGGCAGAAAGGATTCTGACCGTGGCGATGACATCCAAACCGTGTGTCACATCCGGATCATCTCCGCCATCCTTGACGATGCAGACCCGAACTCCAAAATCCCCAGGTTCTACCCACTTTAAGGGTAGATTCAAGCGCCCCCCTTGAGGCAAAGGAATCTCCACCTGTGTCCGATCAGGCTTTCCATTCAAGCGTTCACAGGCAGCCTTAGCTGCCCCTGCGGCACAGCTTCCGGTAGTATACCCGTTTCTCCAGGCATGATGATCGTTCTTTTCTGTCATCTACGATACCCCATTCGTTTAAAAATCATGCCACATTTACACAGCAGCGCCGAATGCCCGCACAACCATGATATTCTCTTTTTTAGCCCAGAAATCCTCCTCAGAAATATACAATTTGTCGCACAGAGAAGAACCCTAGCCAAAGCCAGGGTTCTTGTCGATCAAACCTTCCTAAATCCCATGTCTTTTGTCCGGGTTCAAATACCGAGTTTACATGTCTACTGGGAACCCTCGCTGGACAAAACTGTTGGTCAAACGGGGAAATTTAGCAATCAGTTTCTTCATGAAGAAGCGGTCGACACCGAGTTCATACGAAGCGGCTCCCCAAGCCAAGATAAACATGAAGGCTAAGACGTATTCTGCATTAGAAGAGAGTGTTCCGCTTAACAAGAAACTCATGTTCATAACCATGCCAAAAAAAGCAGCCAAGGTTGTAAAGCATCCGAGGATAAGACCTAAACCGACTAAGACTTCACCTGTTTTAACCAGAACAGCGAAAACTCCAGAACTAGGTAACAAGATGTTTTGAATAATCCAGGCCCACCAGTCTGAGACACTCGGATGCGCAGCTGCTTTGGGGCCGCCGGATTTCATCAGGGCATCCGCCGTTTGAGCCAAACCACGGTTCAAGGTTCCGGCAACCGACGCTCCGTTGAAGCCAGTGCTCCACTTTTCTACGCCGGCCATAAGGAACTCATACCCGAAATAGAGACGGAGAAGCAGGGCAATGATAGCTTTAATTGGGTGTTTCATAAAAATAAGACCTCCTTAAAATTTTGAGCGACAGGCTTACTACAGGGATGAATGCATGGGATTCAGTTTTCCTATCGCTTTGCTAGTATTATCTTAAAGCAATTTGCGTGCCAACGTTGGATTAATTATGTAAGACCGCTACACATCGGAGTTTCTCGTGAATATGAACACTTGCGCTATCTCATCCTTGTGTTAACATTAACATTCACATAGTTAACAGTGTTAACAGGTAAAATTTTTTTCAAGATCGGCAAGGCTTGCAGGAAAGCGGATAAATTTGGCGTATTTCTTCATATTAGCCGTGTTAACTCCTGGTTTCCGGTTAACACTGAATATGAGGGCTAAGGATGAGGAGGCATCGTGGACGATCTATTTCAAGAACTCCCTTATGCAGTGATAAAACTAAATCAAAAGAGTGAGATCATCGATCAAAATCAAGCCGCCCAGGCATATTTGCCTTATTTAGGCAGCACTTGGCTAAAGTCCTGCCTTAAACCGGAATCGCCTGAACCGCTCTTGCCAGGTTCAAACGCCATGGCCGGGGATGAGTGCCGCTATTGGGTAGGTTCGGAGAACCGCGTGTTTTTTGCCCAAGTTTTTAATGTGGCAGAGCATACCGATCGTCTGGTGCTGATCGGAGAAGAGCCGGATTTTCATACCCTTTTGCCCTCATCTTTAGAACGTCTTTTTGAAGACTTTCCTTCCAAACCGGATAACGTCGCCGAGCGGATCGTTACGCTCATTCAGACTGCCTTGACTTTTGAGCGCTTTGATCTCTTGCGGGTGGATCCCAGTCAGCGCAAGTACGTCTATGCCTATTCTATTGGCATGGACGTCACCGGAGTCGTCCACACCGCCTATCGAACGATTCGAGAGACCGGCTTAGGTTGGTTGCTGCAACAGCAGCTCCCCCATCTGGTTGCGGATTTCAGCCCCGAGCATTTCTCTTTTCTCGAGGACCCGCAACTCTATGCCTCAGGCTTTCGCTCACTTCTCCGGGTGCCCATCGTCTTTGACTACAGCATTGTCGGAGCAATTCTGCTGGCCAGCGTAAACCCCAGTCATTTTCAGGTGGAGCATGCCTGGCTCATTGATCGGATCGCCAGGCATGTCGCCCATTTCTTCTTTCACGCTGGAACCCTACTCCAGCGTGAATATCAAACTTTAGCCAATGCTACGCTCCTGCAGACTGTTTTAGCAGACATTCCCTCGGAAAAAGTTGAAGAATTTCTTCTCCTTTACTGTATCCAGCTTCGCCACATTTCCCAGGCCGAACGGGTCGGCATCTCCCTCCTCGATCAAACAAAGGGGTTACGCTGCTGTATCGTCGAAGCCGGCAAAGAGTTAGCAGGGATGACAGAATGGGGGCCGATTAAAAACTCAGGAGTGCAGGAGATGCTCAATTTCAAAAGTATCGTAGCCTTTAACCTCGCCGATCCCCGTTATGAAAATATCGAAGAGGAACTCATAGGATCTGGCTTCACCGCCATTCTTTATGCTCCCATTGAAAACGAACAAGGGGAAATCATCGCCTTGTTGACCGCTGTCACATCTGACGAACGCGCCCTATCCCAGGCTTTAGCCGGGCTGTTCAAAGCCGCCTCGGAACAACTCGGGCTCATCCTCTCCAGAGCCCCACTACGGATCGAAGGCACCTCGACCAGGCGCAACCTCACCGCATCCCAGATCCCCAATGGGTTTCAGCATATCATCGGCTCTTCTAATGCCATGAGGAAAACCATCCGCCAAGCTTCGGTCGCAGCCAAATATGATTTCCCCATTCTGATTACCGGAGATACCGGAACCGGGAAAGAACTGTTTGCTAAAGCCATTCATGAATCCAGCTCAGTCGCAGCCGGTCCCTTCATCGTTGTCAACTCGGCAGCGATCCCCTCCAACCTCTTAGAATCCGAGCTATTTGGGTATCAGGAAGGAGCTTTTACCGGCGGTCTGCGCGGTGGTAAGAAAGGGAAGATCCTACTAGCCCATCATGGTACGCTCTTTTTGGATGAGATCGGGGAACTATCCTCCGAGCTTCAAGCAAAACTCTTGCGTGTCTTGCAAGAGAAAGAGGTTGAGCCGCTCGGATCAACAAAGCCGTTCCGAGTAGAAGTACGCATTATCTCAGCTACCCACCGTAACCTGCAGCACATGGTGAAGGCTGGGGAATTTCGCCTAGACTTGTTTTACCGTCTCAATGGAATTGAAATCAAACTTCCTCCCCTGCGCGAGAGGGAGAAGGATGTATTGGAACTTACCGAACATATTCTGGAATACCTCGCCAAATCCCACGGCACTCCCCTCAAGCGTTTGTCTGCCGAAGCGCAGGAGATGTTTTTGCATTATGCTTGGCCTGGGAATGTCCGGCAACTGCAAAACATGATCAATCGGCTTTTCGTCTTTGTGGAGGGCCAGCTGATTACGACCAAGGATCTGCCTCCTGAACTAGTTATCCCTGAACTCTCCACAGATAAAGAGAACGAGAAAGATAAACTTGAGAGGCTCTTAAAAGAATTCAATGGTAATAAAACTGCAATGGCCTTTCATTTAGGAATTACCCGAACAGGCCTCTGGAAAAAACTCAAGCGGCTGGGAATCCAGTAAATAAAATAAGCATGAACGCCGATCATTGATCGGGTTCATGCTTGCGCTCGGTCTATTCACTTGTGGTTCACCTCATGGGCTGCCTGGATATTGCGTTCCTTTTGGGTATCAAACTCGGAATAGTGAGGATCGCGTAGCGTAACCGGAGATTTCGGACGGGAAACCTTTTTCCGTGCTCCCATGATCGGCCTTCCTTTCTGGCTGGAATCTACACCTAGTTTTTCCCGACGCCGCAGCGCTATACGCATTCAGACGTTTAGTTTTCTTAAACTATTTCAATGCTGGTGATGGTGTTCATGACCCTCATCATGATGTTCGCACACCCCATCCGTGGTAACCAAGCTACCGTCAGCATAAGCCGAAGCGACTTCACGCACAGAGCCGCTGGCTCCGCGCAGGACTTCTAAACCTGAAGCTTCCAACCCCTCAATGGCGCCACCGCCAATACCGCCGGCAATCACGGTCTCAACCCCCTTAGACTTGAGGAGTTGGGCAATCCCAGCATGTTGGTGCTCAAAACCAGTGGCATCCAACACTTCCACTCCTACCACTTTGCCAGCCACGATCTCAAAGATCGTAAAGGCCTGGCTCCGGCCAAAATGGGCATTTACCATCGGACCGGCACTTGGAATAGCAATCTTCTTGTTCATTGACAAAACACTCCTTTACACTATCTTTGTCCACCAAAATGCTCATAATGTGTTCCCGTCACGATCTCCAGTTTGCCCCCATACTTGTTAACCATTTGAGTCGCTAAATGGTTGGGGCATTCCCCTTCCAGCGTACCTGCACACAAAGCACAGGCGACATCATGCGCTTGGGCCTCTGCAACTGGGTTGTCTGTAGAAAAAAAGCAGCGCACCGCACTTTCAACTTGTTCCAGAGGTTTATCCCCCAAATCGGGAGGAAAGAACTCATGACGAATCAGGCAGCTCGAAAGAAACAACGTCTCCATCCCATGCTGGACCATATGGTCCACGATGACGCTCGCTTTTTCCGCCTCTTTGTTGCCAGCGCAGCCACCGCAAGTGGATACCCCGATAAGCTGCAGCTCCTCACCCACCTTTTGGGCATGAGAGGCAAAGGCATCGGTTTTGCTAAAATAGGAATGAAGGCAATCAGCCATCGGACAGATAGTTTCTAACTTCTGACATCTTAGTATTCCGATCTTTCTCAAGATAAATCCCTCCATAGGTTATATACCCCTAGGGGGTGTCTGCAGCCTTATGATACCGCTCGCGGAGATAGGTTGTCAACAAAATTTGTCTCTTTCTTTTGCCTCTTGCTTATTGAATGATAAAATGTCTATCAGATACAATCTGTAACATGGGAGGTTATATTTCTAATGTGGAATTCCCCCGCCGAACTATCACAGACTTTGAGCCAACAAGGGTATTTATTAGGCCCTGATGCGGCAACTACCCTCTTCTTGGCTCTGGCCTTAGAAAAACCTTGTCTCCTGGAAGGCCCCGCCGGTGTCGGTAAAACCCAACTAGCCCTATCGTTAGCCGAGGTCACTGGCCGCCATCTGATCCGGCTTCAGTGCTATGAGGGACTGGACACGACCAAAGCCCTCTATGACTGGGATTATGCTAAACAACTTCTACGCTTGCAATTGGCAAAAGGCACCAGTTGGAATGAAGTTAAAACCGATCTTTTCTCATCCGAATTCTTGTTGGCCCGTCCCTTACTGCAGGCACTCCTTTCACCCGATCCAGCGTTACTCTTAATCGACGAGCTGGACAAGAGCGACGAAGAATTTGAAAGTTTTCTCCTTGAACTGTTAGCGGAATTTCAGGTGACCATTCCCGAACTTGGAACACTAAAGGCTAAGACCAAACCGCTCGTGATCTTGACGAGCAACAATAGCCGGGATTTTAGCGATGCCCTGCGCCGCCGTTGTGTCCAACTTCAGCTGACCTATCCCTCTTTGGAACAAGAAACGGCCATTTTGCGGCGGAAGTGTCCAGAAATCGCCGACCGGCTTAATCAAGATGTCGCAGAGTTTGTGGCCAAGGTGCGCAAACTGCCGTTGCGCAAACTCCCCAGTGTCTCGGAAAGCCTTGATTTTGCCCGCGCCCTCCATGCCTTGAGGGAAGATTCCCTCGATCTGGAGCGCCTGGTGGGAACGTTAGGCATTTTATTAAAATATCCTCAAGACCTCATCAAACTTGAAGAAAGGCTTCGCCAGTGGCAAGCTGAGAACCAGAAAAGCCAGGGGAGGTAAAAACACATGGTTCACATCCTGCAACTCATTACCGCCCTGCGCCAAGCACTACCCCTCTCCACTCAGGATGTTATTGAGACCATGGACGCACGTGTTCGCTTTCCCTTCCTCCCCGAGAAGGATGTCTTACGCACACTTCTCATCCACCGGCCAGAGGATGTTCCGACCTTTGACTTTATCTGGGACCTACTGTTCGGCGACTTGCAATCCCTATCAAGCCCTGTCACACCTGCACACCAGGATGAGGGCAATTCGAGCCCCGGCGGCCTCGGCTTCGGTCGTGGGACAGGTGGCATCAGCCTGGACCTGGGCGCATCCGCAGCCGTGCAATCCAGTCTGGCGTTGCGAGCGCTTGCCTTACTTGAAGCCCTGGCCCCCTTACAGAACGAAGAAGAGACCCTTAAACAACTCTTGGGAGAGCTAGGGCTCTACGCTTGGCTCAACTCTCAAGCGTTGTCTTACCAACGCGGGGAAATCTCGAGTGATGCCTGGGACACCGCCCAGGAAGAATTTCTCGCCTTGCAGTTCGCTCTCAGTCAGGTGATACAAGCCTGGCAAATCAAGCGGGAGAATTCTTGGGATCACCTTGTGCAACAACACTGGCGTTATCGACCCTTACTCAACTTATCTCCTGCAGAAAAACGCCTCGTTCAGGCTGCTATCCGTCAGTGGGGGCGGACTTTAGCCGTGCATCCGGGATCACGCTTTAGGCCCAGCTCTCGGGGGACGCTCGACATCTCAGCTAGCCTCCGGCAGGCCGCACGCCGGGACGGTTTTATCTTTCAACCCGCCCGGAAAACCCGGATCACCAAGGTACCTGAACTCGTCGTGCTTTGCGATGTTTCTAACTCTGTCGCTCCTTATGTAGAGTTCCTGCTTTATCTCGTTTTAAAACTGCGCAGCCACTTCCGTCGCATCCGGCTATTTCTCTTTATCGACACACTCTTCGAAATCCAGAACCTTCCCTTTGATCCTGATCTCAGCGAAGTGGACAAGATGATTGAAACCTGGGCACATAAAGGAAGTTCAGGCTTTTCCGATTATGGCCGGGTCTTTCGCGAGTTTGCTGACACGGTGTTGCCCGGCGTCAGTGCACGCTCGACCTTGCTCATCCTTGGGGATGGCAAAAACAATTATCGCCCACCCCAAACCGAATACTTGGCAGCCATTCAAGAGAAAGTCCGCCGGGTGATTTGGCTGAATCCGCTGGAAGCGGACGAATGGAGAGAACGAGATAATGTTTTGGCGCTTTATCGGGAACACTGTACTCAAGTCTTTCGCTGCCGGACGCTCGACGATCTTCAGATCATCGCCCGAAAACTGCTGCGCTAGTGACAGATGGTCATTTCCCGAACGGGCAATGCGGATAGGTGCAGACCGGGCATTCGAGGCAAAGGCCGCCGTGCCCCAGCTTGGCGATGTCCCGTTTCGTTAAGCGTTCACCAGCCAAAACCCGAGGGGCAATCAAATCAAACACGGTGGTCTTAGAATACATCACACATCCAGGTAGGCCCATGACCGGAATCCCATCCAGGTAAGCGAGGAGGAACATCGCCCCCGGCAAAACCGGGGAACCATAGGTCACGACTTCAGCCCCCATCCCCTTAATCGCGCTCGGTGTCACATCATCGGGATCCACCGACATTCCCCCAGTGACCAGAACCATTTCTGCCCCCCGGGCGAGATGCTGCCGAATCCGCTCCTGGATCATTGGAATATCATCATCGGCAAAACTCTGTCCGATCACCTCTGAACCCCAGCCCTCAACTTTTGCCTGCAAAACAGGGCCAAACTTATCCTGTATCCGGCCGTGATAGACTTCGCTCCCAGTCGTCACCACCCCCACTTTCCAAGGCTTCAAGGGGCGGACTTGGAGAATCGGTTCAGCAAAGGTTCTGGCTGTGCGTTCAGCTTCTAATAGGATCGATTCTTCCACCATCAGTGGTACCACGCGGGTGCCCGCCACTTTATCCCCAGCCTGAACTGGGCGGTGGCTATGCAAGGTGGCCAACACAATGTATTCCAGCGAATTCAGGGCCAGTATCCCTTCTTCTGTGGCATAGAGCAACCCAGGATATGCGGCTGTCAAGTTGACCTTCCCTTCATGGGGTTGACTGAGTAAGAGACCTGGGCCGGCAACAGCCATCGCTAAACGTTCAGCCGCCTCATTTTCGTGAATCAGTCCTGCGTTTTGATCCCAGACATAGATATGCTCTTTCCCCATGCTGAGAAGAACCGGAATGTCCTCTTTCCGTACGATATGCCCTTTGTGGAAGCGAACACCTTTTTTCTTACCGGGAATAATCTGAGTCATGTCATGGATCAATACACACCCTACGGCATCCTCTACCCGAATCTTTTCCATCCTAAAATCCTCCTTTTCTCATAACGGAAGGCATGCTCATTTCTAAGCAGACCCCGGTTTCAGAAATCTGAAACGGCCGCTGGGCCATGGGCCGAAGCCTTTAGACTCCAGGGCTCGGTAGGTAAAAAGTAGCAAGAGGGAAAACCAGTTTCCCTCTTGCATGTTACCTTATTCGCCTCATGAGATCAAGTCCTGACCTATCATCCGACTTCCGACCTCTGACCTCTGACTTCTTAATCAGTACGGCCAGGGATAGGTCTCAATTCCATTTAAAATCACACAGTTCCGGACGGCAAATCCACCTAAGAAGAGCGTCACAGCCAAAGCTGGGAATTCCCAGCCTGAGGCAGCTCCTCCAAAAAGAAGATAGGCGCTCAAAACCAGCGGGAAAAGCACACCGAGAAGCGGATAGAGGAGGACAAAGCGGAAGGTTTTCAACATCCGATGCATCCCTTCCTTCGCCTCAACCGGGCCGTTGTGCGTATGCTCTAAATAGGCAAAGGAAATTCCGAAAGTCAACAGGGAAAGGGCGAAAATTCCGCCCGTAAACGCTGTGAAAACCAAGCCACTTACGGGGAAGAGGCTCCCGATAAAAGCGAGCCCCAATTCGAAACTCGTGACCAAGTAAAGAAGCGGCAAGGCAGGAGTATGCCACAGGGGAATGGATTCCGGACCCGCCAATAAGCCCCCGGAAATGATCGGGAATAAGAATCCGGCGATCGCACCAATCGCCCCGAAGAAGAGTTGAAACGGTGCTAAGGCTTGACCAATCCCACCGATAATAGGTAGGTTCGGGTATTCAGGCAGCACATAGAGAATCGCCCCGATATAATTTAAGACGATGAGGATAACGTCCCAAGAGATCCCGGACTTTGTAAAGTTATTTAAGGAATAAACCGCATTCAGCGGACGTTCCAGGTCGAAAAATACGAGAAACATACCGGCTATAGCGAAGAGAACAAGCCCACTGATCACGCTCAGGCCAATCATCGACTGGGTCGCAGCAAAAAAATGGAAGATGAAGGCCAATGCGATCAGTGCTCCGCCAAAACCGCCAAAAAACAAATATACGGACACAGGCCATTCATAGGCCTCTTGGTGTTCCAAATGCATAGGCTTTGCCATTTCAATCCCTCCTTAGTAGATGTAATAGACGCGCGGATTCGTGCCCAAGTCGGGGCGCAACGGTTTCGCCAGTCCGCTGGAAACAGCCTTGGCAACAGCACTCGCCGGATCGTCCAAGTCTCCAACCATGCGGGATAGCGTCGGGCAGGTGGAAACACAGGCCGGTTCCATACCGAGGGCGATCCGATCCTGACAGAAGGTACATTTATCAATGTGCACTTTAGTGTGTTGAGCTGCCTCCCCATAAACCTCTTTCGCCTGGCGTACGTCGTTCTTGTCATAGACATAACGGGCTCCATAGGGACAGGCTGCCATACATGCCTTACATCCTAAGCAGGTATCATAATTGACCAAGACAAACCCATCATCGTTCTTAAACGTGGCTTTTGAAGGACAGACCGTCATACAAGCCGGTTCTTCGCAATGCATACAAATCGTGGGGACAAAGTAGCGGCCTGTGTTGGGATACTGGCCTGTCTGAATGTCCAATACCTTAGTCCGCCACTTGTCAGACCAATAGGGTGTTTGATTCTCTAACGCACACGCTGCCGAACAGGCTTGACAGCCGACGCAGGAGCGCAAATCAATGACCATGCCATAGCGCGCCATCTTTCTTCCTCCCTTACTTCGTCACACGAACGGTAAATTCTTGCGAACGGAATGCACTCACGATCGGCTCAACTTGATACGGAACGATCTTGTTCAAAGCGGTGCCTACACCTGCACTGAACTTAAGCAGCGGATTCTCCGTTCCGAAGGAAGAGGACATGAAGACCGTGTCCGGACGAACCATTTCCGTAACAAATGCCTTGATTTCAGCCTTTTGCCCGCTTTGGCAATTTTCCAAGGTGACAACGTCCCCTGTCTTAATGTTCAAGAGGTTAGCCCGCTGCGGGTTGATCCACAAGCCCATGAACTCGTCTTCTTTATTTTTGGAAAGTGCCATCAGGATCGGGTTATTGGAGTTCGTGGAAGCATAAGAAACTGTGGGCACTTTGCCATAGGTGAAAAAGAACTCGTTGGGTTTCTTTTCTTGGTTAACCTGCGGCGGAAAATAAACGAGACCCGGATCCCAATTCACACGATAACCCTGTTGCTGTACGAAACCAGCCAAGAGGAGGGAATAAATTTCAATTCGTCCAGACGGCGTCGGCACAGGCAGATGGCGGCAGATGGCAGCGTGTTCCAGAAGCTTCTCCTTGGGTTCAACCACCACGACGCCTTCTTTACGCAGCCGCACTTCCAGCTTTTCGGGAGTGGTCTTCAAATTATTCGCATGATGTTTAAAGGAAACATTACGCATCGCTTTCGTGAAGCTTTGCTCTCCTTTCGTCGCTTTGCCAACCTCTGCTTTAATATCATTCAAGTCATAACCTGTAAACGCCGAAATCGTCTCCATAAATTTGTCCAGGGCACCAAAACCTATCACAAACTCAAAGAGAATGTCGGCCGTTCCCTTGGTCTGAGGATGGGGATCGACCGCGCTGAAGCGAGTCGTAATGGCCAAGTCGGTCGATGGACCCGCTCCATAAATGAACGGCTCTTCTCGCTCGATATAGTTTTGGTTCGGGAGAATGACGTCCGCATAAGCGGCCGTATCCGAGGGAACAATATCAATGGCCACAATCAGAGCCATATTGGGATGGGTTAGAAGTTTCTTCCAACGAGATTCCGGATAGAAGTGGCGAACAGGGTTCGCCGCATTCATTATCAACGCTTTAATCCGATAGGGTTCGCCATTAAACATGAGTTTGCCTTCGACGGCTTCGTCCAAGCCATAATCGGAGAACGCTGGGAAGATAATACCAGGTTTCCCTTCGGCCTTGTCTGACATGGATTTGGCCATTGCAAAGGAAGGATGCCCGTGGGACCACTCCCTGGGGTCAAAGAATTTACCGGCAGCCGTAAGCGGGAACTGCAGCCCGGGTAAGCTCAAAAGCGGAACTTGCTCCCCCTTTTGCATTGCTTGCAGGAAATGCATCAGTTTTTCCCGGTACTCACCGGACATCATCCAGCCGCCCGGAACGTCGAATCCGCCAACCAGAGCTTGAACAATGGATTGCAAGCGGCGGGTATTTAAGATGTTTTCATAGCGGGCCCCATGCCAGCCTGGATCAACTAATGCCGGGCGGGTTTGTCCGAATTCAACCGCGATCCGTTCAATCGTAGCTGCAGGAATACTGGTTTCCTGTTCTGCCCAAGCCGGGGTGAATTTGGCAGACTGCTCCACCATGTATTGGAAAATCGTCTTTACTTTTTGTCCGTTAAACTCAAAGTCCTTCGGCACTTCAAGAGAAGGTACGATGTTCTTGCCATCCACGTCGACCGCATTAGTATTGCTGTAGCCAGGAAGTTTGCGTACTTCGCCGCTGATTTGATCGCGAACCCAAAACGCGGTCGGGAACCCCTGCTCATTCGTCTCCATCATCGGCACCACCATGCCTTGATGTTCCATAGCCAGGAACGGCATGTTGGAGTGCTTGATCAGGAAATCTTTCTCATAGAGCCCCTTACGCAGCATGACATGAATCATCGCCAAGAAGAAAGCGGAGTCCGTACCGGGTTTAATAGCGAGCCACTCATCGGCTTTAGCCGCCATTTCTGAGAGGCGCGGATCGAGGACGATAACTTTTGCTCCCCGCTTTTTGGCCTCAGCAAAACGTACCAAGCGGCTGGTGGATGCAGCAGCAACACCAGAGTTAGTCATAGAGAAAATAATATACTGGGCGTTTTCAAAATCTGCAAGAACTTCATCATGGAAGTTAAAGTTCCCTGTAACCATATCGTTCCCAAAGTGGCCTGCGGCGACACACTGCTGCATCGGAGAGGCTACAATGTTCGGGATCCCTGTTGAAAACACAAATGATAAGGCCAAAGGCATATAGAAAACACAAGATGTCCAGCCGCCAACCATGCTCATTTCCCAAGGTTGGACTTGATTCTCCTGTAACTTTTGCATCACATAGCCGTAGGCTTCCTCCCATGAAGCAGGGCGGAAATTCCATTCCCCTCTCTTCGAGCCGGGAACCCGAATGAGCGGAGTGGTTAACCGTTGGGCATCATACGTTTGGCGCAATCCCGCCTGTCCGCGTGCACAGGTTTTACCCCTATTTAATGGGCTGTTGGGGTTTCCTTCAATTTTAACGGCTGTCTTTTTCCCATTGACGGTTTTAACCCCAACGCGTACGTTGCAGACCGTAGAACAGAAATTACAAATGCTTGGTACCCACTCCACATCCCGTGAAGATGTAGATTGTCTGGCTGCAACGTTGCGTTCTTTTTGAGAACTCATTACCCTTTACCCCCTTTGTACACATTTTCTCTTTATCAAAGTGAGCATATAGGTTTTTTATTAATTACGCCACCGACAAATAGAGGCATTTTTTTGGGTTCTGCTTTTATATTCTTGGTGTTATGAAAGTACATGTCCGTTTTCGCAGTTTTACCCCTATACCATGGGAAGGTATAGATATATTTTATTTGTCAATCCTGCAATCTGATGTGCATTCTGCGATACGGCTCTACCTTTACCCGGTATCTTTTCTTCCGCAACGTAATCCTCTCTGCAACTCCCTTGATCACGGCCAGCCGTACTTCCAACACGGGCCTTGCAGGAATTTTGTCTCTTCAGAGCGAAATGACTTTGAAACAATATTATTTTGGCTGGGGGGGTCGAGCGTGACCAAAGATGAAGAAATTCGCCAAGTCTTGACAACCATACCGGGCTGGAAGCAACTCCCGCAGGAATTCTTCGATTTCTGCCTGACCCGAAGTCGTTGGCGCCACTACGCAGCCAAACAGTACCTCTACTTTTCCGGAGATGATCCGACAAGCTTATTCATTCTATTAAACGGAAGGATTCAACTCATCCTTACCGGGGAATTCAATGAGAAAATCTTGCGCGTCCTGCGCCCACCCACTTTGTTCCCGGAGGTCGCCCTCGATGGGAAACCGTATCCCCATGCCGCATTGGCTCTCGAAGCAACGGATGTCTTAAGCCTCGATCGTGAAGCTTTGCGGCAATACCTCGGGGCTCATCCTGCCCTTCTCTGGCCCTTTATGCAAGCGCTGGCCACCGACCTTCGGCGCAGCTACCGCCAAATCAAAAACCTTTCCCTTGGAGACGCGCGGCTTCGCCTGGGTGCAAAGCTCTTCGCTCTGGCCCATGCCCATGGCATACCCGCCAAAAACGGTTTTCTCATAGGCATCCCCCTTTCAGCCACGGAATTGGCAGGGATGTGCAGCCTAGCGCGAGAATCCGTCAGCCGTATCCTCGGAGAGTTACGCCAAGCAGACCTTATCGATATGGAAAAGAAAAATATCACTGTCCGGAATGTTGAAGGTCTGCGCCGCTGGATTCACGAGCGGGAAAGCCTCAAAGGTTCCCTCTAATCCCGCTCCTCTGTCCTCTCTGCAGGGTGCATGCGTTTAAGAAAGAAGCTCAATCGTTCCCCCGGAAGGCTTTCCTGAAAATACCTCGTGATGGCTGAGAGCGCCCAAGCTTCTGCTTCCTGATCCTCTGTAGCAGTTCCTGAAACATCAGCAAACCTCGGGTGGCGGCCAACCCTTCCGCCTTGCAACAAGCGCCAACCCGTTTTTCCCGGGCTTAACGCACCGGTTGGGCAAACGCGAAGGCAGTCCCCGCATTGAAGGCAGCGGAGTGCATCGATGAGAATCTCTTTTCCGTCCCAAGCGAGTGCTTCTTCCAAACAAGCGGCAACACAGCCTTGACAGCCGTTGCACAGCCCTTTATCCCATCCGGGCTCAACGAAACCGATCATCCCCAAGTCTTTGATTTGCGGTCGGGAACAGCCGTTGGGGCAGCCTGCCACAGTGATTTTGGGCAAGTGGTGATACTGAACCACACCGAATTTCCGCTTGAGCGCGTTTCCTATCCCTAACTGGCTCAAACCAGATTCAAGCCTCTTGACCAGCGAAGACCAATTTCTGGCCGCTTTTGGACAATTCGGGCGGCAATGTTCCAAAACATACTCCTCATGCATTGAAATTCCTCCGTTCAGGTCAAACTACTATTAGTTTAACCGTTCGGCCCTATGGAGGATGTGGTCTATGTCACAGTTTATTAGATAAAGGGGATATGAGGATGAATCTGCATCAACTGCGTGTTTTCTATTATGTCGCTGGGTGTCTTAGCTTTTCCAGAGCGAGTGAAGAACTCGGCATCAGCCAACCTGCAGTTTCCGTACAAGTCCGCAAATTGGAAGAAGAGATCGGGGCCGAATTAATTGAACAACTCGGCAAGAAGCTGTATCTTACTGAACCTGGCCAACGGTTGCAAGGCTATGCCGAAAGGATCTTTACGGCCGAACGCGAAGCTGAAAACATGCTTGGTGATTACCGAGGGCTTAATACCGGAGAATTGATCATTGCCACCTCTTCAACCTTGGGAACCTATTATGTTCCCCCTCTCCTGGCCAAATTCCGTCAGCAATTCCCTAACCTCGAAGTAACCCTAAAGATGGGGAATACTGAGTGGGCCGAAGAACAGCTTTTAAAAAATACGGTGGACTTGGCACTGGTTGAAGGCGATCTCGCCCATGCTTCAGAATTAAGCATCATGCCTTTTTTAAATGATCAACTTGTGGTTTTCGCCTCGCCACAACATCCTTTTGTGGGCAAAGCAATCACTGCCGCTCAATTGTCCTCAGAACCTTTTGTCTTGCGCGAACCCGGCTCCAACACCCGTAAGATATTCCGTTCCATTATGACAGAACGCGAAATTCCGATCCAAATCTTAATGGAACTTGAAAGCCCTGAAGCGATTAAACGCCTCGTCTCCTCCGGTCTCGGACTTGGAGTCCTTTCCAAACTCACCTTGGAATGGGAAGTTGCCTGCGAAAGACTTGCCCCTCTAGATGTCATCGATCTAAACATTAAGCGTCATTTTTCCATTGTCCTACACAAGGACAAGAAGCCAAACCGCGCCAGCCAAGCCTTTATCGACTTTGTCTGCCGCTACGCTTCCCAGCACAGTGATTTTCTTTCCGATTGTGAATGTGCGCGCCGTCACGGCCTTTCCGGGCTAAAAACTAAACATGAATAACTTCCAACTCGGCCATACGTTTTAGCAGCATGCCGGTGGAGGAAATCTTGCCAACAGCCAGCTCGTCCTCAAGAGCATACCATTCCAGGGCAGCCCTGCAGGCCAAAACCTCAACTCCTTCTTGCAAAAGCTGCTCCAAAAACTCCAATACCGGCGAACCATGAACCAAAAGCTTGACACTGTCTCCGAGGAAAAAGAGGGTACGGGGTTTTGCCTCTTGCTTTGTCAGCATCTTTAAAAAACCCCGCATCATTTTACTACCAAGGCCAGGGTCCCCCCCACCCATTTTATCCGAATTGAAAAGGATGAGCTTATCTATAAAATTGCGCATGATTATGACCTCTTTTCAGAATATTATGCTGATTGTCTGTGATTGGAACGCCCCCTTGTACAGGGGGCATCTTGAACAAGAATAACAGGAGGTGTACGGATGAAAGTAAAAACTTTAAGCGAAGCAATCGCACAAATCCCTGCTGGAAGCTCGGTCGCCTTTGGCGGGAACACCATGCACCGGGTTCCCGTGGCCGCAGTGAAGGAACTCATCGTTCAGCAAAAAACCATTCGTGTCATCAAATCTGCAGGCTCCCTGGAAGTGGATGCTTTGTGTGCGGCCGGTTTAGCCCAGGATATTACCTTTGCCTACATCGGGTACGAGAACTTCGGCCTGGCACCCTTTTTCCGACGCGCTGCCGAACAGGGCAAGTCTATTCTTCACGAACACACTTGACCCTCATTGGTTGCAGGGCTGCGGGCCGCAGCCTACGGTTTGAGCTTTATGCCTTTATCCTTACTTGGTGGTTCCCAAATCCCAAGTGTCAATCAGTGGCAAACGATTCGCGACCCCTATACTGATACTGAATACCTCGCTATTCCTGCGATTCGGCCGGACTGGGCCATCCTACATGTTCAGCAAGCTGACAGCTTAGGAAATGCCCGCATATACGGTTCCAAGTTTGAGGATGTGATTCTCTCGCGGGCAGCCCAGCATATCATCATCACCTGTGAGGAGCTTCTTCCCGAATATGCTTTGACTGACGTACCTGAAGCAACCGATGTTCCCGGTTTTCTGGTAGATGCGGTGGTGTATGCTCCTCGGGGGGCTTGGCCTACCAGCTGCTACCAGCATTACTCCCTCGATGAGGAAACCATCAGAACCATCACCACAATGAAAGAGAGAGACCAATTTCTCGCATGGATTCAGAACCTCCCAACTCCCCCGACTTCTCCGCTCTTCGATACGCCATTAGCGAAGGAGCATATGGTAAAGGAGGGAAACAGATGAGCCACAAACATACACTCGAACAAGCTTACATGACCGTCAGTATGGCCCGTCTGCTCCGGGATGGTGAAACCGTCTTCCATGGTATCGCCTCTCCCATCCCCATGCTGGCTGCCCTTTTCGCCCAGCGCACCCATGCCCCGAATCTCACCTATCTTAACATTTCCGGAAGTGTGAATCCGAGGCCAACGCATTTGCCTCACAGTACAGTCGACCCGCGCCTCTTGGAGATGACTTCGTCCCTCTTCCCCATGTCTGAGGCCTTCGATCTAGCCGCTAAGGGCCGCCTGGACAGCGTGTTTTTAAGCGGAATCCAAATTGACCGCCATGGACATATCAATATGAGCGCGGTCGGTCCGTTCGCAAAGCCGAAGGTCCGGCTACCCGGCGGAGCTGGAAGCGCCTTTCTCGCAGAAAACGCGGGCCGAGTACTGCTTTGGCGCACGAAACACGATTCCCGCAGTTTTGTCAACGAACTCTCCTTTTGTACCGCGACCCCTATAAAGGAAGTTTATGTGGTCACCCCGCTTTGCGTGTTTCACCGTGAACATTCTGACTTAGTCGTATCCTCGATCCACCCCTACAGTTCGGAATCCGAAATCCGTCAGAATACGGGCTGGGAAGTTATCTTCTCCCCAAGTGTTGAAACAACCCCTCCCTTAACCGAGGACGATTGGCGGCTGTTGACCAAACTGGATCCGGAGCAAGCAGTTGCGGTTGAATTCTAAGAAATAAGTGAAAATGCAAAAAAAACGGCGCATGGCCGTTTTTTTTGTTGCGATCATCAAACGATCTAGTCACGCGCCTCCAATTCAGAGCGAATTTCCGCAATTGACTCCTGCAGCGCCTTGGTTTGAGCATCATATTGTTTCACCTTGCCGCCGCTAACATGCAATCCGGTTTGTTTCAGAACAAAGCTCTTTTCCTCTTCCAGTTCTTCGAGTTCATCCTCCAAGTTTTGTAACCGCCGTTCGAGAACAGCGCGATCCAGTTTTGCGAGATTCTCCACCCCAAATACCCTCCTCTATTCTTTAAGCTCTAAACTCATTATAACGAAAATTCCGGCGTAAAGGTATATTGTCTTTTCAAAGATACCCATAGCCTAAATCAATAGATGGGGCAGATGGAGCATCTACTCGTATAACTTTATAAAGACTTCTTCCAAACTTGCGCCCTGGGCGGCATGCGCTTGCCTTAGGGCTTCAATCCGGCCAATTGCGGCAAGCTGTCCCGTTCGCAGGATGCCCACACGCTCACAGGTGCGCTCCACTTCGTCAAAGTTGTGTGAAGCGAGTAGTAGCGTCTTTCCGCGCTCTTTTTCTTCACGGATTAAGTCCACAAAAACCCGTTTCATCAAAGGATCAAATCCAGAAGTAGGTTCATCGAGAATGAGAACGGGCGCATCGAGCATCAAAGCCGCAATGAGCCCTACCTTCTGTTTCATCCCCTTCGACATCTGGCGTAGATCTTGGTTAAGATCAATATCCAAGCGCTTGGCTAAGCGTGTCCTTCGCCTGCTAAAGATCGCTTTATCCCCGTGCAGCCCGCACACCAATTGCAGAAAGTCCAGCCCTTTCATCCCTTCTAAAAAGTGGATTTCGCCGGGAAGATACCCTACGATACGTTTAACCTTCACAGCCTCCCGCCAGCACTCCCATCCGTGAATCAATGCCCGGCCTGATTCCGGCCGAATAAAGCCCAGTAAATGGCGGATAAGTGTCGTCTTGCCAGCACCGTTTGGTCCTAATAGGGCAAAAGCCTCCCCTTCCTCTACTTGAAAAGAAAGGGAGTACAATCCCTTGTCCCCTCCATACTGTTTCGTCAGTCCCTCTACACAGATCAACGCCATTTCCCCCCAAAGTATTCTTCTTACAGGATATGGCCTAATCCGCTATTGTTGAATATTACACTTTATATCAACAGATTGAGCTTAATAGTCAGATTTGCTATACTGATATAAAAGAGGGAATATGAGTGGCTATCAAATGTAACTTGAGCAGGATATTTGCGCCGCTCTCAACTGTCAACCTGGCTGGAGTTTATACCGGATAAGGAGGATTCCAATGGAACGGAAATTTAGTGTTGTCTTAAGCTGGGATGAAGAAACTCAGGTTTACGTTGTAACAGTTCCCGCTCTGCCTGGTTGTGTTACCCAGGGTAAGAACAGGGAGGAAGCCTTAGAACGGGCAGCAGAAGCTATCCAGGTCACCTTGGAGGGATTAGCCGCCACTGGACAACCAATTCCCCATGGAGCGGGTGAAGCTTTTGTTAGTGAAGTAGTGGTTTCCGCATGACCCGTATGCCAAGAGTATCTGGGAAGGATGTTCTAGCCGCCTTAAAACGGGCCGGATTTATTGAAGTCCGGACAGTTGGCAGTCATCGTTATCTAAGCCACAAGGACGACCCTACGCGCTGGGCAACCGTGGCTTATCATGGCAAGGAAACATTATCTTTACAGGTCCTTTCAACGATTCTACAAACGGCTAAACTCTCCATAGACGAATTCATAGAACTGCTTTGATGTTGCGCGACGCTTCTTGTTCCAAGAAAAAAATCCCTCCATCAAGGAAGGATAAGCACATAAGCCCAATATTCAAGCCATCAAAACTGGTACTTTTGGCGGCTTTTTGATGTCCTTTTTGCCGGTAGGTGTACGGTACGTGTATTTCATGCTTTTCCCGGATACCGACGATTCCTGAAAGCCTTGGTATGACTGGTGCGCCACCACGGGATCGAACCGTGGACCTGCCGATTAAGAGTCGGATGCTCTACCAGCTGAGCTAGTGGCGCAATCAACATAAACTAGTTTACAACAAATCGTCTAAAAGTCAAGGATTAATTCTCCGCCATAATCCTTGCTATAGAGCCTCGTCTTGGCGTCCTAAAATCTTGGGTCTTCCAGAAGTGCCAGCAACAGTTCAAGCGTTGCTTCGATATCTTCACGTTGTACAATTTCGGAAGGGGTATGGACATGGCGGGTGGGGATTGAGAGCACCCCAGCGGGAATCCCGCCTTTGGTCAACTGAATTGCCCCAGCATCTGTTGCTCCGTTTTCCAACACCTCCCACTGATAAGGAATCTCCCTCTGGACTGCCATGTTGGCCATCCACGTTTTTACTTTAGGAGGGGTAACCATCGAGTGATCCAGGACTTTGATCGCCACTCCGCCACCCAACTTCACGGCCATCTTCAGGCCTTTAGGGGTATCCCCAGTTCGGGTTACATCGAGCACGATTCCTAAATCCGGCTCAAGGGCAAAAGCAGCAACCTTCGCACCGCGTTGCCCGACCTCTTCCTGAACACTAAAGACAAACGCAAGTTCGTGCGGGGAACGGGTTCGTTTGAGGACTTCAATGGCCACAAAGCACCCCGCCCGATCGTCCAATCCCTTGCTCATCACCCGAGAACCCAGCTCGGTATATTCCCCCACAAATGCCAAGGTGTCCCCGATCCCAACTAGCGTTTCGGCTTCCTCCCTCGAATCTGCGCCGATATCGATAAAGAGCTTGGACAGGTCTATATCAGACGGTTTCTCTAGCTTTTCCATCCCAATCGTACCCATGCGGCCATTCTTAAGCCGCACACGCCGATAGGGGAGGTCGCCAATCCGGATGCCGCCGATGGTTGTAAAACGGAGGAATCCCTGATCATCGATGTGAGTGACCATCAGCCCGATCTCATCCATATGTGAGGCTACCATAATCCGCTTGCCGCTGCTTCCCTTGCGGATGGCGATGAGATTTCCCAAGGTATCCAGCCGAACTTCATCACAATACGGGCGGACGGCCTCAACAATGACCTCCGCGACCTCCTCTTCAGAACCTGAAGGTCCAAAAGCCTGAGTCAGGTGTTTAAGCAGGGAATAATCCAACGGATTTTCCGCCAATCGATTCATGAGTGTTCCTCCTTTAACTTAAGCTGTGCGTTTTGGGCAAGCTTTGCGGGAGTTCACGTAAAGCGACATCGATCAAATCGATCGTCGCCCCTATATCCTTGTCTGCCACCACTGAAACGAAGGAATGAATATAGCGGCAAGGGACACTGATCGCGAGGGTGGGAATTCCGGCCTGGGACACATGAATAACCCCGGCGTCATTCCCTCCTTTGTTCCCGCGGCGAAATTGCAGCGGGATTCCCTTCGCTTTCGCCAAAGCAGCGAGTTGCCGGATCAGGGCCGGGGCATAGAGAGTGGCATTGTCCATGATGGAACAGGCTGGACCCTTGCCGATCTCGGTGACCCAGTCCTGATCCTCTACATCCAGCATGTCTCCGGATACCGTGCCCTCCAAGACAATGGCGAAATCTGGTTTAACATGGAAAGCGGCCACTTTCGCCCCTCTCAGACCCACTTCTTCTTGAACGGTAAATACCCCAACCAAGGGGAACCGGTAATTCTTCTTGAGGATCTCCGTGAGTACTGCACACCCCACGCGATCATCCATGGCCTTCCCTTTCCAATGGGCCCTGCCGAAGGACTCGTATTCCGTATCGAAATAGGCATAATCTCCAAGCTGGACATGCCTCAAGGCTTCTTCTTTGGACTTGGCGCCGATGTCGATATAGAGTTGATCGATTTCGAGCGCCTTTTGCCGCTCTGCCGGTTTGGTCAAATGGATGGCTTTGGAGCCAATGACGCCATTGAGCTTTCTTTCGCCGATTTTCACGGCTTTCGCTAACAAGATGCGGGCATCCACTCCGCCGACCGCTTCAAACTTCAAGAACCCATCTGAGGTAATCTCTGTGATCATTAAAGCTACTTCATCCATATGAGCGGCCAGCATGACTTTCGGGCCTACTCCCTGGATGTTCTTCTCCGCGATCAAGTTACCCATTTTGTCAATAAAAAGTCGATCCACATAAGGCTCCAGCGTTTGCCGAAGCATATCCCGAATCGGTTTTTCCGCTCCAGAAGCACCGTTTAACTCGCTCAGAGTCTTTAAAAGCATAGGAATTCCTCCAAGTTCTCAGGCAAACTGGCGATAAACTCAGCCAAAAGCTTACCGGAATGAACCACATCCATGAGATCCAAGGTCTCCACGGAGGTATGCATGTAGCGCAGGGGAATCGAGAGGAGCCCGGTAGGGATACCTGCCTGGCTTACCTGCATCGCCCAGGCATCCGTTCCCGAACGCCCGGGAATGGGGTCGAGTTGATAGGGAAGATGGGCAGCCTGAGCGCTTTCTAGGAAATGTTTATAAATGGCCGGATGGATATTGGCCCCCAAAGCGATTGCGCTCCCTTTGCCTAATTCAATGCTGACGTTGGTATCAGGGCTCGACGCATGGGTCACATCGATAGCAATCCCGATATCGGGATGAAGCGCAAAGGCGCTGGTGGCTGCCCCCCTCAGGCCCACTTCTTCCTGAGTGGTAGCAACACAGATCACATCGTGCCTGAATCGACGTTTCGCGAGTTCCTCCAAACAAACGGCCATGACGACAACTCCTGCCCGATCATCGAATGACTTGCCCGCGAAGGTTTGATTTAAGAGTTCATAGGTATGGCGTTTAAATGTCGCGATATCTCCGATTTGGATAACCTCGCGGATTTCCTCCCCTTTCATTCCCACATCGATTCCTAGTTGATCCATGTGCAAGGCTCGTCCTGCTTCACTGGCTTTAAGCAAATGCGGTGGCATCGTTCCGATCACCCCTGGGACTTCACGCCGACCATGGATGATCACTTCTTGGGACATGAGTGTGCGTTGATCCACTCCGGCAATATCGGTAAAACGCAGGAACCCCCTGGCATCAATGTCCGTAACCACCAGACCGACCTCATCCATGTGGGCTGCAAGCATCACTTTATACGTACCTTGGCTCCCTTTCTTAAGGGCATAGACATTACCAAATCCATCGACCGATACCTCATCGGCCAGAGTGCGAAAGGTGGCAGACACCAGGGGTTCAAGCATGGATTCATACCCTGAAACCCCGCTCCCTTCGGACAAAGCCTTTAATAAATCTTTCGCGCGTTCGCTGGGCGCGTTCGCCACGTTGATCATCCTTTCTTCGAGTTCACTATGCTTGAGCCAAGTTTAGGATGGCCTGAGCATAAACCCTGGCACTGAGCAGTAAACTGTCCAGCGTGATGTATTCATCCGGACAGTGAATCACTTCCGGCTCACCAGGAAGAACCGGCCCAAAAGCCACACCCTGAGGCATCGTCTTGGCATACGTTCCTCCGCCGATCGCGAAAGCATAAGGTTCAAGTCCGGTGACATCGGCGTAAGCCTTCAATAAGGCCTGAACCAGTTCCGAATCCTTGGGCACATAGTGGGGGGCATAATCTTGTAAAACCTGTACACTATATCCGCCCTGTGTTGCCAGAATCGTAATCGGCGCGAGGACATCCTCTCTACGAAATGTTACCGGGTAGCGAATGTCGATCACGAAACGCAGGCGTTCCGACGTCATTTGCAGAAGGCCCAAGTTCAAGGACAGTCGTCCCGAAGGTTCGTCTTCAAAAGTAATGCCAAACCCCTCGCCAGAAAACCCTTGGCAGGGATGAGCCAAGAGCCAGTCCAGTAAGGCGTTTTCGTCCGCACTCAAGGAGAGCGAGCGCAAAAACCGCAAAGCATAAATCACGGCATTTTTCCCGTTCTGCGGCAAACTTCCGTGTGCACCCACCCCGTGAAAAACAAGTTCCAAAGGCTCCTGTTTCCTGATCTCGGCGCTCACCCCGTTGGGAAAGGCAAATTCGCGCAGCTTCCCTTTTACTGCTGTGAGCGAAATTCCTTCTAAAGTAATCTGACAAGCATCTGGAACCATATTCGCCCGTTCTCCCCCGCTAATCGCTAGGATATGACGCATAGCCGGGTAATCTTTGCTTACTGCAACATGCAGCATTCCTTTTTCCGCATGGATCACCGGAAACTCAGCATCTGGGGCAAATCCCAGCTTCGGTACCTCTTCTTTCTTGAAATAATAAGCCATATCTGCCCAACCAGACTCCTCATCGGTTCCCAGGATGAGTCGCACTTTCTTTTTCAAAGGTATCCCAGCATCTTTGATGGCTTTCATAGCAAAAAGGGCAGCCAAGGAAGGGCCTTTGTCATCCATGGCCCCGCGCCCATAAATCCTACCGTCCTTAATCATCGCGCTGTACGGTGGAACGGTCCAGCCATCCCCCTCGGGCACGACATCGAGATGCCCGAGAATCCCAAGCAATTCCCCGGAACCCATCTCAATATGCCCCGCATATCCATCTACATTCTTCACCGTGAAGCCCAGGTTCCGGCCCAAGGCAAGCACCCAATCTAGAGCTTCCCTGATCCCCTCCCCGAAAGGGGCCCCAGGTTCGGCCTGTTGGCTTTTGACACTTTTATAGCGAATGCTTTCTTGAACGGCCTTGATTAGATCTTCTTTAAGGTTTTCGAGTTCCTGATCAACACGCATATAAAAACCCTCCACTTCTTTGCAGCTTGGCATTTTTGCGCTTTCACGGCGACTGACCTAACGACGCAAACTTTACATCCACAAGGGTGCCTTTGGCGACCACCTTGCCTGCCGCCGGATTCTGACTTTGGACTAACCCCTGGCCCGTAAAATTAAAATGAAGTTCTAATTTCCCCAAAGTTTCCCCAGCCTGCCGCATCGTCATACCGATTAAATCAGGAACCACTGCCTCACCTTTTAGCGGCTGACGTTCGGGTACCACCGTTTTGGGCATTGGCCGAACCGGGGCATCACTCCTAACGGGGACAACGATGCTCTCAGTGTCTTTAGCCACCGGAATTCCATAATACTGCAGGGCTCCTTCAAGGATTGCCTTCGCCCGGGGTGCCCCCAAAACCCCGCCTTGGTGACTTTCCCCTTGAGGCGAGTCAATCACAATCAGCAAGGCGATCTTGGGGTCATCGGCCGGGGCATAAGCCGTAAAAGAAGCAATAAAGTCTGTCTTGGAATACTGTCCCGTCTTCGGATCTACTTTCTGAGAAGTTCCCGTCTTGGCGGCTACCTTTACCCCAGGAATAGCTACGGAGTGGCCCGTCCCTTCATCAACGACCTTTTCCAGAATTCCAGTCATTTCTGTCGCTGTGGCTTTGGAAATCACCTGCCGGATCGCCTCCGGTTTAGTTTGGGACACTAATTTGCCATCCAACGTCGTAACCTTATCCACGATATAGGGCTTATAGAGTGTCCCCCCATTGGCCACGGCGGAAATGGCGGTAAGCATTTGGATTGGGGTCACCAGATTAGCCTGTCCGAAAGACATCGTTGCCAATTCAATCTCGCGTGCTTTCTCAATGGGAACTAAAAGGCCACTCTCTTCCCCGGCGAGATCTACGCCGGTTTTCGCCCCAAACCCAAATGCCTTGAGATAAGTATAGAAGGGCTTCATACCTAGCTTCTGCCCCACCTGAGCTAAAACAACATTGGAAGATAATTCCATGCCCTGGGTAAAGGTGAGTTTGCCATGAGAATTCTGATCCGAATCCCAGTTGGTGATTCGACGAGGGCCCACTTGATAATACCCTGGATCAGCAAACTTTTCATCCGGTGATACCGCTCCTTCTTCCAGAGCCGCCGAACCTGTGATGATCTTGAACGTTGATCCCGGTTCATAAGCCATGCTAATGGCCCGATTGCGCCGTTCCTCAGGCGCTACTTTGGCATAGTCGTTAGGGTTAAATGTGGGCCGGGAACCGAGTCCCAGGATTTTGCCGGTCTTCGGATCCATCGCTAAAATAGTGACACTCTTGGCTTTCGTCGTCTTTGCCAAATCATCAAGTTGTTGTTCAAGCAAGTACTGGATCGTTGAATCTAGGGTCAGGCTGAGGTTATTCCCCGCTTGTGCCGGATCATCCTGATGCGTTGCATCGACGATTGAACGGCTACCGGTATCTTGTTCTTCGGACGCAAACCCCGTTTGGCCAAAAAGCGTTTTATCGTAAGCCGCTTCAACTCCCTCGACTCCATGCCCGGAGGCATTAACAATACCCAGCACGGATGCTGCCAAGGCATCCATGGGATAAACCCTTTTAGCCTCTTCCCTGAGCCCAATTCCAGGTATCTTCAACTGCATAATTTCTTCCGACTTATGTATGTCCACCTGATGTGCCAAACTAACCCAAAGCTGATCTTTGCTCAGCTTGGCTAAAATATCCGGGGCACTCTGCTGCAAGATCCCAGCAAGCTTCAGGGATATTTCCTCTTGGGTCATCTTTGTATATTGCCCTTTAGCTATGAGTTCGTTCAGGGACTTTGGATCAGCATAAACTTCCTTAACCGGCATGCTCTGGGCTAAAACATGTCCTTGAGCATCATAGATCGTCCCCCGATCTGGCAAGAGACTTTGATCAACGGTTCGACGCTCAATGCCTTTGGCCTCCAAGGCAGAGGCCTGAAAAACCTGAAACCAAACCAGCTTCAGTGACACTGCGGCAAAACCCACGGCCAGAACCAAATAGACGATCCACTCCCTGGCAAAATAGCCCGGCGCCTTTTTCCTTCTCAAAAGAACACCAGCTCCTCTAGCAAACTCCATCTCATTATAGCATCTTTTTTACCGTGTACCCATAAGCTGTAGACAAGTGAACTCGTTCAGCTAAAGCTGAACATCGAGACTTCGGTGGGGGAGTCTACCTCCGTCGCCGCTAAGTGTTTCTATTGCGAAAGGCGGCTCGGCGATACTCTCCACTGGAGACTATCGTCACCGAAGCAGAGAACAGAATTCCCACTCCCACTTATAGAAGTGGGAGTCTTAAACGCTTGGATCAAACTACATAACCAAAGGAGGATGTCTATGGAAACCCAAGAATTAGCCACTAGGATTACTGTGGCCTGGCTTAATGCCTTTGCCACCATTACCAAGGAGCTCAGCCATGTCGAACAACACATCCCAACTCCGAGTGAAGTCCGCGAGTTTTTCCTAACGATGGTTCAAGCGCTAGAAAAAAGTGCAAATTCTGAGCGCTAGTGGCAGGGAAAGAGCCCATGCTTTCTTAACTATCGATGGCAATTGTGTAAAACCACCTCGCCAAGAAAGAGCATGGACTCTACTTGTAGTTTCTCCTTAGGGTAGAAATCCATGCGTAATCAGTCCTCAAGATCAATTTGTATTTTATTACATAAATGGGACTTAACTAGTTTTAATTTCTCCTAGCGCGGCGATTACAGCTCCGCATACGAGCCCTCCGAGATGGGCATAGTTGTCGATCCCCGGTTGAATCATGCCAAAAACAAGGTTAACCGCAGTGACCACCAGCAGATTCATCCCCAGCCCGGAACGCCAAAGCTGGGGATGCCGCCAACTATAGAGGATCAATGCTCCCAGCAGGCCAAAAATAGCTGCAGAGGCACCGGCTGATAGAGCAGGTGACAACAAGAAACTAGACAAGGTACCACCAACACCACTGACGAGATAGAGAACTAAGAAGCGTCCATGTCCGAATAACTCCTCCGCAAACGGCCCTAGAAACCAAAGGGCATAAAGATTAAAGGCTAAGTGCATCAGACCAATATGGATAAAATTAGCGGTTAGGAGACGCCAAACCTCTCCCTGTTGAATAAGCGAATTCACCTTCGCTCCAAAAGCAATTAACACATCGGTGTGCGTCGACCCGCCGGCGATTTCCATGAGCAGAAAAACAAGGACGTTAAGGACCAGAAATGTATAGGTGAAAATGGGGATATATCCCCTGCTTGCTTTCCGCTCCGCCAAGGACCTAACTTCCCCTTGAAGCGATCCCTCTAGCCAATGACGCATGGGCTGCGAGTTCGCTTGAGGATAGGGGAAAATCTCTCCTGTCCGCAGATCCCAAAACCAGTACTGGTGGATGCCATCAACTTGACGCAAAAGAGCTGAATCCACGCCCCCCGGACAGAAAACAAGAATATCCCCAACCCTTGCATCCTGTGGCACAACTAGGGGAGGCAGGGTTTCTCCGGGGGAAAGGGTCAAAAGGGCCATCCCCCGCTCGTTTAATGGCTCCCAAGCCCCTAACCATCCATTCGGTAGAACCTGAGTCAGCCAACCCGCTTGATTTAGAGCCGCAAGGATCCGTTCGAGCATAAGAACTCCTTTCCCTATGTATATTCCTATATTCCGATACCGGACAGGCGCGAAGCACTGCCCAGCATCGGACATGAGAAGCGTAGATATCAGAAGAGGAAGACATATCCAGTTAGAGAATCTCGAAAAGATGGGAATTAACGAACTGGAATTAAGAGACGTTGTCCAGGATAGATCAGGTTCGGATTGCCAAGATGGTTGTAGCCAGCCACTTCTCTCCAGTCGAGGCCATAACGTTTGGCAATCTTATAGACGGTTTCACCTTTGCGTACGACGTGGACTAGCTGCCTTGGCCTAACTTCCACGTCATATTCGGCATGCCCATAATGCACCGGCGGATAGCCTGGTACTGCGTACTCTGTGCAGGTTGCACGCATGCTCTCACCTACGCCAGGTCCGGCGAATCCAGCCGCGTCCATTCCTGGCATTCCTGGCATTGCTGCCATTCCTGGCATTCCTGGCATTCCTGGCATTGCTGCCATTCCTGGCATTCCCATTTGGCCATCACCCATCGGCATTGGAGCGGAAAAAGCCTGAACCGGTTGATGTTTTCCAAAAAACATTTTCCATTCCTCCTTAATTTCTATAACAATGATGCTAGCGGTTTAAATCCTGTTCTGTTATAAAAATATGGAATTTATGGAGACTCGTGCGTGTACCTGGAGAAAAATCTCATCCTTTTTCCCCGAGCACCGCCCGTAAGAGACTGGGAATTCCGTAATGATTCTTGCCAGAGCCGTACCCCGCGCGAGACAAGGTCATACGGGGAAACCCGGATTGTTCAGCCAAGGCACGAATCCAGGCTGCCCCTGTCTCGCTCAACCCCATGGATTGCAGTTGGCGCCCGATTTCCTCTGGATCAGCACCCAAAGCAAGCAAAGAACCTAAAGCCATGTCTCCGCTGATACCCGCGAAGGCATCCCACTAGAGTACTCTCATGACTTTTTCTCCTTGTCGATTTGATGAACCATGCGTCGAATGATAGCGGAAGCAAGCGAAGCGGCTCCAAACCCATTGTCGATATTGACCACCCCGATTCCGGATGCACAGCTGTTGAGCATGCTCAGTAAAGCAGCCAATCCCTGAAAATGGGCACCATAGCCAACACTGGTCGGAACCGCAACGACTGGCTGCTCTATCATCCCTCCGACCACACTGGCTAATGCCCCTTCCATGCCGGCAACCACGATGATCACATCGCTTGCTTCCAGGGCCTGACGTTGATCCAACAGGCGATGCAGCCCTGCCACCCCCACATCAAACAAGGTTTCCACATCATGACCCATAAAGCGCGCGGTAAGAACTGCCTCTTGAGCTACAGGCAGATCAGCCGTTCCCGCCGTCATCACCAGGATCCTTCCCCGATACCTGGGTTCATCAGACAGTGGATGCAAAAGCAAACAGCGGGCGAGCGCATCATAATAAGCCTCTGGGAACTCCCTTATAATCAACTCGGCCTTGTTTGGTTCAAGGCGGGTCGCCAGGACATTTTCTGCGTGGTCTCCGAGGTGTCTTAATATTTCAATGATGTGCTCCGTTGCTTTACCTTGGCAGAAAATCACTTCGGCCTGCCCTGTCCGCAAGGCCCGATGGTGATCTAACCGGGCAAAACCCAGGTCTTCATAGGGAAGATCCTTTAAACGTTCTACGGCCTCTTCGACAGATGCTTCCCCATGATGCACTTGTTGAAGCAAGGCGCGAATATCTTCTTCCCTCATGCTTGACCCTCCGCTGGATTGAGGCTCCCGGAACGCAAACCCTCAAGATCTAAAGTGATATATCGCAACCCGAACTGGTGAAATGCTGTGCTAACTTCTTTCTGAATCGCTAGCAAGCGCGGAAAATCCCCGAGCGGAACCTCGATTCGGGCTAAATCCTGATGGGTACGAACCCGTAGCCCCCGAAAACCCTGGGAACGTAAAAAGTCCTCGGCTTGTTCTACTTGGCGCAATCGAGCTTCGGTAATGCGCTCTCCATAGGGGATGCGGGAAGCCAGGCAAGCCATCGAGGGTTTGTTCCAGGTCGGCAAGCCACGCCGTCGCGATAATTCCCGGATCTCCTCTTTGGTCAAGCCCAACGTTTTGAGGGGGCTTCCGATTCCCAATTCGGCTAAAGCTTTACGCCCTGGTCGGTAATCCCCTTCATCTGAAGCATTCGTCCCATCCAGAACCGTCGCAACGCCTGTCGCCTGCCCATAAGCCAACAACTTTTGAAAGATCGCCGTTTTGCAAAAATAGCAGCGTTCCGGCGCATTGGCAACAAAGCCTTCCACCTGAAACATATCCATTTCCAAGACCACTAATGGAAAATGAAACACTTCCGCGAGCGCGACGGCCTCCTTCACTTCTTCCTGCGCCAGCATCGTCCCTTTGAATAAGACACCCTTCGCTTTGTCCCCTAAAGCTTCCTGCGCGATAGTCATCAAATAGGTGGAATCTACGCCTCCGGAAAACGCAATCATGACGTTATGCTGCTGCCGCAAATATTCCAGGAGTCTTTGCTCTTTCTCCTCCAGTGGTGTTCCCATTGACATTCCCCGTATCCCTTTCTTTCACTCACTTACCCTCATTCTAGCGAATGCTTCGAAACCTGTCAAAGCGAGGCGCAGTTAGGCGCGTAAAAAGCAGGAACGGAAAATCCGCCCCTGCCCCATATTCCAAGACTCATCCTATTGGTGAGGCTTGCACGCCTAATCAGCCATTCTTCCAGGAAACTCCGAAGCCACCTCGCGGATATCCCCAGAGGATATTGCCATACGGACAACCGACCCGGCAAGTGCCGCATTCGAGGCAGCCTTCATACCCTACCGCAATGCGCTTCTCTTCGTCATCCCAGTCATAGACATGAGCTGGGCAAATCCGGGTGCAGGGTTTGTCCTGGCACTTCAGACAGACCGCCTGATCCGCGATTTTAATATGGTTTAACTTATCCGTGTTAAACCGAACTAAATATAACTTATCATCTAATTTCATTTTAGAATCGCCCTCCACGCTCCGAAGATGTCGGAGATAAGGCCACTCTTTGAGCGTTTCTCCAAGGCCATCTTCACGATTTGTTTTTGACGTTCTTTCTTCGGTGTTTCGTCAGCCGTAAAGTACTGATGCATGGCATTCGCGGCGATTTCGGGATAAACTTTCAGGAAATGCGGGTGTGTTTCAAAGAACTGGCCAAGCCGCCGATATTTATACAAGTCTTTGACCACGTAGCTATCGCGCAGGCGCTGTTCATAAAGGCTCATACCCTGGTCACTTAAATCGCCGGCTTGGATGCACTGTGCCGCCACTTCACCGGCAATCTTACCAGAAGTCATGGCCAAATTGGAACCTTCACGATTGAGACCGTTAACCAGCATCGCCGTATCTCCAACGACCAACACGCCCTGACGGTGCAATTTAGGCATGGCATTGTAGCCGCCTTCCGGAATCATGTGAGCCAAGTACTCTTTGGTTTCCCCACCTTGGATCAAGCGTTTGACATACGGCTTGGCCTTCAAAGCCTCCAACAAATCGTTGGGAGTCCACTTGGAGCGAATCAAAGGTTCGACCAAGGCCCCAGCCCCAATGGAAAGAGAGTCTTTGTTGGTGTAGATGAAGGCAGTGCCCATCATTCCTTGGGTAGAGTCGCCAAACAGTTCGATAGTGGCACCTTGTCCGGGTTCCAGGCAAAAACGGTCTTCGAGCTTCTCTGGAGGCAATTGAATGATTTCTTTCACTGCGACAGCCACAGTATCTGGACGCATTTGAGGAGCAAGCCCTGCTTTCTTAGCGATAAACGCATTGACACCTTCTGCTAAAACTACAACTTTAGCTCCCAGATCGCCTTCGGCCCGTCCGGTACGGACACCGATCACATTATCCCCTTTGTACAAGAGATCTTCAACAACGGTTTCCGTAATGATCATGACACCCGCTTTTTCAGCCTGTTGGGCTAACCAGCGGTCGAATTTGACGCGCAAAACCGTATGGGCGTTATACGGGGGCTCTGCCCAGGCCGGATCGCGGTAACCCGCTAAAATCGTCTCGTCTCCGCTAAGAAAACCATAGCGCTGCTCAACTACCGGTCGCTCCAGAGGAGCTTCTTGCCAAAACTCAGGTACAACCGCTTCTGTAGCCTTAGTATAGAGGACACCACCCATGACGTTTTTAGTGCCTGGATAATCTCCCCGTTCGATAACGACTGTCTTCATGCCCGCCTTCGCAGCACTGATCGCGGCAGACAGGCCAGCCGGACCGCCGCCGACGACGATCACATCAAAGTTTTCCATGTTTGCCCCTCCTTAATTCGCCACGCCGTGCTGAAGGCGCTTCTTAAACTCCGCTGTCAAAGCCGGAACGACTTGGAACAAGTCCCCGATAATCCCATAATTGGCAACCCGTAAAATTCCGGCCTCTGGATCGTTGTTGATGGCAATAATGAAGTCTGATGTCTCCATGCCAACTAAGTGTTGAATCGCACCGGAAATTCCGACTGCGATGTACACTTTCGGCCGGACCGTCACCCCTGTCTGACCAACCTGATGGTCATGAGACATCCAGCCAGCCTCGACGATGCCGCGGCTACAGGCCAGCGTAGCCCCCAGGGTATCCGCTAACTCTTCAACTAAGGCCATATTTTTCTGGGAACCGATCCCCAAGCCCACGGAAACGATGATTTCCGCTTTATCCAGAAAAATGCTCTTCGCATCCCCGCCAATAAACTCCAACACCTTTGTCCGTACTTGGTCTTCCGTCATGCCAAGTTCTTCGCGAATGACCTCTCCCAGACGGCCCTCGACCCTGGGGGGCATAGCCATGACGCGTGGACGTACGGTTGACATTTGCGGACGGCGCGTGCGGCAGAGAATCGTCGCCATAATATTCCCGCCGAATGCCGGGCGGGTTTGCTGCAGGAGTTTCGTCTCCGGATCGATCCCGAGTACGGTACAGTCAGCCGTCAACCCGGTCTGCAAACGGGTGGCAACCGCCGGGAAAACATCACGCCCCATGGCTGTAGCCCCCATCAGGATGATCTCCGGCTGATACTTGCGCACGAGATTCGTAATCGCGTCAGCATAGGGTTCCGTCCGGAAATCTTTCAAAACCGGATCATCCATGGTGTAGACTTTTTCAGCTCCGTAAGCAAACGCCTCTTTGATGACATGTTCGACTTCATACCCAGTGACCACACCGCAGAGTTCGCAGCCAATCGCATCCGCCAGCTTACGCCCTTCTCCGAGAAGTTCCCAAGAAACCGGAGCAATTTTACCATGATTGTATTCAATGATGACCCAAACCCCACTCCAGACATCCCCACCGGCAACAGGAGCTGCTTTCTTCTCCGCAGTCTGGGCATAATCTGCAACTGGTTTTGGCATCGGCTCACTGGGACTGAACTCTTTATTTTCCCCACCCTCAGCTTTACTTTCCGGAGCGGCTTTCGCTTTAGCCTTCGGATCCAGCGTCAAAGCATTAGATGGGCATACTGTAACACAACTACCGTTGTCTTTACATTTATCCGGATTAACGGTGGCGATTCCGTCCACCAGATCCAAGGCCTCGACTGGGCATTCCACGACACAGGATCCACAGCCAATGCACTTCGCTTTATCAACGATCACTGCCATTAGGCTTCGCCTCCCTTCGCCAGGGGATGTTGCATGATAATGTTTTGCTGGAAGAGTTTCTCCACGAGATTAGCCACTGCCCCTTTCGGGTCATTGGTGGCATCGAGCTGTTCTCCCCCAGTACGGCCTGGCGGCGGGAAAATGCGGGACACGCTGGTTGGGGAGCCCTTGAGGCCCATGTGAGAGGAATCATAAGGAAGAGACTTGGCCTGCCAAACCTCGGGCTCGTAGGCAGCGGCCTTCATCATGTTGGGAAGCGTTGCATAACGCAGTTCATTCAGTTCCTTTTCCACCGTGATCAAAGCCGGAAGTTGGGCTTTGGCCACTTCTCGGCCGCCTTCGGTTTTGCGCTCCACCGTAACCGAGACATCATCGATATTTCTAATCTTGATGGCATAGGTTAATTGTGGGAAGCCCAAGCGTTGGGCAATCCCAGGGCCCGTCTGGGCCGTATCACCGTCGATAGCTTCTTTACCGGTAAAGACGATATCAATCGGTTCTGATTCATGCACTTTTTGGATCGCTACCGTCAAGATATAAGCCGTCGCCAACGAATCCGATCCGGCAAAAGCGCGATCGCTAAGCAAGATCGCCCGATCCGCTCCAAACGACATCGCCTTTTTCAGGGCTTCTTTAGCCTGCGGGGGCCCCATGCTGATAATCGTCACCTTACCTCCCACTTTTTCTTTCAGACGGATAGCTTCTTCTAACGCGTGGGCATCATAAGGGTTGATGATCGACGGAACACCCTCGCGCATGAGCGTGTTCGTATTAGGGTCGATCCGGACTTCAGATGTGTCCGGGACTTGTTTTAGACAGACCACGAAATGCAAATTGATCCCTCCTCTATTCCTGCTTCGTGCTAATCCCTTTTACGGTACTAAGCATTTTCCACACATGTACATGATAGTACAACCCCCTTGAAAATACAAGGAATCTTTATACTCTTTGTTGGAATATTACAAATGTCTTTTGATGTGGCCTTAAAAAGAATTGCTTTATACTAAAGCCCCCTATCGCTCATGATATGGGGGCTTTAGTATGAACTTACTACTTACTCTGCCAGGTATTTCTCGACCTGAACCGCAGCCAAAGCACCGTCCCCGACAGCGGTAGCCACTTGACGTAAAGGAGTAGTCCTGATATCCCCGGCCGCATACACCCCGGCCATATTCGTTCTCAGCAAATTATCGGTCTTAATATATCCGCGTTCATCCACATCGAGCCCTTCATGTTTAAACTGGGCATTCGGTTCTGTACCCACATAGACAAAAACCCCATCCGCCGGCAGTTCTCGGGTCGCATTCGTAACGACATTACGAATCCGCACCCCTTCAACTTTATCTTTTCCTAAAACCTCTTCGATCACTGCATCTAATTCGAAACGAATTTTCTCATTCTGCTGTGCTCGGTCAATGGCTATCTGTGCCGCCCGGAACCCCTTGCGGCGGTGCACGATGGTAACCTCAGCCGCAAATCGGGTCAGGTACGCCCCTTCTTCCAATGCAGCATCCCCGCCACCGACCACGATCACCTTTTTATCCCGGAAGAAAGCACCATCACAGGTGGCGCAGTAGGATACCCCGCGACCACGGAAAACATCCTCTCCAGGCACTCCCAAAGGACGCGGCTTGGAACCGGCCGCGATGATCACGGTTTTCGCTTCATAGGATTTAACGTCAGTCGTGATCTTCTTGACCGCTCCTGAGAGATCCAACTGCTGAGCTTCTTCAAAAATAAAACCCACCCCAAAGGTCAAACACTGCTGGTGGAAAGCATTCATCAGTTCATATCCTCCCACACCTTGTGCAAAACCAGGGTAATTCTCAATTTTCTCCGTGGAAGCTGCTTGCCCACCCGGCATCCCTAATTCAATGATTGCGGTTTTCAACCCGCCACGAGCCGCATAAATCCCTGCCGTCAATCCGGCTGGGCCACCGCCTAAAATAAGGACATCATACATTTTAAACCACCTCGTCATTTTTATACCCCTAGCGGGTATGACTATACCTAGATATAGTATACCATAACGAAATAGAATACAAAAGAATTTCCCGGCCCCCGCCTTAAACTTATCTCTATTTTTACCGTTCTGGAAAATTTCATGAAGGTATTTTGCTGACTTGGGCAGAATATAGGCAATAAGATGTAGCCAAGTAACCAACATTTGGCTTCAAAACCTTAAAGGGGGTATCATTTTGCGTCGTTTCGGCAGTCTTTTGCTTGTCCTCATTCTGATTACCTTGGTGCTCAGCGCTACCAGCGGCTTTTACGAAGATTGGCTTTGGTTTAACGATCTAGGCTATTCCCAGCTCTTTTGGACGCCCCTCGTCAGTAAGCTCCTCATCCAAGTTGTGAATGGGACGGTGCTCTTTCTTTTCATTGCAGGCACGCTGCTTTCCATTCGCCATGCGATTGTAACCTTCATCAACGAACGCCTCAGGCAGCGTTTTCGGCTCGTCCAGGACATGAATGCCCCGGTTTTCAGCCTTAGCCAGCGACGGGTTACGGTCTGGCTGCTCATTCTTTCTGCCATCGTGAGCCTCTCCATTAGTTTTGTAGCAGGCTTTACCGGTTGGTTGGAAGTCTTGAGTTTTATGAAACCTTCCAATTTTGGTCAAGCGGATCCCGTGTTTAATAAGGACTTGGGCTTTTACTTTTTCCAACTTCCGTTTTTGAAAACCTCTTACAACATCTTTTTTGGCCCCCTGTTCCTTTTGGCATTCTTCACAGCCGTGTTCTATATCGTGACCGGTGTCCTCAAGTTCCACTCTCTCAAGCTCTGGCAGAAGAATGCACTTACTGTGAGCCCGGCGGCCCGGCGGCATCTGGCTTTGCTCGCTGCCATCCTTTTCGCGCTCAAAGGGTTCGGGTATTTTTTGGACACTTTCCAATTGCTCTATTCCAAACACGGACACGTTGTCGGGGCTGGATTTACCGATCTGACAGCCACGCTTCCCGCTCTGAGGATTCTCCTGATTTTCAGTGTCATCGGGGTTATCGGGGCGATTTTGACACTCATATTTAAAGAGGTACGCTTGTTAAGCTTACCCGTGCTGGGCATCTTTGTGCTCGGGATTCTCCTTTACGGAGTTTATCCAGCCCTCGTGCAATCCTTCGTGGTCGTCCCCAATGAATTGGACAGGGAAGCCCCCTATCTAACTAATGAAATCAAAATGACGCGGTTTGGCTACGGCCTGGACAAAATCGTCGAGACTGACTACCCTGGGAATGCTCCTATTACCCCAGACACCCTCAAAAACGACCAAGCCACCTTGAACAACATCCGTCTCAACGACACCCGGCCTATGCTCAAAACCTATACCCAAAAACAAGGCATCCGCCTTTATTACAAATTCCACGATATTGACATTGACCGTTATACCGTAAATGGGGAATACCGTCAAGTCATGCTCGCCCCAAGGGAACTCTCAGCGAGTGATCTCGATGCCAAAGCGAAAACCTTTGTCAATACCCGCTTTAAGTATACCCATGGTTATGGAGTAGCTGCCTCCTTTGCTAATGCGGTAACGACCGAAGGCCTTCCTGCTTTCGCCATCAAAGATGTGCCCATGGCCAGCGACTTTAAGGAATTCAACCTAGCTGAACCCCGGATTTATTATGGGGAACTCACGCAGGACTGGGTTGCTGTGAACACCACGGTTAAAGAGTTTGATTATCCCCAAGGCAGCACCAATGTAGAGAATCACTATTCGGGTAAAACAGGCATTCCCTTTACCCCGCTCAACAAGCTCATGCTTTCTTTGCACCATGCTACCCTGCGTTTTTACTTAGCTAACGAGATCACGGGCCAAAGCCGCATGCTTTTGCACCGCAACATTATCGAACGGGTTCAAAAACTGGCACCCTTCTTGACCTATGACCAAGATCCGTATTTAGTACTCGACAATGGGCGCTTAAAGTGGATCATTGACGCTTACACGACCTCGAATGCCCTGCCCTATGCTTCCGCTTACGGGGAGCAAAACTTTAACTATATCCGCAACTCGGTAAAAGTCGTCGTGGATGCCAATGACGGGACGGTGGATTTCTATGCAGTGGATGCCTTGGACCCCGTTCTGCAGACCTATCGCAAGATTTTCCCCGGGGTTTTCAAGGACTTAAGCCTGATCCCATCCTCTTTAATCCCGCATTTGCGCTATCCTGAAACCCTGTTCACCATCCAGAGCAACATGCTGAAAACCTTCCATATGACCAACCCTTCCGTCTTTTACAACAAAGAAGATGCCTGGGATATTGCCAAAGAACTTTTCGAAGCCAAGCCCCAAAATGTCGACCCTTATTACACGGTCATGAAACTTCCAGGTTCCGATCGGGCCGAGTTCGTCCTCATGCTTCCTTTCACCCCGGCCTCGAGTGCGACCAATACCCGCAATAATATGGTGGCTTGGATGGCCGCCCGGATGGATCGGGAAAACTATGGCCAGCTTCTGCTCTACAAACTGCCCAAAAACATTGAAATTGACGGTCCGCTGCAAATTGAATCCCGCATCGACCAAGATCCGGAGATCTCCAGACAGCTAACACTTTGGGATCAAAAGGGGTCGAGCGTGATTCGGGGCAACCTACTGGCTCTGCCCATTTCCGGAGGCTTCCTCTACGTAGAGCCCATCTATCTCCAGTCCGATAAAGGCGGGAGTATTCCGGAAATGAAACGGGTAATCTTGGCCTACCAAGACCACCTGGTTATGACTGAGAACCTCGGGGCCGCCCTGGTGCAAATCTTTGGGGATACCGTTCCGCAACCGACCACCCTAGGCCAGAGCGTGACACCTCCGCCTTCCACCACCCCGACTCGGCCGCCAACCACCCCGAATCAAAGTCCCAATCTACAAGCTATCCTCGATCAAATCGGCGAATTGCGATCCATGCTTGATAATTTGGAAACTCAGCTCAAAAGCCTGGAATCCCCCACCCTTTCCTCCACCCCTTCATCAATCTCAAGTGGATCAGGTTCACTGTAAGTTAGGGAATTTAAAGGCCCTGCGCCACTTTAAAAGCGGTACAGGGCCTTTTCCTCATTTACTTTTCCCTATGGTTTCCCCTAAAGCCCTATTCGAGCGGACGAAGTTCGACGTGGGTCGTTTCTCCTTGACGCGTGAGTTCAACGAGTTCCGCCCCGTCAACTGAGATATAGCTGTCATCGCCATGCAATTCGACTGTTCTATCTTTTCCATTCGCTATAATGTTCGCTATCCTACGATTATAGAGGATAACTTGGTTCTCCGCCCCTATCTGTACCGCGTCATCCTTGAACGCTAAGGAACCCTGCCACTCCGTTTGCGTGGCCGGATTCTCTTTCTGATCGGCACTTTCTTTCAAAGTCAGCACCTTAGTCAAGATGCCGTTTTGGACTTCTCCGAGGTAAAGCACCCCTGCACGATTGCCAAGGATCTCCATATTCTGATCATTCGAGACAACTTTGCGTTTGTACCCATCAACGGCGACGATCTGTTTCTTCCCCACAGATTTCAATTCAACGTAGAGTGTCCCATAACGTTCCGAGGCCGCCGCATCCAGGATCACTTCGCCGCTACGGCTGATGGTCTCGACCTTCTTCATGACATCGATCTGCAGAAGCTGCGTAGTGTTCCCCGACTTAATCGTCAAGTACATAAGGTTCGTGAAAGTGGAAAAAAGCATTTGCGAAATTGTTCCGCCCGCCGGAAAGTTGGTCAGTGTTTGGTTAAAACGGTCGTCGGGTTTCTCTACTTGATTATCGCTTTCCGGAAATTCCAACGTATAAAGATCCGTTAACTGCGGGTTACTCTTACGTATCTCGACCTTAGGTTGAGCCGGGACGGGTGCTGGAGTTGGAGCCGGATTTTGCTTAAGTTTTTGATCTTGATTGGGATCTTCCGTCCGAGGCAGACTGGACGTCGGAGCTCCTATCGCTGATGAACCGGACTGGAGAGAAGATTTCCCTGAGGCCGGAGCCGAACTGCTGGCAGGAGTGGAAGCACTCGGCGGGTTCTTAGTGACTGATTCCGTTGCAGAGGAACCGCCTGACGGCTGCACGACGGTGGTGACCACAGGATTTGGGTTTTTCCGGGCAAAAAAATAGATCAAGGTGTTACGGTCAGGCAGCCACTCATAGTTCAAGACTCCCATGTTTTTGTCGCTTCCCGCAAGAGGAGCCTTGCTGAAAACTACTTTTTTCTGCTTAAGATTATACACTTTAAGCACGCCATGTTCCGTATAAGCCAAATAATCCTTGGCATAGGAAAGCTGGATATTCGTTAAATCCACGCCAGGAATATCCGCACTAAGCCGTTGGGTAATCGGTTTCAGGTCAGGCGGAACCATCACGGTCTTGACTTTATCATTTAAATAAGCGTAGGCACCAAACTGCATGATCAGAGATATGCTGGCCCACACCAGAAGCGTCCGCCATATTTTTCTCTTCAAGTCGTTCATCTCCTTGAATTCCAACCATTGATTCACTTCGGTAAGACAACAAAACCCGTCGGAATATAGCGCTCGCCAAAGATATCCCACAAACGATTGATCACTTTACCTTGATAAACCATTTCAGAGGAAGAGCCACCGTCCAAATTAGCAGCATTCAGCGCCTGATAGTCGACAAACACATTCATAAGATCCCTAAGGGTAGCACCCCAGCTCCACGTCGGCTGACGGCCATCAATGATCACAAAAATAATCGTGCCATCCGCCTTCTGACCAATCCCTGTTCTCGGTGCCACACCCCAGCCACCATCTCCGACAACCTGCGGCACCCCATTGAGAATGAGGTTGGGTCCAAAGGTCACGGCTTCTTGAATATGCTGGCTATCAAGCCCCGAGGCGGTCACATCGCCAAGATGTAGTTTTCCTTTATCATCAATTGCGACGATATTAACTTTGTTGTCCGCCACATTATTATGAACTAGTTTACCGTCATGCACCGTTAAGCCATCGGGGAACGCCCCGTTACCTTTACCGTTCGGATCATAAAACCCGCCTGCATTAATTCCTGCAATTGCATTCATATCCCGAACTAAATCAGTGACCCTTTCCCCGGCAAACCCTATCTGTTTGGTGACTGCCACCTTTACCCGTTTCGGATCCTTGATCAACATCACTTTGCCTTTAAAATTATGCCCTTGGATATCCTCAATCGTAATACCTTCTGTCGTGTCACTAAAGACTTTTCCCTTAGCCACATCCCCCTGAGCATTAGTTCCTAAAACATCGTTCTGATGCACGATCGCATCGATCTGGGCTTGGCTCAAAAAAGCGCGCACGACTTGAGGATGGCGTGAAGTCGCCACAGCCCCCACCGCCATCACTTTCAAGGCCTGAAAAGGGCCCCAAAACAAGATGACCGGCGCTAAGATCCCTGCAAAAACCAAGTTGAACAAAATGAACGCCAACAATTTCTTCCAACTGAATCTTAACCGTTTCTTCACTAGTATCCCTCCTGTGCCAAAACCCGAGCCCCGCAAAAAAACAAGCCGCATCGTTCAAGTGCGGCCACTAACAAGCCCTAGTATAGCAAATCCAGACGTGTCTAGCAATCTTTTGCTGCAGGCTTAATCCGATTTTAACCTAGAGAATACAACATATTCGAACGTACTACTGTGTGAACTTACGGACTTAAGATTCAGGATTCACTTCCAAACGATAGGTTAGATTCGCCGCTTTATCGATCATATTGGCGACACTACAGTATTTTTCCATAGAAAGAGCTATAGCCCGGCGCAGTTTATCTTCTGGCAGTTCCTGGCCCCAAAACCGGTAAACCACTTCAATATCAGTGAAGATCCGAGGATGCTCGACCGCCCGCTCTCCCTGAATGGCAATCTCCAAGCGGGTATACTTCACCCGCATTTTTGCGAGGATAGACACAACATCCATACCACTGCAGCCCCCAATCGCCATTAAAACCATTTCCATCGGTGAGGCCCCCATTCCAGAACCGCCGGCAGCCAGACTGGAATCAATGTGGGTTACTGCTTTTGATTGTCCTTCACCTTGAAAATGCATGCCTTTGATGTGCTTAACCTTAACTTCCATCTAAATACCTCCTATATTAAATTCATTGCCTGAAACCATGAAAAGAGTATATCACATTATCAATTTAACTCGCATAAGGTTACACAAAAAGATGATTGTGCCATACTGACATTCATGCTAATATAAGTTTGTGTAAAATCATCCGAACTAGAAAAAGAAAAAAGGGGTGCGGGTCAGTGTCTATCAAAGTTGGAATTAGCGGTTTTGGCCGCATTGGGAGAAACGTCTTCCGGGCAGCCTATGGACGCCAAGACATCGAGATTATCGCAATCAATAACCGGACGACTGGGGAAATTTTGCCCCATTTGCTGAAATATGATTCGATCCATGGTATTTTTCCAGCCGATATACAACATACCGAAGGGGAAATCAGGGTCGACGGCAAGCCCGTGAAAGTGGTCTCACATACCGATCCGAGCCAAATTCCCTGGGGAGAACTCGGCGTCGACATCGTTATCGAAGCGAGTGGCAAATTCAACAAGGGCTCTGACTGCCAAAAACACCTAGCGAATGGGGCAAAAAAAGTCATCATTTCCGCTCCGGCGAAAGAAGAAGACGCTACCATTGTGATGGGCGTGAATGAATCGATCTATGATCCGAAGATTCATCACATCATTTCCAACGCCTCCTGTACGACGAACTGTTTGGCTCCCGTGGCCAAAGTCCTCCATGAAAATCTGCATATTCAGCGCGGGTTAATGACAACCGTTCACTCCTATACCAATGACCAACAAATTCTTGACCAGTCCCACAAGGACTTACGCCGTGCCCGCGCAGCAGCCATGTCCATTATCCCAACGACCACCGGGGCCGCCAAAGCAGTCGGCCTGGTGCTCCCGGATTTAAAGGGGAAACTCAATGGCTTCGCGCTGCGGGTTCCAACCCCGAATGTCTCGGTCGTGGATTTTGTCGTTGAAGTAGAAAAACGCGTATCCCGGGAAGATATCAATGCCCTACTCAAAGATGCTGCCTCAACTTATTTATTAGGGATTTTAGAGTATACCGAACTCCCTCTGGTCTCCTCTGACTTCAACGGGAGTTCTGCCTCTTCCATCATTGACGGCTTATCCACCATGGTCATAGGCGACAACCTCTTGAAGGTTATCGCTTGGTATGATAATGAATGGGGTTATTCTTGCAGGGTTCTCGATCTGGTGGAATATGTGGCCAAGTCCCTTTAATCAGGCAGCCACAATCCTTTAATGACGTCTTTGGCCAAGGCACGCAAACTCTTTCTTTGAGCCATCGCCTGGCTCCTCAATGTAGAATAGGCTGTTTCCTCATTCCATCCCCGCAGCTCAATCAAACGCAAAACGGCTTGATAGATGAGCTTGCGGGTTTTTATTTCCTCTTCCAGGCGACGGATTTGATCCGTATTCTCCCGTTCGCGTTGGAACCGCTGTTCCGCAAGGAAGATCGCCGCCCCAAGATCAAGTGCTCGCAAAGGATAGAAAGCCACTTGATGAGCATCTGCCCGCACAACTTGCGATAAAAGGGCACTTTCCTCCGCCTGCAGAACAACCAATGTCGGGCAGAGGTGCTGTGCCAACAATGTCTGGAGTAGTTCGGAAGAACTTAAGCCCTGTAAATGCCAGCCTATAATCATGATATCCGGCTCATGGCGGTGTAAGAGCCGCAAAGCTTCCATCCCGTTATCAGTGGTGACTAGGACCTGGAAATCCATTAACCCCAGCATGGTGCGAATTTCTTGTTGCATGTTTGACTTAATCAAGGCCAAGATCGCACGTTTCATCCCTTGCTTCACACTCTTCCCTTCAAAAACCTTAGCCTTCTCTTAATTCGCAGCCTCTACCCATAAATCCTGCTTAAGCCGCCATCTACAAATCGAATTACTTCACTTAGCAACCGCACCCAGTTGTTTCTCTTCCTGGTTCAAATATTCCTGTTCGTTATCAGCTGTAGACCGTTTCTTGGCTTCCTTGGCATCCTCAAAGCGTAGAGGTACGATCAACACGGCGAGCGCAATTCCTCCTACGGAAAAGGCCAAATACTGCAGGCTCAAACTCATAAATACCCACGGAATCCGTTTCTCTGGGGTGCCAATCACATAGTCATAAGGCTTTACGGTCACCCAATGGGTATCCGCCCGTTCCCAGATGGGTTTACCTTCGAAATCCACGCTGTTGCTCAACCGCCGTGCAACTCCAGCAAACGGATCAAGGGAGGAGACGTAAATAAATCCTTTCTCAGTATAAATTTTATCCAATTCCACAAGTTTTCCGGTAATCGCCGTCTTAGTATAAGTACGTTCTATGCGAAGAATATCCTCTGGCACCACATTAACCGAACCCTCGTCCGTAATCACCGTATATAAACCATGATCCACAAGTTCGATGTTTTCTATCTTCACGTCCAGCAGCCGTACTGCAGCAACGGTCAAAATCAGTAGACTTAAACTGATTAAAATGATGCCCCCGGCGATTGACTCTCGGCCTACCGTCGTTTCTTTTTTAATACTTGGTTTCTGAATCAATTTATCACACGCCCTTTTATTTTTCTACCCTTTTAGTTTAACCACATTGCCTAGTGTACTATAATCTTTCAGAAAAACAAAAGGAGCGAAATAACCCATAAACCATGAAAAAGGGAGGTAATAAACCTCCCTTAGAGCTATCTTCGTGTGAACCCTGCCTACTTGCGTAGCCAGCGGCTCACGGCAAATTTATTGGTTTCTCTGTTTAAATCAGCTAGGCTTGTAGTCAGAGGGATCTCCTTCGGGCAAGCTTGCACACAGTTTTGGGCATTGCCACAATCCGCGATCCCGCCCTCATCCAAAAGTGCGGCCAGGCGCTCATGTTTGTTCATCTCCCCGGTGGGATGGGCGTTAAAAAGCCTCACCTGAGAGATAGCAGCAGGGCCGATAAATTTAGAGCGGGCATTGACCTGGGGACAGGCCTCCATGCAGCAGCCACACGTCATACATTTTGAGAGTTCATAAGCCCATTGGCGCTTCACTTCCGCCATCCGCGGCCCCGGACCTAAATCATAAGTTCCATCGATCGGAATCCAAGCCCGAACTTTCTTAAGGTTGTCAAACATGATCTGCCGATCCACCATGAGATCCCGGATGAGCGGGAACTTCGTCAATGGCTCCAAGACCACCGGCTGTTGCAACTGATCGATCAAGGCCGAACAGGCCTGGCGGGCCTGTCCGTTAATATTCATCGTACAAGCCCCGCAAACCTCTTCCAGACAATTGCACTCCCAAACGACGGGGCTCGTGACCTTGCCGTCGCTCGTGACTGGATTCTTTTGAACCTCCATGAGACAGGAGATAACATTCATCTTGGGTCGATAAGGCAAACTGAATTCTTCCCAGCGGGAAGGTTTGTCTGGCCCATCCTGGCGGCGGATCTTTAAGCGAATCGTTTTACCTTCAGCCATTTCATTCCCTCCCCCTTACTTATCGACATCATACCGACGCGGGCGCGGCGGAATTAAGGATACATCCACTGGTTCATAGCTGAACCGTGGCCCTTCAGGCGACCATTCCGCGAGCGTCGTCTTCAACCAATTAGCATCATCTCGTTCCGGAAAATCAGGCTTGTAATGCGAACCCCGACTTTCATCCCGGCGCAAAGCTCCAAGCGTTATGACCCGCGCCAGCTCGAGCATGTTCCATAATTGGCGGGTGAACGGCGCAATTTGCGAACTCCAGACCACCGAATCGTTCACTCCTATATTTTGCCAGCGTTGCATCAGTTCCTGTAGCTTCTTATCTGTTTCTGCCAACTTGTCATTATAACGCACGACTGTCACATTTTGGGTCATAATCTCGCCGAGTTCCTTATGCAGAAGATAGGGATTTTCCGTTCCCCGCATGTTGAGAATTTTGGTCCACTTATCTTCCTGGCGTTTCTTTTCCTTTTGGAACGACGGTTCATCCACACTTGGGGTCTTAAGTTTGTTCTTACTGATGTACTCCAAAGACTTGGGTCCGGAAACCATCCCCCCATAAATCGCTGAAACTAAGGAGTTCGCACCCAAACGGTTGCCTCCATGGTACTGATACTCACATTCCCCTGCGGCAAACAGTCCGGGGATATTTGTCATTTGATCATAATCCACCCAGAGCCCGCCCATGGAATAGTGTACAGCAGGGAAAATCCGCATGGGAACCTTTTTCGGATCGTCCCCAACGAACTTCTCATAGATTTCCAGAATTCCGCCCAGTTTTAATTCGAGTTCATCCGGATCCATATGGGAAAGATCCAGATAAACCATGTTCTCGCCATTTATCCCCAGCCCCATATCAAAAACCACCTGGTAAATCGCGCGCGTAGCGATATCGCGGGGAACTAAGTTACCATAGGCTGGAAACATCTCCTCCAGGAAATACCAAGGTTTCCCATCCTTGTAGGTCCAGATCCGTCCCCCTTCCCCGCGGGCCGATTCGGACATCAAGCGGAGTTTATCTTCTCCCGGAATTGCCGTCGGATGGATCTGAATAAACTCGCCATTGGCATAACGTACACCTTGCTGGTAGAGGGCTGAAGCTGCCGAACCCGTGTTGATCGTTGAGTTGGTGCTCTTACCAAAAATCATCCCATTCCCACCGACCGCAATGATCACCGCATCCGCTGCAAAAGCTTGAATACTCATATCCCTGAGGTTTTGCGCGACGATTCCTTGACAACGGCCCTCATCGATAACCGCTGAGAGGAGTTCCCACTGCTCATATTTCTTGACTTTGCCCTCAACCTCATAGTGTCGGACTTGTTCGTCCAGCGCGTAGAGGAGCTGCTGTCCAGTCGTTGCTCCGGCATATGCAGTCCGATGGCGCTTCGTTCCCCCAAAACGCCGAAAATCCAATAACCCTTCCGGTGTACGGTTAAACATGACGCCCATACGATCCATTAAGTGAATGATCCCAGGAGCGGCATCGCACATGTTCTTTGCAGGCGGTTGATTGGCTAAAAAGTCTCCACCGTATACGGTGTCATCAAAATGTTCCCAGGTGGAGTCACCTTCTCCTTTCGTGTTGACCGCCCCATTAATCCCGCCTTGGGCACAGACTGAGTGGGAACGCTTGACTGGAACCAAGGAAAATAATTCCACAGAGGAGCCTGCTTCAGCAATCTTAATGGTAGCCATTAGCCCTGCCAGGCCGCCTCCAACCACGATAACTTTGGCCATCTCAAATCTCCTTTCCCTTTCTTGCCTAACCTATCATAAAACCTATCTCAAAAAGGCGCTTAGATCACTCAGCCCGACAACCGTAATCACGATAAACAACAAAGTGCAGACGTAAGACCAAATCTTTTGCGATTGTGGCCCGATTGTCAGCCCCCAAGTAATAGCGAAGGCCCAGAGGCCATTGGCAAAGTGGAATACTGCAAAAATGATCCCCAAGGCATAGAACACTAAGCCCCACGGATTCGTCACAAGATGCTGAAGCGCTGCAAAACTCGCTTCACCGACGCGCAGGGCCCAAACATGGGTAATCACGAACACTACGGTGTAGAGTCCGGATACTCTCTGAATGATGTAGAACCAATTGCGCGCATAGCGATACTTCAGCAGATTGCTTTGTCCGGTATAGACCACCCAGGTGCCATAAACCGCATGGACGGCAATGGGCATGAAAATGACAATGAGTTCAATGACAAATATCCCAGGGAAATTGCGCATGGTGCCAATGACTTTGTCATACTGAGCAGCACCTCCCTGTGCTGACAGATTGAGAAAGAGATGAAACGTTAAAAAGACGCCGATCGGCAGCAACCCTAAAAGGGAATGAATACGCCGAATGAGAAAGTGATAGGGGCTCTGAACTGAACTCAAAATAACCGCTCCTTCCTTTATCCTTGAAGTTTCTCTGAAAGCACTCACACATCACAAGCATGCAAAGAATATGCCATCTGCTAGCTGACCTTCTCGATAATACGAAAGGTTCAGCCAGAGAGGATCTCTACCCCAGTGGAAGATGATTCTGAGAACGGAATATTTGTACTTTCTAGAAATAGCCCATGCTCTAGTACAAAACTTAGAAATTAACTGAAGACTTTGAGTTTATTATACAATGTCGCCAGGGAAATGTTAAGGACTTGGGCGGCCTTCTTCTTGCCCTCCACCGAATCCCCAAACCGTTGCAGCGCGAGGCGAATCATCCGTTTCTCCATCTCTTCCAGCGAAACAAGCTCAGGCAGTTCCCGCCCTTCAGCGTGCATCGGTGCCTCGACAAAATTGAGAAGGTGCTTATGAGTGATGATATCCTCCTCGACCGTGACCATGGCGCGTTCAATCACATTCTGGAGTTCCCTAACATTGCCTGGCCAGTCATAATTGAGAAGAAGTTCCTCTGCTGGGGTCGTCAACCCATTGACCCGTTTGCCAAACTTGCGGTTGAACTTGATAATTAGGGAATGCACATAGGCTGGGATATCTTCTTTGTGTTGGCGCAAAGAGGGCAACTTTAGCTCCACAACGTTCAGGCGATAAAACAGATCTTCTCGAAACGTCCCTTGTTTCACCATTTCTCGCAAGTTGCGATTGGTCGCCGCGACCACGCGCACATCCACGCGAATGGTCTGGGTTCCCCCAACCCGTTCGAACTCCATATCCTGCAGCACACGCAAGATCTTGGCCTGAAGGTGCAGATTCATATCCCCAATTTCATCCAAAAAAATCGTCCCGCTATGGGCCAGTTCCATCTTACCCAGTTTTGTCTTCAGTGCCCCCGTGAAAGCACCTTTTTCATACCCAAAAAATTCACTTTCTAAAAGAGTTTCCGGAATAGCCGCACAGTTGACCTTGACAAAAGGCTTGTCCCAACGCAGGCTGGCACCATGAATTGCATGCGCGAATAATTCTTTGCCAGTCCCGCTTTCACCAGAAATCAGTACCGTGGAGTTGCTTTTTGCCGCTTTAGCCGCGAGATCCAGTGCTTTTTCGAATTCCGGGTGGCTACCCAGGATATCATCAAAGCTATAAGTACTGGTTGTGATCTGGTTGATCCGGGTCTTTAAGTCATCTATCACCTGGTTCGATGCCTGCAATTGCTCCATGAGCTTGTAAATATCAGTCAGCGGTTGGAAGACCACCACCCCCCCTTCCATTTTCCCATCTACAACAATGGGCGACGCATTGGACACCACTTCGACCTCGGTTCCTCCAACCCGCGACCGATGGGCAAAAATAGGCTCATGCGTGCGCATGGCCCGGGCCAGAGCGCCACTGGGGGAGGCTTCAAAAATATTTTGTCCGATACGGTCTTTGGCTGAAAGCCCTGTAACCCTACAAAATGACGGATTCACATAACGAATCGTCCCGTCGCCTGTGGCAAACTCAATCGCTTCCTGCACAGAGTTGAGGATAGCATCCATCTCCCCTTTTAGCCGCTTCATCTCAGATAGCTGCTCTTTTTCCTCAATCACATGCATCATGAGGTTCGCCCCCTCGGCTTCCATCACCGATGTCTGCCGAGCTTTACCCTGAGCAATTCGCCTTTGCACATCCGCATCCCCTGTCGCCTCAATAATCAGATCCAAATTGGGAAGCGCACAGAGTTCCTCAACCTCTGAACAAACTGGAACCGCATCCCTTTTTGCCAGAAACATCCCCGGAGCGCTTAGCGAACGATCACAAAGCATGGCGATTTCTACATGATCAATCGATTTCAATGTTTTATAGATAGAGGAGCCACCCTTTCCCCCACCGACAATTCCAACTCTTACAAGGCGCGTCACTTTCGACCTCCTTTCTCGGCATAATCGGGGCAAATGTTGTTCAATTATTAGAATATTCGTCACCAAATTAAGCATTCCTGCTCAACAGTATATATTTTTAGAAAGTTTTTTCATTCAATTAGCAAAATTCTTTCTAAACTTTCGAAGCATTTGCAGAATGTCTTCTGCTTGAAACTGAATTGGTTCTGGCTTTGGATCGGACAAAGGGCGTGAACCCGTCGTGCTAGGTGGAACGACAGCACGAACGAAAATCGTCGTTAGGGTAATCAGTATCAGCAACGGCAGACTCCCCCGAACCCCTGGCAAGGTAAATATTGGGATAGCAAAAAAAACAATGGGAGCAAAGGGTTCGGAGGAATAGTCCGCATAAGCAGCAATTCCAACAATCAAGGGGGCTTCCGGTATTTTAGGAGTCAGGAATTCTGAGGAAACCCCTCCTTGACGAATCCTTGCCCCATCCGAACCCGCGATCGTCTGCAAAAAATTTCGTAGTTCCGCTACCGGAATCGTCACCCGTTGCAGGCCGCCTTCTGCATCCCCATACCTAAGCGGCACTCCCTCCAAGCCAAAGAGTTTCTGGGCTAATAAGAGAAATAGTTCTGCCCCAATGAGCACCCCACTGGCTGCGAAAACCTTGCTCGTCAGCAAGGGCTGTAAATAAAAAACAGTAGCACTTCCCGTCACCGAACTCACTGGCGCAAAGATAACCAAACCCAAGTTCAACGGTTCTTGGGTTAGGCCGGCTATTTGCTGTTTCAACCCTGCTCCCCCTCTCTTTGGCTCGGGCCCACCCCGTTCTTCCTATAAAATATTCCTCATCGATAAATCCGTTCCTCTGAGCGGGTCAGCCTATGACAGGGCGCCGTTTCCTGCGAGCTTCGAGATAACTAAGAACCCTTTGCTCGGAGGTATTCAGAATTTGTTTTTCGGGAATCCCTGCCCCCTCAACGAGTTCTAAAGCGAATCTAAATTCTCCGACCCGATCCCAAAAATGGGCATCACTCCCCAAAATAACTGGGCCACCATACTGCGCCATATAGCCCGCAAAACGGCTGCAATTGTCCCAAGCCCCACGTTTCTGGGGGGAGAGCGAACTATTGTTGATTTCCACCGGAACATTTAAGTCCGCCGCTGCTTTGGCAATGCGCTCCAGATCCAGCTGGAACTCCGGGCGTCCCGGATGAACCATGATATCTACAAAGGGATTTTTCATGGCTTTGATATATGCCGCCGTATTCTGTTCCACTGTTCCTCCTGGATAGCAGTAGACATGTAGCCCAACTAAAACCACGTTCATCTTGGCTAAATAACGCAAAGGAATATCAAGTTCCCCTTCCTGGCTGGTGATATTCGCTTCGACCCCAGTCAGTATTTTAACCCCATGGATCTCAGAGGGAAGCACAGCCAGATTGCCAAAATGATATAAGTTCGGGGCACCCGGCATACTTGGGCCGTGATCCGTCATCCCCAATAGTTTTAATCCCCTTCTGGAAGCGGCAGCAGCATTTTCCGTAATCGTACTATAGGCATGCCCGCTGGCCACAGTATGTGTGTGCAGATCGACTAATATATCCAAGAATAAGACACCTCCGCTACTATTATACCCTAAATTGAACTCATTTTGCTAAGCAAAACATCGACAATAAAAAAGGCACCCTATTCCTAGGGTACCCTTGCTCCTAAACCTATTTTGCCGCAGGCACCTTGACCGTCGAGTCAACGTTGAAGCGGAAATTTGCCTCAGTAGCCTGGTTGACCCCGCCCGCCGGATTGGGTTTAACTCTGACCTTGATTTGGTGGAGCCCCGCTACCGGATTTTTCCCTTGGGCATCCCCAAAGGCCTTAAGCGACCCAAATGTGACCTTAGCCGTTTCCCCCGGATTGATGGTGGTGAGATTGGCCAACTTTGTGACCTTTTGTAAGTCATCGCTAACTAAGGTGAGTTCGAGTTCCACAGGGATATTTGTCATTTTCTGAGCGGTGGTATTTTGTACATTCACCATCACGTCAAACACCTTCGCTGGGATGATCTGGCTTCCCTTAAGGGTTACACTGCCATAGGTAACGTCTTTCGCCGGACCAGCTGGGTTGATGCTCAAGCTCAACATCTTTACCTCAGGGATGACATTTTTGTTGACGCTAGCATAATGATTGCGCCAGAGGGACAGTGTGGCCACACCAATGAGCAAAACCAGAACCACACTCAATGTGATAGTCAAGTGCCTGCGGTTAAGGGCAATTACTTTTGCCAAAATTGTTCACCTCCATATAGATTGGGAACCCCCTAAAAAAATCTATGCATGTCTTCAAAGGACATGCATAGATTTGAAAAATCTTTGTTAGTTTTCAGGTATTACTCTTGTCTCCTGTCTCCTGTCTCCTGTCTCCTGTCTCGTCGAGCCTACATGCGCTTCCCTTCACGTTCCTGGTACTTGCGCAAGCGAATATCCTGTTCACAGGTCAGGCGAAACACGCGGGACATCTGTACCAAGCGGGAAGTTGTCCTTTCACCCAAATACTCTTCCATCTCCTGCAGGCTTAAATTGGTAGTGATCACCGTGGGGAGCTGTTCATTCAGTCGATAATTGATGATGGTGTAAAGGCGGTTGCGTGCCCATTCTGTATAGTTATGTGCCCCTAAGTCATCCAGGATCAAAATCGGAATACTCCTGGCCGTGTCCAACAAATCCAATTCTGTGGCTTCCCCGCGCCGGTCATATGTCCCCCTAAGCTCGTCCAGAAGATCCGGCACTATGAGAAATAGGACTTGACGCTCCTTTTCCGTGAGAGCATTGGCAATCGCGGCTGCCAAAAAGGTTTTGCCCGAACCGACTGAACCAGTAAACAAAAGACCGAGGCCATACTGGTTCGACAAACAACTCGCGACAAAGGCCTGAGCGGCCGCCAACGCGCGCTGGGCATTCTCGCGATGCTCTGGCGGATCATAATAGCCGATGTCGAACCCTTCAAAGCGGCATTGGATCAGGCTACGAGCAATACGAGCATGACGAAAACGGTTCTCTAGTTTCTTCTGATTCATGCAGGTACAGGGACGCGCAACTTCCCCATCAAAAATAATCCCCCGGTCTTGGCAAAACGAACAACGATACCGCTCAGGTTCGGGGGGAGGACTGCCGCCAGAAGGCTTAGGCTGGGGGATTGACGTCTCCTCTAACAACTCCTTGATACTTTTCATAGTACTTCTCCTTATGCACTATAGATAAAAATCTTCATACTTGTCCGGTTTGCTCGGCGAGGGTTTCTTCGCCCGGCGTTTAGGCTTTGTTTCCTGCCGAGATTGAAAATATTCATCATCGGCCTCAACCTCTGCCTGTGTGCGCAGCCCTTTCTTATCCCATTCCCGTAAGATGGAATCCAAATAGCGGAAACTCCGAATCCCGGCGGCAACGCCGCGCCGCAGGGATTCAATAATCAATTCCTGAGAAAAATGAGAATCCAGCCAAGTCTGTAAATGCTCGCATTCAATGGCAGTCAACGGCCTCCCGAGTTCCTGTTCAAATGCAGCCACGAGCGGATCCAAAGCAGAGCGCTGAAGATTATTGGCCAGCGGATCCGTTCGTCCAGGCACTTGCTGCTGTTGCCCTTTTTGAAACGCATACTGTTTAACCCCTTCAATGGCCCATTGTTCAACTAACTTATCAATTAACCCAAGAATGCTGTAAGAATAGGACCACTTGTGTTCAGCTGCATTCCAGCTCTTATCAATGGAGAGCAAGCCTCGCTCAACTAGACGCCCAATCATCTCTTCAATGTCCTCCGTCGAAGCCTGCATATACTGCCCTAATTGAGCAACCTGAGGGTAGGGATTTTCCTCCATCCAGCTTTGTATATGGATTACGAGCATCATTTCTTGCTCGGTCAACCCAATAGAAGCATAGTGTTTCAACAAATATTTGGGTACTGACACCGAACCTGAAAAGGAAAGAGCCTGTGTAAAGCTCCCGTAGATATCTATTTTATTCATGGCTCCACTCCTATGATACGAAAAATAACCATCTTTTGATCCATTTATTTTTGTAAGAATTTGCAACAAAGCCGGTCTGTTGTAAACTTTCAGGCACATTAAGCTTAAAAATGCGGATAAGGACAGGAATTTCGCGTAATATTACCCATTTTATGGAAGGAATTAAGTGTTCCCATCGCGTATTTTTAGATAAAGAAAACTTGGTTTGCGCCAAGCCTTAGCGCAGACGGAAGCCTTAGTTGCACTTATGCACCCACAAACGTATACTTTCTGATATGCCTAGAAAATTGGAGGTGGCTTTATGGAAAACCAGCAGGAATTAGTTCATCTGATCGAAAGAACGCATGCGCATCCCGCTCTTGGCTTAAAACATTGTCTCCGTGTCTACTACCTAGCCAAAGAGCTTGGACAAAACCTGACCCTCGATGAGGAAATTCTCTACCTCTCGTCCATTCTGCACGATATCGGCAAATACCCTGGCTATGCCCTACCCAACGTCGATCACGCCCTGCGCTCGAAAGGAGTTGCCGGCAATATCCTGCAGAAAATGATGTACTCACCAACCAAGATACCCAAAATCCTGGATGCAATCGAATCACACATGTACTACTCTGAACCGGGTCGCAGCGATGAAGCGGTTTACCTTCGCGATTCAGATATCTTAGACAATCTTGGCAACATCGGCCTCATGCGCCTGTTTAGCTTAGTCGGACAGGATGAGTTGCTACAAACTCCAGAAGATGCAATCCAACGTGCCCGAACCTTTGCTGAAGCCCTACCCAACAAAGTCTACACCAAACCTGGACGCAGGATGGCTGTCAAACGCCGGGAAGAGATCCTCCGGTTTTTAGCAGGACTGCGTCGCCAAACATCTGAGTACGCCTGGATATAACTCAGCGTTTGCGCTCATGGGCGATGTTTTCCAGCCATTGGGTCATGATATCCAATACTTGAATCACACGCTCCTCATTACGCATCCTTTGTCCTTCATCCACTAATTCTTTCAAACGATGTCGTAAACGAATATACGCTCGATTGACTTGAGCCTTCGACCCTCTCCGCTCCGTTCCTCTCGACTTGATTCGGGTTGGCAAGGGAATGATCGGAGCGCTGTCCGTTACAAGTTTGGGTCTTGCACCCTCAATGCGTACAGGTTCCGCCACAGGATTTTCAAGATGCAACCAAGCCCGCTCAGGGGCATGCCGGAGAATCCCCTCTGGACCAAATTCAAATTGTTCTCCCAAACTAGGAATCAGCGGCTTAATCCCAAACATTTCTTCAACTAAGGCCGCAAAGGCGTCCTGGGCCTCCGGCTCCCCGTGTACCAGAATAATCTGCTCTGCCTTCTTCCCCAAAGTTGAAAGCCAATGGATAAGTTCCTTCTGATCAGCATGAGCCGAAAACCCATCAATGCGTTCAATATGGGCCCTAACCGCCACCTTTTCCCCGTGAATCGTGACCTGCTCTGCACCATCCAAGAGGAAACGCCCAAGGGTTCCCTCAGCCTGGTAACCGACGAACAAGACCGTGGCATTTTCACGCCAAAGATTGTGTTTGAGATGGTGCTTGATCCGACCTGCATCCGCCATGCCGCTCGCGGCGATAATGATCGCTCCCTGAACTTCGTTTAAGGCTATCGATTCCTCTGCAGTCTGACTAAAATGTACATTGGACATGGCCAGCGGATTTCCGCCCTGCGCAATCATGTCCTTGGTTTCCTTATCAAAAAATGCCATATCCTCCTGAAAGATCTTCGTGGCTGCGATGGCCAGCGGACTGTCAATATAAATGGGCAGGGCGGGAATTTCTTTGCTTTCTTGAAGCCTGCTTATATAAAATAATAGGTCTTGCGTCCGTTCAACGGCGAAGGCGGGAATGATCAAGTTGCCACCCGCCGCATGCGCCTCACGAATGATCGCTGCCAATTGGCTTTGGCGGTCGCCTTGCCCGTCGTGAAGCCTATTACCATACGTCGTCTCCATAAGCACGACTTGAGCATCCGAAAGAATGCTCGGATCCTCAATATACGGCTGATTGGGATTACCAATATCCCCGGAAAAAACAAAGGTCTTCTCAAAATTCTGTTCTTTAACCGATAGCAGCACATGGGCTGAACCCAAAATATGCCCCGCATTCTGAAACTGAAAAGAGAGCGATGAATTTAAGGACACAACCTGACCATAGCCAGTGGTCTGGAAGTACGGGATCACCCGTCGGGCATCTTCGGATGTATAGATCGGACTTAGCGGCGGTAGGCCAGCCCGTCCCCGTTTTCGGTTCTTCCGTTCAACCTCCATCTCCTGGATGTGGCCGCTGTCAGGCAGCATGATTGAGCAAAGTTTAGCTGTTTCGGGAGTTGCCCAAATCGCCCCTTTGAACCCGAGTTTAGCCAGTTTCGGTAAAAGCCCCGAATGGTCTATATGAGCATGAGTGAGAAGCACCGCGTCAATGCTTCCAGGTTCATAGGGGAAATCCCTGTAATTTAGTTCCTTTAAGGCTTTTGAGCCTTGAAACATGCCGCAATCGACCATTAATCGATACCCATTCGATTCGATCAAATAGGATGAACCTGTCACAACTTGGGCTGCCCCCAAAAAGCTAATCTTCATTAAACGACCTCCGTCTTAGGCTATCTTGCCTAGATACTTTAATCCAAATGGACAAGCTTTAGTTTAACCGCCTTTAAGGCAGCTTGCGTACGATCTTCGACATTGAGTTTGCGGAAAATACTGGATAAGTGATTTTTTACCGTTTTCTCGCTGATGAACAGGGCTTGCCCGACCTCCCGGTTCGAGGCACCCTTCACAACATAAGCCACTATCTCCAATTCGCGTTCACTGAGCCCGTATGTCTCTCTGGCGGGGCTGGAGTGGGATAATTGCCCTAAAAGCTTTCCAGTAACGATGGGAGACAAGATTGACTCACCGGCATGTACTTTCCGGATCGACTCGACTAAGGTTTTCGGTTCGACATCTTTTAAAAGATACCCTGCCACTCCCAACTGCAAAACCTCAAAGATCTTCTCATCTGAATCATCGACGGTAAGCACAAGAATCCCGATCTGGGGCCATTCCCTGCGAATCACCCGACATGCTTCCAAACCATTGACCCCCGGCATGTTCAAATCCATGAGCAGGACATCAAAAGCTTGATTACGAGCAACGTTGATCGCCCCTTGACCATCCCCAACTTCTTGGATCACTGACATATCCGTTTCGAATTCAAGAATCCTGCGTAATCCCTCCCTAAGAAGCGGGTGGTCATCCGCAATAACGATACTTATCATTCATTTCCCTCCCTCCAGCTTAAACCCGAACTTAACCGTGGTACCTTTTCCAGGAGAGGAGTGAATGGAAAAACGCCCGGAGAACATTTCTATCCGTTCCCTCATGCCTATTAAGCCGAAATGCTCCCCAGGTTTCTCCAATGCTTCGGCGACATTGAATCCCTGGCCGTAATCTTTGATCAGAGCCTCTACCCCGTTATCCAGAAACTGTAAGACAACGAGCGCCCGATCGGTGTGGGCATGTTTCGCAGCATTCGTTACACATTCTTGGATTAGACGGAATAATGTCACTTCCATCGTGCGCTGCAGCCGTTTTTCCCGGCCTTCAACCCGCAATTCGCTCACAATGCCATACCTGTTTTGGAAGTCCTCCAGGTATTTGGTCATCGCTGGAACAAGACCCAAATCATCGAGGGCCATCGGGCGCAGATCAAAGATGATCCGCCGGATATCCTGTAGGTTGGAGCGAACCAGGTTTTTTAAATCCCTAAGTTCTGTTTTGGCTCTGCTGGGATCCAAGTCAAACAGTTTCTCAGCGATCTCTAAGCGCAGGACAATATTGGCCAAAGTCTGCGCCGGTCCATCGTGAATGTCGCGAGCAATCCTGCGCCTCTCTTCTTCCTGGGCCTTGATGATGCGTAGGCCGATCTCTTGCCGTTGTTCACTGCTTAAGGATTGCGAAATCTCCTTGATCCCACCCTGCAGAAGGTTAATCGCAATGCCCACTTGAGTCATGAGATTCTCCGCACGTTCGATCGTGGCAGACATCTGCCGCAAAGAGCGCTCGATCTCGTCCCGCCGCGTTCTAAATTGTACTTCTTTGGCCTGCAGCAATTGCAAACGGACCTGTGAATTTTTAGCCGCTTCATAGGCATCCATCATTTCCGTTTCTGAATGTTTTTGATGGTCGCGGCTAACCTCCATCAAGCGTTGCCGAGCACGCCGTTCTAATTTATGCTGTTTGTCAACTTCAACAATGGTCTCAGCAATATCAATGCGTAGTTGGGCCAGCTCCTGTGTCAAACGCTGAGTCTCCATCCGGGTCGTCTCAGCGATGCAGAAGATCTCTTCTTTGCCCGTCTCTATGACGTTTAAGGTATTCTTTAAGATTTCCTCTATGCGGTCAGCCACCGTATGTCCCTCGCAATTCAACGTTCTTGCTAGGATGTATTCGACATCTATCCGCTAATTTCCTACTTTGAATTCAGAAAAACGGGCTAAACGGATAAAACGTTCCATCCTTCGGGGAAATGCTAAATCATCCGGTGTACAGACAACGATGTGCCAGCCCTCAGTCTCTAGTTTGGACACGGGCGGCTTCTCCTCGCTCAAGACATAAATCAAGACATCCTCGACCTGGGCTAAAAAACGGTGTCCTGCCAGGACAAAGTCCCAGCGTACCGAGCTTTTAGGAAATTCCTTTTTGAATACATAGCTCAGTCGGGTAGCTTCTGGCGGCATCCCGCCAGGACGCGACACCCCTCGAGGCAGATGTTCCTGCTTTTCTCCGGATCGGCTTGGCATCCGGACAACCGGCATCTCGGTCTTATTCTTACTCAGCTTATCCGTCGCCTTATCCGTTAGCTTTTCCGTTAGCTTTTCGCTTGGATTTTCACTAACATTCTGCGCTGCGGTATTCCCTGACTTCGCAGCAACCTTTTCGCTAGGCTCCTCGATGGGCTTCTCTGCCACTTTACCCTGTGCACCTTCGCCCACTTCTCTGGGCATGTCTCCATGTTCTTCACCAGTACCAGAGACAAGGCCAGAAACATCCGCTGTTAGGGTGCTCAGAGTCTTCTTCACAAGTGGATCAGGTAGCGCCAGATCATCAAGTGAGGATGTTTGCCCGGAGCGCATATGCGGACGCAGTGCAATACGTCCATCCGGGACTTCCGAAGCCAAGACCGGGATGCGCCCTCCAACCAAAAGGACTCGGGCACTAGCTTGGACTGCCATGGGCTCCTTCTCCTCACTCTCCGACGCTTGAGCTGGTCGAGCCTGCAGAACCTGGGTTCCCTCCAGAATCATCTGCTGCATGAGCCAAGGAAAATTAGGAAAATTCTCGATCACTCGCCGATCCGGCAGCCGTTGTTCAACGAGCTGAGTTAAGCCTTCTGCCAGGTATTCGGTATCGAGAGACACGCTGAGCAAGACTTGAGCCGCTTTTTCTACTGCCTGGATCCCTTTGGCGAACTCGGCGTCCGCATCCTTACCTACCAGTAAAGATGTCGTAAACAATTTCTCGACGATCAGATCAATAAGTTCCTGGATCCGGGGGTTTTCCGCTTCCATTGTTTGTCCACCTCCAAGCGATACTTCTCTTGGATAGCTATGCTTTTTGTCCAGTACCTATGTCAAAAAACCTCCCCCCGTGTGAGCATCACAGTGAAAGGCTTTAAAGTGAGCTGAGGCGCTGTAAAAAGCGTAACATCTGTCCAGAAGCGGCTTTTGCGTGGGCGATGCTTTGCGGGATGTCTTTTGGTCCTTGACACGCCCCCGCCACAAAGACTCCGGCTTGGCTGGTACCCATCTCCGTTTGGGCATAGAAACCATCCCGGTTCCTTTCCAACTGCAAACCAACGATTTCCTCAAGCTGATCCTCTGGAGGGATCATTCCCGTGGCCAAAACTAACCAGTCAAATTCGTCTTCATGCACGGTTCCTTGAAAGGTATTCGGATAGCGTACGGTCACCTTTCCTTTTGGGTAACCTAACACCTTGGCGGGCAGCCCGCGCACATATTCTATGTTGGCTGCATCCTGCATGTGATTCCAGAATCTAACCTTGCCAAAGGACTGCCTGTCTTGATAAAAAACCCGGATGTGAGCTTCTGGAAAAAGGAAGTGCAATTTTAGGGTCAGGTGAACCGTATTCGCACAACATACCCGTGAACAATAACTTCGGCCTGTCGCCTGACCCCGGCTACCGAAACACTGCACAAAGCCAATGCGTTCTGGTTTTGGGACTCGTTCAGCCGAAAACTGTCTCAGGAAAAATTCGAGTTCATAGGCTGTCATTACATTGGCATAAAGACCGTACCCGAATTCCCCCTGATATTTCGGACGATAGACTTCAAACCCTGTCGCTATAAGAAGGGCTTGAACCTCTAAGGTTGTTTCTGCCCCCAAATCCAAGCGTGTGTCATTTAATAAACGAACAGAAGCCTTAAAATCCCCAGGCTTGCCAGACACGCCCGTGATCATACTGAACGGCAACAGACGAACGTTCGGATGATGCTCGACTTGATTGCGGATTTGATACGCGAGGCAGGCGGAACACTTTTGACAGGTTTCTGTCCGTTTGCAGCTATACTGAAAAGCCTTACCGCCAATTTCTTTTTCTTTCTCGATAAGATACACTTCACATCCGGCATTGGCCAAATCTAAAGTTGCACTCATTCCTGCAACTCCGGCTCCTAGCACCAAAACCTTTCCGATCATCCTGTCACCGCCTCAACTTGACAATCCTTCAGGGCGTGGGACAAGCCCAGCATACCTTCCTTAAGGCATTCTGACATTCCCAAGGCGCATTTGGGGTTACTGCAATCCATTCAACTTTCCTGGCGCTGAGCCCCATGGATTGTAGCTTCTCTTTTATCTCAAGGATTCTGGCTTGTGCCTGCCGATTCCCACCGTAAAGGCAGTTCCCTTCGTGACAACCCAATAGAACGACTTGCCGTGCACCGTCAGCCAAATCTTTCAGGATGGAGAGCGATGCGACATCCCCCGTACAGGGGACCGCGATAATGTCGAGTTGATCTTTCCATTCTACGGGCAGATCCAGGCTACGCAAGGCCAGATATCCCGAATTTTCACAAGAATAAAGGCGGATTTCTTTCCCAGTGTGTGGGTTCAAGTCTTGTGCTGGACGTGGTAGCGTAATGGCCATAGTTGAACATTCAGCCGCGCAAACCCCACAGCCCTGACAAGCTAACGGATCGATGTAAACCGTTTTTGTCTCTAAATCGAGCGTTACTGCCCGTTGAATGCAGACACGATAGCAACTCAGACACAATGAACACATTTTCGGATCGACGCGGGCAAACCCATCAGGAATCAGAATCTCACCCGTCAAATAAGGTGCTAGTTCCCCGGCGATCGCCTGGGCCTCCAACGAAGCCTGAAGGGCATAGGCCGAACCTTTGGCCGCACCCAAGACGTAGATACCCGCGCGGTTCGTACGAATCGGAAAATAACGGACATTATCCGCCTGCAAAAAACCCTCAGAATCCATCTGAATTCCCGTCAATTCTGCCAAACGAGAAAACTCCGGGCTTGGCCGGAAACGTTCACCCGCAAAAAGGATTTCTGCCGTGAGCGGGATCGCTTCAAATTGGGGGAGCATCGGGTCATGAAAACTAAGGCACAGGATATTCCCCTCATCAACTACATGGAGGGGCTGAAGCAAGCGCAAAAAACGAATCCCTAACTTCAGCCCTTGTTCGTAGAGCGCCTCGAATCCTTCCGCAGCTACCGGCAAATCATAGAAAAAGAAATAGACCTTGGAGCCCATCTCGGCAAAACGAATCGCCTCACGCACAGCGATAACTGTAAAGAAACCGCCCGACTCCTCTTCACCCAGGTAAAATGCAACCTGCTGCCCCACGGCCGGAATCCGCTGGGCATGTGTAACTGGATAAATTAAAGGGCTCACAGGCAACCCCAAGGAATAAGGAACTTCCAGGATGGGGCTCGGAGAAAGCACGATCCCTCCGCACTCCAGCCACTGAACCCCCTGTGTCCCTTGCACTTCAATGTGAAAGTGCCCGCGCTGACCCCGAACAGAAAGTATTGTGCCTCTCGGATAGGCTCTGACCGTTTCCGCCAATGCCCAAGCATTCTCGCCGACCCAATGCACCGGATGCGCTAGCAAGGCTTGGACAGCTGCCTCAGCCCCGCTCCCTTCCCCGAACACCAAAACTGCAGGATTGACCGGGCTGAGCCAGCCAGCCTCCTGTTTGATGAGTGGAGTATGCACCAGGATCACCTCTTGACTTCGGCTTTAAAACAATCCAGGGAAGAGGAATCCCCAGGGAAACTCCCTGGGGATTTACCCTGTCAACCTTAATTGGGGACATTCCTCCGAGCCACTCGACAGTATTTGTTGGGGACATTCCTCCGAGCCACTCGACAGTATTCTTAATGAGGAGGTGTGTCCCCTTTCCTCTAAAGGAGGTGTGTCCCCTTTCCTCTTATCGTGTACGGAAGACCTTTAAATAGGAGTCTGCGTAAATACTCTTATTGAGGAGAATCTGAGCGGTTGCAGCGACATCAACCAAATCATCATCATTCGCATCGACAATGGCAGCATCCAACCCGACAGCCATCGCCATCGCCAGGTAGGTGCGGTTGATCAAGTGGCGATCTGGGGATTTCTGCGATACATTGGAGAGACCGAGAACGGTACGCGGTGCTGGATTAGATAAGGTCTTGACTTGACGCAGGGACTCAAGAACTTCGGGGGCATGTTCTTGAGCGACATTGACGGGAAGAATCAACGGGTCGATGAACAGATCCTCCATCTGCATTCCAAATTCATCCGCCGCAGCGACTAGCTCCATCGCAAACGCGACCCTGTTGTCAGCATCCTTGGGGATCCCCTTCTTATCCATGGTTAAACCGATTACAGCCGCATTGTATTGCACCGCCATCGGAAAGACCCGCTCGATCTTTGGACGTTCTGCCGGAACCGAGTTGATCATGGCCGGACGTTTGCAAAGCTTTATAGCCGCTTCAATCGCATCGTAATTCGTAGAATCGAGGCAGAGCGGCAGGTTGGAAACCTCCTGAATCACATTGACCATCCATTTGTAAGCTTCCGGGCGCTCATCAGTCGGAACCGCCGGACCGGAGTTCACGTCGAGATAGTGGGCTCCTCCTTCTTCTTGCTTCAAGGCCCAATGTTGAAACGGCTTTGGATCCTTATTCCGAAGGGCCTCCCCGATATCTTTAAACATCCCATTAATCCGTTCACCAATAATAATCATGCTCCCACGTCCTTTCAAAAATAGATCGCTAACCCGTAAAATGACTCCTTAGGCTTCTGCCACCTCTACCAGATCCGCAATATTGTGTTGTACCAGTTTCACGGCTGCAGGGTTACGCATCACCAGAATACTGGCCCCTACTTGTAGAAGGGCGGTGGCCGTCAACGTTTCCCAAAGGACACCCCGATCCGCCAATTCACCCCAGTCGGGGAATGCTTCAACTGATTCATTGGCTTCCTTAGCGCGATTAGATTCGTACCCAACCGTACAAATCATCGGCATTGAGAGCATTTTATCGTTGGCTAAAGCACCCAGGCGGGCGCGTTCCATAATGGAATATGCATACTCAATTCCGAAACCAAGACCACCGATCATGGGATCGATGACGATCTTATTGAGTGGGAGACCCATTTCATTGATGAGAATGTTTAACTGTTTGCAGATGTTAATATCCAAAGGAGAACGAGCGATGACATTGTGCTTATGCACCATGGCAGCTGCAGCAATCGATTTGTAGTTATCCTGTTCAGCCAGGCCTATGAGCAAGTTTTCCCCAGCCGTAGCCTCAGCGACAGCGGCCATTACTTCATTATCCTTTTCGGGGGTTTCGCAGCCGACGACAATTAAAGGTACACCCACCGCTGCCAAAACATCTTTGACGACACGAGCACAGTCTTCAGGGCTGCGATTAAATCCTTCAGGATCGGCTCCAATCAATTTAACATAAATTAAATCGGCACCGAATTCATCCACACACTTTTTAGCCCAGGCTGCCGGGTTATCCAAAACATCGCCGAATTGGGCCTTGATCGCCTCATTCCAGGGTGGAACGATATCCGTCACCTCCATGGCGATGACAGGGCGATGGACAACTTTGCCCTCAAAATGCAAGAATGGAAGTAAATTATCTCCACCAACCACTACAACAGAGTCACGGGTACCTCCCTGCTCCGCTGTGGCCCCCAAGGTGACTTCTCCAACTTTGCTAGGAAACCTTTCTTTAACAAGGGTTACGGGCATGAATTTCTCTCCTTTCTCGTTGAAAGACTACGGCAAAACGCTCCCTTACCTCCCGGATACCCGATAGTAGCGAACGCGTCTGCCCCTAGAATCAGACTCCAACCGATGGAAACAATGACAAATCTGTATGCGGCAGAAAGAGCGCTGAAACAAATTCATCCATAAAGGTTGTGCCCACTGAAAGTTCGATATAGGTCATTTTTCTTCCCAACTCAGCGGCTTCTCGCCAAGCGTTCTGCGATAGTAAGGCTAGTCTTGCACCTTTGACAGATGAGTTACCGATAAACTCATACTTTTCCGGAGGAAGATCCGGCAGAAGCCCGATCTCAACCGAGTCGTGCACATTGAGATAGTTGCCAAAGCCTCCCGCGATCATAATCCGGTTGATCATGTCCACATCCACAGCGACCATTGTCAGCAGTGAACGGATACCCGCATAAATCGCTCCTTTAGCCCGAATGAGATTTTTCACATCATTTTCGGTGATGACCACATCTTTTTCCCCTCCGGCTTGCTGAGCCCAAGCCAAGACAAATTCCTTGTCATCCGGAGTGGCACGTAGACGTTCCGAATGTGATGCATGTTCCATCTGGAAGTTACCGGCACGGTCAATGATCCCCGCCTCGCGCAGCTTAGCCAAACCGTCTACGAGTCCGGAACCACAGATACCTACGGGGAGAATACCGCCGACCACTTTCAGGGAAACATCGAGTGTCTCGCGGTCAATGTTCACTCGTTCGATAGCCCCCGGCATGGCCCGCATACCAAACAGAATTCCTCCACCTTCAAAACATGGTCCTGCAGAACAAGCGCAAGAAACCAACCAGTCCTGGTTACCCAAAACGATTTCGCCGTTCGTACCAATGTCGATAAACAGAGTGATATCCTCCCCATTAGCCATATCGGTAACCATCGTACCTGACACGATGTCGCCACCCACATAACTAGCCACTGAGGGAAAGGAGTGTACCAAAGCCTCCGGCAAAATATGCACCCCAACTTCTTTAGCCGGAACGGAGGGCACAGCGTTCATCGTAGGGATATACGGTTCAAGGCGAACATACCTGGGATCAATTCCCAAGAAGAGTTGGGTCATCGTCGTATTGCCGGCAGCAACCGCAACACAGAGATCCTGGGCTTGCAACCCCTGACGGTCAAGTATCTTATCTGTTAATTCATTGATCGTATCCACAACCGCTTTGCGAATCTCCGGCAGGTTTTCTGGGGCGTCCACGGCATAAACAATTCGAGCGATCACGTCGTCGCCAAATTTAGCCTGCTTGTTATAAGTCCCTTGCCGATCCAGGATCTGGCCGGAGGACAAGTCTACTAAATAGACAACAACAGTCGTTGTTCCGATGTCTATAGCCAGGCCATACGGTGGACGCTCATTGCTCTTCTCGACCCGAGTGACCGTATACCCATTTTCTAAATCCGTTAACGTCACTGAAACATCCCATTCGGCTTGCCGAAGTGACTCAGGAAGCGTCTGGAGAATAGACAAGGGAATATCAATCGGCTTGGAGCTCATTGACAAAACTCGCCGCAATTCCAATTGCAACCGGGCCCAGTCACTGGCATTCTCAGTCAAAGTAGGTTCAGTCAACTGAATGTGTACCTTGGTAGCGAGTGGATGCAGACCGAACTTTTCCAATAGATCCTGCTCGGTCTCCTTGAGCAGACCTTTCTGAACATCTCCCATGAGAACCTGGTGCTCCTGGAGCCTGGACTCCGGCGGAACCTCAAGCGTCACATCACCATAAACAAAGGTCTGACAGCTCAGCCGCACACCGTTGGCAATCTCCTCCTGAGTCAGTCGGCCAGTGCCTTTTACTTCAGGATGCCCGCTTAACACGGTTACCTTGCAAGCACCACAACTCCCTTTGCCACCACATCCTGATTTAATGTAGATCCCAGCTTGGGCTGCCGCTTTGACCAAGGATGTTCCTTCTTTGACCTCAATCGTGCGGTTTTCTGGCATAAACTTTACTAGGCATGAGGCCATGGTCGTCACTTCCTCGTTCTCTAATCCCTCGTGAGTCAGTCCTTACTCACTGTTCTTAATATTTTTGTTGTCAGGTATCCACTATCGAGCCTCTCGGCGTCTGGCGTAGCCTAGAGGGACAGGGAGCGGGCAAATGAGACGATACCACTGGATTCCCGCGGTCCAACAATGACTTTCCAGCCGGATTTCTCCTGCAATTTGCCGGAGATGACCGCCACATAACCTGGAATAATCACATTGCGATGCTTAACCTTGTCCACCACACCGCAGTTAAGGAGAGCCTCTGCAATCTTTTCAGGCTCATATTTACCAGCCGCATATGCCGTAAGGACAGACGTTCCGTCCGTTTCCACGGGTAGAATATAGCTGGGAATCTTGCTCGCCTCTACCTCTCCTTCGACACTGTAATAGGTGAGAGAGAAGTTCGTCGTAACATAGACAGGCGAATTTTCATTGACATCGCCCACTGCATGGAGAGTCGGCTCCACCTGAATTGGCTTCTGCGGATCGGTGTAAATATTTTGTCTCAAAGTAAGCAGCGGGAGCACTTGACCTTTCTTGCTGGCTTTCAAAACGAGCGCGCTGGCATACTTCGTGACATAAATGGACGCCTCAGCAATTTCGTCGAGTGGCTCATTTTTGGTCGTAAAGGCTACAACCGGATACCCAAAAGGACGAAACTTCTTTTTAATAGCTAGGCGGCGCAGATGGGTTAAATTAGCCAAGGTCTCAACTGGTTTCCGGGAGCCGGGATCCAACACAAATTCTTTATAACCAAGGGCTTGCGCTTTTTCGACCAAATCATTTAAAGCATCCAACCCATTGGCCTTCAGAATGACAGGGAGAGCTTGTTCTTTAGCTAAGGCAACAACCGTTTCATAGTTTTCCTCTGTCGCGGAACCTATTAACGGTTTACGTGCGGCCACCGGGGGCACTGCTGATTGTAACGCTTCTACCTTGTCGCTTAAAATAACCAGACTTTTCTCTGTAGCGGCAGCAACCTTCTGCACGACTTGGGCAAAACGTGCCGCATCGCCGGACTCATTAACAATCGCAATTCCATCCATGGAATAGTGTAACCCAACGCGGTCAAATTCCAATCCATTGACTTCCTCAACTTTGGCGGAGATGTCGGCATCACTCCACACATCAGATACGTGAACTAAAATCGTAGTCGGATGATAGAACGTTTTGTCATGCCGGAAAAGCACCGTTTCGTCTCCAAGAACCGATCCATTACCGAATTTGATTGCTCTGATCGGAGGAGCGGCGGCTGAGTCCAAAGCCTCGCGGGCTGCATCTGACACATAAGGGCAACTATCCAGTGCACCTTTGCCAGCCGCCAAAGCCATGGCAAAAGCCAGACAAGTCGGCGTACCACATTCTCCGCAGTTCTTTTTTGGCAGCTGTTTATAGATCTCCAAACCAGTTAAACCCATACTGTAACCCCTTTCTAAACTAGGATGTGTTGTTGGAAGTCGGTCTGCCGAATGAACTTGGGCAGACCGACAAACTTTTCAATGCCTTTTATGGGGACATTCCTCCGAACCACTTGACAGTATTCTTAATGAGGAGGTGTGTCCCCTTTCCTCTAAAGGAGGTGTGTCCCCTGACCTTTTACATCAAAGGATCGAGCCCAAAGCAAGGATGTCCTTTTTCCTCAAGGAATGGAACGATCTCCTCAGCTCTGGTGCCGACGGTTTCGTCCGCAATCTTGTCAATGAAATCTTCCCCAAGCCCTTCGTCAATCGAACGCTGGACAAAGTCCTCACGCAAGAACTCCTTCAGTTCTTTCGGCATCCAGACGATGCGGGCAATCCCGCCATCGGCAGGGATAAACTTCTTGCTCACAAGATAGGTACGGCCAATACCCATAAATCCGGGTGTCTGCAGACCACCGCCGACCATGCCTGCTATTGTAGAGAACGTCATCCCCACGGGAGTCATGCCACTGTGCTCCCGAGTCGTAATCATGACGCCGTTAGCTTCCGGCACCACCGCCATAATTGCTTCAAAACAACCACAGGAGGTCATCGGCTTATCCATCAAAGTATAGAGGTTAACCTCCTCCAACGTATTGTTGGACGCCGGCCGCAAATATTCGTTGCAGCTTTGCCACATCCCGCGGATGGGATCAATGGCTTCGCCTTTCCTAATCGGCTGGTTCGGTCCAGTCGGCGTAATTTCAAAGGCTGCTTTGGCATCCAGCCAGCTCACAGCACCGCACAAACCAACGCGTTCCGGCGTCACGATGCACACATGGTTCGGAGCGAAGGACTGACAGAGCAGACAGGAATAAAACTCCTCCACTGAATCATCCGTTAAAGTTTTCATCCGAGCATCACGAGCCCGATAGCGTTCACGCGCTTTAACAATGTTTTCTTCCACCAAGGCCTGATCTGTGATGATGGTCACCTGAACCCGGTCCACGATCGCCGGGAATTCCTCGCGGAATTTGGCCATGAGGATCTCTCCGATGTGCTTCATTAAAAAGCCCTTGGCGCGGGCGTCCTTGGAAATACGCACCCAGCACAAATCTCGCTGAGCCACGTGCCAAATGCCTTCGCCATAGTTCGTAAAGTAGTGGATACGCCGCTCCAACACGCCTTCAAAGTCAGCTTGCATTTTGCGTCCATAGATGTCCACCATGATTCCCAAAGGCAATTTTGTGCCATCAGGCACGGTGTCAATTTCCGGTCCTATAACCTTGATTTGGCCGTCTTTGACCTCATCCGGCCCGACCATGTGCACTAATTCAAACGCCGTCGTACGACCGCCGCCAAACTCGACATAGGTGTCACCTTTGCGGATGGTCTCCCCTTCAAAAGCCGGCCCAAAGTTGACCGGAATCGGCACTTCAATGTTGGTCAGCTTGATACCCCGTACTTCCATCGCCAGCGGAACAAGCTTCTCATAGTCCGGTTCTGAAATATACCAATCGGGAATTTGCATTTCTTCACTGAGTTCCTGGTCCGTGAGAACCGGGAAACCCATGAAGATAGCACCCATGCTGGCTGCCAACTTCACATCATCCAGTTCGCCGAGGTTCAGGACAAAAGCCCGGACACGGCGCCTCTGATAATCGCGGTGTTCTTCGCGTCTGCCGGCGGGAATACCACCGAAAGCTAAGCCAGCACGGAAAGCATAGTTGACAGCGTGGATCACCTGGGTGAAATTGCCTAACGCAAAGGCGGCATAATCAATACCCAGCTTGGCGTTCTCTTCCAGCAGTTGTTCGATAATTTCGTCGCAGAGGAAAATCATAAAGCCTTTGCCCATGAGTTCATCCAGCAACTTTTTCGCGGCTTTGGAATCCTTGGCACGACCTAAAATAACAGCCACTCCCGGGATCGTCCAGTCCACCATCTTAATCCCGTACTTCCGGACGACCGGATCGCCAAGAAAACCGGTCCAAGGCTCAACCTTGGGCTCATCTTCTTCGAGATAGTGGATCGTTTCAATGACCTCAGCAGCATAGAGGACTGACTCTCCCCACAGCCTCGCATTTTCAAATGTCCGCTCGGTGCGCACCTGATTACGCATACGGTTCAGTATGGGTACCAGTTCACCTAAGGTTGTCACCTTTTCTCCCGAGAGCGAGGTAATAACCGGAAGATGGTAAGCGGTGTCCGGATATCCTATCATCTGCTTGGCCCCATGCTCCTTAATTGCCTTGTTCAATAGAATTTCCGCATAAGATAAGGCGATTACGGTTCCGTCATACGCTCTGCGAAAAAGTTTCGTTCCTTGCTTGCTGGGGTCTTTGATTGCGCCTTCATAGATTTGTTCCATAGACATTATACCATTCCTCCTTTCTTACCACCCTTGAGCCATCGGTGTGTTGTATTTTTCAGCGGCCTGTTGATGCACACGCAACTTCCAAGTCCGGTATTCCAGGGCATCCAGCAGTTTACGCGCCCCGAGCACGGGATCCATTTCTAGAATAAAGTTACCCCCAAACACATCATGAGCAATTTGAGTCGTAATCCCGTAAATAAGGTCGCTGCCTTCAACAGGTGGCATGGAACCGACGTGGGTCGGCAGTCCCATCGTCACACACCAAGTGCCGATAGCTACGGCCTTCTCATGCATAGCCTCAGGAGCGGAAGCCACAAAGGGAACTCTCGGAACGTCAACACCCAATTCATTGGCCATGGCAATCGCCAAATCCATTCCCCGACTGTTGTCAACACAGGCACCCACATGGAATACCAAGGGCAGCCCTGTGGTGAGTTGTGGATTCGCTTCCTCCAACATCTTCAGGAAACTTTTTAGTCCAGGACCGGCATAAGCGTCAACTGCCAAAGGTGACATTAAGCCTAACTTGGCATAGGCACCCGCAGAACAGCCGGTGGCGATAACGAATACATCATTTTTCACGAGTTCTTTCAGAACGGTAACATGCCCTTCATCTTGCAAACGCTTCAGGTTATTGCAACCGGCCATGAGAGCGACGCCTTTAATTTGCCCATTCAAAATCGCATCAGTCAGTACAGACATCGGGCGTTCCGGATTAACTTTGGCCATAATGTCCGTCAAAGCCTCAATGCTAAAACCAGCCACCAGTTTGTGCCGTTCACTCGGAATGGAAATCTTTTTAGGATCTCTGTTCTTATAAGCCTCAATCGCGATCTTGACTAGTTTTTCGGCATCTTCCATGGCCGTGGTAGCATTGAATGCCAAATGTTGCGAGCCCGGGATTTTCATGATACTTTCAGTCGTAACAACTTTCGTGTGGAAACACTCAGCAACTTGTTGTACCGCCGGATAAATACATTGAATATCAACGACCATCGCATCGAGAGCTCCAGTCATGATGGCCATTTCTTGCGATGCTGACGATGTGGCCAAGTAAACGCCTTCACGCATCAGAAGCTCATTGCCGGTACAGCAGATACCGACGATATTGACCCCTTCCGCACCGACTTTTTTGGCCTCATCAGTCATTTTCCGTGCAGCTGCCACAACCATTTCACTCAAGACTGGGTTATGGCCGTGCACCGCAATGTTCACCATTTTAGGATTAATAACGCCCAAGTTCGATTCGGATATGATCGGTTCGGGTACTCCAAAAAGAACATCACTGAGGGTCGTACCGATATACTCCCCCGCTAAATCGGCCAAAGAAGCCTTTAATCCACCGAAGATGATGTTCACTGGATCCGCGTCAACACCCATCGACGTTTGGGCAATAAGTTCAGTTACCGTTCCATCAATTGCTTTGGGCATAATATTCGTATGCTTAAATTTCTTACGCCGTCCTTCCGTAAGGAAACTATCTAAAAATGCCAGCGGACGTTCTTGATAGCGGCCAAAATCCGCATAGCCGATTTCGATAACATCGGTAAGAATTTCCATGTCACCGCGGTCCAGGGTGGAAACACCGAGTTTCTCCGCCAATTTGCGAAGTTTTGCTGGAGATTTTATTTGATAGTCAGGTGCATGACCCTCCGTCATCGCGTGAGCCGTGTGCAGCACGTGACGGGAATGCTCCGAATGAGAAGCAGCTCCACCAGCAATGTAACGAACAAGGTTACGCGCGACAATCGTGTACGCATTAGCACCGCAGATACCCTTGCTCGCGGGGCCGTCATCTGCTTTAACCCGGCATGGCCCTGCAATGCAAATCCTGCAGCATACTCCCTTGTAGCCAAATTGACACTGGGGTTGTTGAGCAACTACCCGGTCGAAAACAGTTTCGATCTTACTTTCATGAGCAATTTTCAACATTTCCAGTGCCGCGGGATCGGTCGTCCTTAACGGATTTTTCGGTTCAAAGACACGCGGTGCATTGGATGGCCTTGCCGTGTGTGTCAAATCCCGATATCTTGGCATGTGTTTACCTCCTCTTTCTAAGATTATGAATTAAAAAACCTAAACAATGCCTTCCTGCCTTTCAGCTCATCCCCCTTCCTTCGTGATTTCTTGGTAGAGTCTATCTAGTTCTACCCCTAGAGACCCTTTGGGCAACTCTTCATTGCCGGTGTTAATGGACATTTCCAACAGTTCCTCGCTGTAGGGGACAACACCTATAAGTTCTGTGGAAAAGCGGTCTCTAAGAAAACTTACTTCTTTTTCATTGCGAACTTTATTGCCAACGACAACAATCCGCGGAATCCCTAAATCCATACCGAGTTTGCGAATAACGTCGACCGTCTGGACACTGACGCGGCTCGGCTCAGTCACAATCACCAAAACATCCACCCCTTGAGCGGTGCCGCGCGTAAGTTGTTCAATTCCAGCCCCCATGTCCAAAATGACCGTGTCTTCATCACCTAAAATCAGGGAATTCACCAGGGCATGTAGGAAACTATTCTCCTTACAGTAGCAGGAGGTTCCTCCCCCCTTGATGTTCCCCATACGGAAGAAGCGAATCTGTCCCACTGGGATCGAATAATCCCCTAGAATGTCATCAACCCGAGGGTTCAAGGGATAATAAGCTCCGCTCCCTCCCATTCTCTCTTCCACCAATTCTTTCATGTCCACAATCGGCTTCAAATCGGCCAAAACATCCTCAGGGATGCCGAGAATGGTTCCTAAGCTTACGTCAGGGTCAGCATCGACAGCCATCACATTGATCCCTTTTTGCGCAAGCCATCTGGCCAAATTTGCGGCGAAGGTACTCTTGCCAACGCCTCCTTTGCCCGATACGGCGATTTTCATAACAGGCACTCCTTTTCGCCCGAGAATTCTAGCTCAAATTAAGTAGAATGTTTAGGCTACACGACCCATTGTACCACTAATCGCGAAAGTTTCAATAAATCCTTAAAGATTCAGAAAATTATTTTCTAACGGTAAACAGTCTGTTTTGAACCCCGAAAAGCAATATTTCCTGATTGAGTGTTCGCTCTCGAGTGGAAACTTTCCTTCTTTGTGAAAATAAAATCAATTATCCAATAAAAAAATTATATTAAATCTATTCAAAATGCCTTGTTTTGTATTTAAAACTCCATTAAATATTTAACATTTGTCCTTTTGAACCTCCATCCCTTACCACCCCTATCGCGCCGCAATAGCAAAACATGCATAGAGGATACCTCACAGACATGCTTTGTATCTCTCGCTTTCTGATTACGCGCAAGATTTAATGTGTTCCCGACCAGGGATGAAACGCTAATCCAAAGGCCCCCGGGCCGACATGGGTCGCGATCACGGGTCCGGCCTCAAAGAGGCGGATATCTTGATGGGGATAGGCTTTTCGCAGTTCTTGAGCAATATTCTCTGCTAACTCCGGGGAACTCACATGTATAACACAAATGCGATATGAACCGCCGGAGGCCAACCTTTCGTTCAGCTCTCGACGAACTCTTTCCCAGGCGCGGGCTCGGGAACGCACTTTGTCAAATACATCAATTTCTCCTTGCTCATTGAAGTGCAGGATGGGCTTGATGTGCAGCAGGGTACCGATAAGGGCCGCTCCTCCGCCAATCCGCCCGCCGCGACGCAGGTTCTCCAATGTTTCCACAATGAAATAAAGCTCTGTTTTTTCTTTGAGTGCCGTAAGCTTGTCCATAATCGCCGCTGCACCGAGGCCTGCATCGGCCCATTCTGCAGCCGCCCAAGCAAGTAGCCCGAATGAGAGGGCTGCTGACCCTGAATCAAAGATGTGAATATTTTTGTTTGAAGCCAATTCCCGCGCCATCTGGGCTGACACTAATGTGCCACTCAGGGCTCTGGACAAATGAATACTGATGATCTCCTCCACCCCTTGAGAGAATAATCCTTCATAAATATCCAGGAAAGCCCCCACAGAAGGCTGGGATGTTGTTGAGAATCCGGATATTTGATTTAATTTAGAAAACAGTGCTTCGTTCGTGAGTTCTGTCTCCAGAAAAGTCTCCTCTCCGACCGTGACATGCAGCGGAACCACCTGAATATGATGTTTGCTTAAAATATCTGACGTCAAGTATCCTGTCGAATCCATCACAATGGCTGTTCGATTCACGTTTGCCCTCTCCTCACTAGCCTCGTCAGGCCAAATCTCTGTATTATCTCACGCTTTTTATGGTTTTGCTTGACTCATAAATTAGTTGTTGGTTTTTCTCGGTTTAGTATATCCGAGAATCTGCGACTTAGCAATCATCTATGATTTCACTTGACACGTTTACACGCCTTTGGTAATATAGTATTCGTTCTATTAGGCGGGGCGTAGCGCAGTTTGGTAGCGCGCTTGGTTCGGGACCAAGAGGCCGCAGGTTCGAATCCTGTCGCCCCGACCATTAACTGATCGCGTGTTGAACGTGCAGCCTAGGGATATCTAGGTCAGCACGTTCTCTTTGCATCTGAAAAAGATTCCTGAGATGAGGAGGGAACCCCTGTGCTACCTGGCAAAAAAACCTTCTTGCGCCCCGTTGAAGAAGGCGATTTAGATTCTCTCTACCGCTGGTACAATGACCCGGAAGTCAATCACTGGGCCAACGCAAGCTGGCCGCTGGCGACCTTACTCAGCAGGGATGCGATCGCTGAGCGTGTTTTAAGCCAAGCTGACCCTGACTTTAACCCCCATGAACATTACCGTTACCTGATTTTAAATGAACAGGGAAATGGGATTGGCTACATAGGGTTTCGTGAAATCAATGTTCCTGCCCGTTCCGCTGTGATTTTCATCTCGATCGGTGAGAAAACGTACTGGGGAAAAGGATACGGCCCCGATGCTCTGCACACCTTAATGCAGTTCCTTTTTCGGCAGTGGAATTTTCATCGCATCGCTTTGGACACATGGGATGGGAATACCCGTGCGATTCGTGCGTATGAGAAGGTGGGATTTCAGCTTGAAGGGCGGCTGCGCGAGGCCCGTTACGTCTTAGGAAAATACCATGATGCCCTCTTGTTCTCCATCCTGCAGCCTGAGTTTTTCGCGCGTGATCCAGAGTTTAGCCCCGACTTTTCTGTTTAAGGGTTGCCAAAGGTTTACGGATCGGTTAAAATAATCACAATTTCATAACTCCTCTGGGGAAGGTGAAACTCCTTACCGGCGGTAAAGCCCGCGAGCCTTAATGGCAGATCCGGTTAGATTCCGGAGCCGACAGTAAAGTCTGGATGGGAAGAGGATCCACGAGCTGAATTCAAGCTTGTCCTTGCCATGTTTCAAAACACCCGGAGTTTTTCCGGGTGTTTTGTTTTTAGTGAGGAACCTGAAGCCTGCGTTGGGACATAATAAATCTAGATTCCAAATCCAAGGAGCAATCTTGAACATGGAAAATCGCAATGGCCAAACCACATTCTCAGAAATAGACCACTTCTTTATGGAACGGGCACTCCACCTTGCCCAACGGGCCCGTGGCAGAACCAGCCCCAACCCCATGGTTGGCTGTGTCATTGTCCGCGACGGACTTATTGTTGGGGAAGGATATCATCAAAAGGCGGGCACCCCTCATGCCGAAGTTCATGCTTTGCGAAGCGCAGGGGATCTGGCCCAAAACGCAACCGCTTATGTGACCCTGGAGCCCTGTTCACATTATGGCCGTACCCCTCCGTGCGCCGAGGCACTGATCCGTGCGGGTATCCGTCGGGTCGTCGTCGCAATGGTTGATCCGAATCCTCGCGTTTCCGGGCGTGGGATCCAACTTCTCCAAAAATCCGGAATCCAAGTGGAGATAGGTTTGCTTGGCGAAGAAGCCCAGGCCTTAAATGAAGTCTTTATCCGCGCCATCACCACTGCCCTTCCTTTTGTCGTTTATAAGTGCGCGATGACGCTAGATGGAAAAATAGCCACTGCGCTGGGAGACTCCAGCTGGGTCAGCTCTGAGGCTTCACGGCGACTCACTCAAACCTACCGGGATCAGTTTGATGTGATCCTGGTGGGCAGCGGGACCGTCCGAGCCGATGACCCCAAGCTCACCTGCCGTCTTCCTGGCGGTCGGGATCCGGTGCGCTTGATCATCGACGGCACTCTTTCCCTTTCAGAAGAGGCCAAAGTCCTAACTTCCTCTATGACTGCCCCCTGCATCATCGCAACCACCCAAGCGGCTGATCCAGAGAAACTTGAACGGCTAAAGCTTCGTCCTCAAATAGAAATCTGGCAATATCCAGAGACCCGTCATGTCCCTCTAAGGCAGGTTCTGAGTGCTCTTTGCGAACGAGGATGGAGCAGCGTTTTGCTTGAAGGTGGAGGACAGTTAGCCGGGCAGATGTTCAAAGAAAAACTCATACAAAAAGTGGAGTTTTTCATCGCCCCCAAGCTGGCTGGCGATGGCCCCTCCCCGCTCTCCGGGATTGCACTGAAGAAAATGGCGGCAGCGATTCCCCTGGAAAAGCTTAATGTCAGTTTGGCAACGGGGGATATTCATGTAACTGGTTATATCTTGCCAGAGTGAGAAAGGGTGGCAGCATGTTTACGGGAATTATTGAAGAACTGGGAAGGGTTGAAAGCATTCAACTCCTGCCTCAATCAGCCGTGTTAACCTTGAATGCCCAAAAGGTGCTGGAAGGCACGGTGATCGGAGACAGTATCGCAGTAAACGGGGTCTGTCTGACCGTTACCGGGATGAATCAACAGACTTTCAGTGTGGATGTCATGGCAGAGACCTTGTCCAAAACGAGCTTGGCTGAACTTAAGCGCGGCAGCCCGGCCAACTTGGAAAGGGCCCTCCAACTCAAGACCCGACTCGGGGGTCACTTGGTGAGCGGGCATGTCGATGGCACCGGAACGATTCGCCGGATAACGCGCTTAGATATTGCTCACATCTATGAGATCCAAGCCGATTCGGCTCTTCTGCCCTATATCTTACCAAAAGGCTCAATTGCCCTTGACGGAATTTCGCTCACGGTTGTCGATGTACATTCCCATTCATTTTCCGTCTCCCTCATCCCTCACACCTTCCAGGAAACCACTCTGGGTTACAAAGGAACCGGGGCCATCGTCAACCTGGAAACGGATCTCATCGGCAAATATGTTGCTCGCTTCCTAGGCCGTGAGATTCAGAAAGAAGATAAACTCTCTTTTGACTTTCTTCAGGAGCATGGGTTCCTGTAGCGGAAAGTCCACTTAAAGAAGTGGGAGTCCTCGAATCGGATAAAGGAGTGAATAATGATGTCCTTCAGTACGATTGAAGATGCCTTAGAAGACATTCGTCAGGGCAAGATGATCGTAGTCGTCGATGACGAAGATCGGGAGAACGAAGGGGATTTACTCATGGCCGCAGAGAAGGCCACCCCGGAAGCGATCAACTTCATGGCGACCTATGGACGTGGCCTTATTTGTGTCCCCCTAACCGCCGAACGTATCGAAACCCTCCAGCTCGAACCAATGGTGAGTCAAAATACGGATCCGCACGGGACGGCCTTTACTGTCAGCGTAGACAGTGCCCAAAGCACGACCGGGATCTCTGCCTTCGAAAGGGCTGCAACCGTGAAAATCCTCTGTGACCCTCAAAGCAAGCCCAATGATCTACACCGTCCTGGCCATATCTTTCCCTTGAAAGCGCGAGAAGGAGGGGTTCTGGTTCGAGCCGGGCACACCGAAGGAGCTGTAGACTTGGCCCGCCTGGCCGGACTCAAACCAGCCGGGGTGATCTGTGAGATCATGAAAGATGACGGTTCTATGGCGCGCACTCCGGATCTCTTGGAATTTATTGAGAACCACGCCTTGAAGATCATTACCATTAAAGACCTGATTAGCTATCGGCGCCGCACGGAGAAACTCGTGGAAATGGTGGAAAGCATCAAGCTTCCTACGGATTTCGGTGAATTTCGTGCTATCGGTTACCGCAGTATCTTAGATGGCCTAGAACATTTGGCTCTGGTCAAAGGGAATGTCGCAGACGGCGCCCCAGTGCTCGTGCGCGTCCATTCCGAATGCTTGACCGGGGATGTATTTCACTCCCGACGTTGTGACTGCGGGGATCAATTAGCTGCCGCGCTCGAACAGATCGAGCGCGAAGAGCGCGGCGTCTTGCTCTACATGCGCCAGGAAGGACGCGGCATCGGCTTGCTCAATAAGCTAAGAGCCTATAAACTTCAAGAAGAAGGCAAAGACACGGTTGAAGCCAACATCGCCCTGGGTTTCCCGCCCGATCTGCGGGATTATGGGGTAGGAGCCCAGATCCTAGCTGATCTGGGAATTAATCGGGTCCGACTCATGACCAATAACCCCCGCAAGATCGTCGGCCTTGAAGGTTATGGCCTTCAGGTCGTGGAACGCGTCCCGGTAGAGATCGCCCCCACGCCGGAAAATGTTCGCTATTTGAAGACGAAACAGCTTAAAATGGGGCACTACCTCACTGGCCTACGCTAATTCCCTGAGACATCGGTGAGACATCGGGGGTAAGAGATCGGGGACGGTTCTTGGTGTCGCACTGAATTCTGAATACCTAAATAGTAGCTTTGGATAATGTGAAAGGAATGATGAACATGAAAACCTATGAAGGAAACCTGGTTGGTGAAGGATTAAAATTCGCTTTGGTTGCCGCTCGTTTTAATGAATTTATCACGCATAAACTCGTGGGAGGTGCCCTTGATGCCTTAAAACGGCACGGAGCCAAGGACGAAGACATTGAGTTGGCCTGGGTGCCAGGGGCCTTTGAAATTCCGCTGGTTGCCCAAAAACTCGCCCTGTCAAAACGCTATGATGCGATCATTTGCCTTGGGGCGGTCATCCGAGGAGCGACCCCCCATTTCGAATATGTCAGCGCAGAAGTCAGCAAGGGAATTGCCCACATCAGTCTGGAGACCGGAACCCCCGTGATTTTTGGTGTCCTCACGACGGATAGCATTGAGCAAGCCATCGAACGGGCGGGGACAAAAGCCGGCAACAAAGGGTTTGATGCGGCAGTTTCAGCGATCGAGACGGCTAATTTGCTGCGGCAATTATAGAACGTTTCCATAATATTGGACTTCATCCCAAAATTTAATCCTTGTCAAATAGGGCTTTCTTCATTAAACTTTACTAATGAGGACTAATCTTTTAACGAGGAGATGAGCGCTATGTCTTTTTCTGACATCGAGCAAGAAAAGCTACTGCTTGAGGCTGCGCGCTCTGGCGATCAGGATGCTCTCAACGAGTTGATTCGCCACTACGAACCGGAAATTCGCAAAATTGCCTGTAAGTACTTCTTACAGCGAGCCGACTATGACGATTTGATCCAAGAAGGCAGGATTGCTATTTATAAGGCCTTTTTGTCTTATCAGTCCCAACCGGACATCCCTTTTTTACATTTCCTGCGCCTTGTCATCAAGCGCAAGCTGATTGACAGCCTTCGCGCTCACAACCGTCTCAAACACATTCGTTTCAATGAGGCCTATTCCCTTGACAACAACCTGTCGCAAGAACATGAACAGAGCTTTTTAAATATGGTGGGGCATAGTGAGGATCCGGCAGCGATGATTATCGCGCTGGATGAAGCCAAGACGTTTATCCAAAATTTGAGTCAGGGTTTATCGGATCTCGAACGCGTCGTCTTCCAACAGCATTTTGTGGCCGGCTTAAAGCAGCACGAAATTTCCCAACGCCTGGGACTAACACCTAAATCCCTTGACAATGCCATTCAACGGATTCGGCGTAAAACCGCCGTCTATCGTTCGCAACAGGCAGGTTGAATTCAACGCCATAAGTGGGGGTTTTGCTCCGTGTTGTTTTTCGATCGTATCATAGAAACAGACTGGATTGCATTCCTGCGCCCCAGAAGGATCATTCTCGTACTTCTGGGGCTTCTGATCATTTCTGCATTACCGCTCGCTTATCACGAAAGCTGGCTTGATCCCTTTAGCACCCTGAATATTCCCAATCACCTCCTCAAGCCCCACTCCATCACCCTGATTGCCTATGTGCCAAGCGACAACCCGGCGCAAACCCTAGTCTTAACCGATCACGCACGCGTTCAGGAACTCGTACATGACTTAGGTTCAGCCGAGCCCCTACCTGGGGCAGAGCCGTTAGACCCTAAAACAATCCTTCATTTCACCCTTCACCGGGAAGCCTCCCGCTTCCACGAAGCAGCAGACTTTGCCCTCGAATTTGATCCTCACCAAGGGACTGTCCGTTTTGCCGGGCAGATCTTTCACCTCCCGGAGGCCGGTCAACTTTACTTAACTAACCTTCCGAAAACAATGCAATCCGGCTGGTTCAGTTAAAAAGAAAACTCGGCTTGCGCCGAGCCTCAAGATTGCTTCTTTGTTCTAGGCAATACCGCCTGCTTTCGAGATCAGTTGGCTGACCTTGGTGTGAGCATTTGTCGCTTCGTTCGCCAACTTGATATAGCGTTCACGTAGATCATTGTGGTGAGCCCGAGTTGCGAGCGTCATATAGCCCATCGCTGCACTGGCTACATCCTTTTCATAATCATAGAGCATATCAAGATCCGTGAAATTCGATGCCATTTGTTAACCCCCCCTTATTGTAGACTCGCTAAACTACTTTTCATGTATCCCACAATATCATCGAGCCCTTTGGCTTGTTCTTTGAAAAAGGTTTTCACGCCGGGATCACCCGCCATTTCACTGTACATCAAGCACTTTTTCATCGCCACTTCGGTTTCAATCAAACTGCGGGTCAGAAAACCTTCGTCAAAGATCTTTTTCTTTTCTGATTCGTTGAATTGCATGTAAATCCCCCCTTGTTTTGTTAGATAAAATTTACATTTTCAGGATGTGCAAAAAGACCGTGAATTATTCACAGTCTTTTTTATCACCCGCAAATCAACTCAATAAGATATCTCTTCACGCCAGCTTGAGATCGTGATAAACTCGAAGGGAAAAGACTAGGCGGTAAACGCTGGGGAGAAAGGAAGAATAGGACAATGAACATAGAATTCCCTAACTTCAAACGGGTTGTCCGCGGGTACGAACCCGAAGCGGTCGAAGAAGCCTGGACTCAGCTCAAGCGGGAAATCGAGGAGGTCAGTGCAGCCAACAAAGAATTGCGCCTGCAGGTCAATAGTTTGCGCGAACAAAACTCAGAACTGCGTACCCGCCTTAAGGATTATGAACAAGTGGAACGGGACTTGAGGGATGCCATGATTGCAGCTCAGCGCCTGGCTGGTCAAATTCGGGAAGAAGCCCAAACCCGTGCTGAAACGCAGTTGGCCGCAGCCCAAGCAGAGGCTGAAGCGATTCTGCAGCAGGCTCAAACCGAAGCACAAGCCAAACTGAGTAGCTTAACCGCAGAGACTCAGGATAAAGAGGAAGAAATCGCCCACCTGCTGGAGGAACTCAGCCGCCTCACGACCGACAAAGAGGGTCTGCAGCACCGGGTTACTGAAACCCTAAAGTTTTTAGCAGAGGCCAAGGCGATCCTCAACGAGTAAAGAAAGTTGACCCCTGCCAAAAAGCCCAAACAACAAAGGCCAAAAGTAGCACGAAGGCCAGAAGACCAAAATGCCCTGTTGTTTTCAGGTGCAGCCCAGGCAGAGCCTCGTTCTCTATCAAGCCCGCATCTTCTAACGGGCCCTCAGCTTCTATCGGCTCCAGATCCGCTTGACCTGTGTCTTCTGGTTCGCTCAGCAAGCTTTCGGCTAAGAGGGCCTTCCCTTGCTCATAATCTTCCTTTGGCACATAGATTCGCACCCCGCTGGCCATCCCATAGGCCAGCTTTAAATATTCCCCGGCCTCAGGGTAATGTTTCACGGCTGAAATATTATTGTCTTCCAGCAAACCGACGATGATGTCAGCCTCGTAATCCATTCCCACTTCCCTTAGACATACCCAACCTTCTGGTATCATGCTGCTTATCCCTCCTCGTTTCCCATCTTTGCGACTGGTTTCCCCGCACAGCCCCTTGCTCTTCTTTTCCCTCTTGATATTCGTCCTGGTTATTCAGTTTATCCCGTATTCCCGCCAACGTTTATCGACGAGGTGCACTGTTTCTGCACTCGGCTCCACTTCTTGGGGATAATCCGATTTCATGCGGGCATCAATGACCACCGATCCCTGATAAACCATCCTGCGGTTGTGCACTTCTGTTTTAGCATAGATATCCTGTGCGGGGTCAAAACGGGTAAATACCTGCCATAGGAAGCCGGTCTGACTGAGCGCCCCTTCGATGTTATCGACCACCACCAACAGCGGCCAGCCCGCAAAAACCGGCTTACCTCGATTCACTATCCCAGATACCACCTTTTCCGCCAAGTTGGGATCGGCTGTAAACCCTTTTCCCTGCACGAGGAGACAACCCGGCACAAATGGCTGAATCCGCTCGATCCCGTTTAAAGCTCCCCCAGCATAGGTCCGTGACAACTCGCGGATTTTCTCGCCGATCCCCAGCATGATCCCTTTGCTACCATGATTAAAGCGGCGACCCGTGTAATCCAACGTATCCATTGATGTATCGGGAATTAGCAAAAGATCCCTTTCCGGATCAAAACGTTCCAAAACCGTCTCCAACAGTCTCTTGAAATTCTGCAGTTTGACCGGAACATCGGTCAAAAGCAAAAACTTGGTCAAGGTCAGCTGACCTTCCCCCAGAATCCGAAAAGCATGGGAAAGAGCCTCCCGATGATAGCTCTCCCGAACCACCGCCGCAGCTAGCGCATGAAATCCGGTCTCGGCGTAGGTCCACAAGGCCTTGACCCCCGGCATAACCAGCGGAAACATTGGGGAAAGCAACGACTGCAGATATTCCCCGATAAAATAATCTTCCTGCCTAGGCTTACCGACCACCGTGGCCGGGTAAATGGCATCTTTGCGGTGATAAACGGCTTTCACATGGAACACGGGAAAGTCATGGGTCAGTGAATAATAGCCATAATGATCCCCAAACGGCCCTTCTGGTCGACGCACATGGGCTGGAACTGTGCCTACGACAGCAAATTCCGCATTGGCGATTAACGGATGGGGATGCCCTTGTACGGGCACTCGAGCCAATTTTTCCCCCATTAAAAAAGAGGTCAGCAAAAGTTCTGGCAGTTTCTCCGGCAACGGGGCAATCGCCGCCAAAATCAAGGCAGGAGGCCCGCCCAAAAAGAGAGAGACAGGCAAGTCCTGGCCTAACTGTTCGGCTTCATAATAGTGAAATCCTCCGCCTTTATGAATCTGCCAATGGATTCCAGTCTCAGCTTTATCCTGAATCTGGATGCGGTACATACCAAGGTTGTGTTCCCGAGTCACAGGATGCTCGGTATAGACCAGAGGTAAGGTGACAAAAGGGCCGCCATCATCAGGCCAACTCGTGAGCACCGGAAGCTGGGTTAGGTCAACTTCTCGCTGGGTACGCTCTAAAACCGGAGCCTTGGCCGCAGAGCGTGTATGTAATCCGATTTTGGCTAAAGGCAAAAGCCATTCTTTCGCTTTCCACAATCGTGATACCTTCGGGGGAACCAGTTCGGGAAGAGCCTTGACTGCCTCGGCTACAAGCTGTTCCGGGCGGTTCCCTACGGCTAAATCCACACGGTGCCGGGTTCCGAAAAGATTGGTCAGAACCGGATAAGAACTCCCCTTGACTTTACGAAAGAACAGAGCAGGCCCTTCTGCTGCGATCACCCGCCGATGAATTTCGGCTAGTTCTAAATAGGGGTCAACCTCCGCCTCGATCTCAATCACTTCTTTTTCCTTGCGCAAAGTCGCCAGGAATTCACGCAAATCCCTATGCAAAGAAGACCACCTCAATTTCTTACTTGCGGGATAACAGCCTCAAAGCCTCTTCCCCCAACGTTTCACAAGAACGCCAAATCTCCGACAATTCCGTATCTGTGATTTGATCACAATGAATCCCCGCGCTGATGGCTACGGTTTGGTTAAGCCTGCGTGCTAGCCGCTCAACTAAAGGTCGGGCCACTTCCACATCTTTATGCCCTGGCACTGGAATGACATAGAGATCCACGCCCTGGCCTTCACCCGCCAGGCTGGGTCGAGGAACCCCAAGGACGCTCCCACCAATATGGGGCTTTTCTCCCCCGGTTAGTAACCCCTGGATTCCCGCTCCTGTGTCCATGATCATAAGGGAGAGAGCACATCTTCCCTCTCCCTTATGCAGGGTAAATGGCACAAGTTTTTCGGAATGGTTAGGCATCGCTTACTCTCCTCTTCAGCTTTATTATAGCGTCCCAGCTGAAAGTTTGCCAATTCGATATTCCCCTTCAGGTGACCACTTAACCAAGAGATGTTCCCCGTCATGGAATTCCCCTTGCAAGAGCTTAAGAGCCAAGGGATTCTGCAGTCTCTGCTGAATGACTCGCTTAAGCGGCCTGGCACCGTAGACCGGATCATACCCTTCCTCGACTAACTTCGCCCGCGCCTGAGGACTCAGTTCCAAGGTGATTTTCCGTTCTGCTAAACGCTTGCGCAAAAGCCCAAGTTGAATATCAATAATCCGTCCAATGTGCTCAGGTCTTAAAGGATGAAAAACAATCATTTCATCCAGGCGATTGAGGAATTCCGGGCGGAAATATTGCCTGAGTTCTTCCTGAATGCGGCTCCTGACTTCCTCCTGCCCCTTACCGCCGCGCGTCATCTCTTGAATGATAGGACTCGCAATATTACTGGTAAGAATAACGACGGTGTTCTTAAAATTAACGATCCGCCCTTGCCCATCCGTTAGGCGACCATCGTCCAGCAGTTGCAGCAGGAGATTGAACACATCTGTGTGGGCTTTTTCCACTTCGTCAAACAGGATGACGCTGTAGGGACGCCGCCTGACAGCCTCTGTCAGCTGCCCGCCTTGCTCATACCCGACATATCCGGGAGGAGCGCCAATAAGCCGAGCTACGCTATGCTTTTCCATATACTCAGACATATCGATTCGGATCATGGACTGCTCATCATCGAAGAGGAACTCGGCCAGGGCCCGCGCCAGTTCCGTCTTCCCAACCCCCGTTGGGCCGAGGAAGAGAAATGAACCCAGCGGTCGATCCGGATCCTGGAGCCCGGCTCGGGCGCGGCGAACCGCATCAGCAACGGCTTTGACCGCTTCAGTCTGGCCGACCACTCGCTCATGGATCCGATCTTCCATATGCACCAGTTTCTCCAACTCGCTTTCCATGAGCCTGGAGACCGGAACCTGTGTCCACGTGGCAACGACCTCAGCCACATCCTCCTCAGAGACTTCTTGTTTCAGCAGGGAATCCTTGTTCTCTTGCAGCTTCTGCTCCAACTCAGCTAATTCTTTGTCCAGCTTAGGAATCACCCCATACTGAAGCTCAGCTGCCTTATTGTAATCCAGCTTGGCCTGAGCCTGTTCCATCTGGGTACGGGCCTGATCCAATTCTTCCTTCAGCTGCTGGATCCGATTGAGGATTTCCCGTTCCCCTTGAAGTTGAGCTTCTAAAATAGAGCGTTCCTCTTTATGGTTTGCTAGCTCTTCCTCGATTTTCTGCAGACGCTCTCTACTCGCTTCGTCTTTCTCCTTCTTCAAGGCTTCCCTTTCGATCTCCAGCTGCAGGATCCGACGTTTGATTTGATCCAGTTCAAATGGATCGCTCGTTACCTCCATGCGCAGGCGAGCCGCCGCCTCATCGATCAGATCAATCGCCTTGTCCGGCAGAAAACGGTCGCTGATATAGCGATCCGAAAGCACGGCGGCGGAGATGATCGCCCCGTCGGTGATGCGGACGCCATGGTGAGTTTCATAGCGTTCTTTTAACCCGCGCAGAATGGAGATCGTGTCCTCCACCGTGGGAGCAGCAACGATAACCGGCTGGAACCGCCGCTCTAGGGCTGCGTCTTTTTCGATATGTTTCCGGTATTCATCCAAGGTTGTTGCCCCAACTAAACGCAGTTCGCCCCGCGCCAGCATCGGTTTCAACATATTCCCTGCATCCATAGCTCCTTCGGCGGCTCCGGCCCCCACGACCGTATGCAGTTCATCGATGAAAAGGATGATATCCTCCCGGCTTTGAATCTCTTTTAAAACTGCTTTTAAACGCTCTTCAAATTCACCCCGGTATTTAGCCCCGGCTATGAGTGCTCCCATATCCAAGGCCATGACTTGCTTGTCTTTCACCGCTTCGGGAACATCCCCGCGCACAATCCGCTGAGCCAAACCTTCGACAATGGCGGTTTTGCCAACCCCCGGCTCTCCGATCAGAACCGGATTGTTCTTCGTCCGCCGGGAGAGGATCTGAATCACACGGCGGATCTCCTCATCCCGACCGATTACCGGATCCAGCCGCCCTCGCCGGGCCTGTTCCACCAAGTTGCGCCCGTATTGTTCCAAGGCATTATACGTCCCCTCAGGATTTTGCCCGGTTACTCTTTGGCTCCCGCGCACCTCCTTTAAAGCTTGCAAAAGAGCTTCCCGGGTCATGCCACTGTCCTTGAGCAGCTTTTCTACGGCTCCCCCGGCCTTTGCGAGCAGTGCCAGGAGCAAATGCTCACTCGAAACATATTCATCCCCGAATGGAGCCATTTCGTCGTGTGCCCCAACCAAAACGGCCCTAAGCCGGGGCGAGATTCCGACCTGAACATTCATGCCGCTAATGCGGGGAAAACGATCGATTTCCCGTCGCGCTTTGTCAACAAGAGGCCTTAGCGGCAAATTCATCTTACCCAGGATCTGAGGCACCACTCCACCCTCCTGTTCAAGCAGGGCAAGGAGAAGGTGCTCTGGTTCGACTTGACTATTTTCATTGCGCTCAGCCAAATGCTGGGCTTCAACAATCGCTTCTTGAGATTTCTGCGTAAAACGGTTTGTATCAAAAGCCATGTTATAACCCCCTCATATCTTAAGATGAGTTCCTGCTTGACGGCTGCTTCGCTGCCTAAAATTCCTGACTCCTGACTCCCAAGTATCTATCACATACCTATCCTTGGTGTTGACGTCGCAGTGTTGCCAATTCGCGGAACGTCTCTATTTCTTTTGCACTCAGGTTTTCCGGTAAGATCAACCTTATTTTAGCATAGAGATCCCCAAACTCACCGCTCGCTTCTAACTTCGGCATCCCTTTGCCCTTGAGGCGAAATGTCTTACCAGCTTGGGAATGCGGCGGAACTTTGAGCAAGACATCCCCACTCAGGGTATGAACACTTACCTCTCCCCCCAGCACTGCGGTATAGATGTCGACGGGTAACTCTACGGTGAGATCATCTCCTTGACGTTCTAACCAGGAATGGGGTTCAACCGTAATCCGAAGGTAGAGATCCCCTCGGGATCCGCCACCTATCCCTGGGCCTCCTTGTCCAGCGAGCCGTACTTTTGAACCCGTCTTGACACCGCGAGGAATTTTTGCTTCAATCCTTTTCTCCCCCGTATCGATGAAACGAGTCGTCCCCTGGAAGGCTTCTTCTAAGGTGATCCGCACCGCAGCTTCTGCATCTTGACCAGACTGCCTGCGAACATGCGGCCGACGAGTCTGATGACCACCCCCGACTCCGTCTGAGCCCATACCGAATATCGTTGAGAAGAAGTCGGAAAAACCACCCTGTGATCCGTGAAAGCCACCTCCACCTAAATCCCCAAACATTTCTGCAAATTCCTCTGGGGACATGCTATAGGTGTAACCACGCCCATCACCAGACTGTGCCTGCCAGCGGCCATAGTCAAAATCCCCGCGCCCGCCGCGAGCCTGCCATTGCTGGTAGTTTTCGCGCAGCTCATCGTACTTCTTGCGGTTTTCCGCACCATTTAGGGCTTGGTAAGCTTCCGTGACTTCCTTAAACTTTTCTTCAGCCGCCTTATCTCCTGGGTTCACATCTGGATGATGTTTCTTAGCTAATTGATGATAAGCTTTTTTGATCGCTTTCTCATCAGCATCAGGAGATACTCCCAAAATCCCATAATAATCTTTAAAATCCACATGCATCACCCCGTTTTCTTTTCGATTGTTTTCTTGCTTGATATACTTTAAGCTATTTTTGCTCAGAAGTAGTGAGTTCATCCATGGTTCTAGCTTCATTATATGCCTGTTTTTACTTAAGGTCAATAATGGTCAGACTCTTTTAAACCTTATTTACCCAAGCGAAAATAAGAAAAAGGGCCTTCGGCCCCTTTTCTCATCCTTGTCCCCTAATTTTAGCCAAAATATTTTGGATACGCTCAAGCCAGGCACGCTTCACCTGAGCAAACGTTTCCTCAAGTTCGCTTCCTGTACCCTTAACGGAAAAATAGAATTTAATTTTCGGTTCCGTTCCCGACGGACGGGCCATCACAAAGCCCCCACCAAGAAAAGAAAAGCGCAGAACATTGGATTTCGGCAGGGTCAGGGGATAATCCTCTCCAGTCAGCCTGTTTTTCCCGTGCCTTAATTCATAGTCATCCTGGTGTTCCACCGTCAGCCCGCCAATCTCAGTGATTTCAGTTTTCCTCAGGATTTCCATAATTTGTTCCATCTCTTCTTGTCCTTCTTTGCCCGGGAACTCAAAAGATTCTTGTCCATCATGATAATAGCCAAACCGGATAGATATCTCCTCTAAAACCTGCCAAAGCGTACGCCGTTCTGCGATTTTATAGTGGAGTGCGGCTTCCGCAAAGAGGAGCGCTGCGATCACTCCGTCTTTGTCCCGGACAAAATCACCTGCCAAATAACCATAGCTTTCTTCAAAACCCATCTGGAAGATGCCCGTACCCGCATCTTCCATTTCCTTTTCCTTTTCGGCAATAAACTTAAACCCAGTCAACACACTTTCGACTCTGACACCAAAAGCTTTCCCTACCTCATCGGCTAAATCGGTAGAGGCAATCGTCTTGATCAGAACCGCTTTCTCCGGCAGAATACCCAGCTGTTTTTTCTGAGAAAGAAGATAGTACGCCAAAATGATCCCAGCTTGATTGCCGGACAACTGGGCGAAGGGGCCATCCAAAGTCTTTCGGGCCACAATCCCCAGACGGTCCCCATCCGGATCAGTCGCTACGAGAAGATCAGCATTTCGCGCTTCCCCGTACTTCCAGGCTAACGCTAACGCCGCCGGATTTTCCGGGTTCGGATACTCCACGGTTGAAAATTCAGGATCCGGATCTTCCTGTTCAGGGACAACAAAAAGCTGAGAAAAGCCATTTTCCCTCAACATACGCTGGACCATCTGATTCCCCGCCCCGTGCAGTGGAGTATAAACGATCCCCAATTCTCCGCCCTGCTCACGAATGAGTTCAGGGTGGAGGGCCAACATCCGCACTTGGCGAAGATAGACCTCATCGATGTTTTGGCCTATGTACACGAGGAACCCGCGACGAATGGCTTCCTTTTCCTCCATAAGTTCGATATCAAGCCAGTTTTCCCGCGCCTCGATCTTAGCTAGAATGGCATCGGCCTGCCGTGGGGGGGATTGCCCTCCATCCTCGTCATAAACTTTATAGCCATTATATTCTTTCGAGTTATGGCTGGCAGTCACTACGATGCCTGCCACACACCCTAAATGCCGTACCGTAAACGAGAGTTCAGGGGTTGGGCGCAGGGATTCGAACACATAGGCCTTAATCCCATTCCCTGCCAGAACCAAGGCGGCTTCGCGGGCAAATTCCGTAGAATGTCGGCGGGAATCATAGGCAATCGCCACCCCCCGCGTTGCGGCATCTTGCACATTTTCCTTCAGGTATTCTGAGAGCCCCTGGGTTGCTTTACGAATCACATAGCGATTCATGCGATTCGTCCCTGCACCCATGATGCCACGCATTCCTCCGGTACCAAACTCCAAATCCCTATAAAATCGATCGTCGATCTCTGTTGGGTTCCCCGCAATATTTCGCAGTTCCTCTCGAGTCGCTTCATCAAAATACGGATGAGTCGACCAAAGCAGATAACGCTCCTGAATCATCAACCCTCTTCTCCTTTCTTTTCTACCCATATCTATCCTTATCTACCGGTTCTTCCCTTGGGTGAAGTTTACGCCATAGTCTAAATTCCAACCCCTAACGCCTGCCTTATTGCCAAAAAGTATAGCACATTTTTGCCCAGAATGGTGTCTATATTCCCAGCATGCTGTGAATTCATCCACGCCTTTTCTCATCAAATTTCCCCACCTGTCTTCATCCTATACTTTCCACCTCGGTAAAACATAGAAGCGAGTTCCCCTATGCCTAGGAACTCGCTTCTACGTTTCATCATTAATCATTGATTTAATTAGCCCCCTTGAGATTCTTCTCAACTTGGATATCATTCTTCGATGGACGAATCCGTTCCAGGCCTACCGATTCCAAGATCGCTTCAATGATCGATTTTTGGTTTGGGTCCATGCATTGACCTCCTCTCATTAGCATTGATATTTATTATATACGGGTTATGTTGATTTTGCAAGTGTTATTTCCACAATATATCATATTATCCTATTATCGTAAATTACAACGCATTTCAATTTGTACTTCCTGGGGTTTAATTTGACAAGCCGTCAGGCTTGCAGACAGCCAGTCCTCCGGTTGATTAGCGAGGACGATTTTACCCGTGTGCGTCAGGATCTCACTGAGCAGCTGGAGGCTATCCCTCAGACCTGAACTCCAGGCATCCAGCAGAATTGTTCTCTCTTCCCCGGCCAGGAGGAATCCGGCCGTATCCCCTCGGCTAAGCATTGCGGTAAGGTTACGATGACGGGACAAATACGCTTCCCGCCGTTGCCAGGCTGGTTTGAAAGAGCCCCAACTGCGGGCATTGAAATACTCTGCTAAGCTGGTCTGGTGAAAAAGTCGATAGGCCTCCATATCCTCCCATTCCTTGCTGAGCCCGAATTCGGAGCCAGTATGGGACTTTAATTTCAGCCCTTCCTCTGCGTCCACACGATAAAGATTCAACTGCCTGAGCTTTTGAAACCCCACGGCTTGATACACTTTTCGCGCGTGGTTTTGGGAGAGAACCTCCAGAAAAACATCTTTGAGCCCTAACTGGCGGGCTGCGTCCAGCTGAGCCTGCATCAGAGGCGCAAAAAGACCCTGGCCCCGCACTTTCGGTGCGATGCTGGTCCCGGCAATCCAGGCCTGCTCTCCCTCGCGAGCCAAAAGTACAAAGCCGATGACTTCATCCTGGCGGACGAGTGCCAGCGAATGTTCCAGGGATACTGCTCCCAGGTCTAGCCAAACCTGCATCTGCTCCTGCGTAAACGTCATTTCATAGTAGTAGCCCTGCCAACAACGATTCCATATTTCCGTGAGTTCCTGAAGGCTCACTTTATCCAAACGGCCAAAATCAACTCTCACCAAAAGGATAGTCATCTCCATCCGAATATTCTTGATGAAAGTTTTCGCCTCCAAAGTACCTAATTCCTGCTACCCGCAAGACCAACTTACCCCAATCATTTCCACGAGCCGATCCCCAACCTGCGTTCCCGTCCTTTCACCCCACTCTGCCGGAAACTCTAGAACACTGGCGGCCTCCTGACAGAGCGGGGAAACTTCACCCGGATTCAACCCATCGATGATGCGTAGGACTCGTCCTTCCTGATCCAAAAACCAAATGGAGAGTGGATAATGCATGCCAAACATATGCACTTGTCGGCAGGGCTTCAACCAAAGCCCCTCCCCAGCATTGAGCACTGGGCGACCAAGAAGCCCTCTCAATCTGTTCAGAAACGTATCCGCCAGCCAGAGTTCTCCCACCTTTGTCTCTAAGCGTGAATTCGCAAGGGCAACTTTTTTCATCCCTTACCCCTCCCGTTCTAGTGCTTGGTGAACATATCGACAATTTGAATAAGGGCAGGCCCCAGAACCACGATAAAGACACTGGGAAAAACAAACAAAACCAAAGGTACCATCATCTTGATCGGAGCTTTCTGCGCCTTCTCCTCTGCCCGCTGCCTGCGTTTCAGGCGAATCTGGCGTGCCTGGTTCCGGAGCACTCCGCCAATCCCTATCCCTAGTTGATCCGCTTGGACAAGGGAAGCGACCACATTACTCAAATCCTCCACATGATTGCGACGACCCAGATCACGCAAGGCCTCGCGGCGAGGCCGCCCCATCTTAATTTCCTGCAGCACTTTCAAGAACTCTTCGGCTAAGACCCCTTTCTGCTTCTCCACTACTTTGAGCAAAGCCGCATCAAACCCGAGCCCTGCCTCCACACTGATTGTTAATAGGTCAAGGACATCCGGCAAAGTGTTTTCAATCTCGCGCTCCCTTCGTTTCGCCCTTGTTTTAAGCCAAGTATCCAAAGCAAAATAACCTGCGATAAATCCGCCTATCCCCAGTTCTAAACGCCAAATCAAGGAAAGATCAGCAAGGTTAGCTAGGCCAAACAGAAGAAGTGCGCCCAGAACCCCCAAGCCATACTGTAAACCTTGCCATTCCAGGCTTTCCCACTGCCCCGCCATTCCGGCCTGAGTAAGCTTAAGGCTAATGCGGTTTCGTTGTCCTTCCGGCGCCCATTTCGCCAAGCGCCCAGCCAGGTAATGCAAAAGAGGCTGCCACAAGCGTTCCTTTAGGGGCACAATTTCCTCCGCTTCTGACTCAACCCGGCCCAGTGCACGCAGCAGCCGCTCCTGGATCCGCTTCCCCTGCCGAACATGTGTCAACCCAAGGATCACAAAGAACGCAAAGCCAAACATACTGAGAACCGACAACCACTTCTCCATATTCGCTCCCTCCCCCCGAGTGAACTCGTAATCTGACTATAATTAAAACTTGATTGCCACGATCCTCCGGATGAGGAGAAAACCGATCAATTGGGAAAAAAGCCCCCCTGCTATCAAAGCCCAACCGATAGGTCGGGTCACAAACACCCCGAGATAAGCCGGATTGATAAATAAAAGGAGCACTGCAATTCCAAAGGGGAGCATAGCAATCAAATACCCGGATGTCCGACCTTGAGCGGTTAAAGTACGGATCTCCCTTTGAATACGCAGCCTGTCCTGAATCGTTTCGTGGATGTTCTGCAAAACTTCGGAAAGGTTTCCGCCAACCTGACGCTGAATTAATATGGCCGTTACCAAGAGGTCAAGATCCGCACTCCCGACGCGTTCAGAGAGATGTTGCAAGGCCATCTCTGTTGCAGTACCATACGTCATCTCCCGCAACGCGAGGCGAAATTCGCTGGCAATGGGCTCAGGCATCTCCTGGCTCACCATGTCCATCGCCTGCAACAGGCTAAAGCCGGCTCGGAGGGAGTTAGCCATGATCAGCAGGGCGTCTGCAAGCTGATTATTGAACTGGCGGTATTTCCGTTTTTGGGCCCGCTGCAGATAAAATCGCGGCAAGAACGCCCCTATACTAAAAAACAAAAGCCCGATTCCGAGTTTGCGGGTGATAGCAAAACCCACAGCGAAACACAACAACGCCAGAATCGCCTGCAGAATCAAAAATTCCCCGCCTTTTAGCGGAATGTCGGCCCGCACAAGTTCTCGATCCAGCGTATCCCGCCAGCGTATCGGCGTAAAACCCCCTGCCTTCGCCAAAAAAACCTTAAAGCTTAGCCCTTGGGTCTCCGTCCGCATCGGAGTACGCCAGACCGTATAACGTCGCAATTTACTATCCAGGGACTCTCTGCTTCCCACGAGAGCCAAGAGAGCAATATAAACGGTTAAAAAGGTGGCCACCACCGGGATGGCCAAACCGACGGCCCCCATGCCTTCGTTCATAAAACCACCCCCCGCGCATGACCCCTGTTTCCCCTCTTAACCTAGCTAAAAAAAACTTCGTCGGGAACATTCTGCCCCGCTGCTGCCAGACGTTCCATGAACTGCGGGCGCACCCCTGTCGCACGGAAGCCCCCGAGGGCTTTTCCCTGTTTGTCTACCCCCGTCTGCTCAAAACGGAAGATGTCCTGGAGCACGATCACATCCCCTTCCATCCCTAAAACCTCTGTGATATGCGTGATTTTACGTGATCCATCCCGTAGCCGATTCTGTTGTACAATGACATCGATCGCGCTCGCGATCTGTTCCCGGATCGCCCGCACGGGCAGATCCATTCCCGCCATCAAAACCATCGTCTCCAAACGTGAAAGCATATCTCGGGGTGAATTGGCATGTCCGGTGGTTAAGGAACCATCATGTCCCGTGTTCATCGCCTGCAGCATGTCTAGGGCTTCTCCACTGCGCACCTCGCCGACAATGATGCGCTCTGGGCGCATCCGCAGGGCATTACGCACCAAATCGCGGATCATAATGGCCCCTTTGCCTTCAATATTCGCTGGACGGGTCTCTAATGTCACCACATGCATCTGCCGCAACTGCAATTCTGCCGCATCTTCAATCGTGATGATCCGCTCATCCTCGGGAATGTATGCAGACAGAACGCCTAAGGTCGTTGTCTTTCCGGATCCCGTTCCTCCGGAAACCACGATGTTTAACCGTCCTATGACACAGGCTTCGAGAAAACGAGCCATTGCCGAGGTCAAGGTGTTAAAGCGAACGAGATCCTCGACCTGAAACGGCTCCGCCGCAAACTTGCGGATCGTCAGGGTCGGCCCATTAAGGGCGAGCGGAGGAATAATGGCATTAACCCGCGAACCATCGGGCAGACGGGCATCCACCATGGGCTGGCTTTCATCGATCCGCCTTCCCAACGGAGCTACGATTTTTTCGATAATGTGCAGGACATGAGCATCATCACGGAACATGATGTCTACGCTCTCGAGCTTGCCTTGGCGTTCTACATAGACCTGTTTCGGCCCATTAACCATAATTTCGTTGACGCTGGGATCCTGGAGTAGCGGCGTAATCGGACCATAGCCCAAGATTTCATCCATGACTTCCTGAACGATGTGTTGCCGATCAAGCCGCGGCAAAGTAATCGCTTTCGTTTCCGCCCGTTCATCCACTGCTTGCTCAACCTGGGGCTGCAGGTTTTCCGGAATTAGGTCTGCTTCTGAAGATGATTCTAAGAGGTGAATTACCGCTTCATGAACGGAGCTTTTAAACTCCCGCCAAGGATCAACGGCCATCGGCAACGGCTTCACTGCTCCTGGTTTCGCGGTCGCGGGCTTGGACGCTCCCGGTTTGGCCGTGCGTATTTCACCGATGGCCCCATCCTCATGCTGAGGCGACTTGCCTTGTTCCAAGCGCTTTAAGAGCGACATGGCTCATTCCTCCTCAAAACCCGAAAACCTTGCGAATCATCCTGGATTGAAAGCGATGCGTCTCTTTGTGAGCAGGGTTCTTTTCCGCCTCTAAGTCTGGCTCGGTTAAAGCCTTGGCCATCTGGCGGATGCCGTCCGCCGCCTTGCTCTGTGGGTGGGAGCGGATAAACGGAATACCCTCATTCACGGCAGAGACCAAAGTTTTCCCATCACTGGCCACTTCGAAATGGATCGGAAACCCCAGGCTTTTGGCAACATCCTTGGTCTCCATTCCCATCTCACGCCCGGAGCGGTTGATGGTGAGTCTGACCTTATCAGAGTAATGCAAGCCTTCCAGGACTTCCAGGCTCAGTTTGGTATTCTTGAGAGTTGGCATATCCATCGCCGTCACGATCCAGATCTGATCCGCCAGATCCAAGCTGGCCAGGCTAATCTCCTCAAAGCGGCTCACATTGTCGCAGATCACGATGTCATAATGCGCCTTCACCTCGTGCAGAATTTTTTCCACTTGCTCTGCCGTCACGAATTCGGCGTATTCGGGCCGGGTCGGTGCAGCGAGGATCTGTAGCCCGGAAGAATGCGTAAGCAGATAAGACTTAATATCTTCATAGACAAAACTCCCGGACTGAGCCAAGTCGGCTATGGTTCGCTTCGGAACCAGATTGAGAAAGACGGCGACATCCCCAAACTGGAGATTGAGGTCGATTAAGAGAACCTGTAATTTACCACCCGCTGCCAGTTCCACGGCTAAATTCGTCGCCAAAGTCGTTTTTCCCACCCCTCCCTTAGTACTAAAAAAAGAGAGGATTTTCCCATCCCGTGGCCTTTCCGGAACGGCTGGAGTGTGAGCCGCCCCTAAGACCTCTTTTTTCTGCTGTTCCCGTTCATACACATGGGAAATGGCGCTGGCTAGCTCGTCCCCGGAAAAGGGTTTGACAATATATTCTCTGGCTCCGGCCATCATGGCCCGCCGCAGATAAGCCTGCTCTCCCTGAACGGACATGATGATCACCGCCGTTGCCGGGACTCGGAGGGCAAGGAGTTCCGTGGTGCGAATCCCATCCATTTCCGGCATGTTGATATCCATCAAGGCAATATCCGGATGCAGTTTTTCCGCTTGACGTAAAGCCTCTGAACCGCCGCCCGCTTCTCCGACCACTTCCATATCTGCTTCGAATTCCAGGAGGCGACGAATGCTTTCCCGTGTATCCGCAATGTCATCCACGATAAGCACCTTGATCCTTTTCATCATTGCCCCTCCTCTGCGTAGCAAAACCTGTTCACTTATACTTACTGAAATAGCCTGGATCCGAAAACACCTTCGGGTTCACCGGGGGATCCTCCCGCAACTGTTGATCCGCTGGATTGCGGAGTAGCAGACGGATGGTTCCTTTTTCCGTTCCCAGTGTGACCACCATCGCCTGGGGTACGGTCAAGGCCAAAATATAGGACTTGACATCGACCTTGTTTTTATCCCCGCTGCTCAGGCTTTCCCCAAGTCCTAAGACCAAGACATCCTGAGCGGCGAGCGCTGTTGTCGTTCCGGATTCCCCTTGGGCACCCTTAACCTCCATCGTCACGAGGACATCCACATGATCCCCTGGCTTCACTTGGAAGCCAACCCCGCTCACCAGGCCGATCGGAATAGCCACTGCGCGTTTCCCTGCAGGTACCGCCAAAGCCGAACTCCCGACCGGACTTCCGCCCGCCCCCCCCGTCGCTTTGCCTGTCGAACCCCCACTGGCGTTCGCTTGGGCTTGATCCAAATGCGAGAGGAGCACCGGATCTCCTTTATTCAGGTTCACAAGAGCGACCGAACCGACGGCAGCATTCAGGCTGGAAAGCCCTCCTTGAGGATACCCTTCTCTGGGAACATCTTTGAGCATCAGCTGGGAGACCTGAATCACGCTTCGGGCCGAAATAACCGTTTTCGCCACCACCAGCGGCTTTGTCTCGAATACCGGGGTTTGTTTGACATTATGAAGGTAAAAGTATATGGATCCAGCAGCAATCAGGCCGCAGACGACAGCAAGCCCTAACAATCCCTTGCGTTGCATACCCTCAACTCCAACATCTGTTTTATCTAGTTGGGCAAAAGTTTAGGCGTATAAAGCCCGAAACCCGTCTCTTCCGTTAAGGCTCTGTCTTCCGCCTCTTTGAAGGAAGCAATTGAGCCTGAAGCACGCCCCTGAGTCACGATGGTCTTGATAAAGCGCCCCGTGATGATCGATTCATGTCCCATTCCTTCCACCCCTTCCAGAAAGAAGGCAGCAAAGCCCACCACTTCCAATTCATGCACGGAGTTTCCCTGGTATGAGAGGATCTTGACAACCGGCACATAGACGATCTCCGGAGCATCTGGGTCATGATCCTCAAACGTGTTGCGCGGTTCACGTTCATCTTCATCCATTCGGTAAGCCATCGCTTCCGCTGTCTTGCCGCTGATATTTCCGTGCTCGACATCCAGGACCTGACCCACGCTGATCACGCCCTGATAACCATACTTAAGATCCGTCTCATAGTTTTGTGCACCCTGCCCACTCAGCTGAACAGGCCCGTACCAACCATGGTCCCCCTCTCCTCCCCCTTCTTTTAATTGATATTCCACCCCATATTCCAGGGATTGTTCTTCGATACTTAAGGGGACGATCCCCGTGAGGGAGGTTGGTGACACCATCATCGCTTTAGCTTCGGCCCCGATGGCGGTGGACTGAACTCCCCAAATGACTGCCAAATAAGCCGGGACATTTTCCTCTGCCCGCACGCGGATTTGCGTATTATAGGCTGAAAACGTGACATCGATCGCTTGAACTCCATTCTTATGAGCATATTCTTCGGCGACCGCCTGGGCCTGGGCAGGATCCCCGGGGAGTTCCTGGACCCCGGCCAGGGCGGCAGCATCCACCGCATTTTGCAGATGGGCATGTTTGGCATAGAGGATCCCCACATCCGTGACCAAGGCCGCAAACCCGGTCAGAACCGTGAAAGCGAGGGCTAGAAGTACGGCGACACTTCCTCGTTCTCCTCTTCTTTCACTATCTTTTTTGTTGCCTTGTATGTTGGTTCTTTCCTTCCCTCTGTCCCTTGCCATCTTCTGTTCCTCCCTATTCCAGGCGCATGCTCAAGCTTGCCCCCACGAGCACCGGATTGGGGAATCCCTGGACCACCGGAATGATGAGCTGAACCGGATAATTGACACTAATCGTGGCATTTTGACCCGATTGTCTTTGCGCAAAACTCGGGCTAATCTCAATATCAAGCAGAGTTGGATCGAGCGCCGGGGCAGCCCGTAAAACAGCGTCCCTGATGGCTGCATCATCTCCTCCAACACTGGCGACCCTGGCTCCTGCACGGGCCGCGTTGTTCACGGTGATATAAGCATATCCAACACGCCCCATTTCGGTAACTCCAAACACCAACAGCAACAGCAGAGGAAGTACTAAAGCCATTTCCGTCAAGGCCTGGCCGCTTTCTTCCTTGCTACACTTGCGCCAGAACATGCTTACAACCCCCTCATCCTAGGAACAAGGCCAATAAAGCACCTACGCCCAAAGCAAATCCGTAAGGAAATTTTTCCTGTCGGGCTGAACGGATATCTTCCGCCAGATCCTTTGGGGTGGTCAAAAAGGGCATTATGTATACAAACCGCTTGAGCGTCAGCAACAGAGCCTGGCGCCGCGCGAGCAAAATTGCTGAGATCAACCCACCACATAGGGCTCCGTAGAGAAAGGCCGCTAAAACAAAACGAACGCCTCCAAAGGCACCGATCACGGCCAGAAACTTGACATCTCCGCCGCCCATCCCGCCCAGAAGATAGGGAATGAGCATCAAAAGGAACCCAATTCCCGCACCGAGTAGGCTTTCTTGCAAGCCCAGCCATCCCTTTTGATAAGTCTGAAGACCCACCGCCACTAGGAACGCGGGAACCAAGAGGGCATTATATATTTTTTGTTGACGCCAATCCGTCCAAATCGCGAAGGCAATCGTCATGCTTAAGCCGAGCTCAGTCACTCCCATGATACCCTCCTAGTCCGGTGGACAAGGACCCTACTGCCTCACAGTAGGGTCCCGGTTCACGAGCTAAATTTTGGTGCCCATCGATACCAAGCAAACAAACTAGTCAACAAGTCCTCAGTGCTTATTTATTAAGTTCAGTGGAGATGGCAGTAAACTTGTTTAACAAACCTGTTCCCATGGCCGTAAGCGCTCCAATCACAACCACCGCAATCAAGGCGATAATCAAACCATACTCACTCATTCCTTGGCCAGCCTCGTCCTTCAAGAGTCCCAATAATTTCGATTTCATCCGAATCCCTCCTTAAAAATTCCGCCCTTAGAGTATTTTCTGGTTTAATTATAGCGCAGTCCCCTTGTCCTACAATCCGACAAACGTCTCGATTGAAGCTGACTTTGGGGCCTGTTTATCCCTACCCTTCGCCTTACCCGGATTAGGACCTATAGCACCCATAGTCTAGCACAGGACCCATTACCTCTTCACTTAGGACAACTTCCCACTGGTCTTTGCTGCTTCAGCTAACCATTGTTCAGCGGCAAAGTTCAAAGGTAGAGTCCGCATATCCTCCCAAACATAGTCTGCGAGCGCATGCTCTCGCAGGTCAAATTCTTTGAAGTAATCGCCACAGTTGTGGCAAACCACGATTTCTACGCCTGGATATTCCTCAGAATGTAAATAATTTTGTTCTGATGCTTGTTCACTTCCACAGAGAATGCAGCCAACCCGCTTTGTCGCCCATTCGTGCCCACACGTTTGACAGAAGCGATAGCGTTTGCCAACCGGGGGTGCGAGCAAGGCCAAGCGCGTCTCCTCGCCGCAGACCGGACAAATGGAGTGTTCCCAATCTTGACCGGCAGTCTCTAACCGTTCTGGTTCTAACTGAGCTTTCGCTAGGCGAGCCACTCCTGATAAAGCAAAATACAAGCGAGTCAACTGTACCTGATCTCGGATCTTACCATATGCTTTATACTCAGAAAGCATTTCCTGCATAGCCTCGTAAGAATTTTCGGCCTCAACAGCAGCGTTTAACTTTTCCCAGAGGTCGAGCACCGCATCCTCCGGAAGCTGTTCGAGGGTAAAATAGGATCTCGCTTTAGCCTCACTCACGGCTATCCCCCGTTTCCAGGTGCTTAAACGGGTTGCATTTTCCTTCTGCCAAGTTTCCGAAACCTCGAGTAATTTCTCATATGCCTGACGAGCCGTGCTCATCTCCTCAGCCAACAGTTTTTCCACCTTTAATTCTGTGTCTACCGATTCTGTTTGTTCGTTCTCTTCCGTTTGTTCGTCCTCTTTCATCGTATCCCTCCGTTAACGGTCTTAATGTAACCCAATGCATGCTCATATTCGAGCTTTATAGTTATTCGTCCTGTTGTTCTATTTTTTCACAAAACCATCGGAGGAAGAATCTTCGTGTAAAGAAGCGAGGCGGCAGAGTCTCGCCCAGCCGCCTCGCCTTTAAAAGGCTACTTGCCCGGCACTGCCCGTTGTTGATTTTTTACGCGCTCATACCAAGCCGCATGATGAGCCTTGGCAAACTTCGTAGGGACATAGCCACTCAACATTCCAAAGATGGAAACTCGAGAGTCAGGATGCAAAAGCCCCAAGTACATGTGTCCGATCACGGCCGCCGTCATCACAAACATGGACAAGTCATGCACCGGATAAGCCCAGCGCACAAGTCCGGCGGGGAACTGAGTACTAAACCACATGACAACTCCACTCACGGTGATGAAAAATGAGCCAAAAATCGTCAGCAAGGAGTTGATCTTTTCCCCCCCGTTGTACTTATCCTGCGCTGGGTAATCGCCATGCCCACCAAAAAATTCTTTAGGAAAAGCGCTAATATGCTGCCAATCCGCTTTGGTGAAGTGAAAGGCTGATTTCAGCCACTCCCAGTGGTAACGGCTATCCCCAATAAAGAACATAGCTCCTGCCACTACGACGAACACCACGGCTATCAGGCGGTGAATCAAGCGCGCAACCTGAACCCCACCGAAGATAACCATTGCCGGCCGAAAGGACAAGCTTAAAATTCCTAATCCCGTAAAAAGCAGCAGGAAAAAGGAGCTGGCATGTACCCAGTGGCTGATGCGCTCACCCCGAGTAAACCTGAGAACCTTTTCCGGTTGTACTTCCTGTATCCCATCTCTCTGAGTATCTAACATCAGCGCTCTCCTCCTTTTTCTTGTTTTGATCCATCGCTTAAATCCTTTTTCTCACTTCCAGAACTGTAGCGACCTTTGAGCAGATTCCCTAGAACTCCGACCACGACAGCCGCTGCCGCTCCACCCACGGCGAAGGTTCCTACTGGACGAACAAGGTCTTGCCAAAGATTTAACGAGAGAGGCATGGTTGGATTGAGCGGAAGCCCGTAGACATCCGGACTATCCAAGAGGAGATAGACAAACGTCGTACCACCCATTTCCATCTCTCCGTAAAGTCTGGCCTGCGGATGCTTTTTCTTCACCTCTGTCAATCGAGCTTTCGCTTTGGGAAGAAGTGTGTCACGATCCCCGTACTCCAATGCTCCCGGCTGACAGGTCTGAACACAAGCCGGTGTTAAATTGTTCTCCACCCGATCAATACAACCCGTACATTTGTAAGCTTTCTTGCGCACCTCATCCACTTTGGGCACACCAAAGGGACAGTTTTCCACACAGTAGCCGCAACCAATGCACTTATCTTGGTCGATGACCACATAGCCGGAATCGGTCTTGTGAATCGCATCGGATGAGCAAGACTTGAGACAGGCGGGTTCGGCACAGTGAAAGCACTGGGCCTTACGCATATACCAGTTCATGGTATCGTTCTGATATTTCTCAACAAAAGTCAAGTATGTCCATGTATTCGGCGTAAAATCCTTCATCGTTTGATAGCTGGTCACAAGGTGCGTTTTTTCTGCAGGAAGCTCGTTCCATTCCTTGCAGGCAACCGTACAAGCCTTGCAACCCGTACACTTGGAGGTGTCAACAAAAACCGTTTTCCGTGCCATCTCAAGCCCTCCTTATATTGACCAGACATACCTTGTACTCGGGAGTCCCTGCCCCCGGATCCAACGCAGCGATGGTCAATTCGTTGGTGCTCGGGCCCGGACTAAGCGAAGCGAAGCCCCAGCTCCAGGGCATTCCAATGGTCTCAGTGTCTTTGCCATTCACTTGGTAGGTCTGCAGGCGATCCGTCACAAGACAATACACCGTCACCTTGCCGCGGGCCGAAGAGACCTCCACTTTATCTCCCTCTTTGACACCGACCTTCTGCGCCAGATTCTTGCTAATCTCCACAAAAGGCTCGGGCATGAGCTCATTCAGCCAAGGAATGTTGCGCGTCACACCACCGGCACAGAAATGCTCGACGATGCCATAGGTCGTCAATACGTAAGGGAAATTTTCCGGTTTGCCGCGCTTTTGAATATCCGGGAAAGCGGATGGAACTAGGGCCGCTGGATTTTGCGAAACCTTCGGGTGCAGTAAATTGACCGTAGGGCTCTCTATCGGTTCATAAAATTCAGGAAGAGGGCCATCGACACAAAGGCCTGCGGGTCGAATACCGATCACTGGAAGTGCATCTGCAGGTGGAGTCTGTGGCAGTCCACTCATATATTTTGCGGCAAAGAGACGCCCAACACCCTCTGGATTCATGCGAAACGCCTGTTTTCCCTCGGGAGTATCCGGCGCTTTCGTCTTATCCACCACATCCGGACCATCATTGCCCACCCAAAGGTTTTTCGCCGAATCCCACCAAATAAGCTTGCGCTTGGAATCCACAGGCTGACCATTCACATCACAGGAGGCTCGATTGTAAAGAATCCGAATATTACCCGGCCAAGCAAATGACCAATTATTAAACAGTCCGAGACCAGAAGGATCCGTATTGCCACGACGTGCTGCCAGATTGCCATTACCCGTCACCCCGGCGTAGATCCAGCAACCCGTAGAAACGCTGCCCAGCGGTGCTTTGAGATAATCCGCCAGTGTGGGCAAAAGCTTGCCCGTCGTCTCATCATAACCGTTTAATTCCTGTAAAACTTTTAAGGCGCTCGGCTCCTCTCCATAATTCCAGCGTGCTTTAAGAATTGGCGTATCTTTGGCAGCCGTACTTCCAGCATAGAGCCGACGGACTTTCTTAAATAGCGCATCCAGCATATCCAAGTCCGGCTTAGCTTCTCCTAAAGGTTTAATCGCCGCATCTTTCCATTGAATCCAGCGCGAAGAGTTCGTCAGGGAACCGTCCTTCTCATAGATAAAGGCCGCTGGGAACATAATGACTTCCGTTTTAATGTCAGCTGGGTTGACACCGGGTTCACGCCAGAACTGAGCAGTTTCAACCTCAAACAGGTCGGAAATAACCATCATATCGAGTTTTGTCAAAGCGGACCGCACGAGCTGACGATTGGGGATGGAAACGAGGGAATTGGAACCAATATTAAAAAGGAGCTTGAACTGCCCTTTTTCCATGAGTTCAAAGACCTTGACCATGGTCGCATTCGTCGCAGGATTCAGCTTCGGCAGAAAAGCAAAACCCCAGTCATTGTCTTTATTAGCTTGGTCACCAAACCAAGCTTTCAGCAGCGCAACAAGCGGTTTTTCTTGGATCGAGCCGTTGCGCACTAAATAATCACGCAACGTCTTATCCGTGCTGATCGGCGCTGGTAAATAGCCTGGCAGGTTATTGAACAGATTCGCCATATCCGTTGAACCTTGCACATTCGGTTCGCCCCGCAGCGCATTGATCCCGCCACCCGCTTTACCGATATTGCCTAGAAGAAGTTGCATAACAGCATAAGCACGAATCCCCTGTACGGCCGTCGTGTGCTGCGTCATCCCTAAAGCATAGAGGATCGTTGCGGGTTTGGCTTTCGCTAACACATCCGCGATCGTTTTAATCTTCGCGGCAGGAATTCCGCTGATCTTTTCCGCTGTTTCAAAACTATAGCGTGAATAATGTTCTTTCAACTTGCTGAAGACGGTATCGGGATCGTCTAGGGTTTCAGCCTTCAAAGGTTTTTTATCAGGGCCAAGCTGATAGCTCCACGTATCCACACCATATTTATTCGTCTTAGGATCAAATCCAGAGAAAAGGCCCGCATCAAACTTGAAATCCGGGCTAACCTTGAGCAATGCATTCGTATAGTTCAGAACATATTGAGCATCATAAAGTTTATTCGCGAGAAGGTAGTTAATAATTGCGCCTAGATAAGCAATATCTGTACCCGGACGGATTTGGGCAAAGATGTCTGCTTTGCTCGCCGTCCGCGTGAAACGTGGATCAATAACAATGACTTTAGCCCCTTTTTCACGGGCTCGATTGATCCAGTGCATGGCAATGGGATGATTCTCCGCACAGTTGCTCCCACCAATGAGGACTGCTTCCGCGTTTTGCAGGTCTGACCAAGAATTCGTCATTGCGCCGCGGCCAAAAGAAGGTGACAAACTTGCCACCGTCGGCGCGTGTCATATACGGGCCTGGTGCTCATTGTACGGTATCCCAAGCACCCGACAGAATTTGCTGATCAGGTAGGATTCTTCATTGTCCACTTCAGCAGAACCCAAAAAAGCAATCCCTTCAGCACGATTTACCTCAAACACTTCTGATTGACCTGTTTTAGCATTGACGATGGATTCTGATGCCTTCCACGAGGCATCACGTACTTCTTTTGCTTTCTTAGCGACACGATCCAAAGCCTCGTCCCAGGAAATCTCTTCCCAATCTTTGGCTCCAGGAGCACGGCGTTTAGGTTTCGTAACCCGTGCTGATGAATAGGCCACACTGCGCAGGCTAGCCGCTTTCGGGCACAAGGTGCCCGCATTCGTCGGATGATCGGGATCCCCTTCCAAGTGGATGAGCTTCCCGTCCTTGACATACAAAAGCATACCGCAGCCGCCGGAACAGAAATGACAGATGCTTGGAATCTTTTTGCTTCCTTCAATTTTTAGGGCATACCCTTTGGCTTCTACCACTTCGGGATTAAGCCCCAACCCGGTAGCCACAGCCACGACAGACAGCCCACTCAGTTTGAGAAAACCGCGGCGTGAAATGTCCATTCTTTCTCCTCCTTGTTTTGTACTAGCTTTCACAATGCCAGAATTTTTAGAAAAAGTGGATATGTCGTTATTTTAGCTGTGATCGAAATTACAGTCACGTTTGTGAACATAAAGGAAATAACAAAAAACACTTTCGTAAATTACGTAAGTGATCTCCTTAAATCAACGCCCACTTGTAGAAGTGGGCGTCTAAAACGCAAATAACCCGGAGCCGCAACTCTCCAGGTTATTTCTGCCATATTTTCCGGTAACCAAATACTTTGGGATCTAGCTATCATCTCGCTCGAGAGAAAAGCTTCACAGGTCTTCCGACTGTACCATATTTCAACTCTCCTTCAAGCACTCCACACTGCTCAAGAAATTCCAGATAACGCCGGACGGTGACACGTGTCAATTTGACTCCTTCGCCAACTTCTTCTGCAGACACGGGTCCGGAAACCATCTCTAAGAAGAGGATAATTTGTTTCAGTGTCGCTTCATTGAGTCCCTTGGGCAATCCTTGGGGACCCATACAGCCTTGGATATTAAGGGACAACGAAAGGTCAGGGTTTATTTTTCCGGATAATAGATCGGTCTGCGTCACCTTACCATCTTGCCTGGCGTGCACGTCAGCCTGTTGAAGCCCCAGTGATGTCAGTGGCGTTTTATCATTCTCCGTCACCCGACCAATGTCCCCAGCCAGACTTTGCAAACGCTCAACCATTTGATTGAACGCCCCGGCCAATTCCTCGATTTCTTTGGAACCAGTGATTTCTACCTTCTCTGTAGCGTGACCAGTCGCCACATCCCATGTTCCTAAGGTAATGTTGTGTAACGGATTGATGATGACCTTCTGTACAAAAAGCCATGCCAACAGCCCTACGATCAACGTCAGGATTGCGCCCAAAAAGGCCATTTTAAAGAGGGAATTAACGATCATTTCCTGTTCGTAGCTGTGAGAAATCCCCACGTAAAATATACCGATAATGTTACCGTTCATGTCACGGAGCGGCTCATAGGCCGTTTCATAAACCTGACCGACGACATTGGCTTGTCCAAGATAAATTTGCCCGTTTTTTAAAACCGTCTGTGCTACAGCGTCGGACACCTTTGTACCGATGGCCCGTTCGCCATTGGAGCCACGTACCGTCGTCGCCACCCGTGTATCTCCCAGAAAAAACGTAACCGTATCTCCTGTCAGCTCGGCCAAACGATCCACAAACTGCGTATTTTTCGTCATCATTTCCTGTCCCTTGAACAGAATTCCATCCTGTACCTGCCAGGATCCAGGATAGGTACGATCGATAATTTCCGTGCAAGTCGCCAGATCAGTCTTGGCTTTGATGCTGGCTGCCGCCAAAGCCCGGTCTTTCATGTGCCAGCCTAAGACGATCATAAAGCTTACAGATAACACAAACAGCGATCCCAACAAAGAAATTAAAATCTGCATTTTTAATGAACGCAACGACATCACCTCTTTGACGTTTCATCCGAGTTAATGTATCTAAAAAAGTCAAAAAGTCTATCTCTATTATTTGTTATTCGGCACAATCATGGCAATATCCTGTCCCTCCACCTAAAAACATAAAAAGTGTGCACTTCCCTCTGCGTGACAGCCCGCCACACTGCCTGATAAAGAAAACTCGACTGGCGCCGCAAACATCCCAGTGGGATTTTTGGCGAAGGCGGTCGCTTCACGCCATCCATGACTTCAGCGACACTAGGCCATCCTTGGCCGTCGGAAGCCTTAGTTGCACTTATGCCACCACAAAGATATACTTTCTGACTGGTAAAAAGAAAACCTCTTCGCAGTACGAAGAGGTTTAGCTACTAAAATATATCCCGCAAAGTTCCCCCATCTAGGATCAACTTACAGACAAACCTGACCAACCTGACAAACTTAACGACCTACATGCCTTAACGAACTTGACGAGCCTAGCAAACCGAACAAACCTGCCAAATCGAACCACTCAACATGTCTGACACAAGCCTCGGAACACCTGAAAAACCCGGTTTAGACCTTGAAACGAAAACAAGAGACGCATCGGGCTTCATTCCACAAACCCTACTGGGCCAATCTGGTAGACCTGACTAGAACCTTAATCCGTTACAGGTTATCCACAAAACAGACTGACTTGGAGGAACTTTGCGGGAAAACTTGCTGACTGCTTCTCTGGCTATATT
>JAIMKP010000037.1:0-29121 GCA_020692355.1 Desulfosporosinus sp.
GCCCGCAATGCGGACAGAAGCGATATGAATGAGGGTGCATAGAAGGGCCTCCTTAAAACTCAAATATCGGTTTGCGATTTTCTTGCTGAAAACGGTTTTCAAACGGAGTGTACACAATCAAGATATTACGCATAAAAGTCCTTTTGGACAACCTTTATTTTCTCCATGTTTCCCACTATCGTGCAGGCTCCGCATCGCGCACCCGTACATAAGATGGATCTCTTGCAGATAGAATTAGATAGAATACAATGTTCTTTTTTAAAAACGCTTGAATCATAAAACTAGGAGGGTATAATAAACGAAGTATTCATAATAGAGAGCAATGGCGCTCTTAAGTGAGTAATCTCTTGAGAACGCTTTTTTTGCCGATTGCGTCGAGAGGGACAGCTGCGGGGTGGTTGGAGATGGCGAGTTATTTTCAACAAATTGGGTCTAGACAAGCGCATCATCCTATAATATATTTTAAATAGACATTATTCAGAAGGTTCCCGCATGGCACAAGCTTAGGAATATACGGAAATATTGGTCAGACCATATGATGATGCCAACTTTCAGGACAGCACAGAACATGGGGTTTAAATGAACAAACGGGCTTCAGATTCTCTGAGCAGAGGGGGTGGGAGATGGGAAGTTTACGCGAGTATTGAGTAACTAGCAATAGGTCAACGATGAGAAGGGGGTTATTGAATGTCAAGGAAATATCTAAGTGTAATTGGAGCGGCGGCGCTTTCCCTGTCCTTAGTGGTTGCCGGATGCGGCGCATCGCAAGGTGGAAGCACTGCCCCGGCAGGCCAAGGGAGCCAAACGGCATCTGGCGGCGAAATCAAGATCGGTTTGCCTTTGCCGATGACGGGTTCGGAAGCCACCTATGGCAAAGACATGGAGAATTCGATTAAATTGGCGATCGATGAGATCAACGCCAAGGGCGGGATCGACGGCAAGAAGATCGTGACGGTTACGGGGGATGATGCCTGTGATCCACAACAAGCGACTGCAGCGGCCAATAAACTCGTATCTGCCGGTGTCGTGGCTGTGGTCGGCGGGTATTGCTCAGGGGCTGTCGTTCCAACCCTGACCATCTACAACGAAAAGAACATTCCTTTGGTGGTAACGGCAGCCAACTCGTCCAAGATTGCAGCCCAGAATCCCGGAAATACTTTTGAGATCAATGGGACGGCAGTGCACCAAACCCAGAAGGCGGTAGAACTGTTCAAGAAGCTGGCTGCCAAGAGTGTCGCCATTGTTGAACAAGGGGATGCGTATTCGGCGGACTTGGCCAAGCAGACAGAAGAAGCTTGGAAAGCCGCAGGCAACACCGTGGCGGCCCATGAAGTGACGAATAAAGGGGAGCAGGATTTTTCCTCTTTAGTGACTAGACTGAAATCCAAGAACGTGGATCTGGTGTTTTGGACCGCGTATTATGCGGATGGCGGGTTGCTCATCAAGCAGCTGCGCACAGGCGGCTATAAAGGGCTGATTGTGGTTGGCGATGGTAGTGCGGATCCAAAACTCTCGCAAATCGCAGGGCCTGCAGCCGAAGGAACCTATGTCCTTTCACCTCCGGTTGCGGAATACTTACCCGAAGCGAAGAAGTTCGCTGAGGCTTATAAGGCGAAGTTCAACCAAAGCCCAGGTGCCTATGCCCCCCTCGCTTATGATGGGATGAATCTTCTGGCCGATGCCCTGAAACGTGCGAAGAGTACGGACGGAAAGGCTGTCATTAAGGCGCTCTCTGAGACTAAGGACTTCTCGGGCTTAGCCGGAAAAGTCAACTTTGCGGCAGATAAGACCCTTAAAGAAAGCAATTTTATCGTGCTTCAAATTAAGAACAGCAAGTTTGTTCTGGTTCAGTAATCGATGTAACGGTATTTTTCCCTGACAAGCAGAAGAAGGGCTTGGGATTTCCCAATGCCCTTCTTTGCCAGACGTTTAAGACTTAAGACGGAAGATCAATCCTCATGGTAGCTCAAATTGGTCAGATCATATGCTTATCGGGGAATTGCTAAAAAGGTTGAAGGGGTGCCAAAAGCATGTCAGTATTATCTATTATTCTTCAGCAGCTGGTAAATGGGCTAATCCTAGGCTCATTTTACAGCTTGGTCGCCCTTGGCTATTCCATGGTTTACGGTATCATCAAGTTGCTCAACTTTGCCCATGGTGACATCTATATGGTGGGAGCTTTTGTTGGTTTTGCAGCTCTGGGGGTTTTTGGGGGAATGCTGGGGACCAACTGGTTGGGTATTCTGGCGGCTTTGATTATCAGTATGATTCTCGTGGGGCTGCTGGGTATGCTCATCCACCGAGTCGCTTATCAGCCGCTTATCAACAAACGGGCTCCACGGATGTCTATTCTCATCACTGCGGTTGGGGTTTCCTTTACCTTATTCAACGGCGTGATGGTGCTCACGAATGGGGAGTACCAATCGTTTAACACGAGTTTAGGGTTTGAGGGGATTGGGATTGGCCCCATCAATATTACCTACACCCAAATCGTCATGGTTTCAGCGACGGCGATTTTAATGCTTTCCCTCTACTGGTTTATCAACCGCACGTTGTATGGCAAAGCGATGCGGGCGATCGCCCTCGATCAGGATGCCTGCCGCTTAATGGGGATTAACGTCACACGAACCATTAGCTTAACCTTCTTTGTAGGTTCCGCGCTCGCGGCCGCAGCCGGGGTAATGGCCGGGGTTTACTATGGGAGTATTCATTTCTTCATGGGGTTTGTTATCGGGCTGAAGGCATTTACGGCAGCAGTTATCGGCGGCATTGGCAGTATTCCAGGGGCAATGCTTGGCGGCTTGATTTTGGGCCTGCTGGAAACGGCAGGAACCCAACTTCCCTTTATTGGTTCAGCCTGGAAAGACGTCTTCGCCTTTGGGATCTTGATTCTTCTCCTTGTCCTTAAACCGACGGGGATATTAGGCAAAAGCGAGATTGAGAGGATGTAGGGTATGGGCAATTCAAAGCATGTGATCGATAGTCTCATGGATAAATTGGGCGGCAAAAAGATTAGAAACACAGCCCTCATCCTGCTGGCAGCGTTGGTTCTGCTACTTCCCCTCGTTGCAGACAACTATGTTGAAGAAGTGATGACCAATACCTTCTTCTATATACTCCTTGCCTTAGGACTCAATATTGTGGTTGGATATGCCGGATTGGTGGACTTAGGCTATGCCGCCTTCTTTGCGGTAGGAGCTTACACGACCGGGATTCTGACCAAGATGGGTTGGGATTTCTGGCTCACAATTCCAGCGGCTGTGGCTTTTTCGCTCATAGCCGGAGTTATCATTGGCGGTCCGACCTTGAGGCTTCGCAGCGATTATTTAGCCATTGTGACCTTGGGCTTCGGGGAGATCACCCGGATTGCCGCCCGCAACTTAAGTATCACCGGGGGAGCGAGCGGGCTAGTCGGGATTGGGCGGCCCAGTATTTTTGGGTTTAAGATTTATCAGATTAGCCATTTTTATTATATTTACTTCATTCTCGTGGTCTTAGGAATACTCGTTGCCTTAAGGCTGCATAACTCCCGACTGGGGAGAGCCTGGCAGTACATCAGAGAAGACGAAGATGCAGCTGAAGCGATGGGTATTGATCCGGTGATGACCAAGCTCTATGCTTACATGATCGGGGCTGCTTTCGGCGGGATAGCCGGAGCCTTCTTTGCGGTCAAGATGACCGCGATTTCCCCTGAGACCTTTGCCTTCACCCAATCCGCCATGATTTTGCTTGCGGTGATTTTGGGAGGCATGGGTAAGATTCAGGGGGCTATCCTGGGGGCCGTATTTTTGGTGTTCTTCCCCGAAATATTCCGCGGAATTGGTCAGGCACGCATGCTCTTTTTCGGGGTTCTCCTCATCATGATCATGGTTTTCCGCCCGCAAGGCCTGTGGCCGGAACGGCGAAGCTGACCTAAGGTGCCTGTAGTATTGGGAATATTGGGGAAAAGGATGAGTTGATATGGCTATCTTGGAAGTAAAAAAGCTGACGCTTCGTTTCGGCGGCCTGACGGCTGTCAACAATCTCAGTTTTGACATTGAGGAGAATTCAATCATCAGTCTGATTGGCCCCAATGGCGCCGGGAAGACGTCGGCATTCAACTGCTTAACCGGCTTTTACAAAGCGACTGAAGGGGAAATCATCTTTCAAGGCAAGAACATCGTGCGGGAAAAACCTCATAAAATTACGAAACTGGGTATGGGCAGAACCTTTCAAAATCTACGCTTGTTCAAAGATATGACGGTTTTGGAGAATGTCATGTCTGGAATGCATAGCCGCACTCGCGCGGGGGTCTTTGGGGCCATTCTGCGCCCGCCGGGCCAAGTCAAGGAAGAGAGGAAAATCCACCAGGTGGCAGAAGATTGCCTGGATTTCGTGGGGATTCTGGATAAGAAGGATCGCCTTGCCCGCAACTTGGCTTATGGCGATCAACGCCGAGTAGAATGGGCACGTGCGTTGGCGACGCAGCCCAAACTGCTTTTATTGGATGAACCGGCTGCAGGGCTTAATCATGACGAAAAGGAACAATTGGTACAGCTCATCCGCCGCATTCGCAGCGATTTGGCTGTCACGGTTCTGCTCATCGAACATGATATGGGCCTCGTGATGAAAGTGTCCGAAAAGATTGTGGTGATTGACTACGGGCAAAAAATTGCGGAGGGCACCACCGATGAGGTTAAGAATAATCCCAGAGTGATCGAAGCCTACCTGGGCAAGGAGGATGAAGAATGAGCGAGATGGTATTAGCCTTGCGCAGCTTAGAGACGTACTACGGCAAAATCCATGCCTTAAAAGGAATCACTCTGGAGGTCCCTAAAGGTCAAATCGTGACGTTGCTTGGTTCTAATGGGGCCGGTAAGAGCACGACCTTGAAGACGATCTCTGGGCTGGTGCCGGCGGCTTCGGGAAGCGTAGAGTTTATGGGCAGGGATATTACCCGTGAAAAAGCTCATAAGATCGTGGGGATGGGCCTCATCCATGTGCCCGAGGGTCGTCGAATTTTTAAGGATTTAACGGTAAAGGAAAACCTGGAGCTGGGCGGCTTTACGCTGGGGGATGAGGGATTGCGCCGGAAACGGATGGAGTATGTCTTCGATCTCTTTCCCCGGCTCCAAGATCGACAGAGACAAAGCGGGGGAACCTTGTCGGGCGGGGAGCAGCAGATGCTAGCCATTGGCCGAGCGATGATGACGGAACCGAAGCTCTTGCTCCTGGATGAACCCTCCATGGGGCTGGCCCCTCTGATCGTAGGGGAGATCATGAAGATTATTAAGACGCTCAACAGTGAAGGGACCACCATTCTCTTGGTTGAGCAGAATGCCAAAGTCGCGCTGAAACTGGCCGACTATGGTTATGTTTTGGAAACGGGTGAACTCGTGATGCAAGGGGATAGTCAAACCTTGCGCCAGGATGAGAGCATCGTTAAGGCCTACTTGGGTGAATAGGCAGAAAGTTAGTGATTCGGATACGTTGGACAAAGACATGAATTTGAGGGATGAGTGGGGAAATTATGGAGTTCGAAGTGATTCGCCGGAATACCACTCCAATCATGATCGTGGAGCAATTTCTCAAGAGCCTCGAATCGGGCAATCTTGTTCCTGAGCAAAAGCTCCCGCCGGAGCGGGAATTGGCTCGGATGTTCGGGGTTGGACGATCATCAGTACGAGAAGCTATTGGCGTTTTAGTGGTTATGGGCTATCTCGAAGTCATCCAAGGGAAAGGCACGTTTATTCGTCGGACGGCTGCCCAGGGAGACTATAACAGCATTCCGTTGGAAAACCTGATCCGTAGTTTGCCCATGGCTGATCTCATGGAGGCCCGGGAGATATTGGAGTTGAAGGCTGTCGACTTAGCAGCGGAACGCGCGAACAGTGAGTCGATTCAGATCATGAAACAGGCTATCCGCGGAATGGAGGAAAGCGGAGAGGATACGGAAGCCTTTTACCAGGCCGATTCCGAGTTCCACCATGCCTTGGCGGAGAGTACGGACAATCTTTTTATCAGGCATATGCTGCGGGTGCTTGTGGAGCAGATCCATCCCTTTAATGTTAAGTATATGCATACCTCCAAGGAGACGAAGCAGCAAACCATTCGGACGGCTAAAAAGATAACAGCCCTTATTGCCAAAGGCGAAGGGCATGAAGCTCAAAAATGGATGTACATCCATATTAATGAAGTGGACGGATCGCTTAAAGATTTGGTTGCTGAACGGAAGAAGCGGGGGGAGCGATTAAGCCTGTCGCGATGGGCGAAAGAGGATGATGTTTAGGCGCTGAAGGGTGATGGCGGGAGCTGGTCACCCTTTCGTGTAAGTCAAAGGGGATGGTTGAAGTGATGAAGGTTTTTTAGAGTGGATTATTGAAAGGCGGTGTTTTATGAAAAGGAAGATCGTTGTTCTTTTGGCCTTGATCCTCATCGCTGCAGGCGTTTATTATTGGCAGGCACGGCCTACACGCCTGGTGGCCCAGGAGGTTTCCCCGGATCAATTGCGGCAGATGATCCAGACTCAGGATGGATTCTTTGTCTATTTTCACTCCCCGGCTTGTCCTAATTGCGTCAAGGCTGAACCGCTCATTGCCAAAGCCGTCCAGTTAAGCAAAGTGAACCTGGTGCAGTTGAATGTCCAGGAGTATCCGGATACCAAAACGGAGTTTCAGATTCCAGGAATTCCGTCGGTCTTTTACTATCACAACCACAAACTCGGGCAGGGAATCACTGGGGCCTTAGCAGGGTATCAGGATTATATAAGTTTTTTCCAAAAGGCTATTGGCTCTTGATGGGGAGGGAGTGTATAATATCTCTCACGGAAGGCGACCCTTGTATGAGGAAGAATTCATACAGGCAATCGTCAGCACTGCTGAGTTTGAGGAGGGAATTTTACCCATGAAGGATGTCATCGTCTTTACCACCAAGACCTGACCGTATTGCACGATGGCGAAAGAGTTTCTTTCGCAGCACAAGATTCATTTTGTGGAGCGGGATGTGAATGTGGATCCACAGGCTGCCTATGAACTTCAAAAGCGAAACATCAGCGGGGTACCCACCGTGTTTATCGGGGAGGACGTCATTGTCGGCTTGGATAAGCAGCGTATCTTGCAGCTCGTAGATCACCGCCTTGTTGCGTGCAGCCGGTGCGGGCAAAAGCTGCGCGTTCCCTTAAATAAGGGAGTGCTTCAGGTGAAGTGTCCCAAATGCCAGAATGAGTTTTCAGTTACAACCTAAAACAGGTTTCAAACGGATGATATTTGGATGATGCTCTGAAGCGAATGATGTGTTGTATGCTGCTGCGTGCCGGAGGCACGCTTTTTTGTTCTGAGCAAATGTGGAGTAGTCGAAAAAGGAGGAATTTCTTAGGTGAGGCAGAAATAAATCAAATATGGGAACTTCCAGGAAAGCAAGCCTGATCGGCAGCGGCTAGTTAAGCGGTGAGCCCGGAGACAGTGAACATCCAGTGAATGCCCACTTGTAGAAGTGGGCGTATGGCCCGAGGATCAAGAGTAAGGAGAGTGAAGCTGATGAGAGTTCCGTTTTTTGAACTACAAGCACGGGCAACGTATTTTCAGGATTATTTACGCTCCCAGGGGATCGACGGAGCGCTCCTGGTGCAACGGGCGGATACCCTTTATTTTAGTGGGACCGCTCAGAATGTTCATTTCTATGTTCCGAAGACAGGGCGGCCCGTCGTACTCGTCTATCGGGACTTCGCCAGAGCACAGGCTGAGAGTTCCTGGGGGGCCATCCCGCTGACAGGGTTGTCCAAAATTCCTGAACTTATTCAAGGTTCAGGGCTCCCGTTGCCCCAAGTATTGGGCCTCGAATTTGATGTGTTGCCTGTGGCCCAGTTTGAACGCTACCGCAAGTTATTCCCGACGGTTGCTTTGAAGGATATCTCAGGGGCGATTCGGCGTCAGAGGGCTGTGAAGTCCGCTTGGGAGATCGAGCGTATGCAAGAAGCTGCCGAGATCTACCCGCAAGTTTTGGCTTATGCGCGAACGATTCTGCGTCCGGGCATGACAGAACTGGAGCTGGAGGGGCTTTTAGAAGGCAAGGCCCGTGCCTTGGGTAATGGAGGGTATGTTCGTATGCGCGGTTTTGGTTCGGAGTTTCATTTTGGGGCAGTAACGGCGGGCGAGCGGGCAACCATTCCCAGTTCCTTTGATGGGCCGGTAGTAGGACAGGGGCTTTGGCCGGAGCAGCCGGCTGGGGCATCAGAGGCGGAAATCCGTACGGGAGAGCCCATTGTTGTCGATACCGTCAATGTGGTTCGGGGCTACCAGGTCGATCAAACCCGGATGCTCGCCATCGGGGATTTGTCGGAGGAGTTGAAGAAAGCGTACGCGCTGGCCTGTGAGATCGAAGAAATCCTGCGCCGGGCCCTTGTTCCAGGGCGGACGACCGGGGAGGTTTATGATGAAGTCCTCACTTGGGTCAAGGAAAACACGCCCTACAGTGAAAATTTTATGGGCTATGGCCCCAGCCGTGTCAGTTTTGTCGGACACGGCGTGGGTCTGGAATTGGACGAACTGCCGACGATCAGCCGAGGAGCCAGAGAGGTGCTGGTTCCAGGGATGGTCATCGCCATCGAACCCAAGTTTGTTTTTCCGGGTGTCGGGGTGGTAGGAATTGAAGATACGGTGGTAGTTGCCGATGCAGACGGAGCACGTTTTATAACCAAAGCTCCGCAAGAGATCATATTCGCGTAAGATATTAGTATAGTGCAAAACGAAATAGACAATAACCAATTTACGGTATATCATAGGGATGAGAGGAATCCATTCAGAGGAGGCGGTATTACATGTTCAAGAAGATACTCGTGCCGACGGATGCTTCGGAATACTCCCGCAGGGCACTGACCACGGCCTTAGAAATTTCCCGTAAGTGCCAGTCCGAAATTGTACTGCTCCATGTTGCCTATACGCCGCAAGCTTACTGGGGCTATAATGTAGCCTACGGTATCTCCATCACGCAAGAAGAGTTAGAACGCAACGGAGAATTAGCTTTAGAGGCGACACTTGCAGGCATCAATACAGAAGGGGTCAAAGTCAGCAAGGTTTTGAAATCGGGCCACCCTGTAACTGCCGTTCTGGAGATGCTCGATAAAGAAGCCATTGATTTAGTTGTTATGGGTAGCCATGGCTACGGCCCGATTGCAGGTTCAGTGCTCGGTAGCATCAGCCAACGAGTGCTCCAACGGGCCAAATGCCCGGTCATGATCGTCAAGTAGTCTATGAGAGAATATGTGTGCTTGCAGCACACCAATGTTTTGTTTGACTGAAGGATGTTTAATCAAGGTTTGTGAAAGAATCCCTGCGGTGTGCAGGGATTTCTTTTTTGTATCTCGAACATTAAACTAAGATTGCCTTGGGCCAGAGGGATTAGCCCTGGGCGAGAGGCTTGGGACATGGATAACAGGGTCGGGGGTGCCAAACTTGGCGCATAATAAGGAAATTTGGTTAAGCCGAGGTGAGATTGAGGGACTTCTTCAAGGTTCCTTGACGTGGACAGATGTTTATCCTCGGCCTGTTTGGAGTGATCCGAGTGCTCAGAGCGGTCAAGGATCCCAGAGTGTTCGCAGTGCTGAGCCTGAAGAATCAACGGTGGCGGTTGTGAGAGTTGGCGGATTTTTAGCTGCAACTGCCGGCTTAACCTTGATGTCTTGGGTGTATTTCGTCTTTGCAACTTAACCCTTAAACGTTTCGTTAACCTTCCATACTTTCCAGACGTTTCCGACAAGCTCTGGACCCGGTTTAAGCGTTGTTTACCCAGTTGTCACCCAGACGGAGTGGTTTCTGTACCTTGGGAAGCCCTACAAGAATCATTCCACTCATTGCCATTAGTGGTGAGTTCATAATTGTTTCTTTATCCCGTCAGGTTTTGGTTTTTCTTTGACACCGAGCTTGAGAAGGCTGCGCACTGGGAGAAAAATTATAAAATTATCAGGAAAGCTGCGCTATCCTCGGATAAAGGTGCGTCTGCTCATGACGACGGCGTGTTTGGAGTATTGGATGCTCCTGCATTACGAGCGCACAGCACCTGCAATTGCGTCTCTGGCTGATAAAGAGTGCATCAAAGACCGGCTGAAAAGGCATGTGCCACTTTATGAAAAGGGCGTTTACGATGTTACATGCGAGATCGCCGAAAACTACGAGACGGCCATCGAAAACGGAAAATGGACGCTTATCTCACTGGTGGATGACGGCTTGATAGAGCAAGAACTCCCTCCATTAAATTAATGTTATCAGTTTTGGTCTAAGGTTTCTCCGACCCATGAATTGGCTGTTTGCTGTGAATCACTGAAGAAAGCATATTTGAAGTTGAGACAGCCAACGGAGGCGTTCTTCTTTGGCGGGGAGGCCAAACGAATCCGGAGGCTACATTTGGTCAATGGCAAAACGGCCACTGGGTAAAAGTTTCCCCAACGAATAAGATAATAGACCATCTGACATTAACAGATGATTTAGGAAGATGGTATATTTCAGATGAGAAATGGGAATTTGCTCCCGGTAGCGAGCCCTAAACACTTTATCGGAGGAATGTCTGGCTACATCCAGGAAGCCAAATTGCCAATGTTACGATCCTACCAATTTGAGACAAAGATCCCTGCTTAAGCGGCAGGGATTTTCTTTATAGCCATTGGTCTGGACTTGTGCTGACGGAACCTTTCCACCCAATCCGCAGTATTTTCCTTATGACCGGCTAAACATGGGGATAGCGAGTGTGAGCATCACCGCACCAAAGCCAGCGATGGCGAGGACATCCGTGAGCAGGGAAAAGTGGTAGATGTGGATGATTTGTCCCCGCATGGCATCGACCCCGTAAGAGAGGGGGTTGATCGTGGTTAGGGCTTTCAGCCACAGCGGCAGGTTGGTGAGCGGGTAGATGGAGCCGCTGAGGAAATACATAGGCATGACGACGAAGTTGGAGATGGCTCCGAAGCCCTCGAAGCTGGTCATGCGGCTGGCGATGAGGATGCCGAGGGAGGTAAGCGAAGATGAGATGAGGAGCATGAGGAGAACGATGCGCAAGACCTGGACGGGCGTGGGATAGACACCGACCAGAGGGGCAAAGAGCATGGTAATCAGCCCTTGCACAGTAGCCTGAGTGCTGCCGCCTAAGACTTTGCCGACAACCACGGCCCCACGTGACATCGGGGCGACCATGACTTCCCGCAAAAAGCCGAATTCCCGATCCCAGATGATCGAAGTGGCTGACTGGAGAGATGAAAAGATGAGGGTCATGCCGACGACCCCTGGAAAGATAAACTGCGTGTATTCCACGCCGGAGACCCCCTGCATGGCGGGACGAAGCCCATTGCCCATGATGAAGAGCCAGAGAATCGGGCGCATGATGGCCCCGTAGAGGCGGGAGCGCTCGCGAAACATCGCCTTCAGATCCCTGAGCCAAATGGCATAAATCCCTTCCCAATTCATTTTAGCCTCCCCTTTCGCCGCGCCGAGAATTTTAAGCGTTCGTGCGTGCCAGACTCCTCGTTGCGGATCCGACGCCCGGTCAGTTTTAGAAAGACGTCTTCCAAAGTTGGCTGGCGCACGGAGAGGCGGTGTACTGCCACGGGCAGGGAGGCGAGTAGCTGGGCGAGGTGGGTTTCTCCTTGGGGAAGGGTAAAATCCAGCCCTTCTTTACCTTGGGATACCGTTACGTCCCAGTTTTCCTCTAACCAAGTCTTAGCCTTAGCGTCATTCTCAGTCAAGAGATGGATACGATCTCCGTCCATTTCGGACTTCAGCCCAGCCGGGGAACCCTCCGCGATGATGGTGCCCTGATCCATGATGGCTATGTTCTGGCAGTGTTCGGCTTCTTCCATATAGTGGGTTGTCATCAGCACACCCATCCCATATTCTTGCACGAGGCGTTCGACATAGGTCCAAATCGTGGCCCGTGTCTGGGGGTCTAGCCCTACCGTGGGTTCGTCGAGGAAGAGGATTGAGGGGTGATGCAAAAGGCCGCGGGCGATCTCCAAGCGTCGTCGCATGCCGCCCGAATAGGTCTTCACGGGGCGGTCGGCCGCTTCCGTGAGGTCGACCATGACGAGCATTTCTTCAATCCGGGGCTGACGTTCGGGACGGGGAACCTTATAGATCATGCAGTGAAATTCGAGGTTTTCCCTTCCGGTCAGACGGTTGTCCAGGGTGGAGTCTTGAAAGATAATACCGATGTGTTGACGGATCTGAAATGGGTTTTTGACGATATCATACCCAGCTAAGCGGGCGCTACCAGAAGTGGGCTTGAGCAGGGTGGAGAGCATCTTAATCGTGGTGGACTTTCCGGCTCCGTTGGGTCCCAATAAGCCCACGATTTGCCCAGGCCGGACTTCAAGGTTGACATTTTTTACGGCAGTGAGTGCCCCGAAGCTTTTGCATAATTTATCGGTCTTTAAAATCGGTTCGCCCAAAATGGGCTTATCAAAGGTTGGTTTTTGGCTGCGTGATTCCTGCTTGTCCATGCCCGAGAATCCCCTTTGCTGCACTTTACCGTGTTAAGCTTAAGTCAATCGTATACAAATTATTACTTCGCGGCCGGGTCCTAGGATCCTGCCGTTTTTTTAGCATATCAGAAAGTATATCTTTGTGGTGGCATAAGTGCAACTAAGGCTTCCGCCGTCGCCGAAGGCTAGGCACAAGTCGGGTTTTTCTTTACGGATTTTGTAAACTAAATTTATGAAAGCTAAAATTTTGAAAAAGACTCGCCTTTGGGTGGTAATTTTAAGAAAACCCCTGTCAAAGCCAAGCTGGAATTCATGGAAGCAAGAGAACCGTCCCCTTGCTCCCGGATCCTGCCGTTTTTTTTCAAAAAAAGGTTGGCAAACTAGGTGAAAGTGGGTATGATATGGGTGTAAGGTCAAAGAAGGTCATAAAGTCAGTAAAGGTCATAGTATGGAATAAGGGGTGCTCACGGGATGGCAAATCTTGCTGACCGGATCGAAGAATATATCAGGCAGATTTTAGCAGGAGCAGAGGAAGGGTTCATTTTGCTCCAGCGGGGCACGTTGGCAAATATTTTCTCCTGTGCGCCGTCGCAAATCAACTATGTGTTAGACACCCGTTTTACGGTGGAACGCGGTTTTTTGGTGGAAAGCCGACGCGGGGGTGGGGGATATTTGCGGATTATGCGTTTGGAAATAAACCCGGATGGGCTCATCCAGCACGCAATGCGTCAGCTGATTGGTGATTCCCTCTCCCAGGAGCGAGCGTATGGTTTACTTGAGCGCTTGTATGAGGAAGCGATCCTTACCCTGCGGGAGCGGGAGATCATGAAGGCTATTCTCGCACGGGAGGGTTTAGGGGGGATTCAGCCGGGACAGGACATCATCCGGGCGCGGCTCATGAAGCGGATGTTAACAACCCTCTGTCGGGAAGATTTGGAGTAAGGGAGGGATAAGTATGCTATGTCAACATTGCCAGGAGCGTGAGGCCAACGTGCATATTTCTAAAAGTATCAATGGACAGATTGAGGAGCTTCATCTCTGTGAACAGTGTGCTAAAAAGGTGCAGGAGGCCCATGTGCTGTTTCAGCCCGGCCTGATTCTACCTGACTTTCTCCAGGCCTTGTTTGGTTTTAGCCAGATGCCTGCTCAAACAACGCAAGAAGAGGAAGCCTGTCCCCGCTGTGGGATGACCATTTCCCAGATTACCCAGGCTGGAAAGCTCGGCTGCAGTGTCTGCTATGAAACGTTTGAACCCCAGCTTGAGCCTCTCGTGCGGCGGATTCACGGCGGTGGTCGGCATGTCGGCAAGATCCCGAAGCGCAAGGGTGCGGCTCTGCGGGAGAAGGTCGAACTCAGTCGGCTGAAGGAACAACTGAAGTCCCTGGTTGAGCAAGAAAACTTCGAGCAGGCAGCCATTGTTCGCGATCAGATTCGCCAGATGGAACAAGACCAAGGGGGCGAGCTTCATGGAGCGTAACGAACTTTTATTGCAACAAAGCGCATGGATGGAGGAAACCGACACGCCGAGCGTGGTTTTGAGCAGTCGGATTCGGTTGGCACGCAATGTGGAGAATACTCCGTTTCCGCATGTTCTTTCTGCGGAAGAAGCAGCGCAGACAGAGGAAACACTGGTGGAAGCGTTGGAGAGTGTAAATATTGAAGGAGAACATTTGAAATACCTTTCTCTCGACCGCTTAATGCCGGTGGAGCGCCAGGTTCTCATTGAGAAACATTTAATCAGCCCGGCTTTAGCCGATCAGCCCCAGGCCCGTGGGGTGGCCCTGGCCAAAGACCACCGCATGGCCGTCATGGTCAATGAAGAAGATCACCTGCGATTGCAAGTTCTGCTGCCGGGAAATCAGCTCTTAGAGACTTATCGCTTAGCCAGCGCGCTGGACGATGCTTTGGAAGGATACCTGGATTTTGCTTACAGAGAGGCCCAAGGGTATGTCACAGCTTGTCCGACCAATGTGGGCACAGGGCTAAGAGCCTCGGTCATGGTGCATCTTCCAGCTTTGGCGATGACAAATCAGGTGCAGCAGGTTTTAGGAGCGCTGACACACTTGGGGCTCGCTGTGCGCGGGCTCTATGGTGAGGGCTCCCAGGCCTTCGGCCATATTTTCCAAGTGTCAAACCAGATTACCTTGGGAAAAAGCGAGGAAGATATCTTGGCTCATCTCGGTGCGGTGACAGGACAAATCGTGGAACACGAGATGCAGGCGCGGGAGGCTTTAAAACAACAGGCTTCGTTAATTCTGGAGGATAAAGTCTGGCGGGCGCGCGGAATCTTGCAAAATGCCCGGCTTCTCACCTCGGAAGATACGCTGCACCTTCTCTCCCATGATCGCCTGGGTATTGACATGGGAATCCTTCAAAAGTCAAAGCGTACGTTCGCCACACTTTTGGTAGAATCTCGGCCAGGGTGTTTGCAATATATCTTAGAGCGGGAATTGGATCCGGGACAGCGGGATGCAGAGCGTGCCGGTCTTATCCGCAAGGCGTTAAGTGAGTTTTAGAGACGTATTGGTATTAGAAAGGAGTTATATGATGCAAGGACGTTTTACAGAAAAAGCACAACAGGTTTTGCTGATATCTCAGGAAGAGGCTCGGCGCATGGGACACAAAGTGGTCGGAACCGAACACCTTTTGCTGGGCCTTATTCGCGAAGGGGATGGGATTGCGGCCAAAGCTTTAGTGGCGACAGGTCTTGATTTAGAAAAAATTCAGCTGCAGATTAAACAGTTGGTAGGAGTCGGGGAACCCTTTCAGGGGAATGTCGGTTTCACTCCACGGGTCAAGCGGGTGCTGGAACTTGCGAACGAGTCGGCTCAGCGCCAAGGGGTGAACTATGTCGGTACGGAGCACCTTCTCTTTGGTCTGATCATGGAAGGGGAGGGGATTGCCGCTCGGGTTCTGACAAACCTGGGGGTTAGTCCAGAACGGGTTTGGAAACAGGTCGTCCGCCTTTTGGGCGGAGATCCGGATGAGGCGATGCTGCAAGGCAGTCCTGCTTCAGTAGGGCCAACAACGAAAAACGCGCCTCCAGGAAACACGCCAACACTCAATGATTTTGGCCGCGATCTGACGATTCTGGCCTTGGAAGGCAAGCTTGATCCCGTTGTCGGGCGGGAAAAGGAAATTGAGCGGGTGATTCAGGTCTTGAGTCGCCGAACGAAGAACAATCCAGTACTCATTGGGGATCCTGGAGTTGGGAAGACAGCCATTGCGGAAGGATTGGCCCAACTTATCGTACGCAACAAGGTTCCGGAAATCCTCGACCATAAGCGAGTCGTAACCTTGGATCTTTCGGCCATGGTCGCAGGCAGTAAATATCGTGGCGAATTTGAAGAGCGCTTAAAAAAAGTCATGGAGGAAATCCGTGCAGACGGAAATGTCATCTTATTCATCGATGAGCTACACACCTTGATCGGGGCTGGGGCTGCCGAAGGGGCGATTGATGCCGCCAACATCCTTAAACCCGCCTTAGCGCGCGGGGAACTGCAGTGTGTCGGAGCAACAACCCTTGATGAGTACCGCAAGTATATTGAAAAAGACCCGGCCTTAGAGCGGCGCTTCCAACCCATCCAAGTCGGGGAGCCGACTGCGGAAGAAGCCATTGCGATTCTCAGGGGACTTCGGGATCGGTATGAAGCCCATCATCGGGTGGAAATCAAGGACGAGGCGATTGAGGCGGCGGTACGCCTTTCGGATCGTTATATTTCGGATCGCTTCCTGCCGGATAAGGCGATTGATTTGGTCGATGAGGCAGCCTCTCGTGTGCGTTTGGCCAGTTTCGTCGCACCTCCGGACTTGAAGACGCTGGAAGAAGAGATTGAACGCTTAAAGAAAGAAAAAGAAGCGGCGGTTCTAGCTCAGAATTTTGAGAAGGCAGCGCAAATCCGGGATGAAGAACACAAGCTACGGGAGCAGGTGGCCGAGCAGCGCTCAGCCTGGGAAAGCAAACGCGATGTTGAGAAGTCGGTTGTGACCGCAGAGGATATCGCCCAAATCGTAGCGAGTTGGACGGGGATTCCAGTGAAGAAACTAGCACAAGAGGAAAGCGAACGGCTTCTCCACTTGGAAGAGCTCCTACACCAGCGGGTTATTGGGCAGGATGAGGCCGTTACGGCGGTCTCTAGGGCCGTGCGCCGGGCGCGGGCGGGACTCAAGGATCCCAAACGTCCGATTGGCTCATTCATCTTCTTAGGCCCTACAGGCGTGGGTAAGACCGAGTTGGGTCGGGCCTTAGCGGAAGCGTTGTTCGGAGAGGAGGACGCCGTCATTCGCATTGATATGTCCGAATATATGGAGAAACATGCGGTTTCCCGTTTGGTTGGGGCACCTCCGGGCTATATTGGACATGATGAGGGCGGTCAATTAACAGATGCTGTCCGGCGCAAACCCTACAGTGTCGTGCTTCTCGACGAGATCGAGAAAGCCCATCCTGAAGTCTTCAATATCCTGCTCCAAGTCTTGGAGGATGGTCGCCTGACCGATACCAAAGGAAGGACGGTAGACTTTCGCAATACCGTAATCATCATGACCTCGAATGTGGGTGCATCCTTCTTGCGCAAGGAGGCTCTCGGATTTACGGCGCACCGGGATGAGCAGACGGAATACAAGACGATGCGCTCGCGGGTGTTGGAAGAGTTGAAGCATACCTTCCGACCGGAGTTCCTAAACAGGGTGGATGAATTGGTGGTCTTCCACTCCCTCCCGATTGATGCCCTGCTTCAAGTGGCTCAGATTCTGATGCGCGACGTCACTAAACGTCTGAGAGAGCAAGGATTTGAGCTAGATGTCGAGACGAGTGCCCTAGAAGTGATTGCCAAGGAAGGTAATGATCCAACCTTCGGGGCGCGTCCGCTGCGTCGGGCCATCCAACGCTTTATCGAAGACGAACTGTCGGAGAAGATCCTCGAAGGAACCTTCAAAGCAGGGAATAAGGTCAAGGTCACGGCAGAGGATGGGAAAATCCAGTTCGCAAATGTAGAATAGATATATCGAGAACGGGGGGAGACATTGGGCAAGACGAAGACGCGTTATTTCTGTCAAGCGTGCGGTCAGGAAACCGCACGCTGGTTTGGTAAGTGCCCTGGCTGCGGTGAGTGGAATACGCTTGTGGAAGAGGTGGTTGAACGTTCCACTGTCCATGCGCGGGCGCGGACGGTGGAAGCTGTTCCACTGCCAGACATTCTGATTACAGCGGAGGCACGGGTTGATTCCGGGATTGAGGAACTCAACCGAGTGCTCGGTGGCGGAATGGTTCCCGGTTCCTTTGTGCTCTTGGCCGGGGAGCCAGGGATAGGCAAGTCTACCTTGACACTCCAGATGGCTGCCGCGATGGCCCGTTCGCGTCCGGTACTCTATGTTTCCGGCGAGGAGTCTGGCAAGCAGATCAAACTCAGAGCAGAGCGGCTGGGCATCAGCTCCGAACATTTGAGCATACTGGCCGAGACGAATCTAAACTTAGTCAGGGATGTCGCTTTGGCGATGCGTCCAGGGTTTATCATTGTCGATTCCATTCAGACGATGGTCTTGGAGGAGATCCAGGCTGCTGCCGGAAGTGTCAGCCAAGTACGGGAAGGGGCAGCTTACTTGATGCGCTTGGCCAAGGAGGAAGAGATCCCCGTCTTTCTCGTGGGGCATGTCACCAAAGAAGGGTCCATTGCCGGCCCACGGGTTCTTGAACATATTGTAGATACGGTGCTCTACTTTGAAGGGGATCGGAACCATGTCTTTCGTATTTTGCGGGCCGTCAAAAACCGCTTTGGTTCGACCAATGAAATCGGCGTTTTTGAGATGCGGGGCAATGGCTTATACGAGATCCCGAACCCTTCAGCCTTATTTATGGGTGAGCGTCTCTCCCGCACGCCTGGCTCATCCGTAGCCGTATTGATGGAAGGAACGCGGCCCCTGCTCGTTGAGATTCAGGCGTTAGTCACGGCGGGGACGTACGGCCCTCCCCGGCGGATTGTTACGGGAGTGGATTATAACCGACTTTTGATGCTCCTAGCCGTCCTGGATAAGCGGGTCGGCCTGCATTTGAGTTCCCAGGATGTCTTTGTCAATATTGCTGGTGGAGTCCGTATTGAAGAGCCTGGGGTGGATCTGGCACTTGTGGCTGCAGTTGCCTCCAGCTATAAAGATGTACCTTTGAAGCCGTTCGCTCTGATTGGGGAAGTAGGCTTGACAGGAGAGGTTCGCGGGGTTTCGCAAATCGAGTCGCGCGTCAGGGAAGCCGCGAAACTGGGATTCATTGGGTGTGTGATTCCTGAGATGAATGCTTCCCAGCTTAAGGACCTTGATTTCCCCCTCATGCAGGTGAGGAGAGTTGAGGAAGCGATAGACATCCTATTGAGCTAGCCCGAGTCATGAGTGAAGAGCCTAGACTAAAGGGAGCTTCCTTACGGCAGCTCCCTTTAGTCTAGGCTGTTTCCTCGCCAAGCTCGACGTAGGTCTGGGTTTCTTCAAGTCATGTTAAAAATCGTTAAGGTTGAGAGTTTTTTCATTTCACGTTCAAAAACCTCGTCGAGGGAAATGTCCAAGGTATTAGCCAAAGCGGCTATGTAAAAAAGCTGTTTGCCTAACTCCGATTCAATCGTCTCCCGGCAGTTGTCGCACAAGTTTCCCTGCACATTGCTGTCGAGTAGAGCTTTCAGGTCATAAAGGGTGGCATTTTCGGGGATTGGTTTCTTGTGCGCGTCAATGGCCAAACAACCACAACTTGTCACGGACTTCACCACCGCCCGGTTCACACGGGCCGATGCCTCCTGTCCTTTCGTTAGAATGTCTAAAACGCTTTGATGACGGATCAAGAGAGACTTGACGGTGTCTTGAAAGTTTTCGGTGAGTGGTTCCATGGTCTGGTATCCTCACTCCTTTCTGCCTGCCGGGGTTAATCTCATTATAGCGACCGTGTAAGGCGGTTGTCAATTTCAAACAGGAATACCAGGAAAAGAAGCCCCAATCTTTGCATTGACATATTGGATGCTTGTATGATATAATCTAAAAATTTTTGCCTTTGCCTGGTTCCTCTGTTATAATGAGAACAAGGGGGTGGCATAGTGTTTCATGTTGGAGATAAAGTTGTGTACCCAATGCACGGGGCAGGAGTCATTGAAGCCATCGAAGAACGGGAGGTTTTAGGGGAGACCCATCAGTACTATGTCATGCATTTGCCGGTGGGTAATATGAAAGTTTTAGTTCCCTTGGGCAATGTCCGCGGTTTGGGGCTAAGGGAAGTGATTCCCCGTTCCCAGATTAAGAGTGTTTTAGAGGTTTTGAAAGATGACAAGGTTGTAATCACATTAGCTTGGAATCGCCGTTACCGCGCCCATCTGGAAAAGATTCGCAGCGGCAATATTTTGGATGTCGCGGAAGTCGTGCGCAATTTGTCTAAGCGGGACAAAGAAAAGGGATTGTCTACCGGAGAGAAGAAAATGTATGAAAATGCTTGCCAAATCCTCGTGAGTGAACTGGTGCTCGCTGAAGACAGCAATGAAAATGAGGTGCGCCAATGGTTAAATAAGGTTTTAGCCTAATATTTCGGCAATCACTTGAAAAATATGGGTGGAACAAAGTATAATAGGGAAGGCTTTTAGCCAAAATAGGGTTAAAAGGAGGTGAAATGATGATTCGCAATTTGATTCGTGCGATCATCACCCTGTTGTTTGGGGGTTTGGGTTTTTATCTTGACTATCTTACTTTGCGTTTAGACTTACTTGATTGGTTAGGCTGGCCATCGAAAACCACTGCGGTTTGGACCTATGTGGCCATGGTTCTTCTTTTCGCAGTGGTGGGCTTTCTGATTGCGCCGGGAAGCATTCGGGGTTTTTTGGCTTTAGTTAAATGGATGGATGCCCGCTTGCAGAGAATCCCTACGCATGATTTAATGGGTGGAGCGATTGGGGCTATCATCGGACTTATTATTGCTAGTTTGTTCAGTAACTCGTTTATCAGCATTCCTTTTTTTGGACCACTTCTGTCGGTGCTTCTCAGTATGTTTTTGGCCTATTTGGGATTGACCTTGGGTGCCCGGCGCAAAGAAGAGGTTCTCAGCTTTCTCAATGTCTTTCCAAAATTTCGGGATAAGGACAAAGGAGATAAGCATGCTGACAAGGTTAAGGAAAGCAAAAGCGCTGGGAAATTGGCGGAAACTTCTCCGAACTATAAGATTTTGGATACCAGCGTGATTATTGACGGGCGGATCGCTGACATTGTCCAGACGGGATTTGTTGAGGGGGTCCTCTTGATTCCAAGTTTTGTGCTCGAAGAGCTTCGGCACATCGCCGATTCTTCCGACTTACTGAAACGGAATCGCGGTCGCAGGGGGCTTGATATTCTGAATCAGATTTCCAAGGAGACCCATGTCAAGGTTCACATCCACGAGCAAGATTTTGATGATATCGCCGAGGTGGACAGTAAACTCGTGCGGCTTGGGCAAATCTTACATTCGCCGGTGCTGACCAACGACTACAACCTAAATAAGGTGGCCGAACTCCAAGGGGTTAAGGTCTTGAACATTAATGAGCTGGCTAATGCAGTTAAGCCCGTTGTCCTGCCAGGGGAAGAGATGCTGGTTCAAGTGATGAAAGAGGGTAAAGAGTCTGGACAAGGGGTTGCTTACCTGGATGATGGCACGATGATCGTGGTTGACATGGGCCGTCGTTATATGGGACAGCACATAACAGTGTTAGTAACCAGTGTGTTGCAAACAGCGGCTGGGCGTATGATATTTGCTAAGCCGAAAGGAATCAGCGAAAAAAAGCCGATGGGCCTACCTCCGACGGATGAGGTGAATGCCATTGGCTAGCCTGGGAGTGGTCATTCCAGCGGCTGGACAAGGGGCACGGATGGGGGCCGGAGTCAACAAACAATTCCTCAGTTTAAACGGGATGCCGATATTGGCGCATGCGCTTAAGGTTTTTCAGGAATCCCCCTATGTCGGCGAGATTGTGGTCGTTGGCGCGCGCCAGGACGTTAAGCGGATTCGGGAACTCGTTCAGGCCTATCGCTTTGAAAAGGTTAAGGCCACTCCAGTCGGGGGTGCTGAGCGTCAGGAATCCGTTTTTGCGGGGCTCAAAGCTCTCAGTGAGGCCATCCAAACAGTGGTGGTTCACGATGGGGCTCGGCCCCTTTTGACGTTGGAGGAACTCCACCGCTTTTTGGCAGAAGCAGCAGGGAATATTGCGGCGATTATGGCGCTTCCGTTGAAGGACACGGTCAAGCGCGTGAATCCGGAAGGGCTCGTACTGGAAACTCCGGAGCGTAAAACCCTGCGGGCAATACAGACGCCTCAGGTCTTTAAGCGATCGCTTTTGGAGGAGGTTCATGGAAAAGCCGCAGCAGCGGGTTTTCGGGGGACGGATGATGCATCTCTCTTGGAATGGGCGGGTTACCCTGTGCGGGCTTTGCCCGGATCTGAGGAAAATATCAAAATCACGACGCGACAGGATCTTTGGCTAGCTGAGCAAATTCTGGCAAACCGGCATAGTCGGGGAGGTAATGCCTGATGATTCGTGTCGGGATCGGATATGATGTCCATGCTTTCGTTGAGGGAAGACCTCTCATTTTAGGAGGAGTGGAGGTTCCTTATGTACGGGGGCTTCTTGGGCATTCGGATGCAGATGTGTTGTTACATGCTATCATGGATGCCTTGTTAGGCGCTTTGGCCCTAGGGGATATCGGTGCGCATTTTTCAGATCAGGACGAACGGTATCACGATATTTCGAGTGTGCTCCTCTTAGAAAAAGTGATGGAACTCATTTGGACGAAAGGATACATCGTGGGGAATCTAGACAGCATTATCATCGCTCAGAAACCGAAGCTCGCAACGTATATTCCTGAGATGAGGGCCAATCTCGCTCAAACCTTGGGGACAAACCTGGAGGCGGTTTCGGTGAAAGCAACGACTACGGAACGCCTCGGCTTCGAAGGGCGCGAGGAGGGTATTAGTGCCCAGGCGATCGTGAGTTTAGAGAAAATTGAGGAGGATTGACATGGAACTAAGAGTTCGTTTTGCACCCAGCCCGACGGGACCGCTCCATATCGGCGGGGCTCGCTCGGCGTTGTTTAATTACTTGTTAGCCCAAAAAACGGACGGTACCTTTATCGTTCGCAGTGAGGACACTGATCGGGAGCGTTCAAGTCGGGAGTCTGAACATAATATTTTGGAAGCCCTGCGCTGGCTTGGGATTCAGTGGAATGAAGGGATCGAAGTGGGCGGAGAACATGGGCCATACCGCCAGACCGAGCGTTTGGAGCTTTACAGAAAATATACCGAAAGACTGCTTCAGAGCGGAGATGCCTACCACTGCTATTGTAGTGAAGAAGAATTGGAAGCCGAGCGCCAGGCGCTGATTGCGCAAGGTGAAACACCCCGCTATCTGGGGAAGTGCCGGAATTTGACCACCGGGGAGCGCGCTCGCTATGAAGCGGAAGGGCGCAAGCCGGTCGTGCGTTTCCGAATCCCGGAAGGTGAGCAAATCGTCATCCATGACCATGTCCGCGGTGAGGTCGCTTTCGAGAGTGATGGGATGGGGGACTTCGTCATTGTCAAGTCGGATGGCATACCCACCTATAATTTCGCAGTTGTGATCGATGATTCGACCATGAACATTACGCAGGTGATCCGGGGGGAAGAACATCTTTCCAATACCCCGAGGCAGGTGCTTATTTATCAGGCCCTAGGGCTTAAAATGCCTGAGTTTGCCCATATTTCCTTAATCCTTAACACAGAGGGGCGAAAGATGAGCAAACGGGATGGGGATACAGCGGTTATTGACTATCAAAAGAAAGGCTATCTACCGGAGGCGATTGTCAACTTTATTGCTCTCTTGGGCTGGGCCCCTCCGGGTGAAGACGAATTTTTTACACTTGACAAACTGGCTGAGGCCTTTTCCTTGGAACGGGTCTCCAAGAGTCCGGCAGTTTTTGATCTCAACAAGCTAAATTGGATTAATGCGCATTACATGAAGCAGGCCCCTTTGGAGCGTCTGGCGGATTTGGCTTTGCCGCATTTGAGAGAAGCAGGGGTCTTGCCCGAAGGTGAGCTTTCCCCAGAACAACGCGAGTGGATCAAAGGGTATGTCCATGCCATCCTCGAACGCTTGGATTATATGGCACAAGTCAGGGAGTTTGTTCATTATTTTGTGGGTGCAGAGGTGCCTGAACCCGAGAGTGCTGCAGCCGCTGATGTCCTTCGTGGAGAGCAGGTTCTGTCTGTGCTGTCGCTTCTGGCGGACAAGGTAGAAACAGCAAAGGACTTGAACGGGGAAAGCACGAAGGGGATCTTAAAAGGAATCACGAAAGACTTGAAATTATCCGGGAAGCTTGTCTATATGCCAATTCGGGTTGCGTTAACTGGACAGATGCATGGGCCGGAGCTTTATGACATCATTCCGCTTCTGGGTCGGGAAAATGTTTTAAGCCGCATCAAACAGACACAAAGTCGCATCGGTAACGCGTGAACAACGGGCTGCAGAAAATGCGTTCACCCAATTGACTTTAGGGATTTCATTTTCTATAATGGTCACAATTAAATCCTGCACAGGTAAGGATGGGGAAGAGTACAGGAGAGGATTGCCAAGCGAGGGCGGAAAGGGTGGAAGCCGTCTCAAGAGATTCCTGGAACGTGCGCCCCTGAGCCGGTTGAAAGAAGAAGAGTATTTCGACCCGCAATGCTGCGTTATGGCTTTGAGTGGGGATGGTTTGGCTGAGGCCGCCATTCAAACAGAGTGGAACCGCGGAAACTTTCGTCTCTGGACGAAGGTTTCCGTTTTGTATTTTAGATGATTTAAGTATGTTTTAATGAGAATGGGGTGTATAAAAATGTTCCAGCAGTTGCGTGAGGATATTCAGGTGATTTTTGAGCGGGATCCGGCCGCCAAAAGCGTGCTGGAGGTTGTTGTCTGTTACCCTGGGTTTCATGCCGTGCTTTTTCATCGGATGGCCCATTGGCTCTATCAAAAGAATCTTGTACTTCTGCCCAGGATGATTTCTCAGTTTGCTCGTTTTCTCACCGGGATCGAGATCCACCCTGGGGCAAAAATCGGTAAGGGGTTCTTTATCGACCATGGTTCAGGGGTAGTCATTGGCGAGACGGCGGAGATCGGTAACAACGTCACACTTTATCAGGGGGTGACCTTAGGCGGAACGGGTAAAGAGAAGGGGAAACGGCATCCAACCATTGGCGACAATGTCGTGATTGGAACCGGGGCCAAAATTTTGGGATCGTTCAAGATTGGGGACAATGTCAAGATCGGTGCGGGTTCAGTGGTGAACAAGCCGATTCCTAACGATACGACCGTGGTTGGAGTTCCTGGAAGGGTTGTCGTGCATCGAGGCGAGCCGGTTAAGAATGTGGATCTGCGTCATGATGAGCTTCCGGATCCGGTGACCGAGATGCTTCAATGTTTGATGCAGCGGGTAGACACCTTGGAAAAGCGTTTACAGGAGAAAGACGGGGGGGGATCCTACGATGTCTTTGAGATTATACAACACCATGACTCGGCAAAAGGAAACGTTTCAACCGCGCCAAAGCGGGAAAGTAGCGATGTATGCTTGCGGCCCGACGACGTATAACTTTATTCATATCGGCAATGCTCGCATGCTGGTAGTCTTCGATATGTTTCGACGTTACCTCATGTATAAAGGTTATGAGGTGCACTATGTCCAGAACTTTACCGATGTGGACGATAAGATTATTCAACGCGCAAGGAAAGAAGGGGTCGATCCTCTGGCCTTGGCACGACGCTATATTAAGGAATATTTTCAGGATGCTGAGGAATTGGGGATCTTGGAAGCGACGGTGCATCCGAAGGCAACTGAGCATATTCCGGAGATGATTGCGATCGTTTTAGGGTTAGTGGATAGCGGATTGGCTTATGAAGTGGAAGGGAATGTCTATTTCGCTGTCAATCAGTTTCCGCATTACGGTAAACTCTCAGGCCGCAGCCTGGAGGATATGCTGGTTGGAGCGCGGGTGGAGGTTGATGAGCGTAAACGCCAACCGATGGATTTTGCGCTCTGGAAGAAGGCAAAAGAAGGTGAGCCGGCTTGGGAGAGCCCTTGGGGACTAGGACGACCGGGGTGGCATATCGAATGTACGGCCATGTCGCTCAAGTATCTTGGGGCAGGTTTTGATATTCATGGCGGGGGAGGAGACCTGGTTTTTCCGCACCATGAGAATGAAATTGCCCAGTCCGAAGGCTACCTGCACGGAGGAACCTTCGCCCGCTATTGGCTTCATAACGCGTTTATCACGGTTAAGCAGGAGAAGATGTCTAAGTCCCTAGGAAACTTCTTTACCGTACGGGAGGTCTTAGCGCATTTTCCAGGGGAAGTGATCCGTTTCTACCTTCTCGGTACCCATTACAGGAGTCCGCTCGATTTTGATGACGAAAAACTGACCATGGCACAGAAGGGGCTGGAGCGCCTGAAGACGTGTGTTCGCCTGGCGGAAGAAGCGCTAGAACGGGATGAAAACACGGGAGCGGCTGAGGCCTCTGAGCTGGCCCAGGCCGTTAAAAAATCCCGGCGTGCCTTCACGGAAGCGATGGATGATGATTTCAACTCGGCGTTGGGGACGGCGGTGCTCTTCGAACTTGCAAAGACGATCAACTCTCATGTACAAGAACATCCCTATGCGTCCGCAGAATTAAAGGAAGCCCGTGCCCTCTTATTGGAGCTGGGGAATGTTCTTGGTTTCGATCTTGCCCGTTCAACGGTAGCCGCTGTGACCGAGAATGAGAAGCTGGCCCAAGTCATGAACATCATGATGCAAATGAGGGCTATCTCCAGGCAAAAGAAGGATTGGGAGACAGCTGACCTGATTCGCGATCAACTTAAAGACATCGGCATCGTGATCGAAGACACTCCGCAGGGTGCGCGTTGGCAGATTAAATAGGAATTTATTAAGGACGATGCATCATACTATGAAAACTTGGCAAGAGATGAATGCTCTTTCGTTGGCGTATCTGGGGGATGCAGTGTATGAGCTTTGGGTGAGAAAGCATCTTCTGGAGCAGGGGTACGAGAAGGTGCAAAAACTCCACCGCGAGGCGGTCAATTATGTAAGGGCAACAACCCAGGCGCAAATTTTACACCGGATTATGCCAGAACTTGATGCGATCGAGCAGCAAGTGGTTCTCCGAGGGCGGAATGCGAAAGGGGGATATCCGAGGAATGTGGATGTCGTAACCTACCGCCATGCCACGGCCTTTGAAGCCTTGATCGGGTATTGGTACTTAGAAGAGAAGGTTGAGCGCATGGATTGGGCTTTTAACTTAGCGGCGGAGATAGCTCCGGCGAAGGCAGAACGGCACTGAAGAAGGGCATGCCTTCCAGGCTTAGGCGAGGGATAGGTAAGAAAAGGCGAAAAGAGGAGGAATGCAGGATGGAAATAAAGCTAATCACGGCGACGCCGAGCTTTTTAAAGACGATCTGGATTGCAGCTAGAACCTGTTATAGCCCGCTTTCTCCCATTGAACTCATTGACCAGGAACCCTTAATGGATGATATGCTGAGAATTGTAGACCACTTGATCAAGCAAAAACATTTAAGTGTTCTCGAACATTGCAGCGTAACCTTTGCGGTAAAAGATGTTTCGCGTACGCTCCTAGCCCAGTATTCGCGGCATCGAATTGGGGTAAGCTTATCAGTGCAGAGCCAGCGTTACGTTTCCGAACGGCGGGACGCGGCAGGGGGTCTATTTGATTATGTGGTACCCGAAGCGATAACGAATCACCAGGGGGCCCAGAGTGAGTTCTTGCAGGCCATGGAACAGGCTCAAAAGAGCTATGATGCCTTGTTGACTTTAGGAATAAAAAAAGAAGATGCCCGCTTTGTGTTGCCAGGAGGCGCGGGCACTAATTTCGTCACAACCCTAAATCTCCGTTCTTTTTTGGATGTTTACCAAAAACGCGTGCTCACTCCTGGAGCCCAGTGGGAAATCCGAGCCATGCTCAAGCGTATGGGCGAACTTCTGCAAGAGCGGGAACCATGGTTAGGGACATATCTGGGTTAACCGAAGATGACGTCTTACGCTTTACGCCTCATCATTCGCTTCTTTGAGGCTGCGTGCTTGGGCCCCATGTTCGGTCCCAAGGGTGTGGGCTTTTCTGTTAGTCAGCCTACCTGCGATAAGGACAAGGGCCACCACAACAGCTTTGATAAGGCTTTCTGCGGGCTGAGCCAGCGTTAAATAATTCCCCAGCAGAGGTTCATCCAAGATCATTTTGGCAGCGGTCCAGGCAATGACACCTCCGCCGATGTAGATGATAAACGGGAACTTTTCTGTGAGGGTGATAAACAGGGTGCTTCCCCAAGCAACAATGGGCACGCTGATGAGCAAGCCGAAAACCACCATGAGGAAGCTTCCGTGGGACGCCCCGGCGACGGCCAAGACATTGTCAAGACCCATCACAGCGTCAGCTAGGATGATCGTGCGAATAGCAGCCCAGAGGGAGTCTTTTGCCTCGATGGCGGTTTCTTTTTCGCCGGTAGTTAAGCGGTAGGCGATGAAGAGCAGGAGCACTCCACCGACCAAAAGCAGGCCAGGGATTTTCAGGAGCCATACGGCGAGTAGGGTTGCGAGGGAACGGATGGCGATCGCTCCGAAGGTACCCCAAAAAATCGCCTGTTTTTGCCGAGGCTTGGGCAGGTTTTTGGCAGCGAGTCCAATGACAATCGCATTGTCCCCGGCCAAGAGCAGATCGATGACCACAATGGAAAAGAGGATTTGCCAAAACTGAGGCGAGAAAAATTCCATCATCCAACACTCCTTCTTTATCGTGTACAGGGTTACCTCAGGGAAATAAAAAGACCTTTACCGTGTTTCGGTAAAGGTCTTGCTAACAACATGCGTTGCCAGTAAAGCCGGGGTCAACCCGTAATGACGACTTTACTGTACAGCTACTCCCCTTTGCTTAATGCTCCTTTATTATATTCAAGATGAGGTTTATTGTAAACAAAAACTTCTGGAGGGAATTTGAGTGGAAGAAGAAATGGTTTATGGCCGCCATGCGGTTTATGAACTCGTTAAAGCGGGTCGGCCCTTAAATAAAGTTTTATTTCAAAGTGATACCAGGGGTGAACGGAATCAGGAATTGCTGGGGGTGCTGCGCCAAAGAAATATCCCGTATCAATTCGTAGAGCGGCAGGTTTTAGATCGATTAAGCGGTGAGCAAAAGCATCAAGGTGTTTTAGCCTATCGAGCTGCCCGTGATTATGCTGAGGTTGAGGATCTCCTCGCTTTGGCCGAGTCGAAAGGTGAGGATCCGTTTATCCTGGTGTTAGATGAGGTGGAAGACCCGCATAACCTGGGTGCCCTGCTGCGAACCGTGGAGGCGGTGGGGGCACACGGCGTGGTGATCCCGAAGCGGCGAAGTGTTGCTTTGACGGGGATTGTGGCGAAGACCTCGGCTGGAGCGGTCGAACACGTTCTCGTGGCCCGAGTAAGCAACATCGTCCAGACGCTTGAAGCACTGAAGGCCAAAGGGTGCTGGGTTGCTGGAGCGGATGCGCAGGGAAAGGATGCCTTCACAGCGGATTTGTCGGGGCCGAGGGTTTTAGTCATCGGAAGTGAAGGAAAAGGGTTGGGTCGGTTAGTGCGAGAAAGTTGTGATGAACTCATCAGCTTACCGATGCAGGGAAAGATAGCGTCGCTCAATGCGAGT
>JAIMKP010000037.1:29144-30010 GCA_020692355.1 Desulfosporosinus sp.
CGAAAACCTTAGGCAGCGGCGGGGAAATTTAAACGATTAGACAGAGTGCCCGACATAACCTTAAAAAGTTCGTCTTGACGCTTTTCTTCGAGGTCAGGTATAATTGTGATGTTGGTGTGCCGTCTTCATCACAATGATACGGGGGGATTACTTTGACGCTGAACGCCCAACCTGAGCTACCGGAAGGGTGCGAATCAAGTGAAGTCATTGCGGATGAGGGGGTCGTTGAATTAGCCAAAGAGGGAGATGCCGCAGCACTCGAATACCTCATTGGCAAATACAGGAATTTTGTTAGGGCTAAAGCGCGTTCATATTTTTTGATCGGGGCCGATCGGGAGGATATTATTCAAGAAGGAATGATCGGCCTTTATAAGGCGATTCGGGATTTCCGTGGTGACAAGCTGTCGAGCTTTCGGGCTTTTGCGGAACTTTGTATCACTCGTCAAATCATTACTGCCATTAAAACAGCGACTCGACAAAAACACATTCCGCTTAATTCCTATGTTTCCCTGAATAAGCCGATTTATGATGAAGATTCTGATCGTACCCTGCTTGATGTCATATCCGGCACCCGGATTACGGATCCAGAAGAGTTGATCATCAGCCGCGAAGAGTTTGATGATATTGAAGAGAAGATGGGCGAGATCTTGAGTTCGCTTGAGTGGAAAGTGCTTATGTCTTATCTCGAAGGGAAATCGTATCAGGAAATTGCCATCGACCTGCGTCGGCATGTCAAATCTATTGATAATGCCCTGCAAAGGGTTAAACGTAAGCTGGAACGCTACTTGGAGCGGAGGGATTCCTAAGAGTTTTGCAGTGTACATAATCTTAGGAGCTTAATGAACTCGTTCAACTAAAGTTGAACA
>JAIMKP010000003.1 GCA_020692355.1 Desulfosporosinus sp.
TTCTTATAAGGAAAGCTCTGAAAACAATTTTCGCAGTTCACCATCACCTGGCCCCCAAATGACAACAGGCAATACTCCACCTGCGGCCACTGAGAAAACTGAAGCATCAGTAAAATAGCGGACACCTTGGAGACTAAATTTGCCAAAGCTCTAGCTTAATATGGATAGAACCCCTTACCCGTTTTCCGGCCCAAGAAACCGGCCCGAACCATTTTCTTTAACAAAGGACAAGGCCTATACTTCGGATCCCCAAACTCGCTATACAAGGTCTCCATGACCGCTAGGCAAACATCTAGACCGATCAGATCTCCAAGTGCCAACGGGCCTATCGGATGATTGGCTCCGAGTTTCATGGCCGTATCAATATCCTCTATGGAGGCAATTCCTTCCATATAGATAAATATCGCTTCATTGATTAAAGGAACGAGCATCCGATTGACAACAAAGCCCGGAGCCTCCTGAACCTGAACACCGGTTTTTCCCAACTTCGCCACAAACTCGTTCGTCGCCTTTAAGGTTTCCTGACTGGTCGCCGCCCCAGTGATAACTTCTACAAGCTTCATGATGTTTGCGGGGTTAAAGAAATGCATACCAATCACCCTGTCCGGACGGTTCGTCGCAGCGGCCAACTCGCTGATACTCAGAGCCGATGTATTAGAGGCTAGGACAGTCTCTTCCGGACACAGGTTATCTAGCTCTTGATAGACTTTTTTCTTAATAGCCATATTCTCAATGATGGCTTCAATGACGACATCCGGCTTTCTCTTTTCGATAGCCTCCTCAATGCTCACAACACCTTGAATATTTTGAAGTATTTCCGCCTGTCTCTCGGATGTTATCTTCCCTTTTTCTACTGCTTTATCCAAGTTCTTATGAATCACTTTCAATCCCCGCTCGATGAGCTCTTGGCTCACATCACGAAGGATGACCTTGCACCCGGCCTCTGCCGCCACCTGGGCGATACCCGCCCCCATCGTGCCCGCTCCCAAAACGATTACATTTTCCACAGTGTCCCCTCCCCACATCCTATAGCATCTCGATAACGGTAGCCATGGACGGGCCTCCGCCGACACACAGGGATGCTACGCCATACTTTCCTCCGCGTCGCTGCATTTCGTGCAGCATTGTAACAATTATCCGGGTTCCAGTACAGCCAACCGGATGTCCAAGGGCAATGCCCGAACCATTGGCATTCACTCTATCTAGATCAATGTTGAGTTCACGGTTAACGGCTAAGAACTGAGCGGCAAACGCTTCATTGATTTCGAAATAGTCGATGTCCTTGAGAGTGAGCCCTGCATATTTCAGAGCTTTCGGGATCGAATACGCGGGACCAATTCCCATAATTTCCGGAGGAACACCATAGGAAGCCGTAGAAAGCACTTTGGCTAACGGTTTGACTCCAAGTTCTTTGGCCTTGCTCGCCGCCATTAGCAAGAGCGAGGAAGCTCCATCGTTGAGGCCGGAGGCATTTCCCGCTGTCACCGTGCCATCTTGTTTGAAGGCGGGCTTCAACTTAGCCAGTCCTTCCCGGCTAATATCGGCTCTGGGATGTTCATCGACATCGACAACAACTATTCCTTTCCGGGTCTTGACCTCAACCGGAATAATTTCCTCCTTGAACTTCCCTTGCTTGATGGCTGCAATAGCCCGTGCGTGGCTAAGATACGCGATCTCGTCTTGTTCCTCTCTCGAAATCCCGTATTTCTCCGCTAAGTTTTCCGCAGTAACACCCATATGGTATCCTTTGAACGCATCAATCAAGGCATCATAGAGCAGGTGATCTTGGACGGTATCCGAGCCAAGTCTTAGCCCCTGCCGGGCATTCAGCAGGAGGTGTGGGGCACGGGACATGTTCTCCATGCCAACCACCACACTCACGCTGGACTTACCGAGGAGAATCTGCTGCGAAGCAATTTCTAAAGCCCGCATGGCCGAAGCGCACTGTTGATCGACCGTTGTCGCAGCCGCTTCCACCGGAATCCCTACGGCAAGCTGTACTTGTCGCCCCGGATTACCTTTGGCTCCTGCTTTGTACACCATTCCGGCCACGACATCTTCAACAAGGCTGGCCTCAACGTCTGCCTTGTTGAGTGCCCCCTGCACCGCAATAATACCCAATTCTACAGCCGAAACATCCTTCAGAGACCCTTGAAAATCGCCAATGGGAGTCCGTGCTCCACTGACGATAACAACATCTTCCACTGAGCTACCTCCCTTTCCCAACCGCGCTTTTCTCCGAGTTTATAATTCTACAGTCTTCTGACAAATTCCTCTTCCGTGTTCCTTTGACCACAAGGAATTTGGGATTGGTTCATACTACTTTGTCGGCTAAAACAATGCCATTCCAATATAAATCGCTGCTCCCCACATGACAAGTGCAGAAACCTTATTCACGATGAGCATGATGCGGCCGGTTTTATCCAGCGCACCCATGAACCGCCCGGCGATGGCTAGCGTAAAGAACCAGAACCAGGAGACGAAGATGCAGGCCAACGTAAAGGCCAGCTTATCCAAGCCTTCGTACTTCAAGGAACTGGTGCCAATAACCCCAACCGTATCCATTATCGCATGGGGATTCAAGAGAGAAACTGAGGCCGCAAAGAGAACCTGCTTCTTCGCAGAGAAAGCCTGGTTTACCTCATTCTCGCCGGCCTCGCCCTGGGCTGCTCCACCCTGGCCTATATTGGGTTTACTTCTCCAAGTGCTCCAGCCCATAAAGAGAAGAAAAAGAATCCCTACCGTCAAGAGCAAGGATTTTAGCCAAAACACGCTCAAGACGACAACAGACACGCCCATGACGGCGAACGATATGAGCAAGGTGTCACTGAGCCCCGCCGTGATCACGACGGGCATTGTCCTGATGAATTTGGACTGTAAGGCCCCCTGATTAAAGACAAAGACATTCTGGGCCCCTAAGGGGACGATAAGCGGCATGGCCAGTAAAAACCCATGAATCGCTGCTGTGAGCATGCTTCTCTATTCCATCCTCTTCTTTCTGCGAGCATATTCACAAATTCTCCAAAAGTCACTATTCTCTATCGTTCTTTTCATATACCCAGTTTTCCTTCCTCTAGTAACCATTTTTACGTCCTACACTTTTTTCGTCATTCTTCTGTCAAACCCTTTTTCTCACCACACCTATCTCGCCATCTTCTAAGCCAAGAAACGGCCTCTAGGGGCAGTTTCTTTGGCTCTTAATACCTATGAAACATCAGTATTAAATCAGTGCCGTTGACTACTGTACGATTTTGCGGTAAATCCAATACGAATAGACCGTCGTGACGACCAGCAACGCGACCACTCCACCCATAAACAGTCCAAAGCGCAACATGGGATTAAGAAAAACGGAGATGATGCCCAGCACTCCCACGAGGACAAAGAGTTTTCCCCCGAGGCGGTGGGTCTTCTGCCAGACCTGCTCATTGGCTAATGTCCACGGATTGCGGATGCCGATGAAGTAGTTGTGACGAAAGCGCCCCATATAGTTACCGAGAATAATAAACAACACGGAAACGCCGATGGGCACAAGACGAGAAACATCCAATGTCGGCTGCCCTTGGGTCAAACGTAGCGCACTGACTACGATCACAAGATAGATGAGGATCAAAAAGACATGGATTGCCCAGCGAACCACGGTGTAGGAACTGGTGAAGAGAGCGTAGTTTTTGCGTTTGGGATCCAAGCGGGGAAGCACAAGAAAAAGGAAGTACATCCCCAAATTCAGGCCCGGAAAGAAAAGCGTGGCAAACGCTTTGCTGCTGTAGCCGTCCACCTGGCCGTAGACATTCCAATGACTCGGCATCCGTTCCGGAAGCTGCCCATACAAAACCAGTCCCGGAACGAAACTTAGGAGAATCAGAAGCAGCAGTAGGAGATCGGATTTCTTCATTTTCAGCGGCAGCTTTATCTTTTCCGTCTTTATCTTGTCCATGATTACTCATCCTTTCCGGCAAAGCTTTTGAACCGCAATAGCCAAGCGATTAAATCCTGAAAAACAGTCGTATTCAGGGAATAGGAAATGAACTGACCTTGCCGTTGATCAATGATGATATCGGCCTGCTTTAAGATGTTCAGGTGGTGGGAAATACTCGGCTTGCTGATGTCAAAATGCTCTGCGATTTCGCCGGCTGTCAGGTCTCCCTCCCGCAAAAGGTTAATGATTTGTCGTCGCGTTGGGTCGGCCAACGCCTTAAACGTGTCATTCATGGCCATCCCCCCTCTTTGAATTAAGATTTATTCCTTGTATATTTAGTTAATTATCTAAATATAGTATAGCTCCTCCTGCATCGTTCGTCAATAGACTGCTTTTACCCCATTCCCCAAGCCAGCAAAGCGGCCCCTAAGGCTGCCGTAATCTGTGGATTTTCCGGAATCAACAAAGGATACCCAATTTGTTCGCTCAACGCTTTGGCTACGCCAGCGTTCTTGGCCACACCACCCGTAAAGACAACATCGGGTTCCAGACCCACCCGCTCCACTAAAGCCGATACCCGTGCCGCCACACTATCACAGACTCCCGCCAGGATATCCGGTTTAAGGGCTCCGGCCGACACATGTGAAATCACTTCCGATTCCGCAAATACAGTACAGAAAGAAGAGATCGCCTTGTGTTCCTCTGCCTTAACAGCCAATGCTCCCACTTCCTCCAGGGACACCTCCAAGGCTCCGGCCATAACCTCCAAGAAGCGCCCGGTGCCTGCGGCACACTTGTCATTCATGGCAAAATCAATCACCTTACCACCAGGCAACACCTTAATCACCTTGCTATCTTGCCCTCCGATATCGATCACCGTCCTCGCCCCGGGAAAGAAATGTGCGATTCCTTTGGCTTGACAGGTTATTTCCGACACTTCCCGCTCGGCCGGATAAGTCACACGCCCATATCCCGTGGCAACGGTCACCTTGATCTGCTCCACCTTAATGCCTTTTTCCTCAAGAATTTCTTGGGTCAACCGTTGCGCCACATCCCGGCCACTGTAGCCGGAGCGATCCACTGCCCAGGCGAGCGCTTGGCCCTGAGCATCCACCAGAACAACCTTGGCTGTCAGAGAACCAATATCCACACCGACAAAAAAATCTTCCACTGCATTTTCTCCTCCCGTACCCCAGATCACATGTTTGACTTGTTCCAGGTATTCAGAATTCAGTAGTCAGTAGTCAGTAGTCAGTAGTCAGTCAGAATACCCCGAGTCTGCTTTCAGCAACTCTTGCACAAGAGATTTGTATCGGAACTATCCATTAAGAATACTTCTGGGATTACTTCTGAGAATACTTCCGGACGAAATCGTCCCGATTTTCTCTTGCTCACAGGGCCTGAAGTGTTTCCAAAAATGCTTCCACCCGCGTGCGCACAGATTCCTCCGCATAAGCCCTGGGATCCGCCATATCCGCCTCCACCATAAGACCCGGCACACCGGTTTTCTCCATCACTCGGCGTCGAATAACCTCCTGTACCAGAGAATAGGGCTTGCAGGAACGATTGGAATGCATAACAAACCCATCCGCCTCATACGCTTCGACCAGTTCAATCATCTGCCGTGCCCGAAACTCCGGCGAGCGATTCAGAAAAATGTTCGTATAGGTCGCTGCCAGACTTTCCAGGGGATCACCCGAAGCCAGCTCGGCCGCCCAGCCGCCACTATAAGTATCCGTGACAAAACAAGCCCCACGCTCGGTAAACATTTTGGTAAAGTTAAAGAGTTTCGGCCAAATGGCAATGTTATCCCAAACCAGACGGGTCTTTTCCTCCAAGATCGCCCCCTCGCCCCGGCGAACCCGTTCCTCCGTCTCTGCTTTTAACTTCCGGTAGTAGTCGATTCCCTCCTGCGATCCTCGCACAGCCACAATGGGTGCCATCTGAATAAATAAATCCGGGCCATTGAGGGGAGAGGGATGGGCTTGAGCCAGTTCCCTGATCTCCCGCCAAAATTTCGTCATTTCCGCACTGCGCGCCATTTGCCGCTTCAGATCCTGCATATCCAGCTTTCTTCCGGTTAAGTTCTCCAATTGCCTAACCATGTTCTGCAGTTGTTCCAAAACATATTGGTGCGCATGTTCCGTCAATTCTCCCGGTAAGTATGGCGTGTCCAGCACCAAGAGAGGCACCTTCAAGAGATGAGCCAAGGCCTCATACCATTTAAGCACTGTCCCACAAATATTGTTGCAGGCCACCAAAAGATCCGGCTTCGGTAAACCCTGCATGGGAGCCAGATCCGGACGCAAGATGGACCCAATGTGCGAGCGGGCATAAGAACACAGATCCTGGGAATATCCCGCAGCCTCCGCAGCCTGACAGAGCTTTTCCGTCGCCTTGGCCGTACTGCAAATCGCCCCATACTGCTCCGGATAAACGGAATAAATTTTAAACGCCCGCAGCAGCTCCACAGGAGCCCCACTGGTAATCCAAGCCAGTTTCCGGTGCAAAGGCCTTCCCCAATAACGCTGGTAACGACCTAACGCATAATGTTTGGCCATGAGTCGTTTTAAATGCTTATTGACCCGAAACTGGCGATATTTTTTTCCTTCAACCATCTTTTATCCTCCATTTGGCATTTGACATTTGGCTTTATCATTTTACATTTTACATTTTGCAAAGCTCAAGCCTGAATTCAATTGCCCAAACTCTCCAGGAAGGCCTGCAGACGCGTCCGCTCCTGCCCACCCAATTCCGAAGCTTCCAGTTCCAAGACCAGCGTACGGATTCCTTTGGTTTCTAAACGTTCCCTCAGGGGCACCGAATCCCAGGCATGGGGTTCACAATATTTGCGAATCACGAGGATCGCCGCCTGCGCTCCGCGCTCTAACGCTAACGCTTCCAAGTAATCCAGCCTTTTCTCCAGACCTTGGCTGCGACAGGGACAGGGTGGCATGTTGACATAACGCTGGACAATCTGATTAATTATTTTATACTGAGAATCCCGTAAATTCTCATCATCCTTAGAATCATCTAAATTTCTGGGATTCCCAGCATCTTTAGGTTTTTCCTCTGCAATCCTGTCGTTGACTCCCTCAACCGTATTCTGAGCGTAATGGCGGTAGCCCGTACAGGTGTCATCCGCCACTACCCGCCCATTGAGATCCTCGACCATCTGAAAGAGACTGTCTGATTCCAAAACCGCTCCGCTCACCAGGACTCTGTACCGCCCTGAATTCTCCCGAGCCTTGGTATGCAGCAGTGGCAGCACCGTCTCCAAAGCCGTAATAAATCGCTCTTTGGGCAGAAGTTGTCCGGCACGCAGCAACGCTGCGACCAACGGTGAGGGCAAACGGGAACGCAATTCGTCCAACTCGGCAGCCAATTGACGCGCCCTGGTGCAGACTTGCCAAGCTCGCTCTAACGCTTGCTCTCGTTGTCTTTCTCCGTCTCCTTCTCCGTCTCCTTCACTCTCGAAACGGTTTCCTTCGTTCTCAGCATCCTCTTGTTCAGTGCCATGGTTGTTGCTCGGTTCGTAACTCCGATCCTGTCCGCTCTTTTGAACCTCACTGAGACGGACCAATTTCGCAGATAATGCTTCTATCTCGCTTTGGTAGTACCTCAGTCCGCCAGGAGCATTTAAGAGAACCGGGGGGACAATGGTCAGCACGTTTTCCCGACCGAATCGATCGGCCCAAATCCCGTCCAGGCATTGCATCGTATCACAGGTGTGGGCCATCCCCACCCCCACAAGCCCGCTTTTTCCTTTCTTGGCCTCTGCCAGGGTTCCCCGGGCCAGGGAACAGCAATAAGACGGCAATTCGGCGGGAGTGGCTGGCCCTGAGCCTGGCAAAAGGCGCAAAGGTTCCAAACCGGCCGCCAAAATGAGTTCCTCCGGATAATAACTGCACAGGTAACCAAAAAAGCGCTGTTCCGGATAACGTTCGGCAGCATTTTTTCCCCGCAAAGCTGCTTCCTCAAGTAAAAAGTCCAATTCTTTCTCTGCTGTCAGCATTGTTGAATCCAATATTCATCATTCTCCTTTACCACTTAAAACCCCCAGCTCCATTTTCGGGTTTCGTCCCCACCGTTCACTCCAGCTCCAGGTAGTTGATCCTTCCTTCGCGCTCTGATCCCTATCCGGGTTCCGCTCCCTATCCAGGCCGTGATCCTTCTTCACGGTCCAATCTCCCTCCGGGCATGGATCTTTCCTTCGTGATCATATTTCACACCGGGCGTTAATCCTTCTTCTCTTCCCGTAAGGCCCGTTTTAGAACTTTGCCTATGGCTGTCTTGGGCAACTCCTCCCGAAACTCGATCTCTACCGGAACTTTATAAGGCAAAAGGTGTTGACGGCAAAAAGCAAGGATCTCTGCCTGACTGGCTTCGGCACCCTCCCTGAGTACGATAAACGCCTTCACGCGCTCCCCTTTGTAGTCATCGGGCATCCCGAGCACAGAGGCCTCCCGCACGGCAGAATGATCGTACAGCACATCCTCGACCTCACGCGGATAGACGTTGAAGCCACCGGTAATAATCATGTCTTTTTTTCGATCCACAATGAAAAAATATCCCTCATCATCCCGATAGCCCAGATCGCCCGTGAAGAGCCACCCATCCCTCAAGGCGGCTGCCGTCTCTTGTGGGCGTTGATGGTAGCCCAGCATTAACTCCGGAGCCCGGATAACCAGCTCACCCGTTTCACCGGAAGGAAGTTCGCGCTGTCCGGTTTCCACATCTCGGATCTGAATGGTTACATCCGGGAAAGGCAGACCAATACTGCCGGTTTTGTTCACTCCCCGGTAAGGGTTGGCGCACAGCGCTGTGACCGCTTCCGTCAAGCCGTAGCCCTCCATCAGACTGCTCCCGGTTAACTCCTCGAAACGGCGCTTGACTTCCGGGGCCAGAGGAGCAGCCCCCACAAAGCAGCCCCGCAAGGAGGTGAGGGCATAGCGGGTCAGGCGCGGATGGTTGATCAGACCAATGTACATGGTAGGAACTCCGGCAAAAAGCGTCGGCTGAAAACGATCGATCGCTTTCAACATGTCATCCACTGAAAAACGCGGAACGAGAACGGTTGCTGCCCCCGACATTAAGGGGGCATTCATGCAAACACTCATGCCAAAGCCATGAAAAATAGGCAACATGGTCAGAATGCTGTCGTCCCGGGTCATGCTCCCCCAAACTGAACACTGCTTGGCATTGACAACCAACGCATAATGAGAAAGCATGACTCCTTTCGGCTTGCCGGTCGTCCCTCCGGTATAAATCAATACCGCGACAGTCTGATGCACATCCACTTTCGGAATCGAAACAAAACCATCCGTTTTCTCCAACTTCAGGTCAACGCGCTTATTCAAAAGTTCTGAAAACTTACCCGTCTCTGCTAACCGTGTTTTCCCTTCCGAGGACATCTTCTGACGCAAGGGATAGAGCACATTGAGCGGGAACGGCAGGAATTCCCGCAGCGAGGTGTAATACGTGTTCTTAAGCCACTCCTCCCCCGCCTCCCGACACACCTTGCGAACATTTTCCAGACGTACAACCAAAAGATCCAAGGCAATGGCCGTCTTGACTTGGCCATCCCGCATAATATGTAAGAGTTCCGTCTCTGTACTCAAAGGATTGATCGGCACCACCGTTGCACCCAACCTGAGCAATGCGTAGTAACTCATCACGAATTGCGGGCAGTTGGGGAGGAGCAACGCCACCCGATCGCCCGGAACAACCCCTTCTCCCTGCAGCGCAGCGGCCAGTTTCTCAACGTATCCCCACAGCTCAGCATAAGACAAGCGTTTCCCCATAAATACAAGGGCAACCCGCTGAGGAGCTTGTCGGACTGTTTGTTCCACCAAGTCATTTAAGCTTAATTCCGGGTAAGTCAAAGCCTTCGGTACTTCCTGATCATAATGCTCCAGCCAAGGCTTCTCTGCTCCATAAGCTGTAGAATTCACCACCGTAATCCCCCCTCGTATAATGCTTTCTAACGCTTATCAGCCCTTTCTTGTCCGAGAACTGTTAGCCAACATCGCCTTTAGCCCTCCTTTCAAATGCCTTGCCATTTCCCGCCCAGCTTCCTCTTCCTGCTGTTCTCGAATGACCGTGACAATGCGCCCATGTCCCTCCAGACAAAGCAAGCGTCTCTCGCGGGAAAGGTGCAGTACTTCTGCATATTTGTCCATCACTTGCCACATCGTCGAAAGGATGGAAAAGAGAACGGGACTGTGCCCCATCTGTCCTACCGTCAAATGAAATTCCTTGTCCAAGGCCGTAAACGTGATAGCATCATCCAAAGCACCTTCCATTCTGACCATCAATTCCGCTAAATGCGCCCCAGCTAACTCATCCTCCCGACGTGCGGCCATTTTCGCTAAATGTGTTTCCACGATGAGAACGGCCTCATAGGTATCCTGCACAGACTCGTAATCCAACCCATCTTCCCACAACATCCTCTGGATCACCGCTTCCAGGCTGACCTCGCGTGCCGGATCGCGGACAAATACCCCCTCTCCCGCTCGCTTCTCAAGCACACGCATAAATTCCAGCACCCGTAAAGCCTCACGCAGTGAATTGCGGTTGACCCCCAGCTGCAGTGCCAGTTCCCGTTCCCCCGGCAATTGCTCTCCAGGCGCAAAATAGCCCTCATTCACCTTTTTGATCACCTGGGCTACAATATCTTCATAGAGATTTTTCTTCTTTATCGGCTCAAAATTTCCCATCAATTATCTGTCCCGGTTGCTCCGGATGACCGGGGTCTTCCCTCCTTTAGCAGAACTTTTTTAACAAGAAAATACCTAGAAGCGTTACGAAAACTTGCCGCGTGGCTGCAGAGATACTTTGCCGGTATCCCTGCAGCCATATTGCTTGTCTAACAGGTTACTTTTCTTTGGGAACGAGATGCAGTAAAGTCTTAGCCCTTTGATAGTCTTTCTCTTCTAGACTGGTCGTATGATACTGACCCGTTGTCCATGCTTGTACCTGGTCCGCATACCAGGGACTCAACACCTGCCCGGACTGGCCCGGCCCCACGATGCTAGCACTTTTACTCATATCGGCTACGTCAACCACAGTGCGCCAAGGCGCTGCATGATCCACTTCACCGGTTGCTTTATTTCCTGCGGCTGCTACAGTCAGTGCACTTCCACCCATGGGCTTAGTAACAGGATTGAATAAAAGGTTGAGCGGCTTAACCGCAGCAAGTGGATGGGCAAACGTCACTTTGTGAAATCCCCCCCAATTCCATTGGCTGGGCTTGTTTCCCTGCAAGGTAACAATTCCGTCGATGGTTGCCTGAAATGAGATTCGGGTTACCTCTGCCAATCCCCCTTTTTCTTTGATCCACGGCCCTGGATTCCCCTGAGCAGCATGACGCAATAGCTGATCAACCACCTGGCCCTTTCCCTCAAACAATTTATACATTTTGGGATCGATCACTTTCCCGAACAGGTAATCAGGCAGCTGCTCCATCCACTGATGGAACACAAACGGCGCACCAAGATTCGTCCGGTCCACAAAATCCCACTGCTTGAGCAAATTGAGGGCTTCCAGATCAACCGGCCGGAGTACTGACTTCTGCGCTTCCAGTTGCTTTAACAATATCGGTACAAATTCTTCCGCTTGCATGCTCTTCTGGTCAAACTGCAAATTTTTCAGATCTTCAACTGATAGAATTTGTTTACTCGTAAGAACCTGACGAATCCTAGCTTCCCGATACGGTTGAGCCCACACGTTGGAAATATGATAGGGATAACGATCATCCACCACCTTATTATTGGCAGTGGCAATGAATCCTTCCTCCGGATTTACCACCGTTGGCAGTTGCTCCCAGGGAATAAAGCCTTGCCACTCATATTCATCCGTCCAACCGGGTACGGGAACTATGCTATCCCCTTTTTTCCGGATGGGTATCAATCCATTAGCCCGGTAGGCAATCGTACCATCCTGTGAGGCAAAAACAAAGTTCTGAGCAGGCGTATGGAAATACGTCAGCGCTTGTTTGAACTCCTCCCAATTTTTTGCTTGGTCAAATCGCAAAACTCCCTCCAGTTCTGGCGATGGATCGAACGCCGTCCAACGCAACGCCAGTGCTGTATCTGCTTTGTTGTCATATGCAAATTCAGAGATAAGCGGGCCATGCCGCGTTATTTTCACTTCATAGGGAATGGGTTGACTGTTTTTTACTTGAATCTCCTCTTTAACAACCTTAACCGGTTCCCATTTCCCCATGTATTCAAATTCGTTCTCATTCTGAGGGTTTCTCTTCTCAATATACAAATCTTGGACATCCGGTCCTACATTGGTAACTCCCCAGGCAATATCACGGTTATGTCCTACGATGATGCCAGGTATTCCGGCAAAAATGACACCACTTACATCCGTATCCGGCGATTTCAGGTGTACTTCATACCAGATCGATGGGGTAGCAAGGCCAAGATGGGGATCATTGGCCAGCATCGGCTTACCCGACGCACTTTTCGCACCCGACACTACCCAGTTATTGCTTCCGTTCGCTTCATTAGGGATGACGACCGACGAAAAGCTCGTCGCCACATCGATTTTATTCGCCTTCAAGGTTTGTACAATGGTAGGTGCATTTTCCGGATAGGAAGGAAAGAGATCGAAGGCCTTCTCTTGGTCAAACTTTTGCACTAGATAATAACGAAAAGCTTGCCCTTCCCAGTGTCCCCCTAAATCATAAGCCATATATTTCCCAATCGTCAGAGAATCAATCGGGTTCCACGGCTTCGGCTGATAGCCTAGAATGCGAAACTCAATCGGCAAGTTCGCCCCTTTTTCCGCCGCCTGAATATAGGCATTCACACCTTGGGCATACCAGTCCAGCACTTGTTTAGCTTCCGGAGAATATATAGCGAGAGAAGCCTCAGCGGCTCGTCTTAACCCCAACGTGCGAAAGAATTTATCCCGCTCAATCGTCTTGTCCCCAATCACCTCGCTCAACTGTCCGGACGCCTGCCGCCTGCTGAGATCCATTTGAAAAAGACGGTCCTGAGCCACAACATATCCTTGCGCAAGATAGAGATCATGCTGATTTTGGGCCTCAATATGCGGAACTCCGACAGCATCTCGCCAAACCGATACCGCTTGATTCAGACCATCCAGAACCAGTTCCCCTTTGGTCATTGGCAAGCTCTTCTCTAATACCCAATACCCATAGGTTAGTATAGATCCTGAGAGAAGCACCAAAATAGCCAATCCAATGAGTGGGATTCTCCACCCTCTGCCTTTCTGCCAGCGCGTTTTCCTGGAAATTATGGGTGTACTCATCACATTATCCCCCATTCTAAAAGGTACTTGACTCTTGCTTATCGCCTTATGTAGCACTTCCGGGGCTTAACAAATCGCTGAATCAAGGCAACCGGTATGCTGGTTCAACCATCCCTTTTATCTGAAAATTAACATAGTTCTTACTACCTGTCAATGACTTTTCAGCCTCCGCCTCGGCGCTCACGACCAGCGCCGGGCAGCGCGTAACAGTAGCAATTATCGAGGCCACGATCGTGTGCAAGGGTTGCAATAGGTGTATAAATCTTTCTGCTACAGTGCAAAGTAGCACTAGATATTAAGTCCCACGGATATATCCGAGGGCATCCCCCCGCGCATGATCAGTGGAAGGAATGATAACCATTCAGAACGACACTACGCCCCGGAGAAAAATGGAACGCACTTACGAGCATCTTAGCCCTTTTGAACTCAAGGACAAATTAATCAGCCTCGCCCATAAACATGGAGATACCAGTCTTTGGGCGATGCTCAATGCCGGAAGAGGCAACCCCAACTGGATTGCGGCAACACCACGGGAAGCATTCTTTACCCTGGGCCACTTTGCCATGGAGGAAACCCGCAGCGTATGGCAAGATAACGACCTCGCCGGCATGCCAAAGCAAGCAGGGATTGCCGCACGTCTAGAGGCTTACCTTGCAAAGCATCACGACGCACCGGGAGTTGATTTTCTCAAGGCCATCCTCAATTATGGTGTAACAAGTTTGGGATTTAACCGCGATGCCTGGATCCATGAACTTGTGGACGGGATCGTCGGGGATAACTACCCTGTACCGGATCGCATGCTCGTACACCTTGAACAGGTTGTTCACGCTTATCTCATTCAGGAAATGTGTGATAACGTTTCACCCCCGGGCAAATTCCATTTATTCGCTGTTGAAGGCGGCACGGCTGCCATGTGTTACATTTTCGATTCCCTGATGGCGAATCATTTACTGACCGTTGGGGATAAGATTGCCCTTATGGTGCCCACCTTTACCCCTTATCTCGAGATTCCGCATTTATCACGCTATCAGTTTGAAGTCATTCGCATCAACGCCAGTGAAATGGATGAACAAGGTATCCCAACTTGGCAATATCCGAACTCGGAGATTGATAAACTAACTGATCCCAGCATCAAAGCTTTATTTGTTGTTAATCCTAGCAATCCACCCTCTGTAGCCATAAACACTGAAGCGAAAGAGCATCTAATCGATGTTATTAAAAAACATCATCCGAAATTAATGATCATTACGGATGATGTGTACGGCACGTTTGTCAATCACTTCCGGTCATTCATGGCTGATTTACCCTTCAACACGCTCGGAGTATACTCATTCTCCAAGTATTTTGGGTCTACGGGTTGGCGTCTGGGAGTGATCGCCATTCATGAACACAATATCTTTGATCAATGGCTGCAAGAACTACCGCGCGAGAGCGTGGAAACACTGACTGAGCGCTATGGAACCATTACTTTGCATCCCGAACACCTTCGTTTTATCGATCGCATAGTGGCCGACAGTCGTCAAGTCGCGTTAAATCATACGGCAGGTTTATCAACACCTCAGCAAGTACAAATGGGTCTTTTTGCGCTTTTTGCGTTGCTTGATCAGGAGAACCGTTATAAAAAATTAACCCAGCGAATTTGTCACCATCGGCAAAAATTATTGTACGCTGGCTTCGGACTTGAGTTGCGAACGGATGTATATGACGCCGCGTACTACAGTCAAATTGATCTATTAGTATGGGCAAAAATGAAATACGGTGACGAATTCGGAGAATACCTACAGGAAAACTACGAGCCCACCGACATCCTTTTTCGTTTAGCCGAGGAATCTTCCATTGTGCTCCTAAACGGCGGCGGTTTTGGCGGTCCGGAGTGGTCCATTCGCACCTCTCTGGCTAACTTGGATGACGAAGCTTATCGCCGCATTGGTGAAACCGTCCAGAAGACTTTTGAAGAGTATGTCACCACATCAGCTCCCTATAGCAAGATTCTAACCAGAGTACCTACGCGAACGACAAAAAACGACAGACCTTAACCATGTTCTGCCGCGTAAAAGTCGTTCGCATCAACACCAGTGAAAACTACCGCACGAGAGCGTGGAAACACTGACCGAACGCTGTGGAACCATTGCTTTGCATCCTGATTCTTTATATTAGAATCATTTCACCATATTTCAAATATATCTTTCAATTTAATTGGGCTAAATCAGTAAATACTTTTGAGGCTATGGCCTCATCCTCACCAAGGATATACATTTCCGGCTTAGCAAACATTCCTTGTTCATTTAACACATAGCTCACAATGGTTTCCGTCTCAGGGGTAACTATCCAATATTCCTTGACGCCTGCTCGTTCGAACTGGCTTACCTTTATCCAATCGTAAGACTCCCACTTCTACAAGTGGGAGTGGGTCCCCCGTACTCTGCTTCGGTGACGATAGTCTCCAGTGGAGAGTATCGCCGAGCCGCCTTTCCCAATAGAAACACTTAGCGGCGACGGAGGTAGACTCCCCCACCGAAGTCTCGATGTTCAGCTTGAGCTGAACGAGTTCACTATATTATCCCGTTTCGCAGAACTCTTGGAAACAATTTCAACCAGGAAAATTGGAGCCCCGCTTTAACCATTTTTATCCAATCTGCTCTTGTCGCAGATAACCGCCAAATCAGGTTCAACAATATTTTTGTTCTTCTTCTCGTCAGACTCTACATTTTCCATCGGCAGTCTAACCGTAAATGGAGCCGCAAAAACTCTACACTCCTTATCCAAAAAATGGTTGGATAGAATGCGACTCAAATTCATCGAGATAGTTTGGTGAACAGGTGAAGGGGTGGCCTGATTATAGGCAATACCATCAATAATTTCCCATCGTTCATCGTCCGGCCAATTCAAATAATCTTCATAAGTATATTCTCTTTGTTCGTTAGGTAACGGCATTGTTTTACCACCTTTCCCATCGGATTATGTGTGGAGTCTAATTCAGGATTAGTCTTTGCTGTTGACGGTGAGGTTATTTCAATGATCAGTTCTGGAAAACCCCAACTTGGTGCCTCTCCTGCCGGAGACATGATCACCCAGGAGAGCAGGTCAATGCATCGTATCGTCCAGGATAAAAGCGGACTTGTCAGCAAGTTCTTTTTCCGGATTCACCAAATGTTGAAACTGTTTAATCATCACGGATAGGAGGGATCTCCACGGCATTTTCGATCGATACTTAATTATACCAAAAAACCAATGTTCATGCGGATTTTTCTTGTCTCATTGTTTACTCATCATGGTAGATGCCAAACTGTCCGATATCGTAGATTACGCCATCTCTTCGTCAACCCATCCGAAAAATATGCCTTTCCTCTTGTCGAGTCAATGCGGGCCTCTCAGGCCTTCGGAGACATAGCAACCATCCGTTCCCAGTCTTCCAATCGGGAATATTGTCCTCCCAAGCTTCTGGCCAGTTTCAACGCCAGCCCCAATCGGATAAAGCCCTGCTCGCTGTCGATCACCCAAGCCGGAATCCCTGCCTGGCCGATGCGCCCGGCGATAGCTAACGCTTCCTCTGCCGGATCGGTTCCATGCAAGGACACATTCGCCCGACCATCGGAAATGATAACGAGCAGAGGAGCCAGATCCGCATCCTGGGCCCTGGCCGCCTGTAAGAACTCATAGCTGAGAGAAAGTCCCTGCGCCAAGGGCGTTTTGCCCCCGGTGGGCAGCACTTGCAGCTTTTTGCGCGCCCGTTCCACACTGCGCGTGATGCCGAGGATGAGTTCCGCCGAATTCCCGCGAAAAGCAATCAGAGCAACCTTGTCTCTTTTCTGGTAAGCATCCTCCAGTAAAGAGAAAATCGCTCCTTTCACGACCTTGATCCGTCTCTCGACTCCCATCGAGCCGCTGAGATCCACGAGGAAAAGAATCGTGTGGCCTATCCGCTTCTCCCTCACCTTTTCCCTTAGGTCTTCCGGCAGTACCTTCACAGCCGAACCCGTGCCCTCCCGGCTAAACCGTTCTTGCGGTCGGGAAGCAGCAGCCCGCAGGATTGCGACCAGGGCAATATCCCGGGCCTTTCCCTGGGGCCGGGCCGCGCGCACAAATCTTCCCTGTCCGGTCTGACTTCGGGTTCTGCTGCGTTTGCCGCTCCCCTTGCGCGCTTTACGGACCAAAGGCGGAAACGTAAACCTAATAGCAAACCTTTCCTCCGCCCCCTCGATCCGCTCGGCAGCTGTACCACCCCAGGTGGGTTGCACCGCCGAACGTCCTTGGCGCTCCGATCCTTCCGAGCGGTCATCAGCCCCCCCTTCGCCTTCGTCACTTGAGGGCACGCTTCCTGTTTCCGCCAGTGAGCCCTCTGAACTTTCGTTGTCCTCCGGCGCAGCCTTCGACCTTTGTCCGTTCCCGGATCCCTCCCCAGAGGATTTCCCATCCTTTGTCCCATATTTCGCGCCGACGCCGTCTTCCGGCTCTTCTCCTGCTGACGGATCATCCGCTTGCCGGTGCTCTCTGTTTCTCTGTTCCGCCCGCTTCCGCTCCTCCGGGTGTTTCTTCTGCCCGAAGTCCTGATGATCCTCCGGACGCTGTTGAGCCCCAGTCTCCGTCCCCTGTGCCCCCGTCTCCGCTGTCCGCATCCGATGGGGCAGTGCTAAATGCGCAGCCTCCTGAAGATCCTTCAGGGTAATCAATGTGCGTCCGCCCCAGGCCGCCAGCGCTCTGGCCGCTTCGATCAACACAAGTTCCGCCCTGTTCCCGGCACAATGCCCGGCAGCTGTCAGATCCACCGCCAATTTAAGATTATCCTCCGTGACTTCGACCTGAACAAGGTGGGTCCTGGCTTCCTGGACCCTCCGGGACAATTCCTCCATAGACGGCTTCCATTTCCTGACACAAGCCTGGGGATCCGCCTCAAAGGCCAAATACCTGCGGATGATTTCCTTGCGTTCTTCCGCTTCCCTGCAGCCATCAACCTCCACAAAGAGGCCAAAACGCTCCAACAGTTGGGGACGCAGTGCCCCTTCTTCGGGATTCATCGTCCCCACGAGGACAAAGCGGGTCGGGTGCAGGAAAGATATTCCCTCCTGCTCGACAACATTCATGCCTGAGGCCGCGGCCTGAGCTAGAATATTGGCAATCGGTTCATTCAAAAGATTAACCTCATCCACATAGAGTATCTGTCCATCGGCCCTCTGCAATAACCCCGGCTCAAAACGTCTCTGCCCTGAAGCAATGGCGTATTCAAAGTCCAGAGAACCCACCAAGCGATCTGCGCTGATGTTCAGCGGTAGATCCACGACTTCCCGGTCAGGTAACAGAGCCGCCAGCCCGCGCACCAGGGTGGATTTCGCCGTTCCTTTTTCCCCGCTGATTAAGACCCCGCCGATCGCCGGATTTATTACTCCCAAGATCAAGGCTTTTTTCACGCTCTCCTGTCCCGTGACCGCCGGAAACGGAAAGATCGGTGAACGAGCCTTCACCCGGATACCTGCACTGACCCTTGCTGCGCCGGCCGTTCCTCCGCCGCTTCGGTAAACTGGCGTACAAACTTCTCCACTTCCGCCCATTCCAACACTCCCTCTTCAAACGGTCTGCGCCGCATGCGGTGGGGCAAGGCCAGTTTCGCCGCAGTCAAAACATCCTGGACACTCACGCTCGCCCGGCCTTCATACGCAGCCAAGGTCACTGCTGTCTTGACCAAGCTCAGGTCAGCCCGGTGTCCATCCACCTCCAAATGAATGGCCAGACGAGCCACCAGCTCCAAAATCTGCTCATTCCAACGGACATAAGGCAGAAATTCCTGGGCCGCCCGAATCCGGCGTCTTAACTTTTCCTGTTCCGGAGCGTAACGCACTTGAAACGCCTCCGGATCCTGTTCAAACTCCAAGCGTCTGCGCACCACTTCCATTCGCAAAACCGGATCGCGTTCTCCGATGACATCGACCACGAGGCCAAAACGATCCAAAAGCTGGGGCCGCAGATCCCCTTCCTCCGGATTCATCGTCCCCACGAGCACGAACCGGGCCGGGTGGCTGAAAGAAACACCTTCCCGCTCCACCGTATTGACCCCCATAGCGGCTGCATCCAAGAGCAGATCGACCAAGTGATCCTCTAGCAGGTTGACTTCATCCACATACAGGATATTGCGATTGGCCTGAGCCAGAATCCCCGCTTCAAACTTTTTCGTCCCGGTTTTCAGCGCCTGTTCGATATCCAACGTACCGACCACCCGGTCTTCGGTGGCGCTTACGGGCAGCTCGATTACCCGCATCTTCCCTGACTCTGTGACTAAAGTCTCCCCCGCAGCCAGCCTTTCCCTGCAGGCTGCACAAAGATGTGCCATGTCCAAAGGATCGCAGGCATAGAGACACCCCTTGACCTGGTTTCTTGCCGGCAACAGGTCGGCCAAGGCCCGCACCGCCGTCGACTTGGCCGTACCCTTTTCTCCCCTAATCAAAACCCCGCCCAAACCCGGATTGATCCCGTTAAGAATGAGTGCCTGCTTCATTCTCTCCTGACCGACCAGAGCGGTAAAGGGATACGCTCTCCCTTGTATTTCCATAGCGTTCAATAAGTCACCCTCCTTCGCGTCGCCCGGGGTCCGCGTCGCCCGGGGTCTGACCCCAACACAATTTAGACACAGTTTAGTAGGACTAGCACCAAAAATGTGGAAGCACAAGAACCGTCCCTTTGCTTACATTCCTGTCTCCTTAGCCAATCGTCTCCGCCTTGGTACACGTTCTGACGCCGACCACAAACAGAACCACAAAATAAAGCGCCAGGACCACCACGTTCAGCCCCAGCATCCTCAGATCTCCTCCGCTGTTGCGCAGGCCCTGGCTGGTATGCGTCAACGGCAAGAGCCCAATGAATCCTTTGAGCAGCCAGGGCATCTTTTCCAGAGGGAAAAACGTGCCACATAAGAAAGCCATCGGCGTGATCACAAAGTTGGTGAATTTGGCCATATCGGCATGGGAATCGATCAACACCCCGGCCGTAAAACCCAGAGCGGCGAACACCAGACAGTTAAGCATCAGGATCAGGAGGAAAAAGCCATTGATCTTCAGCCCCGCCGGAAAGAGGAGGGAAATCAGCAGGATGAGCACTCCGGAATAGAACCCTCGCAAAGCACCGGCGCTGATCTTGCCGGCCGCATACACCGTCATTGTGACCGGAGCCACCATAAACTCCTCAAACGTCTTATCATAAATCCGTGAAAGATTAACGGCATTGCCGACCGTGCTGAAGCTGACCATCATGGTCGTCAGAGCCACAATTCCAGGGATGACAAACTGTAAATAGTTCTGCCCGCCGACCGTCATCCCTCCCCCCAGGCCCCAGCCAAAGGCAATCAGGTAGAGAACCGGAGAAATCATCGCCCCTAAGGTAATGCTGCGAAACTTCCGCTTGAATAAAACAAATTCCTGCCAGAGAATCGCCAGATAACTCCTCATTCAGACACCCTCCTCTTCGTGAGCCGGATAAAAACATCCTCCAGATTAGCCGGACGGATGTTTACACTTCCTTCCAAAGAGGCTGCCCGGCTCAAGGCTTCCTCCCGCGTGGCAAAAAACTCGCTCATCGTCACCCCTTGGGTAAAGTATTCCAGTACGATGGTACCGCTTTTGGCGATCAGGTTTAGCGGCGTATCCAGTTCGATCAAAACGCCTTCGTGCATCAGCGCCACCCGGTCACAGAGAATTTCGGCCTCTTCGATATAGTGCGTTGTCAACAGAACGGTTAGCCCTTCGGCTTTCAAGGTTTTCAGAAGATCCCACATCTTGCGGCGAACCGCAGGATCCAGCCCCACCGTTGGTTCGTCCAGCAGAAGCACGACAGGCCGGTGCATGAGCGCACGAGCAATCATCAGCTTGCGCTTCATGCCGCCGGAGAAGGTCCTGACCAGATCATGGGCACGCTCTTCCAGTTCCGTGAAGATCAGCAGTTCCTTAATCCTCCCCCGCCGCTCCTCTTTCCCCAGGCCAAAAAGACGCCCATGCAGTTCAAGATTCTCCCAGGCCGTCATCTCACCGTCCAGGTTATTATGCTGGGGAACAACTCCAATGGTGCGTTTTATGTCCGTCAGGTTGCGATCCAGCCGCCGACCAGCAATGCTCACCGATCCAGAGCTTGGAGGAGTCAGAGTGCTCAGCATGCGCACGGTCGTCGATTTACCCGCCCCGTTCGGCCCCAATAACCCAAAGAACTCTCCCCGGCGGATCGCCAAGCTGAGCCCAGCCACGGCTGTCACTTTGCCATAGGTCTTTTTCAGATCTTCGATGATTAACATGATGTTCTATAGACTCCTTCCTTTAAGCCCCTTCCATATCCCCTTCACTCTCCAGGTAGATTCTCCGGAGTGCCTGGAGTGCCTCCGGCCCGGCCTCCCACATCCCCCGCTGGGCGGCCTCCAGCAAACGTTCGCTGATCTGGTGCAGGGCCCAGGGATTGACCTCCCGGATCCACTCTCTCCGTTCTTCATTTAATAGGTAGAAAGCCGCCATCTGATCATACATCCAGTTTTGGAGCACCTGAGCCGTGGCATCCCAGCCAAACGCGATATCAACCATGGCCGCGATCTCCTGCGCGCCTTTATACCCATGCTGCTGCAGCCCGGCAAACCACTTGGGATTAAAAATCCGCGCCCGCATAATCCGAGCCGTCTCTTCCCTGATATCCCTCACTTTGGGACGCTCCGGATCGCTCGCATCCCCAGAGTATGAACGGGGAGCTTTCCCAGAATGCGTCGTGATGCCGGCAATCAAGCCACCGTGGTAAATATAATAGCAATCATCCTCCAACATATCGATCTCCTGAGAGGACTCGTTCTTGATCGTCGCTTCCGCCTCCGCCAGCCTGCGGGCAAACACTTCCATCACCTGACGCCCGTGCAGCTTCCGTCCATAAGCATACCCGCTCCACAGCGTATAGACATTCCCCAAATCCTCCTGACTCTGCCAATTGCGGCTGTTGATCAGCACGTCCACGCCGCCGCCATACGTTCCCGGAGGACACCCGAAAACACGCATTCCGGCTTCCTCCTCGGCTTGCGCGCGGGAGTGCCCTTTCTCTTCCAGCTGGCGAATCTCCTCCAAAATATGTTTCCTGATATGGTTTTCCTCTCCCGGCTCATCCAACCCGGCCGCCAATTGAACCGCTTCGTCAAAGCGTTCGATCAGGTTGGGAAACGTGTCCCGGAAAAGTCCGGTAATCCTGAGCGTCACATCCAGCCGGGGACGCCCCAGCTCGCCCAGGGGAATCACTTCCAGTCCGATGACTCGTTCCGTATCCCCCAGCCATTTCGGCTTCAGTCCCATAAGATATAAGGCCTCAGCCAAGTCGTCCCCACCCGTTTTCATGGTCTCCCCGGCATAGACCACCATCACGCTGTTTTCCGGGTATTTCCCCTCTTCAGCCAAATGCCGCTCCAGCAAACGCTGGCCCAACAGACACCCCACTTCCCAGGAAGCCCGGGAAGGAATGGTCGCCGGATCCAACGCATAAAAATTACGCCCGGTCGGTAGGATGGAGACTCTCCCACGCGTCGGGGAACCGGATCCGCCTGGCGGGACAAATCTCCCCCGGATCCCCTCGCGGAAGTACCTAAGCTCATCCTTAGTGCCCTCCAGTCTTTTCTTAACCATGGTCGCAGCATAGGTCAGACACTGTTCCAGCGGCTTCAGGTGCAACGGTTCCTGCGGTTGCGCTAATTCCTGCCGTTCCATTTGTGCCATCGATTCCGCCTGTTGTAGCAGTTCCTGGGGATCCGGCTTAGCCGGCAATTCCGGGAATTCCAACGGATCCGACAGGCTCAAAAAATCCAATGGATCAGGCATGTTCGAGGCTTCCCGCACCGGTATGCCCTCCTGGATAATCCCTTTAATCCGTTCCGGGTGATACTCTGCCTCATGTAATGCCCACAGAAGCTCTTCCCCTTTCTCATCAATAAGGTCCAAAAGCCGCAGATGACTCTGTCCATTCGCCGCACGCTCTGTCAGTTTCGCGTACAATTCATGATGGTCAAACCCCAGCGCCGCGGCCACCGCCTGCGGTAAGGAAGGCACTTCCCCGTTGGGCAAACGCAGGAGCGCCTGCATGAGGTGAATAAAGCGATCCCCCTCCGGAACCTGGCCAAACACATGCAAGCCATCCTTGATCAGGGAACTCTTGATCTCCTCCAGCCAGACATGCAGGCGCTTAACAAAGGCCGGAAAATCCCTGCTCGGCCTCTCGTTCCGAGCTAATTTGGTTTGAACTAATTTATATCGATCGGCTTCATCCAACGCCACTTCTGATTGGCGTTGGAGTTCACTCCCCTGAAAATTTTGCTGAAGATCCTCATCTAAATGCTGGCTCTGCACCAACTCCCACAAACGCTCTTCCAGATAGGGAAGCTTGGCTGGGTCTTGCCGCTCAGCCTGCTCGTAGTCCTGGATCAGTTCATCAATAACCGCCAGTTCCTCGTACACGCCACTGCGGGTCAGAGACGGGATCAAATGATCCAGAAGCACGCCGTAAGAACGCCGCTTAACCTGGATTCCCTCGCCGGTCACGTCGATGATATAGGGATAAAGGTGGGGCAGATCCGCAATGGCAGCATCCGGGAAGCAGTCCTGGGAAAGCCCCACTTCCTTGCCCGGAAGCCACTCCAGGGACCCGTGCGTGCCGACATGGACGATCACCTGGGCTCCAAACACCTCCCGCAGCCAACGGTAATAGGCCAGATAGGCATGAGGCGGGGCAATGTCGGTGCTGTGATAAACCGCCTCCGCCTGTTCTTCATACCCACGGGCCGGCTGCAGGCCAATAAAAAGATGCCCATTGAGAATGCCCGGCACAGGCAGCTGATCCTCATAAACCATAAACTGCCCCGGCGCTTTTCCCCAATCTTTTTCCAGCTTCTCCTGAATCCGGGGGCTCAATTCCCCATTCCAGAGCTGAAACGTCTCTCCTGAAATCCTGGCAACGCTTTTCTTCAGGGCTTCTTCCGGCATCAGCCAACGTGTATCATTGCTCACCGCCTGGATGATGCGCTGAATAATCTCGTCCCCATCTTGAAAATCATAGTCCAGTTTTAGGCCCTCTTCTTTGAGGAGTTGCACCATGTACCAAACACTAGCCGGGGTATCCAGACCAAAGGCACAGCCGATGCGGTCATTGCGTGGCGGCATATTGTGAAAAAGAATTGCCACCCGCTTAGCGGCAGGCGGAGTTCGTCGCAGCTTCGCCCAATTCAACGCCAGAGAAGTTACGCGACGCACCCTCTCCGGAATCGGCCGGAAAATATTTCTCTCCCCAAACCTGTCGCTTACATGATCGAGATAAGCAATCGGGGCGGTGATGATTTGCCCATCAAATTCCGGATAATACACACTGGTCACGAGGGACATCCCATCCAACCCATTCACAGAGCCTTCCCAGCGCTCCAAGGACTGCAGCATGGGCATCGCCTGCAGCACCGGCACCGCCAAAGGTGCAAAGACGCTCTCCTCCACGACATGCCTGCCATCGCCCGGACGGCTGACAATACTCTGCGCAAAACCCATGGTATTGATCAGCGCGTCCACGCGCGCTTCACGCGCATCCAGGAAAAAATGCTTCAGCGTCCAGCTCAGTCCCTTGCTGCCGAGGAGCGGATTGGCTGTGGACTCCGTGAAAACCGGCAGAACCTCCCCACCCAGAGCTTGAATTTCCCGAATCAAAGCCTCGATGTGCTCAAGATTTTGCTCCTGCAGGTAATGGGAATGAAAGAGGATGCCAATAACGGGCTTGCCCGAACGTTTTAGGTTTGCCAGATAGGACGTCTCATCCTCGATGCGTTCCTCCGGCAAGCCTGGAGCATAGATCCCTTCCCAGACACGCCCCTGCACCGGATGATAATTATAGCGTTTTCGACCCAGCGTAGTCGCCAGATAGAGCAAGAGATTCCGGTGATTTTCCAAACCGCTAAGGAGAAAATAGCTGAGAATTTCCTGGTGCTGTCCTGCGGTTAAACCGGATTTTTTCTTGAGTTCCTCGTTCTCTTCCTCCACTCCGGAGTGTACAAAGAATTTCAGGGTTTCTCTTTCCTGGACGATTTCTACGATCGATTCCAATTTTTTGAAAAAAGTCAGCCCGCTATGCGCCACCAGAAACACGAGATCCGCTTCGGCCAAAACCCTTTGGCAACTCAGCCACTCGTTTGGATCTCCATCGATCTGCGACGTTTTCCAGAAGTCCAGGGAGATTTCTCCGGGATAATCCTGACAAACCGCGTGGTACGCCTCTTTCATGGAGTAAGACGAATCGTGGTCGGAAAACAGGCAGACCATCTTAAACATGACGCATTCCTCCTGCCACGGCCCCGCTAAACAGAGCGACAAATTCCGCCGCCAAAGAGCGGATTAGATCCGAAGTGCTCAAGACCTTCCGAGAACCCTGAAATACCGCCACCAAACTACGGTTATAACGGTGTACCACATCGCCATTGGCAAACGTATAGATCCGCATCATCTTTTCCCCTCTTCATCGACTACGCCGGTAGCAGAACCACCCTACGTCTGCAACAGAACCGCCCTTTCCGACCCAAATACTTCTGCTGCATCTGCCTCTTTTTCGCCATCCACCCGGTCGCCCTGGGCCAAAACTTCCTCCACCGTCGTGATCAGTCCAGCCGAAGTCGTCACCCGGGCCCTCTTCCGCAACGTCCGGTAAAGCGCCAGAGCCTTTCCGTTCGTAAAGTCACGTGCTTGGGGAAAATCGTCTTCCACCAGGATGAGCCGGGGAGCCTGCAGCGCAGCTTCCAAGTTCCGTAAATTACTCTCTCCAAAATAAATATTTCCCAAAACCGTCAACTGAGCCTTCTGGATTTTGCGGACATTGTGCTCAAGCACCGCTTCCGAAATCCCGGAAAAAGGGGGTGCAGAGACACAATCAATGCCAAAAAACTGAGCACATTTAAAATCACTGTCCTCTTCGCTCAGTACTCCGGCAGACACTTCATAGCCGTGTTCCACCAAAGACCGCATGATATCCGAACCACTTCCGCCACCGCCAATGACGTGAAGCCGTATCCGCTTCGCGGCCTGCTTGGGTACGGGAAGGTAAACATCCATAAGCCCGGTCATGGCATTACGATAAACCAAAGCCCGCACTCCGTACGCCTCGGAAACATTTTCAGAGGTCAGAACCCCTTCCGGCACGCCGTCAGCCAGAATCTCCCCGTCTTTAAGCAGTACCAACCGCGTACAATAACGGGCCGCAATCTTCAGATCGTGCACGGCGGCAATGACCGTCTTCCCCTGCGCCGCCAGCACCCCGGCGTATTGAAAGATCTGTTCCTGATGCCTGATATCCAGGCTGGCCGTCGGTTCATCCAGTAAAATTATCTCCGGTTCCTGGGCCAGAACCTTGGCAAACAAGACCCGCTGCCTTTCCCCGCCTGAAAGTTCGGAGATCGGCCGCTGTGCAAACTGCAGGGTATCCGTGTATTCCATGCTCTCTCTGGCAATGCGGTAATCTTGACCGCTTTCCCGCTGCAACCGTTTCAGATGCGGATACCTGCCCATCAGGACCACTTCCCCGGCGGGAAAAGGAAACGTCACCTGCACATTCTGATGCATTACACCGATCCTGACCGCGATTTCTTTCTCGGTCAGGTTCTTTAAGTCAACACCCTGGAGCCAGATTTTCCCCTGAGACGGATAAATACCATTGAGGCACTTCAAAAGCGTCGTCTTTCCTGCGCCATTGGGGCCAATCAGACCCAGAAACTCCCCTGCTCTGACCGTCAAATCGATCCCTTTAAGCACAGGTTTCCCCTGGAAAGCCAGCGTTAATTTCTCCGTCTTCAGCCTGGGTATAGCCTCTGCTCCTGCCATGATAACCCTCCAATCGCCATAGAATTGGACACTTCTTATGAATTCTGAGTACCTAAAAAACTCTTATAAAGAAACCCCCTCTTTTTTCGCCCGATACAATAGGAAAAGAAAATACGGTGCCCCCAAGAGAGATGTGACGATCCCCACCTCGATCTCTAAAGGCATCACCACGATGCGGGCTACAAGATCGCAGATGACAAGGAATAACGCTCCGGCCAAGGCACTGGCCGGCAGGAGAACCCGGTGATCCGGACCCACCAAAAGCCGCATCACATGGGGCACGATCAGGCCGACAAACGCAATATGCCCACTGACGCTCACCGCCAGAGCCGTAGTAACTGAGGCAAAAAAGAGCAGCCACTTTCTCGTCTTGGCTGGATTCAAGCCGACCGACTGTGCCTCCTCCTCTCCCAAAAGGAGGACATTCAAATCCCGGGCAAACAACATGAGCATCAGCATACTGATGAGCACAGGTAGAGCCACCAGGCGCACATGCTCCCAGCGGCGTCCGCTTAAACTGCCCACAGACCAGAACAGATACTCTCTCACTTGGTACTCATTGAGAAAGGTCAGGGTTAAAGAGGTCAGGGCTCCGATAAAGGTGCTCACCGCAATGCCAGCCAAGACGAGCGTCAGCACCGAGAACTTGCCACCCCTGGCGGACAGCCCATAGATGACGAGAGCGGCCATAAAAGCACCCGCCGTCGCCAAAAGCGGCATGAAATAAAGACTTTTGGCAGTCAGCCCCCAGGCGATCGCCAGCACCGCACCCAGACTAGCCCCGCTTGATATGCCGATGATCCCCGGATCAGCCAGCGGATTGCGAAACATCCCCTGCATCACGGCCCCCGCCAAGGCCAAGGCTGCTCCAACCAGCACCGCCACTACGACCCGCGGAAAACGAACGAAAAAGATGATCGCCTCCTGACTGGCAGAAAAGGGAGCCTGTTCAAACTTTACGACGCCCAAGTCTTTCAGGATGATCTCCACAGTCTTGTTTAGGGGCACGGTTACGGCACCCAGAGCCGTCGCCACCACAACCACCAGCAAAAGGCCCAGCACAAGCAACACGATCACTTTCTTCTCGTGGCTATGGGCCTTAATATTCTGCATGACCCTCCTTTTATCTCCTTCCGCTAACATCACTTAAACAGGTCGGGGTAAGCTGCCTTGGCCAGGTCTTCTACGCCCAATGCCATATATTGGGACACACTGATCACATGCTTGTCCGGCAACATGTAGACGCGATGGTTCTTGATCGCCTTGACCGTAGCCAGGCTTTGGTCCTTTTTTAAATCCTCCGCCAGATTTGCCGGATTCTGTTTCTTATCATAGGACCAGGAAGGCAAAATAATCACATCCGGATTCAGCTCCACGATCTTCTCCTTGGAAATCTTCGGGTATCCCGTCAGTCCGGCCTGAGCTGCCACATTGATCAGCCCTGCCCGTTGAGCCATATCATCAAAACCGGTTCCCTTGCCCTTCGTGGAACCAAAAGAGTTATAGTCCAGCACCGTTAGCTTGGTTTCGGCTTTGATCCCTTTGACTTTATCCGCAACCCTCTGGAGTGTTTTATCCATTTCCGCAACCATAGTTTGTCCTTTCGTCGGCTCACCAACCAGGCGCGCGACCTCCTGGATGACCTTCTTCTGTTCATCCAGGTTTGTTGCTGTGCCATATAGATAGACCGGAATCTTGGCATCCAGGAGCTGCTGGATCTGCTCCTTTTTCATCCAACTGGCCGCAAAAACCAAATCAGGCTTGAGTGAAATAATGGTTTCAATATTGTTTTCCACTTTTCGAAAGGTCTTGGCCTCAGTGGCTACATTGGATATCCCTTCGTCCTCAGCAATCTTGCCTGAAAGCGCTTGGATCCGGCTGTGTTCCACTAAAGACAAAAGCATTTCATCCGTACCCAACGTCAGTGAGACGATCCGCTCCGGTTTTTGTGCCAGGGTCAGCTCATTTCCGCTGAAATCCTTAACCGTCAGGGGATACTGAACGTTCTCCCCTTTAGCACCAGTTTGAGCCGTTGGCGTTTTCGCACCCTCTGTCGAAGCGGTGGAGCTTGAACCACATCCCGCCAGAATTCCCAGCATCATCATTGCCACTACAAGCCAAGCAAGGCTTTTGCCTATCCGTTGTCTCATCAAACATCCCTCTTTCTCAAATGATTGAATCGTTACTCCTCTTTTGGATTGCCGCCCAAAACAAAAACCCTCTACAGAAATCCTGTAAAGGGTATAATTCGTCCGGCTAGCCAGATAACATTTCCTGGTTGCAAGGCATCGCAACATTCCCCCTATCCTGCGTAGGTTCCTGTGTGGCTTCGAAGCGAGCAGGTCTCCTGGCTTAAGTTCATCGCCGCCTTACGTCTTCCCGGTTTCCCAGTGACATTTTGTAAGGCCGCTCACTATCACAGTGGCGGGACCGCGTCAGATTCGCTGACTTCCCTTTTCAATACTTCTCCTTGAGAAAGTATACTCGCTTACGCATATGAAGTTTTTCACTATTAGGCTAGCAGATAAAGACTAGCCTGTCAAGGTTTAATGATGAGCTATATTTCCACCATCGGTAAGAAACGAGCGGCACAAGCGTTGGGCATAAGCTTGTCTACGCTTTACCGTCACTTAAAAAACGCCGAATCATAAAGAATCCGTATACCCCCTTGCATTTGTTGCATAATAAGGATAAAATGGCGTTCAAAGGAAGGTGGTCCAATGAAAATCCTCCTGCTCTATCCTCAATATCCCATTACATATTGGGGGTTTCAGTATGCTCTAAAATTTGTATCCAAGAAAGCCGGTTTTCCGCCACTGGGTCTGCTAACCGTTGCAGCGTTACTTCCTGCTCATTATGAAAAAAAGCTAATTGATCTGAATGTGACAACCTTAAAAGATAAAGATCTCTTATGGGCTGATTACGTATTTGTCAGTGCTATGGTTGTTCAGAAGGAATCCGCCAGAGAGGTAATCAACCGCTGTAAAAAACTTGGTGTTAAGACAGTCGCCGGAGGGCCGCTCTTCACTTCCGAATATGAGGAATTCGACGATGTGGACCATCTTCTCCTGAACGAAGGAGAATTATCCGTGCCAACGTTTGTCAGCGATATTGAGAATGGAACGACTGCACACCTTTATACATCCGAGAAATGGGCTGATTTGAGAACAACCCCGGTGCCCCTATGGAATCTCATCAACACCAAAAAGTATGCCACGATGAATATTCAATACTCCCGCGGCTGCCCTTTTAATTGCGAATTTTGCAATATCACCAGTTTATACGGCCATATTCCTAGGACAAAGGATGTCTCCCAACTGCTTGAGGAATTAGATGCCATTTATAATTCGGGTTGGAGAGAAGCCATCTTTTTTGTCGATGACAATTTTATCGGTAATAAAAGAAAGCTGACGGAAGAAATATTACCTGCGCTGATTGAATGGATGGCCCAAAGAAAATATCCTTTTACATTTCTCACGGAGGCATCCATCAACCTTTCAGATGATGAGAAGTTAATGAAGTTGATGGTAAAAGCCGGTTTCAATACCGTATTTATCGGCATAGAAACACCCAATGAGGATAGTTTGGTAGAATGCAACAAGATACAGAACAAAAACCGCGATTTGATTTCATGCGTAAAAAAAATCCAGAGGTTTGGACTGCAGGTTCAGGGGGGATTCATTGTCGGATTTGATAACGATACGGCAAGCATTTTTGATAGCTTGATCAGCTTTATCCAGGAAAGCGGTATCGTCACCGCCATGGTAGGGTTACTGAATGCCCCCAAAGGAACGAAACTGTATCAACGTTTAGCCGGGGAGGGCCGCCTGATCGAGGACTTTTCCGGAGATAATACAAACTTCACCATGAACTTCATGCCTAAAATGGATAGTGGAATGCTCGTTAACGGCTATAAGAGAATCGTTGATACCATTTATTCACCGAAAAAATATTATGAGCGGGTGTTGACGTTTTTAAAGGAATACAATCCTACAAAAGCCGAAACGGTCCCTGTAAATCTAAGTAATATCAAGGCGTTTTTCAAATCTATCATCCGTTTGGGAATCATCGGAAAAGAAAGGCGTTATTACTGGAAACTGATTTTCTGGTCTTTATTTAAACGTCCTAAGGTATTTCCATTGGCCGTGACCTTATCCATCTATGGGTTTCATTTCAGGAAAGTATTCAAAAGAACGGTTTTGCAGCCGTAAACGCTGCTGAATCAACCTCTGTAGGGTTTTCCCAGGATTGAATTGCCTATTTTCCATCTCAAAGTGGTTCCAGGCACGCGAAAAAATCGCATAAACTTAAAAGGAGTATCCTACTCCCCCCCTCGATGGCTCTTGTACTTAACTGCAAGAACCATCTTTTTTTGCTTTTATCCTTGATTATTTAATTGATGTCCCGAAAACCATCATCTTCTCCAATACCTCGGCCCTACCGCTTCCTGAAATGCTGCCTTGGTTTAGGCCGCAGCAGTTTTTCATCTGCCATTATTTTAACCCGCCAGAGATCATACCAGTGGTGGAAATCGTTAGGAGTGAGCGCACGGAGGAACGGGTGGTTCAGTGGGTCGCCGAAGCTCACGACCGTGCGCTTGGTGAATCTGTCTCCCATATCGTAGCTGCTCTTCATGCGATAATTATATTAATTAATGATAATCATGAGAATATATCATAGAATAGTTATTGACTGCATAATTTTATGGTGATAAATTTAGTAAGGGGTTTACGTTCTTGGTAAAGGATGGTATCGGAAAGGATGAGTTTAGCAACCCAAAGCCCATTTGTTTAGTTCTAAAAGATTAGTTGTTTAAGAAGGGAGAAGATTCATGAAGAAACAATCAGTAGTTCTTATCTCATTAACCTTAGGATTGACGCTGGCTCTTACAGGGTGCGGTACAAGTAGCACCCGTCATGCTGGATCCGAGTCTAAGCCGGCCGCAGTAAGCGATTCTGCCAATCAAGCCAGTAAGCCGGCACCTAAAGTCATTACGGAGTTTAAATACTACAAGGCTGACCAACTCAAGCAAGCCATAGAATCAAAAGCCCCGATTCAGATTGTGGACATCCAGGTTGAAAACGAATACAAAGCCCATCATATCAAAAGAGTTATCCCTACTTACGCTTTCCCAGTCAAAACAGACGAAGACAAAGCCAAACTGGCAAAAGTTCTTCCCCAGTTACAATCATCAAAAGATCCTATCGTTATTATCTGTCCGCGGGGAGCGAGCGGCGCCAAAAATACCTATCAATATCTCTATGATCAAGGTATTGATGAATCCAGACTCTTTATTTTGGAGAAAGGCCAAGCAGGCTGGCCATATGGCGAACTTCTGGAAAAGTAGGACCGAGAACCCTTCCAGCCTAAAGTGGAGGGGTTCTTCTTTGCGGGGTACCGAAAGGAAAGGGTGAATAGGATTGAACGGACAGAGAACGAGAAAAAACTATATTCTCCCTTTGAAAATCCTCGTGTCCCTCGTTTTATTAAGCTGGATGTTTAGACAGATCAAGTGGTCAGAAATTGTTTTTACCCTTAGCCATGCCCATCTTGTCTGGGTTACCGCGGCTTTTGGCTGGGTAGTCGTATCTGTCTTAGTGAGCGCTTACAAGTGGCAACTGATTCTCAAGGCATCGAGTCTGGAGTTACCCTTTAAGGTGCTGTGGAAAAGTTATTGGGCCGGACTATTCTTTAACAATTTTTTGCCTTCTAGTATTGGAGGGGATGGTCTGCGAATCTATTGGATCGGAAAACATACCCAGGATCTGGCTGGAGCTACAGCTTCAGTGGTGGTTGAAAGAGTCTTGGCTACTGCCGGGCTTTGCTTGGCTGCGTTGTTGGCTGCCCCCTTTTCTAATACGGTTATTCCCCAGTTAATTGGTTTTTTTCTTATCATACTGGCTCTAAGTTCAGTTTTAATCCTTCTGATCCTATTCCCCAAATTGACCGAAATGCTTCAAAGCCGCTTGAACTCCTGGCCAAAAACACAACGTTTTATAGAAGGGTTAAGTATGCATGGAAACCGGTTACGGAAGCAACCCGGCTTATTGGTTAAGGCTTTAATAGGATCAATTATCTTTCAGTTCTGTGTTGTCACGGTCAACTGGAGCCTTTTTCGAGCTCTGGCAGTGACCCAGATTACTCCATTCCAAGCCGCCTTTTTAATCCCTGCGACTTCGGTAGCGGCCATGATTCCAATTGGAATCAACGGTTATGGTGTCAGGGAGGGAGCATATATGGCTCTATTTGCTCAAATAGGGATTGCAAGTTCAGTAGCTGTTACGGTTTCTGTTTTATTTGCACTCATTGTTAGTTTCTCGAGTCTTTGGGGAGGCTGGATATGGATAAAGGAAGGGCGACGTATTCATGGTAAGGAGAGAGTTGAAATCGATACTAGAGAGCCGGGCCGCTCATTATTTCAGTGAAGGGTATAACTGTTGCCAGAGTGTGCTTCTCGCTGCCAATGATACTTGGGATCTGAGCATTAGTCGGGATCTGATCACGGCTGGGCGCTTTTTTGAGCACGGTATGGGGAGCGGCTCAACCTGTGGGGCGCTTGTTGGAGCACAAATGGCCTTAGGGATCCTGAATGAACGTATGGGAACAAACCTCACTAACAAATCGGCCCACCAACTCTATGCGGAGTTCGTCAAAACCTTTGCGAGCTGTCAGTGTCGTGAGCTGCGAAAAAAGCAAAGTTTTGCCGATAGAATCGGCTATAAAGGCTGTAAACGAATTACCCTGGTTACAGCCGGAATCTTATATGAGCTTTGGGAGAAGATGAATGGTAAAGAATACCCGGGTATCGGTTATTATTCCGACCTTAAATGAAGAAGCGTTCATTGAAGCGTTGCTTTTACAACTCAATGAATTGAAGGCGCACTATCCCTTAGAACTTATTGTAGTAGACGGCCAAAGTACGGATAGAACCCGGGAAATAGCTTCTAAATATTGTCAGCACGTTTTGCCGGCATACCCCGGGCGAGGAGGACAATTGAATTTAGGAGCACGGAGAGCTTCGGGGGATATCCTGTGGTTTTTGCACGCAGACTCTCAGTTGCAGCCCGATTCCTTTCCCAGACTCGTTAGCTCGATTGCCGCCGGCGCAACCGGTGGTTGTTTTAAGTTAAAGTTTGCTGATGAGCGCTTAATCTACCGATTCATTGCCTTTGGTTCCAATTTAAGGGCCAAGTGGCTGAACAGCTTCTATGGAGATCAAGGGATTTTTGTGCATCGGGATGTTTTTTACCAACTCGGCGGCTTTCGGGAAATTCCGCTTATGGAAGATGTGGAGTTTTCCCGAAGATTAAAGAAAAAAGCCCGGGTGCAGGTTGTCGATGCATACCTTGTGACTAGCCCGCGACGGTTCAGAAAAGGAGTTTTAAGAACTCTGTTCTTGATGCAGGCTCTAAAGTTAGCCTTTCTCCTTAAGGTGGATCCGAAAATACTAGCCAGAATCTATGGACTCGGCAGAGAATGAGTAATGAGGTTAGGGGAGAACATGGACAGAGCACTGATTGTCATGACTCGCGTACCGGTACCAGGAGAAACAAAAACAAGACTTATGCCTTACCTATCCGGCAAAGAATGCGCTGAGTTTCACGAAGCGTGTTTGCAAGATGTAATTCAAATACAAAAGATGTTAGGCATCCCTACCTATGTTTTTTATTCCGGAAACGTTACAAAGGACTTTATTCATTTGTTTCCGATTCAAACTCAGTTCCTGCCTCAAACGGGTCAGGATTTGGGCTATAGAATGGCTAATGCTTTCGCTCATTGTTTAACTCTTCACCGACGGGTAGTGATGATAGGTTCAGATTTACCCAACTTGACCGTCGGTTTTCTAGACCAAGCTTTTAATGACTTAGAACTCAACGATGTTGTTCTTGGTCCGGCTTTGGATGGAGGTTACTATTTGTTCGGAGTCAAAAAACTCTATCCTGCACTGTTTTCAGGAATCGCATGGGGGAGCAGCCAGGTCCTGGAGAGGACGTTACAGATTATGAAGCGGGAAAAGTTGGCTTATGCGTTGTTAGAGTTTATGCAAGACCTGGACAGGATAGAAGACTTGGTTACCTTTAGGAAAAACCCGGAAAACAAGGATACTCACGCCTGGCAGTACATTCATAAGATTTATACGCAGAGATTGGAGGAGGATTACCATGGCTAAATCCAAAGTCTTTGATATTGTGGAAAAAGCCCTATCAGGCATCTTGATCGACAAAGAGGAGATTGACCTGCTTTTTCGGGTACCGCTTAAAACCGAGGAAGCAATGGTTATACAATATGGATCACGAAAAATGAGTGAACACCTATCCCGGGGTAAAGCAGAGATCCACGGCCAAGTCGGCATCAATATTGGCCCTTGCCCCAAAAACTGCCAATTTTGCTCTTTTGCAAGCTCCAACAAGGTTTTCCCTACAAACTCAGTTCTCTCGCTGGAAGATATTATCGCTCGCTGTCAAGACTTTGAAGACGTCGGTGCTAACGCCATCTATTTGATGTCTACTGCAAACTTTAGCTTTGCTCGCTACGTTGAAATCGCCCAGGAAGTTAGAAAGAATCTCAAGCCAGAAACCGTTTTGGTCGCCAATGTGGGGGATTTTACTTATGAACAAGCGCTGGCGTTAAAACAAGCCGGAGTCAATGGAGTTTATCATGCGTTGCGACTTGGCGAAGGAACGGTCACGGGGATTGATCCTTCTCTCCGCTTAAATACCTTCAAAGCGGCTAAAGAGGCCGGGTTGGCTTTAGGGACCTGTGTGGAGCCGGTCGGACCGGAACATTCCGTCGAAGAGCTGGTAGAAAAAACCCTGATTGCCCGGGAATCGAATCCGGTTTTTAGTGGAGCTATGCGGCGGATTACGCTACCGGGAACCCCATTAAGCAAGTATGGAATGATGAGTGAAGCCAAAATGGCCCACATCTTGGCCGTGGTCAGGTTAGCTATGGGGCCTGATATCCTTGGTAATTGTACGCATGAGCCTAATGTCTATGGTGCAGCGGCTGGGGCAAACCTTATTTGGGCGGAAGTTGGGTCTAATCCTCGCGATATTGCGGGTGAAACTCAGAAAAACCGTGGTTTCAGTGTGGAAAAATGCCGGGAAATCTTTTGGGAGGCTGATTGGGAAGTGCTTTCAGGGCCGTCACAGTTTTTTCTAAGTGCTATATAGGCACTTAGAGCATGTTAGTGAACTCGTTCAGCTCAAGCTGAACACAGAGACTTCGGTGACGAAAGTGTCCAGTGGACACTTTCGCCGAAAGCGCTTAGCCTTTAACGAACGCTATCGCGCTGAAGGATGGAGTCTACCTCCGTCGCCGCTAAGTGTTTCTATTGGGAAAGGCGGCTCGGCGATACTCTCCACTGGAGACTATCGTCACCGAAGCACAGTACGGGGGACCCACTCCCACTTGTAGAAGTGGGAGTCTTACGATTGGATAAATCGAAATTTCCAGGACGCTAAAAATCAATGTTCACCTCTTAAAATCGGAGCGGATGAAACCGAAAAACGGAGGGATGCTTTTGATGTCTCTTACAAAAAAGAAACTAAACACCCTGGTCATTACCCTAATCTTGCTGGTCCTGGTGCTTTTGTACTTTGCAATCCCCTCTTTTGCACTTCAGGTCAATACAGCAGTGCGTATATTATCTCAGGCCGATATTAAAGGTCTGAGAACTTACCTAGCGGGCTTTGGTATCTTGGCACCAATCGTCTCTATGGCTCTGATGGTCTTGCAGGCTTTGGCCTCACCTTTGCCCGCTTTCGTGATTACTTTCGCCAATTCCTGGATATTCGGTTGGTTTTGGGGTGCGGTGTACTCCTGGACCGGAGCTATGATCGGTGCCTCGCTCTGTTATTGGATCGCTAAAGCTTATGGTCACCCTGTAGTTGAAAAATTCGTAGGAAATAAGAGTTTGGAAATGACGGATCAATTTTTTGAAACGTACGGCGAGTATTCTATTATTGTTGCCCGCTTGATTCCAGTTGTTCCCTTCGATATCATTTCCTATGCGGCAGGTCTCACGCGAATCGGTTTCTGGAGTTTTTTCTGGGCTACCGGTGTTGGACAATTGCCGGCAACTCTCCTTTATTCATGGTTGGGTGAGAACATGACCCCTTCTGCCAAGTACGCTTTCTGGGCTGTCAGCGGCTTCCTGATTCTTTTTGTTCTAAGCCTGGCGATAAAGAAAGGATTAAAAACGAAGTTAGACCGGAAAAAAGATACGTATGAGGGTCGATAAAGAACATGAGCGTAAAGAAATCAAGAGAAAGACTGCCAAAAAACGAGATTTTATTTGATTTCGTAATCCTTAACCTTGAAGCTACTTGTAAAAACTCACAAAGGTCAATAAAGGTCAAAGATCGCCTTTGCATCCTATAATCGCAAGCGGTATATTAAGGTCAGAAAAGGTCAGTGACCGAATCCGGAAATTATCCCCAGAGTGGGCCATTGACACGAACAAAAAATATACTGGAGGTGCGAGATATGTTTGGTTTAACACCCTATCGCAAAAATGCAATTCAAATTTCACAGCCTGTTTTCGACATTGGACGTCTGTTTGAGGATTTCTTTTCCGACGCTTTCCTCCCTGCGGCTTTTCACCAAATGGGGGGAATAAAAGTTGACATCAAGGATACAGAGAAGGCCTATGTGCTTGAGGCTGACCTTCCGGGTGTTAACAAGGAGGATCTAAAACTTGAATTCGAGGATGGCCGCCTGACCATCATGGTTGAACGCGATGAACGGCTGGAATCAGACAAGGAAAATTACCTGCACCGTGAACGCCGGTTCTACTCTACATCCAGAAGTTTTAGTTTTGAAGATGTTAATCAAGATCAGATCAGTGCCAAGTACGAAAACGGCGTTCTGAGCGTGACCCTGCCAAAAAGCGAAATCCCCTCACGCAACAAACGCATTCAAATTTCCTAAATAAGAATTTGACCCGACTTTAACACGAAGAGACACACCTTCTCTCAAGGAAGGTGTGTCTCTTCGTGTGATCAACCATCTACGGAACCACATGCTAACCTATGCCTGACTGCTTTATACTCCGCTGAATTGCTGGAAGACCAACGGTTCCCATCCGGAAGTTTTGGCGGAACCATTATGGCAAAAGGGGCAGCTAAAGTTACATCCGCCGAGAAAAAGCGTGCTGCATAGCTTGCCAGGGTAATCCACCGCCGAGGTCAACTGCACTCCTGCTAAGGTGTCTTCAAATTCAGCGGGCGGCATAGACAAATTCCTGCCTCTCCTGGAAAACAGCCATATCTCCTCTTCCTTTCCGCGCATGATCCAGTCCACAGACATGATACTCGCCATCGATGACTAAGCCCGCTTTTCCCCAGGCGACAGGATAAAGACAACGCCCCGCGTGCGCCCTGACTTCATTCCTCCCCCCTGTTCAGGCTTTTGAATTTTTCCCATTCTCGCGCTACCTTTAACCTTGTCTATGATTCTCATCTTGTCGTGTCCCTCAAGCTCTTCAAGCTCATCGTCGATATCCATAAGCTGTACCAACCACTTGACACGATGTTCCTGATCGGTCACAAGTTGGCCTAAAACTTCTTCCCGCGCCCGGCGCAACGATTTGACATACGTCCCCATTTTTCTCCATCCTTTCTTCAAACTCAACGATCCATACTCATTAATAATCCATAGGATAGTCCATAAAGAAAACCCTCTACAGAAATCCTGTAAAGGGTTTTTGCTCTTCCGGCTAGCCGGATAATAGCTTCCGGTTGCAGGGCATCGCAACATTCCCCCTATCCTCCGTAGGTTCCTGTGTAGCTTCGAAGCGAGCAGGTCTCCTGGCTTAAGTTCATCGCCGCCTCACGTCTTCCCGGTTTCCCAGTGACATTTTGTAAGGCCGCTCACTATCACAGTGGCGGGACCGCGTCAGATTTGCTGACTTCCCTTTTCAATACTTTTCCGAAGGAAAAGTATACTCGCTCTCCCATATGAAGTTTTCTTATGCACCATGAAAGTTATACTTTCTGAATAGCCAAGTATAGGCTAGCAGATAAGAACCAGCCTGTCAATAGCAAAGGTTTATGCTAATTTCAGGCCCAATTTGCGTCAGTATTTCTTTATGCAATTCATACCAAGTTTGCCCTTGCTGCGCCTGCTATCCCTTCTTTTTACGCCAAATACGCTGGAGCGGCCAGGCGATGAGCGCGATCAGAATCAGCCCGAGAAGCGCTGACAGTAGATAGCCCAATGCCTGCTGCCAGAAACTCTGATCAAATCCTGCAATTCCATAATCGGGCAGAAGAACATGCTTCCAAAACTCTCCCAACTTACCCAATCCCTGAGGGACAAATCCCAGCTGAGACTGCAGATCTTCTCCGCCCCATTCACCCCAGGCCGTACCGGAAGCCAAAAGTCCCAGAGGACTCAGCACAACCAAAACCGCCAGCCAGGGAAGGAAACGTTTCCAGCTCAAAGGAGCCTTATCCCGTGCCGATTGATCATCCTCCAGAAAAGCTGGATTGGACTGCTGCAGATAACGCAAAACGAGCACTGTAACTACGCCCTCAATGGGTCCGGCCACCGTCAAATGCGCAAAGAGCATCGCGGGAACCGCCTGACTGAGCCCATATGGGCAATACAAGGGCACCCCGGTCACCGAATGAAAGAGTAATGGCTGCAAACCGAATTCGATTCCCGCCATCACGGCAGCCGCAGTTATTCCGATATATCCGGCTATCGCAGCCGCGATCCAGCGACGCTTGGATCCGGCCGGACTTTTTGTGGCAACAAGCTTATATACAAAGTAGCTGATAAAGGGAAGAACGATACCCATATTAAAAATATTGGCTCCCAGCGCCAGAATCCCGCCGTCGCCAAAGAACACCGCTTGAATGATCAACGCAATTGAGATGCTGAGCATCGCCGCCCAAGGACCCAGTAGAATGGCCAGCAGTGACCCTCCTACCGCATGCGCTGTCGTACCGTCTGGCACGGGCACATTAAACATCATGATGGTAAAGGAAAATGCCGCCCCAATCGCTAACAGCGGGACATCCTTGGCACGTACGCTTTGGGAAGCCTTACGCGCACCCACAGAAAGACCCAGCGCACTTACGAGCCCAAGAACCGCATCCGTTTGTGGACTTAAATACCCGTCCGGTATATGCATAGCAAACAACTCCTTTTTAAACTTTATAATTTTCTTCCCGTCAAAAGAATATTGAGACGTATCTTCAATGACAACATCCGTAAAACCTACTTCTGAAAAAATAGCGAGCATCGTGCTTCCCTCCGGTAACAAATCGTTACCCACGGCACCTCCGAGAGAGACATGAATTAGGCCAATGATACTTTTTCTTCGCTTCTGCCAGCATCTGAGGAGCAAAATCCAGTGTCACTACGGCTCCTGATGCACCTACAGCTTCGACCAACATTGGAATGAGTACTCCTGTCCCAGTCCCGACATCAAGCACTTTACTACCCCTGGACAGCGCCAGTTTCCGCACAATATCGCGCAACCGATCGATGACCTCATTCGTGATAAGTCCATCTCATTGAGCAGCCTTTTCATCGAAATAGTCTCGTAACTGCATGCTCTAGCACCTCACCTTCTACAAAGGCATAACCACAGGCCGATTCTCTACTCGCCCGATCCTAACCTTTACGTCATATGCTCTCGCGATATTTTCCTCTGTCATCACCTCCATGCCTCCCACGGCAAATACCTTTCTGTCTTTGATCAGGAGAAAACGGTTGGCAAATCGTAGCGCCAGATTTAGATCATGCATGACCGCGATCACCGCCAGATTTCGCTCCTTGGCTGTTTCCCGTACCGCCCGCAACACTTCGAGTTGATTTTTCAGGTCCAGATTACTGGTTGGCTCATCCAGGAGCAGCACATCCGGCTCCTGCGCCAAAGACATTTCCTGCTCCGTCCGTCGGCGTTGCGGACGATCGATGCCGCGGTGAGTCACCTGTTGCCAATTCCCCCAAAGCAATCTGCACCGCTTTGTAACCAATCGCCAATCCGGGACAGACATGCCCATGAAAAGCCACACAACGCTGCCAATCGTCATTCACCACAGTATTTTCCTCCATCATCATTCACCCCATTTAATTTTTATTATTAGAAAATCTGTTCCAAAAAAATAACCGCCTGCCGCAACCCTGGCCTCGGACTGACCTATTTACAACAGGCGGTAAAGAGGAGGTAATCTATTATTAGATTCATGCCAAATCTAATAAACTAAGAAAAGATAATCCCTATAGAAAAGACCATGGCATCATCCAGCGCCATCTTGCCGCTGAAAGACCTCCATGGTCTCATCAAACAATTCTTCTATTTTGCATTGAACGAGTTCACTGACTATTGACGAGCTATAATTAGTGTCCCCTGAAAAAGTCCCTTGAATTGCGTTCGAATTTTCCGCTTACCGCAGTCCCTGCTCCACAGAAAAAGACCATGGAGCAACCGTATCTGGTCAAGACCTCCATGGTCTTATTATTTCAGTATTTACTTCTTGCTATTTATATTCTCCATTCAATTCAGATTTCCTGCTAGCAGCCTAAAAGAATTTGCTGCTGGGATAAATAAATTTGCGATAGGACAAATTAATGGTAGAATGTCTATCCATAAGGAGGAAAGGTATATGAGTTGTTCCAGTATCAAACGCCATTTTGAAGAAGAAAGACAACGGGGTCTTCATTTCGAGCGGGTCATAGAACTGCACCACGAACTGGAGGGATCCCTGGCCGCCCATCGGCTGGAACTGGAAGATCTAAAGCAGACCAATGCCGACCCGAGCCGTATTACCCACTTGCAAGCACATATAAATGACGGTGATCAACTGCTTCAGGAAATAAAACAGCTTCACCTGCATTAAGGAAGGGGGGGCTGCTGCTGATCAATGATCTAGGTAGACCCAAGCTCCTTTGGCTTCTAAACCGTGAAAACGGGCCCACTCGAACCGGAGCATCTTGTGTAGCAAAGCGTGCAGAACCAGGTTTTCCCGTCCACTCAGTTCCCGCTCCATATTGTTCTACTGGGGCACAACCCCGATGCTCCGTTTGACCTCCACCGAGTTGCCGTTCACCGGATAACCAGCCACATAAATAATTCGCCGGCCGTGGGTCTGGTCAGAGTGGTGAGCATGCGAATACTGATGGTCTTCACGACCACCAGCGCTTTCTTTTCTTGAGCAGCAAGTAGAGGAAGAAGGGGGCACCAATCAATGAGGTAATGATTCCCACCGGGATTTCGGTGGGCGCAATGATGGTACGGGCTAGAGTGTCGGAAACCAGCAGCAGCGCTGCCCCCACCAGGGAAGAGCAGGGGATCAAAAACCGATTATCACTGCCAATGAGCATGCGGCAGATGTGTGGCGATACCAGGCCAATAAACCCGATCACTCCAGTAAAAGCCACGGTGGCCGAGGCGGCCAGTGCGGATACGGTCAGACCGATCAGGCGCAACCGATTTACATTGACCCCGAGGTTTACGGCCACTTCTTCTCCGGCAGAGAGCGCGTTCATGTCCCAGGCGTAGTGCATTAAAACAACCATGCAGGCCAGCACCAAGGGAGTCAGTAATCCGACCTGCTGCCAGGTGGCTCCCCACATACCCCCCATCAGCCAGACCACAAGTTCTTTCAAAGCCTCGTTATTGGAAAAGTATTTCAGTGCTGAAACCCCGGCGGAAAACAGGTAGCCAAGAGCTACGCCGGCCAGGATGAGCGTCTCGGGTGCCGTACCTTTCAGGCGAGCAATTCCATACACCAGCAGAATGGTCAAAAAGCCGAAAACAAAGGCGTTGACAGCGATAAAATAAGGACCGACCACATTGAAGGAGGGTCCCAGAAAACTAGTACCCAGGACAATGGCCAGAGCGGCACCGAAGGAAGCTCCACCGGACATGCCCAGGGTGTAGGGGCTGACCAAGGGATTGCGCAAGATTCCCTGCATCACCGTCCCAGCCCCGGCCAGGCTGATCCCGGTAATTAAGGCCAGTAAAATACGTGGCAGGCGCAGTTGCAAAACGACTGTTTCAGCTAAAGTATTTACTGTACCCTGGTAAGCAGGCACCACATTGGCAGCAATCACCCGGAAGACGTCGCTGACACTGACCGCTGCCGCGCCGACCACAGTAGCCAGCAGCGTCACCGCAACCAGAAACAAAACCAGGGCAATCAACAAGCATGCTTTTCTGGCAGTATGACGCGTGTATATTTCCTGGATCTCCCCCAGACTACCGCCAACGCCGACAGAATCTACTTTCGCTCTGAATAAACCCACACTCCCTACAACTCCTCAGCATAGAATTTTGGCAATTCACTCATTACCCCCCTGTGCTTCGGGATAAGCCCATTTGCCTTTGAAGGGCACCTTGAGCCACTTCAATATTTCAGGAAGCTGTCGCGCTTGCTGGGGAACCGTCCCGGCTGCCACAGGCCTTAAGGGTAAGACATAAGGGCCCCGAGCGCTGTCCGTGATAGAGGCCTCCACCCCGTAGACGGCACCGACATTTTCCGGCGTCAACACCTCTCTCGGTTGCCCAGCGGCAAATATCAGCCCATCTTTAAGCATGACCATCCGGTCCGAGAAGCGGGCAGCTAGGTTCAGATCATGCAGTACCATGACCACCTGGCATCTCTTCTGCCGGGCTAGTTTTCCGACTAGTTCCAGCACTTCCAGCTGGTGCCTGATGTCCAGGCTACTCGTTGGCTCATCGAAAAGGAAAACTTTCGGCTCCTGAGCCAGAGCCCGGGCAATAAAAACTTTTTGCTTCTGACCGCCGCTCAGCTGATCCATTGGCCGTTGGGCCATTTCAGCCAGACCCATAAATTGCATCACCTGCGCGACAACATCCAGATCTTTTTGGGCGACCCCCCAGTTCAGGTGCGGTTTGCGACCCATGAGCACCGTTTCCAGCACCGTAAAAGGAAACGCTTCCGCACCCGCCTGGGGGACATAGCCCAACAGCCGGGCCAGTTCCCGGGAACTGATCTGGGCTGTTTCCCGACCGTCGAAAAACACGGCTCCGCCCTGCGGCTTTAATACCCGGGTCAGACAGCGCAGAAACGTGCTCTTCCCGGAACCGTTAGGCCCGACGATACTCAAAACCTGCCCTGGCACCACTTCCATGCTGACGCCTTTCAGCACGGAGCAACTTCCATAAGCAAAGAAGATATCTTGAATGACCAGCTGCATGTTCGTTCATCTCCTTTCTTTATCCCGGGTAGGCCCATTTTCCTTTGAACGGCACCCCGACCCACTGCTCAAAGTACTCCTTCAGTACCTGTTCCGGGTTGATATCCTTAAACCGATCTGGATAAAACCATTTCCCTAAGTAAAGCGCCCCGAGATATGTTTTGTCACCGCCCAGAAGTTTGGTATGGATAACATAGACGCGACCGTTTTTAACCGCCTCCGTCTGGCTTAAAACCTCGCTTTTAATTGCCTTCTCCTTTAATTTGCCTGCATTTGAGTTATCGTTTACGCCGTAACCCAGATCCTCATCGCTATAAGTACCCAGAACAATGGCAGCCGGATTTTGCTGCAGAATCCACTCCGGGTTCACCTGCGGGTAGTCTTTCAATGCGCCGGCCACATTGATGCCGCCGGCCAACTCGATACCCTGGTGGACAGAAGTGCCCTGAGCAAATGTTTTCCAGTTACCCTTCAAGAAATTGCTTGACCACACGCTGAAAACTCTCAACTTTTGCTCCGGCTGCAAACCCTGCAAGCTGTTGGCCACGACGGCGGTCTTTTCAGCCTTCCATTTGATAAAATCTTCCGCCCCTTTTTCCTTGCCGAACATCACAGCCAGGGAACGTAAGTCACTGTTGTAAGTTTCTGGTTTAAACAAATCGAGCCGTACTACCTTAATCCCAGCTGGTTCCAGTTTTTGTGTCAATTCTTCACCGGGCGACTTGCTGTAGGCTATCACCACCTGCGGTTTTAATTCCACTATTTTCTCATAACTGGGCTCATTCCATTTTCCCACGACAGTCTTATCCTGTAGACCGAGGTATGGGTTTTTTTGTACGGTATCTCCGACCCCAATCACTGCGTCCTGGGCTTTTAAAATGCGAATGGCTTCGGCAGCGTCAGAGTTCAGCACCACCACCCTGTTCAAGGGCTGAGGTAAGGTCAAACTTTTCCCCGTCGAATCAGTAATGGTGACTCCACCGGCCCGCAGTCCTTCTTTTTGCTGACCACATCCTGCCAGCAAAATTTGATTCAGGATAAAAACAGCTATAAGACCTAACCAGACACTTTTTCTCAATCCCATTTTTTTATCTCCTTTTTCGCATCTTATATAATTTAGAAAGCAGCAGCTCGCGAGGGAGGATACCCGGCGGCATGGATAGCTAGTTCAGCTTCCCAATTTCGCTTTAATCTCCTGCATCCTGGCTCCCCAATCAGCTACTTCCTCGGTAGTGAGAATGTCGATCGCGCCGCCCTGGAACTCGCCTTTGACCTCACCCATTTTTTCCTCCAGCCAGCCTTCAATTTCCAGGTAGGTATCCTTCAAACCCTCCAGAACTTCCGGGTCAGCCTGCCACAGACCGCGCTGATTGGCTTCCATGAGCCGACGGGCAATTTCTTCTAAGGCCCAGGGGTTATGCTCTTCAAAGAACTGGCGGTTTTCCTCATCCATGATAAAGGTTCTGGTAATGTCGTCAAAGACCCAGTCATCCACTTCCCGAGTGGTAGCCTCCCAGCCGTAGACCCGGCCGACCCGCTTAGAAATGTCCCCGGCACCCTTGTAACCGTGCCTTTTCTGTCCCTCGATCCACTTGGGATTCAAAAGCTTCGTCCGTACCACGCGACGCACTTCGTCAGCCAGTGTGCGTACTTCCACATGCTCCGGCTCTCTGGTGTCGCCGTAATAGGTCTTTACTTCCTGACCAGAAGCCACCCGCGCAGCAGCAGTCATGCCGCCATGGGTTCCGAAATAACCACAGCAGCCGAAGAGATCGGACTCGTCGGTGATCACCTTGTTGTAGGTGACATCCACCGTTTTCAGATTGGCCTGGAGCTGGCGGAAGGCTTCCTGACCGAAGACATTTTTGCCGTAAGCGTAGCCATTCCAGTAAACGAAGATATCGGCCAGATCCTTTTCTTCTTTCCAGGCGGAGGCGTAAACAGCCAGATTCACGCCGGCCTGGTAAGTTCCGGGCTTGGAAGCAAATATACGCAGGGTAGCATCCCGCCAGGCCTGTGCGTCGTTCTGTCCGTCCAGTTGGGCCAGGGTGTGCTTGCGGACGTAGTTTTGTTCGACTGGCTCGTCCAAGGCAGCCACGATCTGGACAGCCTCGTCCAGGAGTTCCACGCAGTTGGGGAAATTATCCCGGGTGATGCCGGAAACCCGCACGGTCAGGTCAATGCGGGGTCGCCCTAAGTCTTCCGGCGGGATCACCTCCACGCCAGCCACCCGCCCGTTGGGCAGCCAAGTCGGTCTTACGCCGAGCAGGTAAAACATCTGGCCCAGTCCTTCTCCGTCCGCCCACATAATGTCGTTACTCATCCAGTACAGGGCCACGTTTTCCGGATAACGCCCTTCTTCATCCAAATGCTTGGTCAGGACTTTTTCAGCCAGGCGCCTACCCACCTCCCAGGCCGCTCGGGTGGGCACCCGGTGGGGATCCAAGGAATAGAAATTTCGACCGGTGGGCAACACGTCATCCCGGCCCCTGGTGATTAGCCCGGAGGGTCCGGCGGGAATATATTCTCCGGCAAAGCCAGAGAGAAGGGATTCGATTTCCTGGGAAGCCTCAATACGGGCATCAAGATCCAGCACCCTGGGCAGTACGGCGTTCAGCGTTGGCAAAGCTTCAGCACCACAAAACGTATCTCCCAAGACCTCCCGAACCAGGCCGATGTCCACCTCCTGTCCTTTCAGGAAACGGGCGATGAAGGCCTTGGACGCTGTATTGATGTCCTCCAAAAGCGCACCGTAAGCTTTGCCGTGGCGAGCGGAAATGCGCTCCTGGCCGGCCAGCAATTCGGCCAAATCCAAATCCATGAGAGCAGCCACGGCGCGGCGCAGGGATGTTTCCTTCCCGGCATCGAAGCGCAAAATCGAGTTAATGAATTCCACCCGGCGTTCGCCTTTTGGCAAATCCCCAAAGATATGCTGACCGTCCTGGATCTGGGTGTTGCGGATGACGGAAAGCACAGCATGGGCTTTTTCGGCAATGGCAACAAAGAACTCATGACCGTCCTCCACATTGATCTGTTTATCCAGGTTGGTTTTTTGGATTTCTTCAATAATCAAGTGCTCCAGCATATGCGCCCGGCCCGGGTCGGTCACTTTGGCCTTTTCGTATTCCTCCAGGTAGCGATCCAGTTCGGCCAACTCGTCGTAAAGTCCGCCTCCGATCATGACCGTCTGCATGTGGTCCACCAGGGTGGCATAGCTTCTTCTCTTGGCTATGGTTCCTTCCGGCGGGTTGTCAGCGTTGTAGATATAAAGGTGCGGCATGGCGCCAATGGCCAAATCCGGGTAACAGTCGCCGGAGAGGCCCACTCCCTTGCCAGGCAGAAACTCCAGATTACCGTGAGTGCCGACATGTACCACTGCATCCACACCGAAGTCCCGCTCCAGAAAGCGGTAGGTAGCTAGGTACTGGTGGGGCGGCGGGATGTCTGGGTCGTGCAGAATTTTGCAGACCTGTCCGTCGCACCGCGCGCCGGCGCAGCCCCGCTTCGGCTGCACGCAGACCACGGCATTCCCATACTGTACACCGGTGATGATAATCTTTCCCTCATGCACCATCGCCGCGGGAACACCATTCATCGCCTCCCCCGGCGGGATGCCCCAGGCACCGGTGATACGCTCCTTAACCTGGGCAGATAACGTATCAAACCACTCCCGGTACTCCTCCACCGGCATAAGTTTTAAAGCCCCGCCTTTGCCGATGATCTCGTCCGTCGTGGTCCAACGGAATTCGGAAATGGCCTTCCGGTTCATGATGGTGTCAATGAGTTCCTTGCCACTTCCCGGTACCACCACACTGTAACCCGCCTCCCGCATGCGGCGCAATATCTGAGCTACGCTCTCCAGCGTATCCAGATTGGCCGCACCGCCTACGGTGGCCTCCACCGAAGCGCAGGGATCATTGTTGAGAACAAAGGCCACCCTCCTCTCGGCTGCGGGCTTTTGAGCTAACTCGATCCACTTCGTCACCCGTTTTACCAAGTGTTGGCAGCGTTCTTCCACAGGCACACGAACTTCCAGATCGCCTTCCCGTTTGACCCCGGCAATGAAGATGGGCTCGATAACCCCTTCAAACTCCGGCATGGCAACAGACCAGGCAATATCCTGGCTCAGACCCTGCGGATCTTCAGCCCATTCCTCCACCGTGCGGTAAAAGGAGGTTACCGGCTGAAAGACAGGAACGTTGAGCTTTTGTAAGAGCGTTACGCCGGAAGAAGCCACATTCTCTTTTAAAAAGTCGTCGCTTCTGGTCCGAGCTTCAAGAAAGAAGGAAATCAGCTTGACCAAAGCCTTGATGCGCGATCGGCCATCACGATCAAAGAAAAATTGCCGCACCACCTCCCCGGAACCTTTCGTACCCAGTTCGGCGTCTTTTAACGAATAGCAGAAGGCGGGAATAACATTGAAGCCCTTCGCTTCCAGCAGGCGAATCAGGGCATTTTCTACCGCCAGATTGTCGTTAACCCAATTGCTGCGGGCAAAGAGCAGTCCCACGACCGGAACATTTGGAGTAAAAGAAGTAGCTGTTTGGGAGGCGTCCAATAACTCATCCGGCTGCAGATCGTTTTTAAGATCGCACCGATACGAACCATACCACTTAAGGTAACTTTCCCCCGATGTAAAATACTCCGGCGCCGCCGGGTGATAAATCCCCTCCCAAGGTAATATCACTGGTTCCGCGTATTCCAACTGCTCGCCCAGTACCTTCGCAGCCAGGTAACGGAGCATCCGGGCAAAGTTTTCCTCACCGCCTTGTACAACGTAGCTTTGGCAGCGAGCGATTATTTCCAGACCCACGGTAGATAGAGCCCACAGAGCGGGGTCATGGGCAACGCAGACCACAGGCTTGCCCAGTTTTTTGACTTTCTCTTCCAGCTCATCCCATATTGTCTCGGCGGTAGAGCGGTAAAAGAAGATCAAATCTGCCTGCTCCATATCGGCCAGCGCCGCGTCCAAGTTCTCTTTCTCTTCGTCCAGGAAACGGGCCGAGTAAACATTTACCGCAAGGACATCCTTCACCAATTCCTTGGCCCGCCGCATGGGGGTGGTATGGCTATGCCAGAGTATAGTAGTAATTTTTTTCACTTTTATCCCTCCAGAACTTCTCACAGGTGAGCATGGGCGTGAGTATGGGAATGAACATCAGTATGGGTATGGGTATGCGAATGGCTATGTTGCTGCCCTCCGAGCACCTCCTGCAGCTTCTTTCTGTCCATGGACAGATCCTGAAAAGGCTTGCGGCGCATGCGGTGGAGCAAAGTCAAGTCTACCGACTGGCGTATGTCCTCCTCCGTTACTTCTTCCTTACCGTTGAATGCCGCCACGGTCTTGGCCGCTTTCATCATAATTAAATCAGCCCGATGCCCGTCTACTTCCATCTCGATAGCAATACTGGCAATTAAAAAGAGCATCTCGTCTGAAATCTGCACCTTGGGAAGTAGTGCTTTCGCTGCGCTTATTTGCTGACGAAGCTTATCCTGTTCTGTTTCCCAAAGTGCTGCCAAACTTTCTGGATCTTCTTCAAAAAGAGCCCGCCTTTTGACCACCTCTACCCGCAACTCCGGGTCAAGAATTCCAGAAATATTTACAGAAAAACCAAAACGGTCCAGGAGCTGGGGCCGCAATTCTCCTTCCTCAGGATTCATGGTTCCCACCAGAATGAAATTAGCCGGATGGGTAAAAGATACCCCTTCACGCTCTACAGTATTAACCCCCATGGCTGCCGAATCTAAAAGCACATCGACAATATGGTCATCCAGGAGATTAACCTCATCCACATAAAGGATACCCCTGTTGGCCTGGGCCAGAACCCCAGGTTCAAACCGTTTTTCTCCTTTTTTAATGGCCTGTTCGAGATCAAGAGTTCCCACGACCCGATCTTCGGTGGCTGAGACAGGCAAATCCACCACCCGCATCTTCCGCCGCGTCCGGGGCAGTTTCTCCCCTTTAGCCAGCCGTTCCCGGCAATTCAGGCACATCGTCGTTATATCATCAGGGTCACACCCGTAAAAACAATCTGCCACAACTTCAATCTCCGGAAGCAGCTCTGCCAAAGCCCTGACCGCAGTCGATTTAGCGGTTCCCTTTTCTCCGCGGATCAGTATCCCGGAAAGTTTAGGATTAATCGCATTAAGAAGCAGCCCCCTTTTCATTTCTTCCTGTCCTACGATTGCCGCAAAAGGATATGTTTTTCTTTTCATTTATTTTCCCCTTCCTATTCCATTCTCACGAGAAACCATTTAAGGCTTGGTTGTATAAGCTTTTTCCGAGCAATCAACTCTTAAAGAACGTTCTAGGCGCTTGATGGTCCATTTCATATGTAATTAGGCCAGCAACCCACTGACTCTATCATCACGGTTCCGCCTCACGGCCTGAACCAGAGTATCTGCTTTCAACTCATCGATTTTATAGTACTCAGCTTCAAGCGTATTAGCTAACTCCCGGGCCAACCCAAAGGTAAGCAAACCCTCCTTTTCCACATCAATAACAATAGATTTGATCCGAGCTTCTTCCATGATGATTTCACCTATTCTCCGTGCTTCTTTTGCAGGTTTTTCAGAACCGATACTCACATTCCCTTTTCCATCAGAAATAATAATTAATAATGGTGAGACATTGGGGTCTTTTAGAAGCTGAGCTTTAGCTACCTCATAAGCTTTGGCTAATCCAGCAGATAATGGCGTTTTCCCACCGGTGGGCAGTTCTTCGAGAAGTTTGTGGGCCATTTCCACACTGTTAGTAGGCGGAAGAAGCAGTTCAGCTGTATTTCCTTTAAAGGCGATCATTCCTATCCGATCCCGTTTTTGGTAAGCATCAAGCAGTAACGATAAGATTGCGCCCTTCGTTGCGCTCATACGTTGCTGGGCACCCATTGACCCACTGGCATCAACAACAAAAAGCAAAAAGTTTCCGATGCGCTTTTCGCGTACTTTTTCCCGAATATCACTAGTCTCAATGGTAATCGCTACTTTTTCATGCTTACGATATATCTGATATAGAGCTGCAACCCGCAGAGTAGCATCGAAGGCTAGGTCGTTATTTTTTCTCTGCATGGTGCTCCGTATATAGCGCCCTACCTTAGAGGCCGTATTTGTCCGCGAGCGCCGACCAGAGCCTTTCCGTAAAATCCTGTCTCGGTTATGCGTTATACGTTTAACCTGAAACGGTTGTCCAACCGCAAAAACGGTTTCCCCATTCTCGCTCTGTTCATCCTTGCCTCCCTCTTGTTCTTCCAGTTCAGAGCCTGCCTGTGCGGAAGAGGGCTGCTCCGATTCAGATTCGGCCTGAGATTCTTCTTTTGAATCCTCTTTTTCTTCTTCCTCCGGAGTTTCTGTTTTTTCCGGTTCTTCTTCTGGAGATTCAGGCTCTTCCGGCGGTGGCGGAGGTGCTTGCCGCACCCTGTGAAATAAGACTAGATCCGCGGCTTCATAAATATCCTCTTCCACTACCTCTGTCCGTCCGTGCCAGGACGCAATCGTCCGGGCGCCTGCCTCCATGATAATATCGGCACGGTGACCGGCCACAAAAGCTTCTAAACTAAGCTTAGCAATTAAAGCAAGCAGTTCTGGAGAGACATAAACCCTTGGAAGAAGTTGACGGGCAGCGGTTATTCTATCTCGTAAAACCTGTTCTTCCCCAGCCCACTGGTTAATAAAGCCTAAGGGGTCGGCATCAAAAGCTTCCCGCCGTTTGACAATCTCCACCCGCTGTCCGGGATCTTTAACTCCTTCCACTTCTACACAGAGCCCGAAACGATCCATCAATTGCGGCCGCAAATCCCCCTCTTCAGGGTTCATGGTTCCCACGAGGATAAACTCTGCCGGATGAATGTAGGAAATGCTTTCCCTCTCTACCACATTCAACCCTGTAGCCGCTGCATCCAGTAGTACGTCCACAATATGGTCGTCAAGTAGATTAACTTCATCTACGTAAATAATCCTTCGGTTGGCCTTAGCCAGGATTCCCGGTTCGAACCGCCGTATCCCGTATTTGATAGCGTGTTCGAAATCTAGATTTCCCACTACCCGGTCTTCCGTAGCTGATATCGGCAGATCAATAACTGATACCCGCTGTGAAATGGTTGCCAGTTTTTCTCCGGCTTCCAGTCGAATACGACATGAGTCACAAAGCTGAGCACTGTTTTTAAGATCACAATAATATGGACATCCTTTAACCCCCTCTATTTCGGGCAATAAAGTTGCCAGAGCCCGCACCGCAGTTGATTTGGCCGTTCCTTTTTCACCACGGATCAGGATGCCTCCTAATCGTAGGTTAATGGCATTTAATATCAGGCCCTTTTTCATTTTTTCTTGTCCGATAATCGCTGAAAAAGGATACACAGCCCGGCGAATTCCCCCCATTTTCGCACCCCAATCTGCAACTTCATTTTGTGCCATAGTTTCCTGTACTCGTAAAAAAGTAGCCGCCTGCCGCATATCGGCCTCGGGTAGCACAGTTGAGGCAGACGGCAAAGAGGAGGTAATTTATCCAATTGTGAGACTCCCACTTCTACAAGTGGGAGTGGTACCTCGTACTTTGCTTCGGTGGGGGTAGACTCCCCCACCGAAGTCTCGATGTTCAACTTTAGTTGAACGAGTTCACTATTAGATCCATGCCGAATCTAATAAACATCAGAAAAGAAATCCTTGAACAGACAATCCTTATAGAAAAACCATGGTGTCATCCAGCGCCATCTTGCCGCTGAAAGACCTCCATGGTCTCATCCGTTATTAACCTATTGACCTGTTTGATAGGAATTTTATCTATTGACTCAGATTATCGGGCCCATAATAATACCATTAGCCCAGGGTGGAGTCACCACCGTCTCGCGTGCTGAGCGCACCTGATCCAAAAAATATACACTGTCACACTCTCTCAAACCAAAGAATATTGCGGCTTACCACAAGCCCCGCTCCACAGAAAAAAGGCCATGGAGCAACCGTATCCGGTCAAGACCTCCATGGCCTTTTCAATTTCAGTATTTACTTCTTGTTATTTATATTCTCCATTCAATTTAGATTTCCTGCTAGTATCGGAAAATTTTATGCTGCCAACTCCAATTATTTTTTCGCTTGACACGGGGATGGTTCATTCCATCCTGTGTGTCCTCGCTAACGCAAATGTCATTGTCAGTATGCTATAGCTCACCCTACTCAGCAAGGGGCTTGTTCCTAAGCTTTTCAGGCCAATAAGGCTGCTCCCAAGGCAGCCGTAAGCTCCGGCTGAGGCGGGATCAGAATTTCGACCTTTAACTCTTCTTTGAGATAGCGGGCCAACTGAGCATAATGTGCTCCTCCACCGGAAAGGATCAACTGCTGTGGTTGCCCCAGTGTTTCCACAAAACGAGCCAAACGTTTAGCCGTACTTTTAAAAAGCCCGGCTACAACTTCTTCTTTCGGATTGCCTTTGGCCAAGAGGCTGATCACTTCCGACTCCGCAAATACGGTACACATGGAATTGATCGTTAACGGTTCTGCCTCCTGGGCCTGAACAACTTCTTGCGGACTTAAGTCCATCCCTTTCAGGATAACATCCAGAAAGCGTCCCGTTCCTGCTGCACACTTGTCATTCATGACAAACCGGACAACTTTGCCCTCTGCATTCTTACAGATGACTTTGGCGTCCTGGCCCCCGACATCCAAAATATACACCGCCTCCGGATAATAGTGGTGACAGCCCCGTGCCTGGCAGGTGATCTCCGTCACCACTCGCCCCTCAGGAAAGCTCACCCGCCCGTACCCGGTCACCACAAGTTCTTCAGGCTTTCCGCCCTCAGCCTGCAGATAATCTTCCAAAAGCAGTTTCCCTGCTTTCACAGAATCAAAACGGGAAGGCAGGGCTTGGCGATAGATCATCTCCAGGCCCTCCAGGACAACCAGTTTGGCATTGACAGAGCCTAAATCCAGACCGGCTCTCCTCACGACCTGATCATCTCCAGGAGGGCTTCGATCCGGGTGAGAAGCTGGCCCTGATCTTCTTCCGAAAAATCCGTCTCCAGGTGTAAATACGGAATGCCCCGTTCTTCCATCTCTCGGCCAATAAAGTAACTCTCGACGCCATACGTTTGACAAAACTGCAGATTAAACTCCAGCACAGCGTCGGCCTGCAAGTCCTTGGCCATTCTGGTGATATCCTCTACTCGTCCATGATTAGGCGTGAAACAAGCGCAGTTGACATGCATGGGGCGCCGGGCTATGTTCTGCAGCATCTCCTCTACGGTCGCCGCTTCTTCCGTCAAATCCTTGTAGTACCGTTCTCCCGTACAGGTCTCTTCTCCGACCACAATCCCCCCAGCTTGTTCTACCAGAGCATGGATCTTCCAGGCTGGTAGCGGCTGTGGTGTACCCGTGATCAGAATCCTCGGTGCCTCGGCCGATACGACACCGATTCCCTGACATACGCGCTCTTCCAATTCATCGCAGAGTACATTCACTTTCTCGGCAAAGCGTTCTGGATCATCAAAGAAGGCCAGTTGATTAATGAGCAAAACATCCAGTCCATGGATCGGAGCGGGTCTGTGCCGACGGAGTTCCGCCAAGCGTTTTAAAGCTTGACGCCGTTCGTTAACCTTCTTGACCCCCGACTTCAAGTTTTCTGCCGTTAAGCTTACCCCGGTTTCCCGTTCCACTAAGCGCGCAAACTCCCGCACCTCGTCTTCCCAAAAGCGGTTGTCCCTCTCCCCTTTGCGCTGTGGAAGTTCCATGACATAGGTTGGAATATGCTCGCTTAGGATCTCCCAAGCTTTCTTTTTCCCGTCACAGGTTGTCTCCCCAATGACCCAGTCTGAAACCTGAAAATAAGGACAGATGCGATCCAGTTTAAAGCCCATACTAGACTTGACCAGTGGGCAGGTGTTACGCGGCAGAACCTTTTCCCCCGAAGGCACCGTATACTGGGCTCCGGCACACAGACCGATGCTCGCACTCCCCGTGGCCAAGACAATTTCATCCGGAACATAGACACAAAAGGTGGCAAACACCTTTCCCCCACCCAACTTCAGGTTATAGAGTTCATGTATCCGTGCTCCATGTACGTCGCCAACCACCTGATCAAAGTAGTCCATTCCAGCTGGACGACCCGGTCGATTCAAGAAGAGTTCCGTGTAAACTCCGGGAAGCGGCGCCAAAAAATCATCGTGTTTTTCCAGATCCATATTGAGTATTGTCCAGAGCTCGCGGTTATCCATTCTTTTCCCTTCCTCTTTTATGTTTTTCTGTTTTTCCTTCTTTTTTCCTTAATCAACGAAGTTCTAGGCTTGGTGGCCCTCTGTTCTTTTGGAGGGGGCGGGTGAGAATCGAACTCACTCCCGATTAGGTCATAATCCGGCCAACAGGTTTGCAGCCTGCGGGGAACCCAGCTCCAACGCCCCCACTTGCAACTTCGTGTCCATATTATCATTATTTTAGAATTAAGTCCATAACCAATTAATGATGTACATTCTTATCAAAGTTCCCTTGGACATAATTAAGACCTGTGGACTACCACAGGTCTCCATGGTCGTTACGCAACATTGCCAATACGTTTAAAGAAGTTTCTCCACTTCAGCTAAAGGCAAGGGCTTGCTAAAGAGAAACCCTTGCATCCCGTCACAGTGCTCTGCCTTGAGAAAGGCCATCTGCTCCTCGGTTTCAACCCCTTCAGCGATAACTTCTAATTGAAGCTTTTTCGCCAACTGGATGATCCCGGCGATCACGGCTTCCCCGTTGCGATCCGAGCCTATATCCCTCACAAAGGATTGATCGATCTTTAAGACATCGATGGGCAATCTTCTCAAGTAGTTGAGCGAAGAAAAGCCTATCCCAAAGTCATCGATGGCAATCCGAACGCCGAGTTCCTTCAATCTTCGCAGTTGATTGATCGAAGCTTCCCCGTTCTCCATGGCGATGCTCTCCGTAATTTCCAGTTCCAGCCACCACGGCGCTAGTCCACATTCCGCTAAGATCGCGGCTACCCTCTCAATAAACTGCGGCTGGCGAAACTGACGCGTCGAAATATTCACGGCGATGCGTCGGGATGAATATCCTTTTTGTTGCCAGCGCCGGTTCTGAATGCAGGCATTTCGGATCACGCGTTCCCCGATCGGAACAATAAGGCTAGTTTCCTCGGCGATCGGAATAAAGATGCCCGGGAAGACAAGCCCCCGCTCAGGGGATTGCCAGCGAATCAAGGCTTCCAGTCCGATGATTTTGCCGCTCGTCAAATCCACCTGGGGTTGATAATGAAAGAGGAACTCCCTTCGCTCTAGGGCTTGGCGCAATTGATTTTCGACAGCCAAACGCTCATGCACCCTGGCATTCAGTTCCTCCGTAAAGAATTGATAATTGTTCCGGCCCTGCTCTTTCGCATGATACATCGCCGTATCGGCTTGTTTAACCAAGGTCTCCAGATCGGCACCGTCTGTGGGATACAGGCTGATACCGATACTCGGAGTCATGAACACGGTGTTTTCATTAAGGTAAAAAGGCACAGTAAAAAGCCGCAATATCTTTTCAGCAACGACGGCTGCATCCTCTTCCTGATTCAGGTTCGGCAGGAGAAGCAAAAATTCATCCCCACCTTGCCGCCCAATGGTGTCTCCTTCGCGTAAACCTTGACGCAGGCGCTCTGTTACCCGCTTAAGGAGCAGATCCCCGCTATTATGCCCCATGGTATCATTAATGAGTTTGAAGCGATCGAGATCGAGAAAGAGCACCGCCAATTTTCCCTGTTTCCACTTGGCTTGAGCCAAAGCCTGGCTCAAATGCTCATTGAACAAGAGCCGATTAGGCAGACCTGTTAAGGCATCATGGTGAGCCTGATGATGAAGTTGTCGCATCAGGCTCCGTTTTTCACTGACATCGTGAAAGACTAAGACCACACCAATAATAGTGCCCCTACGATCCAGAATGGGGGCGGCTGAATCCTCTATCGCGATCCTTTCCCCGTCCCGATGGATGAGGACGGTATGATTGGCCAGCCCCACAATACCTCCTTCTTTCAGACAGCGAAGCACCGGATTCACGGCGGTTTCGCCGCTGCTTTCACTAACGATCCGAAAAGCTTTTTCCAGAGGATCCCCTTGAACCTCAGCTTGTTTCCAGCCTGTCAACTCCTCAGCCACTGGATTTAAGTACTCAATCCTTCCTTGGACATCCGTGGTCAGGACCGCATCTCCGATAGAATCCAAAGTCACCTGAGCCCGTTCCTTGGCGAGCCAAATCTCTTCCTCAGCTCGTTTCCGCTCCGTAATGTCCCGAATGATACCCAGAATCAGGGGTTGCTCGGAGAGAACCGCCCCTTTCGAACTGACCTCCACAGGAAAGACTTGTCCATCTTTTGTCAAATGGAGCGATTCAAAATGAAGCCCCCCTTCAGCCTTTGGTAATAGAGAAGCCACCTCGGGCCGAGCCTCGGGAACGTGCAGATCCCGAACATTCAAATTCAATAATTCCTGATACGTATAACCATACAGAGTGGTTGCTGCCTGATTCACATCCTTGATTTGCCCATCGGAACCAATAAAGAGAATCGCTTCGTTAGCCTGTTTAGCTAAGATCCGAAAACGTTCCAAGTGTTCCCGGTTTTGGGCATGGCTGAAGGCAAGGGCCAACTGTAAGGAAAAATGTTCGAAAAAAGCCATCCGTTTCGGCTCAAAAAAATCCGGCACATCAGAATATAAAACAAGGACTCCAAAAACATCTCCTTGCTTCAGGAGCGGAAAAGCAGCTACCGCTCGGATTTTGTGCTCAGCAAAAAAATCGGCCCAGGCCGTAAAATCGGGGTTCCCTTCCAGCGCGTAAGCGTGTGGAACTCCCGAACGGATCGTGCGACCCACGGCTCCTTGTCCATGCCAGGAATCATCCCAGCGTACTGTTTGCTTCATGATTTCCTCAGTCCCCGCCTGAGCGCGAACCGCCACGCTTCCATCTTCCTCTTTGGCTCCAACCCATACCAAAGGAAAGCCCAGTCGTGCGACGAGTTGATCACACAAATCCTGCTGAATTTTCGCCAAAGGGATTTGGGCCAGAACCCCTTGGTCGATTTCTTTGAGGATCGCGGCATAGCTCTCAATCCTTCTTTCCTCGGTCCGGTCGATCAACGTGGTCACGACTTCTTCTTGTTCCAACTGAGCATTAAAAACAACGTCAGAATACGCTAAAAGCCAGCGACTCGGCTTTTCATTCTCTCCCAGCACCTCTATATCTTGATATCGGTGAAGTCCTTCTTCCTGAGTCAGATACTCCCTCAATTCTAGCCAAAGTAACTGATTCCCGTCCACCCGGTAGTGAGATGGGGCCTCTCCATCCAGGCGATCAGCGGACATAAGCTTTCGCTCCAGATTGAGTAAACGGCAGGCCGAATCGTTGGCCTGGATGCGTCGGGTGATTTGACCTGAACGCTCCTGCACGACAATGCCGCTGGAAACCCCTTCATAAATGCCGCGGAAGTAGGCCTCTCGTGCCTGTATTTCTTCAAACTGCCCTTTGAGTTCCTCCTCTGCTGCTACTAGTTCTTCATGCGTCGCTGCCAGTTCCTCATGCGTTGCCTCCAAATCAGAATAACTTTGCCGGAGATGTTGCTCTGAGACCCGCAGGGCACGCATTCCCTGGTTGACAAGTCCATACAGCAGCAGCGCTGAGAACCCCACAAAAATCCATCCCTTGACCGTCTGAATCCTCGTCAGCAAGTGGTGATCGGTCATCAACAGGTCCAACAAGCGATCGGAAAAGAGAATCCACAACCCTCCCGTCACTGCATAGAGGAGGGCAATGTGCAATGGAGTACTCTGCTTAAACCTGCTCCAAGCCATTAATAGTTCCTCCTTCCTAGAACTACTTTAGATACGCACATTTACTTCCAAATGCTAGTTATTCAATGTTAAGATTCTACAATTTTCCTTGTAATTCCTGCCAGTCCCATAAAAAGGTTCAGAAAATGATGCGAATGGGCATTCAGCAGGATATTCGTTATTTATAGAGAATATAAAGCAATAATATTTTAATTTTTAATTTAAAAAATTCAAAATAATTTTTAGTCGAAAAAGCGCTGCATCAGGTAAGAGAAAGGAGACTTTGCTTATGCCAAAAACGCTTGCTGATCCTAAGCATCCTCTAACGCCCCTCGCCCGTGAATTGGCTCTGAATCATCGTCTCCACCGACCGCCCCTGCGCGATCATACCTTGAAGCATCTTCGTTATACTCTAAAGGAACTCAGTCAAGCTCACGCCTCGTTTCAGGCGGATGCCCTTAGGGGGACACTCATCGAACCCGCTGCTAATTGGTTGCTTGATCATTGGGATTTTATCGAAACGCAAGTTCTGTGGATTCAAGATTCCTTAACGCGTCACTATCGACGCGCTTTACCCCGGCTGGATACCCATGAACACGAACCACGCATGCTGACGATCTGTCAGACTTATCTCCACGATAGCCACACTTCGATTGACATTTCTTCTTTCTTGACCTATTTGAGTGCTTATCAGGAGGTCACACCTCTGACCATCGCCGAGCTTTGGGCGGCTCCACTTCTCCTGAGCCTGACGCTTTTGCATCAGCTGGCTGCCTTGATGAAACGCAGCCTGAGTAATCAGGAAGCCGCTCATGTTGCCCGCTCTCAGGCTGAACTTTGGCTATCTTTGCTCGATCAGACCGACGATCTCCGCCGGGCGCTGAACCGGGCTGAACGTCGAACTGAGCTTTTCTCCCCCTCCAGCTTGGCCGCCTTGGCTGCTCTCTTGCGTGAGGCCCCGCCGGAAGCTACCTTCATCCTCACCTGGCTGGAAGAGCACACCGGCCACACTGGCCGCATGAGTGCCTTACTCGCTTTGGCGCATCAGGAACAAAATGACTCCCAAACCCAGGCCGGCACTCTGATTATGGGCTTGCATGAAATCAACCATTGGAACTGGCGTGAGTATTTTCTAAGTATCAGCAGAGTTGAAGACGAGCTTTTAAATGATCCTGCGGGAATCTACCCGCAAACGGGTAAAGCCAGCCAAGATTTTTTACGCCACCAAATTGAACACTTAGCCCGGCGTCTGCATCACCCTGAACCCTATGTCGCTGCCCAAGCCAACCGGGCGGCCCATAATGCGCTGGAGAAGGGACAGCCCTTGCCCTTCACGCACAATGGGTATTATCTCTATGATCCGAAGGGTCAGGCCACGCTCGCGGCCAGCATCGTCTCTGACACCGAAGGCGTATCTTTGCCCTGGACGAACACGCTGCTTCGCCACCCCTGCTCTACTTACTTCCTCGCCCTTCTCACCTTTTTCATTGGCTTTTTTACCCTTTTTATAGGGCTCAGCCAGCTTCCCGGTGGATCGTCACCCTTCATAAAAATTGGCACGCTCCCTCTTTTCCTGCTACTGTTCTTGACTGCCTCGGAATGGAGTACATCCCTGCTCCACCGCCTCCTCTCCATCCAAATACCTACCTATCCGCTCCTACGTCTTGACTATCGAGGAGGCATTCCTCCGGAAGCACGCACGATGATCGTAGTTCCCATCCTGATCAGGGACTGTAGCGATATTCAAGACGCCCTGCACCGTTTGGAAATTCGCTATCTGGCCAATTGCGACCCAAACCTTCACTACGCCTTGCTGGCTGACTTTCCCGACGCCTCCGCCTCCACCTCCCCGGAAGATGAAGCGATCCTCAACGCCGCAAAAGCTGGTTCCGCTCGCCTGAATGCCCAATATCCGCGTTCCGGCCCACCCGCTTTCTATTTTTTCTGCCGCGAGCGCCGCTATAACCCCAGAGAAAAACGCTGGATGGGTTGGGAACGCAAACGCGGCAAGCTTGTTGAATTCAACGAACTTCTACGCGGAAACACGGCCACATCGTTTACCACCATTGTGGGGGATCCCTCACTTTTCCCACAGATCCGCTATGTCATCACCCTTGATGCCGATACGGAACTTCCTCCGGATACCGCCCGCCGCTTAGTAGCAACCATGGCCCACCCGATCAACACCCCCCTCTATGATTCCCAACGCCAACGGGTGATTTCGGGCTATGCTTTGATTCAGCCACGCATCACAGTAACCTACCCATCAGCCCGTGCTTCCAGGTTCGCCCAGCTACTCACAGGAACCGCTGGCTATGATCCCTACGTTTTCGCCCAATCCGATCCCTATCAGGATCTTTTCGGCTATGGGATTTTCGTGGGGAAAGGAATTTATGACGTCGATATCTTCCGTAAAGCACTCACGCATAAAATCCCCGAAAACCGCGTCCTCAGCCATGATCTACTGGAAGGCGGACTGTTGCGGGCCGGCCTGGCTACGGATGTCATCCTGCCGGAAGGGCATCCTGCCACATTCTTCTCCTATCTTCAACGCCTCAATCGCTGGACCCGAGGGGACTGGCAACTCTTACCCTGGCTTTTACCCTTCCAGCACAGCAATCATGAACTGAAACGCTTGAACCTGGCCGGAGTCACGCGTTGGCAAATCCTGGACAATCTACGCCGCAGCGTCTTGCCGACAGCTCTCCTGTTTCTATTCGGAATCGCTCTCTCCAGCCCTGCCCCCTTACATTCCCCCTGGCTCTGGTTGGCGCTTTTAACGTTTCTCCTGCCTCACTTTCGTACCCTGCCATTTCATGCCCGTTCCGCCTATTTTCGGGCCACGCGCCTGACTCTCCGTCAAGCTCTGTTTTCCCTGGTTATCTGGCCTTACACTGCAGGTGTACAATTGGATGCTGGCTTGCGCACCCTTTTCCGCCTGTTCATTTCCCGCCGTCATTTGCTCCAGTGGGTTCCCTTCGCTCAGAGTGATCGTAAAGATCTTTACACGCAAATGGCAGTTTATCTACCCGGTGCTTCCCTGAGCGTACTCTTATTCCTGTCCCTACACCTCGGGACTGCCTCTTGGTCATGGTTGCTTTTGCCACTTCTCTGGTTGAGTGGTCCCTTCGCGGCCCACTTTATGAGTCAGCCAACACTTCCCGTCGCCGGTTCAGGTACGCATCTCTCGCCTGAAGCCCGGGCGCTCTACCGCCAAGAGGCTTTGAAGATCTGGCAATTCTTCACTCGTTTCGTCACTGCAGAGGAGCATTATCTGCCCCCGGATAACGTCCAGTTCGCTCCACCCAATGGCATTGCGCACCGCACCTCTCCGACCAATATCGGTCTCTATCTGGTATGCATCGTCGCCGCCCGCGATCTAAACTTCATTCCTCAGACGGAGATGCTGGAACGTTTGGAACAAACGTTGACCACGTTGGAAACCCTTCCGCGTTGGCATGGCCATTTCTACAATTGGTATGACACCCAACACCTTTCCCCTTTACAACCGGCCTATGTTTCCACCGTCGACAGTGGAAATTTTGTGGCCTCCCTGCTCACTGTGCGTACAGCCTTGGCAGCTATCGATACGAGCAGGTCGAGCTGTAATCCACCCCTGGACGGCACACTCCCCTTACACTCAGCCTCCTTATCGCCTGCACCTTCCGACTCTCCATCCCCGCTTCTCCCTGCCCCTGAGTTACTAGCTCAGGCTTCTGCCCTGCTGGAACGCCTGGAGGCGCTAATTTTCAATACGGATTTTCGTTTTCTCTATGACAAAGAGAGCCATCTGCTCTCTTTGGGCTATAATCTATCTGCTGGACAGCTGGACAGCATCCGCTACGACCTCATGGCTTCCGAAGCCCGCCTTACGAGCTTTACCGCGATCGCACTCGGCCAATTGCCTGCTGAACACTGGTATGCTCTAGGCCGCACCACCACAAAAATCAAGCACCACATTACCCTTTTAGCCTGGACAGGCACGATGTTTGAATATTTATTACCCTACCTTTTCCTTCCCTCCTATCCCGAGACACTCTGGGACGATTCTTACCAGGGAGCCCTACACGCTCAAATCGATCATGCCAAGAAAAATTCCCTTCCCTGGGGTATTTCCGAATCAGGCTACTATGCTTTCGATTTTGCCATGAATTATCAGTACCAGGCCTTTGGTGTGCCTACGCTGGCCTTTAAACGCGGCCTGGAAGCCGAACGCGTCATAGCCCCTTATGCCACCCTAATGGCTGCCATGCTTGACCCAGAGTCTGCTTTGTCAAATCTTCAGCACCTCCGCACGCTCGGCGCGGACGGAGAGTATGGTTTCTACGAAGCCCTGGATTTCACCCCAGAACGTCTCACGGAGGGCACTTCTCATGCGGTCATTCAAAGCGTCATGAGCCACCATCAGGGCATGAGTTTCCTCGCTCTGACCAATCTCCTGACCGATACCAACATTCAATCCTATTTTCTGGCCGACCCCCGCATCGAAAGTTGTCTTCATCTCTTACAGGAGCGGCGTCCCGCCTACCCTACCCTAACTAAACGGCGTCTGCTCTCTCACCCGCATTCCCCATCCATTGCGGCACACGATTCTCTACGCCGCTTTATCCCCGGAACGTCCCCTTGGCCAGAATCCCGCCTACTCTCGAACGGTCACTATCATTTGCTGGTCACGGAGAGTGGCTCTTCACAAAGCCGACTGAATCGCTGGACTCTGACCCGCTGGCGCGAAGATCCCGTGCAAGACAGCTATGGCACCTTCTTCTACATCCAAGACCTAACCACCGGTGTACTCTTTTCCCCGACCCGGCAACCTTGTGCTGTCCCTGGTAGCGCTGAAGAGATGGTATATGCTCTCGATCGAATCACGTTCAGACGCCACGATGCTTCCCTGCACACCACACTGGATCTCTCGGTGATTCCAGATCGAGATGCTGAAGTTCGTCGCCTGACCTTCGAAAACAATGGGGATGAACCCCATATTTTACAGATTACAAGCTATCTGGAAATTGCCCTCTCCTCTGAGGCTGCTGATGAAGCACACCCCGCCTTTAATAAACTCTTTATTCTTACGGAGCATGTTGCGGATCCATTCTGTCTTCTGGCTGAACGGCGTCCTCGCACTCCGGAAGAAACCTGGCCCTGGCTTTTTCAAACCTTGGTCGCCTCTGCAGAAATTCTGCCGCAAATCGAATGGGAAACCGAGCGTGTTTCCTTTGTGGGACGTGGTCATTCGTTGCGTCAGCCCGCTGCTGTTCTCTCCCATCAGGCCTTGTCCGGACGTACCGGGGCCGTGCTGGATCCGATTTTTGCCCTGCGCTGTCGTCTCACCATCCCGGCCCATAGCTCCGCCCAGATCAGCTTCGTCTTGGGGGCGGCAGAAACTCGGGCGGCAGCACTCGCTCAGGCTCGCTATTTCCAAACGCCCGGCCTGGTAAGCAGTGCCTTACGCTTAGCCTGGACTCGAAGTCTGAACGAACTGACGCAGCTCGGCCTCACGCCCCGGCACGTCGATCTTTTCCAGTGGCTTTGGTCCCGGCTTGTTTATTTTCATGCCTTACGCCCCACTCACTTAGAAAGTCTGCCTCTCAACCGCCAGGGCCAGCCTGGCCTTTGGTCCTTGAGCCTTTCCGGAGATCTCCCCATCGTACTCGTTCGTTGGAATGATCGTTCCGACCCGGGCCTGGCTCACCTGCTCATGCAGGCTCTCGCTTACGGGCGTGCGCGCGCGCTGGACTTTGACCTTGTCTTTCTCTACGATCAACCGGGTGGCTATCAAACACCGGTACAGAACACCTTATTCGAATTGGTTCGCTCAGCCGGTCAGGAAGGATTTCTCAACCGCTCAGGTGGCGTCTGGCTTAAATCCTCGGCCTTCCTGCAAAACGAAGAGAGCCAGGTATTATGCACAGCAGCCCGACTGGTTTTGCAGGGGGATGGGGAAAGCCTCATCAATCAACTGCGCGACCCTAATCCTTTGCCCCATCTTCCTGAGGTCTTGCGGCCTGCCTCACCCTTGCCCGGAGCAGCATCCAGCCCTATATCTCCCGCCGAATTCGAACCCCTGCCGCCGCTGCAACTGGTCAATGGCCTAGGAGGCTTTTGCGCCGATGGTGCCTACCAAATTTTCTTCAAAGGTTCTGAGCGCCCACCCGCTCCTTGGAGTAATGTCTTGGCGAATCCTCGGTTTGGCACCTTACTCACCGAAGCGGGTGGAGGCTATACCTGGTTTATGAACAGTCGCGAAAACAAACTGACCGCCTGGAGCAACGATCCTGTACTCGATCCAGCCAGCGAGATCCTGTATCTTCGGGATGAAGAAACTGGCGGTTATTGGCCACTCACACCCCAAGCCTCTGCTGGTTCTGAGGAATGGCATGTGCTTCATCAGGCTGGTTCCAGTCAGTATCACGGTAAGCACGCCCAGATCGCCCATGAGCTATTCATAACCGTACATCCCTCCGCTCCGGTTAAAATCACCCGCATCCGCATCACCAATCGCTCCCCGCACCCACGCTCTCTGTCTCTGACCGCCTATGTCGAATGGACTCTGGGCGTCCAGAGAGAACACACGGCACCCTTCATTGAATCCCTTTGGCTCAAAGACGAGCAGGCGCTCTTTGTTCGCAATGCTTTTCCCTCCTGCTGTCCAGACAGTGCTGCTTTCCTAACCCTTGTACCGAGCACGGGGCAGCTCGACCCTGATTTCCTGACTTGGACCGTTGATCGCCTCGAATTCCTGGGGCGCAGCGGTTCTCTGCACCGACCTGCAGCTTTAAGCCGTCAAAACCTCTCCTGCCGTGAAACCGCCTCAGATCCTTCTTGTGGTGCACTTCAAACCCATTTTACCCTTCAGCCCGGGGAGCGTCTGGAATATTACCTTCTTCTCGGCGCCGAACAATCGTCCTCAGGCACGCTGCAACTTTTGAGAACGTGGCGAAACCCCACGCTGCTCGCTCAAGATCTGGAGACAGGTGTGGCTTTCTGGCACACACTCCAGGGAAAAATCCAGATCGAAACTCCGGATGCTGCCTTAAATCTTCTTTTTAATCATTGGCTTCTGTATCAAGTCTTAAGCTGCCGCATCTGGGCCAGAACGGCATTTTATCAAGCCGGCGGGGCTTTGGGCTTCCGGGATCAGCTCCAGGATGCTTTAGCCTTGCTCTCGACCGCTCCCGACCTCACTCGGGCGCAAATCCTCCACCATGCCGCTCACCAATTCCAAGAAGGAGATGTTCAACACTGGTGGCATGAAGAGACCCAACGCGGAATTCGCACTCGCTACTCCGACGACCTTCTGTGGCTGCCTTATGCAGTCTCCCGCTATGTAGAGCACACCGGTGATGCGACGATTTTGTCTATTCAGGTTCCGTTCCTGCAGGACGAAATTCTGCAGCCTGGCGAAGATGAACGCTATGGGGAGACACGACAATCTGGCGAGCAGGGCTCCCTCTGGGAGCATTGCCGGCGCGCGATTGAACACTCCCTGGTCTTCGGCAGCCATTCCCTCCCCCTCATGGGAAGCGGCGATTGGAATGACGGCATGAACCGTGTCGGTCGGGAAGGCCGCGGGGAAAGCGTCTGGTTAGGCTTCTTCCTGCACCGCGTGTTGCTTGACTTTGCCGCGTTGAGCACCCAATACGGAGAAACAGCAACAGCGACTCACTACCGAGCCGTTGCCAAACAGTTGGCTACAGCACTTGACCGGGAAGCTTGGGACGGTGCCTGGTATCGCCGCGCTTTTACCGACCAGGGCCTAATCCTGGGCTCGCAATTCAGTCAGGAATGCCGGATTGATGCCATCGCTCAATCCTGGGCAGTACTTTCTGAGGCGGCTCCACCTGAGCGAGCCCTCCAGGCCATGAACTCCTTTGCTGCGCAACTTTACGATCGCGAACATGGACTCGTCCGTCTGCTCACACCCCCATTTGTCCATTCAAACCCCAGCCCCGGTTATATCCAGGGGTATCCGCCCGGCATCCGAGAAAACGGGGGACAGTATACCCACGGGATCCTCTGGGGCGTTCTGGCCTGGTGCCAACTTGGGCAAGGAAATCAGGCCTATGATCTCTTGCATTTGCTGAACCCGATTCGGCACACTCAGACCCAGCAGGAAGTAAAACAGTACCAAGTCGAGCCTTATGTTGTCGCCGCAGACATCTCAGCCTCCACGCTGCACCCGGGCCGCGGCGGCTGGACATGGTACACCGGAGCGGCTGGCTGGATGTACCAGGTTATTCTGGAAGGACTGCTCGGCCTACACCGCCAAGGTAATATCCTCTGGTTCAGCCCTTGTCCTCCGACCCAGTGGCCTGGATTTAAAATAAACTACACCTTTGGCAAAACCCTCTACCGAATTCAATGCAAACGCGCCAAGGATGATCAGGGGCTGCGCCTGCGCCTGGACAACCAGGAGTTGTCCTACCAAGCTACGAAAACAGGGCCCGGAGATTCTAAACAAAAAATAGCCCTACCACTCCAAGATGATGGTAAGGCTCATGAGGTTCTGGTCTATTATTAAAGAATCTTATAGGCCCGCTCATAAGGTTTAGGGGTCAGGGGCCCACCACCCAAAGCAAGACTCGCTTCACTGGCCCAATACGGCGACCGCAACATCCCTCTCCCTACCGCTACCAGATCCGCTTGTCCTTCACGGATCACTTGGTCAGCGAGTCGGAAATTCTCCAGCCGACCGACCGCGATCACCGGTGCCTGGAGTGCCTCCCGAATATGCCGCGCAAATTCTACCTGGTAACCCGGACCTGCATCCGGCTTGCCTGCCGAACCAATGGGTCCTTCCCCTCCGGCAGAAATATGAAGCAAATCCACGCCTGCTTCGAGATAGGTTCGACACAATTCTGTCGAATAATCTAAGCCGTACCCCGTATCCACATATTCAATGGCCGAAATACGCATGATCAAGGGCATCGTTGCGGGCATCACCTGACGTACCTGCTGAATGATTTCTACACCGAAGCGTGCTTTTTCCTTGCCGTAAACATCGGTGCGCTGATTGGTATAAGCAGACTGAAACTGATGAATCAGATAGCCATGGGCTCCGTGGATTTCTATCGCATCCATTCCTGCTTGCAGAGCCCGCTTCACTGCGGCTCCAAATTTGTCAACCATGCTTTTCACTTCATCCGTGGAAAGTTCCCGTGGTTGCTGATAGCGTTCCGAATAGGCGATGGGAGACGGGGCTACCGGCACGGGTGCATTTTCCGCTTTGCGTCCGGCATGTCCGATCTGAATGGCTACTTTGGCCCCGTAAGCATGACAGGCATCCACTACTCGACGCAAGGGTTCAATCTGCTCATCCGACCATAATCCCAGATCACGATCCGTAATCCGTCCATCCGGTTCCACACCGGTCATTTCTATGATAATAAGCCCAGTCCCACCCATAGCACGTGAAACATAATGAACAAAGTGCCAATCCGTCGCTTTGCCATCTTTCGCCTCAACCGAGTATTGGCACATCGGCGGCATCACCACTCGATTTCTCAGTAATAGATCCTTCATCTGAAACGGTTCAAATAAGCTTGGCATCGATTATTCCCCCTTTATGTAATGTAGGCGCTTCATAGTCTCAATATTTTCCTTATTATACCACCTTAAGCGGTCGTTGTAACCATTGAAAGTGACCATAAAGATTTCCCAGATAGAATTCTACAATTTGCTTTGTAATTCCTGCCAGTTCCATAAAGAGGGTGTAAGAAAATGCTTACAACGAAGCTAGGCACTGCACCCCGAGACAACATAACAAAAAAGCGTGCCCCCCCCTTTACTCGAGCACGCGAACTTGTTTGTTTAACTGTATTTTAGCAAATATCTCGTTAAGGTTCAGCTATTGCGTTAGGGAGCACGCAACACATCAAGCCAGGGGGGGAGCAAGGGGACGGTTCTTTTGCTTCCATGAATCCCAGTTCTACTCTGAAAATGCACCAAAAGACCCGCAAGCAACGTCTCCGATTTTCATCATCGTCTGGCGCCGGTAGCGGCATGGGGGTCTGAATAGCTGAATCGCTATAAAGAAAACCCGGCTTGGGCCGAACCTTTGGGCGAAGGCGGAAGCCGAGGTTGCACTTATGCCACCCGAAACCTATACTTTCTGAATGGTAAAAAAAGCCGCCCTGCGGCGGACGGATGTGCGAGGAGCGTTAGGCGCTCCCCATATCTATATGAAGCTAGGAGGATTCATTTAAATATAACACAGTATTGTAAAGTTTAAAGTTATCCCTACGTTAAATATCTGTGTTACTTTTGTCAATTAATTGTTAAGAATGATATCCACGCATATAGTCTGAAAGTGTTATAGCACTATTGTGCGCATGTTAGGAAACGTTAAATTCTTACGCAAATGACGGTGGATGACAGTGCCAATATCTGTAAGATAATCTGAGCGTAAGCGAGGCGATTCCCATGAAACAAAAAAAGAGCGACCAGCAAATTGTCGCTGAAAACAACCTACTCCTCGCCCAATATGGGTTCTATGCGCATTATCTTTGGCCCCCTGTCAACGGCTATGTGAACTACCATACCCATGGACTATTCATCACCAAGAAGCATCTGGATTTGCAGATTGTCTTGTCGCTTGAGCAGAAACTGGCGCATGGAATCTTTTGGACGTTCGTGCAGCACATCAACGCAGGTGAAACATTTGAACCCAATCGTTTCGTCAGCGGAATTGTCAAAGATTATCCACTAAAACTCATCCTCGCAGAGGAAACGAACCGCGAGGTTATCCGCATCATTTTGCCCGATCCCCAGGGGCGTTTCGTTGAGCAAGGCTGTGATCCTGTTTTTGCCGGTCAAGAGCGTTATAAGACGTGAACTACCCCCGCTTACGCTTCGCTAAGAAGCGTAAGCGGGGGCTTCTTGGCGAAAGTTTGGTCGTTGGTTTCCTGTTTCATCAACCGTTGCCCTCGGCTTTGGCTTCAGGTCTTACACAATTTCCACAGGCGTAAGTTCAGGCGGTTCCCGCCCTACAAACTATTTAGGCAATGGTTTTCAGACCACGCTCCAAAATGAGTTTAGCACTGACTAAGTCTCGATCCATAACTAATCCGCAAGCTGGACACTCATGCACGCGGATACTTAGATCTTTGGGTACATGCTCGCCACATAAGCAAGTTTGCGATGTGCCCTTGGGGTCAACCCGGATGAACAGTTTCCCTGTACGTTCACACTTATACCGGACATAATTTCTGAACTGGCCCCAACCCGCGTCATGGATACTCTTGGCTAACCGGTGGTTCCGGGCCATGTTGCGTATCTCTAGGTCCTCCATGACGATAATGTCATAGTTCTTTACAATTCTTGCGCTGGACTGATGAAGAAAATCGCGCCGCTGATTCGCTATTTTGGCATGAACTTTAGTCACTTTAGCTTTTGCTTTCCCTCGGTTGTGTGAACCTTTCTTTTTGCGGGAAAGCCTGTGCTGGGTTTTGCTTAGTCTTTTCTCCATCTTGCGGAAATACTTTGGGTTGTCAATATAGGTTTCATCGGAGAACACTGCAAAGTGAGCCAATCCTACGTCGATACCCACTGCTTTGTCCGGAACCTCAATGGAAGCAACATCCGGAACTTCTACCGTAAGATTTGCATACCACTTGCCTCCATGATACTTTACATTGACTCTGGATACCTCTTGAGCCGGGAATTCCCGGTGGATTTCCATCTTGACAAAACCCATTTTAGATAAATAGACATAGCCTAGCCTACTGAATGTTTTCTTTACCTTATCCACTTGAGGATAAGTGAATGATGTGTAATGATCCCGGTTTTTGAAGCGAGGATAACCGGCTTCCTTGGCAAAAAAATGCTGATAAGCGCTGTCGAGGCGGCGTAATACATCCTGGAGAATCTGGCTGTGAACTTGCTTGTATTCGGGATTCTGTTTGACGAATGTGGGCAAAGCATTCTGCTGTTGATTATAGGTAAGGCCCTTGCCGGTTTCCATGTAGGTTTCTTGCCGTTCGTTCAATGAATGGTTGTAGACGTTTAGACTGATGAAGTGATTCAACACCCAAAATAATGTTTACTCAGGGAAGAAGCGTGACAGAAACTCTTCCGGAGCAATCGCATTAACCGGTGAATTGGTAAAATCCTTTAAGTTGCGCGTGATGATATAATCCGCTTTAATACGTTTTGCACAATGTGCAAGGAGTGCGTCTTCGTAATCGTTTACTGGTAAATTAAAGGCTTTTATACAATCTGTTTTAGTAACGTCAACAATATCTAAAACATCCATTAAACCGAGCAAGGCATCTTTTACAGCCTCATGACTTTGAAGGTATTTTTTCGTTATATAGTAGATATCCGTTACGGTATTTGCCGTCATCGAAGCGGAGAACTTCCCTTTTGCGGCAAGCATCAAAACTGATGTCGAATGTTTAACAAACGGTTCTCTTTGACTGAGTACATCCAAGATAACATTGGTATCAATCACTACGTTCATGTTTTGATAGCCGCTCCTCTCTTGCTTCGTTTTCGGATAATGTGGTCGGCAGTATACCAATGAGTGACTTAACAATGTCAATCTTGTCCTCAGAAGCGTCAGATAACTTTGCTATACGTTTCCCGTTTTTAGTAATGATAATATCTTCCTTTGCAGCAAGTCTAAGATATTTGCCAATGTTGGTTTTAAATTCGGTTGCCGATATGAGCATGGAAACCATCTCCTTAAAGTAGTGAATGCTCTATGATTAATCGCATTATACGAAAATAGTGCGAAAACGTCAACGAGAACTAGTACGATTAAACTCTCAACCACCGTTCAATATGTATCAAGCATAACCATCTTCGCATTGAAACATCTATCAATATTTTTTATTCTTTACGGCAGATGCAATTATGAATGGCTGCTGTAAGGTTCCACCTGACGAAAGCGAGCTGAACTTCATGTTCAGCTCGCTTTCGATTTTGGAATGAATCTAAATCAACTCAACTCACGCCTTTCTTCCCGTTGAGCCTAAGTAGTCCACAAAGTAGCGTGCCAACTTAAGCATTTCCGGATGCGTATGCCACATGCCCTCCGGGTGAAACTGAACACCCATGAGAAACGTGTGCTCCGTACTTTCAAACCCTTCGATGATCCCGTCATCGGCCTGCGCCGTTTGGCGCAACCCCGTGGCTAAAGTTTTCACCGCCTGGTGATGAAAGCTGTTCGTAAAGATACGGTCCGTGTCAAAGACATCATAAAGCCTGCTATCTTTGACAATATTGACATAATGGGTGCCTTCATTCCGAGGCGCATTCTGGGCATGGAGATAACTACCTTCACGCTGAGCGTTAATATCCTGGTACAGACTGCCGCCTTTGGCTACGTTCAACAGCTGGCAACCCCGGCAGATTCCAAGTATCGGCTTATCTAACTCCATGGCATACCGTGCGGCCATGAGTTCCATCCGATCCCGGAAAGGGTAGAGTTCCCCCGTCTGAGGATGCAACCCCTCCCCATAGAAATGCGGATGAATGTCAGCACCGCCCGTGAACATGAGCCCGTCAACCCGATCAATAATCCTTTGCCAAATCTCCTCTTCCTCCACGAGGGGGATGATCAGGGGCAACCCGCCGACTTTGGCGATACCGGTGTAATATTCATCCCGTACGAAGGCACCTTGATAAGGCGGATTCAGAAAAACCTTCGTACATGTTATGCCAATCAATGGTTTCACGATTTCTACCTCTCTCGTCTTGCAATAATCCACGGTCTTGAGGTAAGCCGCGCGGTTGTCAAGAAACTCTAGATACTGTGCTGATGTGACTGAGCACTTGGCGCAACATAATCAATATCTTTGGCATCATCAAAAGCAGAATGCGGTCCCTTAAACCAATGCCGCACACTGAACCAATACCAGGGAATCAACAAGATCCAGACAAACAGCAACACGACCCCTGTAAAGTTAAAGTTTTGGGCGGTGATAGGATAAGAAACCGGCAAAATGAATAAAATGCTGCCGAATAGCGTCCATACTACAGCCAACCAACCGATCGGTTTGCTCCAAACACCCAGATTCCAAGGACCCACCTTAAACCGTTCAGCATGAATCAATTTCAGAAAAACAGGCGTAACATATGCAATGTAGAGCCCGATCACCGCTATAGACGTCACTGCAGTATAGACCACCGTACTGAACAGTGCCGGCAAGGCCAAGATGAACGCGGAAACGATCGACAAAAGCAAGGCATTCAGAGGGACGTGACGATCGCTGAGCCGATACCACGTTTTCGCTCCAGGCATCCCTCCATCGCGGGCAAACGCGAAAATCATCCGGGAGTTGGACGTTATGGAGGCGGTTCCACAGAAAAACTGTGCCACGATAGCAATGAGAAACATCAGTGTACCCACGGTCTCGCCCAGCCGTGTCGTCAGAATGTAAAGAACCGCATTTGAAGAACCCATGGTGTCTTTCATGTCGGGCATAGCCACTAACAGTCCAATAATAAGTAGGTAACCGGCAATCGCAGAAACCACAACTGACATCAGAATACCCTTAGGAGCAGTCAACTCTGCCCCCGCGGTTTCCTCAGAGATGTGTGCCGAAGCATCATACCCAGTAAATGTGTACGCCGCGAGCAGAAGCCCTAAGAGGAAGCCATACCAATAAGGAAAGCCGCTGGCCGTAAACTTCGTGGCATACATAAAGTTCCAAGGATTCTCATGATGGGGAGCAAAGAAGAGCAACGCGCCAACAATGATCACAACACCCACAATATGCCACCAGGCGCTGATGTTATTGAGCAACGACACCAGATTAATTCCCCGTGAGTTGATAAAGGCCTGGGTGACGAGGATAACGGCATAAATAATCAGGGTTGCAATCGACCCGGCACTTCCTTCTGCAGGAATGGAAGGAATAAATTGATTGAGCAGGGCATCGACAAACATGGCCAGGCCATAATCGATACCCGCCGTCACCGCCACCTGGCCAATGAGGTTGAACCAGGCCGTAAACCAGCCCCAACCTGCCCCTCCAAGCTTTGAGGCCCAATAATAAAGTCCTCCCGCAGTCGGATAGGCAGAGGCGATTTCCGCCATGGCTGCAGCGACCATGATCGCAAAGAAGCTGACAATCGGCCAGCCGTAGGCAGCGGCAGAAGGTCCGGAAGATGATAAACCCACCCCAAAAAGCGTTAAGGTCCCAGCCAAAACGGAGATGATCGTAAAAGAAATAGCGAAATTGGTAAATCCACTCATGGAACGCGCCAACTCTTGCTTGTATCCCAGCTCATGCAGTCGTTTCATATCTTGCTGCAGTTGTTCCTCCCGCGCTGTTTTTTTGGACATGATTCGCACCCCCTCAAAAAATGCCAACCCCTCTTCAACATACTGTCCTTTTCCTCCATTTGTATCTTGTTGATCAACCTGAACCCCGACGATCCTTTGACCCAAACTTACTTTTCAACTTTTCTACCATCATCCCCTTTTCTGTCACGCTTCATGGCCATGGACATGGCCTCTATCTAATGATCGGTAAATTCACCCACCCAGCCTAAATCCAGCTCTTGCAACTTGGCCTTGGTTGGGTACCCCGTCGAAACGTCCCACCCTGCCATCTGATAATACACTTCCAGGGCACGCTGAAATTCCTCCCGTTCAATTTTAAGGCCCTCTGTCGGCCCTCCTCCCAGCAAGGGTTTAAACAACTTCTTCGGCAGAGTATCTGCCTCTCTTCCTATCCCTTCCCGTGCGTTGAAAGCCCGTAACAGGTTTAACCGACGTTCCCCCACTCTCATAAGCTCCCAGAGGGATGTTTCCCAACCAGTCGCTGCTCGTACCAACTCCTGAGTGTCGGCCGGTCCGTAGAGTTGCCAGGAGGGACCCCACACAAACTGGCAAAGTCCCAGGGTATCCAGCAGGGAATAGAACATTTGAGTATAATAGGCAAACTTCACCTTGGCCGGAGAAAGATCCTGGGCCGACAAGGTGTCCTGGATGCCTAATTCTAACAGATGCTGACGCTCCAAAGTTCCCGGGCCCGCCGACAACGCTCCGTCATGCTCTGAAGACTCATGATCGGCACCAAACGGATTCACCGCGTAGATCAAAGCCAGAGAACGTTTTAGCTGAGGCATGTGCGCGGGCAGTTCATTCCCTTTGACCTCCGAAGTCAGCTCCATGGCTTCGGCTCCTAAGCGCTGTGCCGCCAAGCGGCTGCCCTCGGCCAGCAAATCCCCTATCCCTTCCCTTCTGGCAATCCGTTCAATCGTTTGCAGCATCGCCGCCGCGTTCCCAAATTTCAGTCCCAGCCCGTCATCCTTTAACAATCCTTTTTCTACACAATCCATCGCCCAGGCAATCGTGGCTCCCGTCGAAATGGTATCCAAGCCGTAGGCATTGCAGCGTGCCGAAGCTTCTGAAACCGCCTCCAGATCATCAATCCCGCAGTAGGATCCAAAGGCAGCTATGGTCTCATATTCCGGCCCCCCGTACCTGGAATCGACACGGTCGGGAATATCCACCACCCGCTTGCAACGAATCATGCAAGCATAGCAACTATCCCGTTCTTTAAGATAAGTATCATAAAGTTTCTCCCCACTGAGATTCAACGCGGAATCAAAATACCCTGAGGACCAGTTCCTTGTCGGCAAACCTCCTCTGGCATTTTGCACCTCCACGAGCCCCGCTGTACCGTATTTGCCAAAATACTGCATACCCTGGTTTTCATCCAGCAAAGTACGGCCCCGCTTCACCAGGTCTTTGAATTCCTTTTCCAACTGAGGCTTTGGATATTGAGTTCCCCGTACTGCAACGGCCTTGAGGTTCTTGCTGCCCATCACCGCACCCATGCCCGTACGACCGTTAGCCCGATTGGAGTTATTGATCACCGCGGCATAGCGAACCATCCGTTCTCCGGCCGGTCCGATCTGAGCCACCTGAATCTTGCTGTCACCCAGTTCTTCACGAATCATTTCCTCAACTTCACCCGTGTTTTTACCCCACAGATGCTCCGCCCGATGCAGTTTTGCCTGACCATTCTCTAAACTAAAATACACCGGCTCCGCTGCCTTACCCAAAAAAACCAAGGCATCGGCTCCGGCTGCTCGCATCTGAGCGGGAAAGAATCCCCCGCCCTGGCTGTCTCCAATCCCTCCCGTCAATGGAGAACGGGCACTGATAATCACCCGGCTTTGGCCGGAAATCGGCAACCCCGTCAAAGGGCTGACCGCAAAAACCAGTACGTTGTCCGGACTCAGCGGTTGGGCTCCTGAAACCATATGTTGCAACAACAAATACACCGCTAAGGCACTTCCACCCGGATAGCGCCGGTAGGTGGCCTCATCCAGAACCTCGCTCCATATTCGTCCCGACGTCAAATCCACAAACCAGATGGTGGCTGTAACCATGTTCATTAAACCTCCTAGAAGTAATTCGACGTGATGCCGCCATCCACCACCATCACCGCGCCGTTAGTCCAGGTCGACTCATCCGAGGCGAGATAGACACCGAGATTAACAATATCCTCCGTGCGGCCAAAACGCCCTGACGGATTGCGGGCCAGCCGCACCGCCTTGGCCTCCGGGTCCGTTAAAAGCCATTCCGTCATCAGCGGTGTTTCAATTGGTCCGGGGCAGATGGCATTGGAACGTATCCCTTCCGGGCCGAACTGTACAGCCAGTGATTTAGTCAGAGCAATCACTGCACCTTTAGAAGCCGTATAAGCATCCTGAGGCACTGAACACCCAATTAAAGCGACAAATGAAGCAATATTAATAATGGAACCCCCTCCCGAGCGACGCATCTCAGGGATGGCATACTTACAGGCCAGATAAATTCCTTTGACGTTGACAGCCAAGGTCTTATCCCACACGGCCTCCTCGGTATCCACAACGGAGCGATCCTCTGCCAACATAATCCCTGCATTGTTATAGAGCACATTAAGCTTGCCAAAATGTTCCACCGTTGCCGCCACGGCTTTGGCCACTTCGGCTGCTCGAGTCATATTGCAAGTAAGTGCTAAGATGTTTCCCCCTTGCTCCGCGCCGAGCCGAACGGTTTCCTCTAAACCCTCTGGGTTCAGATCAACGGCTGCCACCTTCGCTCCTTGCTGGGCAAACAGAATCGCGGCTGTTCGACCCATGCCGCTCCCTGCCCCTGTAATAAAACAAACCTTGTCTTTTAACCGCATCCGAACATCTCCCCTTTACGTGTACTAAATCGTTGCTGTCTCCTGACTCCCGTTTTTGCGACACCGAGAACCGTCCCCCATGTCTCACCCCATCCTAACCCCGTTCGTAATAACGCTCTCGCTCCCAGCACGTGACCACACTCTCGTAAAGTTCTTGTTCCACTCGCGCCGCATTGATATAATGTTGCACCACGTCATCGCCGAAGATCTTCCGGGCCACTTCACTGTTTTCCAGCCGCTTCATCGCCTCCTTTAACGAGCGGGGAACCTTGGGAACTCCGCTTGCCGTATACGCATTCCCCTGAAATTCCTGACCGGGTTCAATTCTTTTCTCGATCCCGTACAAACCCGCCCCGATTGCGGCAGCAAAGGCCAGATAAGCATTAATGTCGGCCCCCGGAAGTCGGTCTTCAATCCTGAGGGAAGAACCTCCCCCCACGATGCGAAATCCACAGGTGCGATTGTCCATTCCCCAGGCCACGTTGACCGGAGCCCAACTCGCCACCGCATACCGTTTATACGAATTTACATTCGGGGCAAAAAACACGGACAAATCAGCCGCCTGTGACATGAGCCCGCCCAGAAACCAGCGCATGGTATCACTCATATTGTGCGGATCACCCCCGCCCCAGAAAAGATTCTTATTTCCGGCTTCATCCCATAAACTCAAATGCAGATGCCCGCTGGAACCGGTCCAGCGATGATCCGGTTTTGCCATGAATGTAACCGAATACCCTTGCTTCATGGCTATCTCTTTGCTGCCGTGTTTCAAGATTACAGCCCGATCAGCTGCTTCCAGAGCATCCGAGTAGAGGATGTTGATCTCATGCTGCCCGACACCGGCTTCCCCTTTCGTACTTTCGATAGGGACACCAGCGGTTGTCAGATCATTTCTCATTTGCCGAAACACAGACTCTCCCTTAAAGGCCTGCAAAATATGATAGTCTTCGATATACCAGCCATAGGGCTCCAAATCATGAAAATGTTTCCGATGGGCGGTTTCATAGTCATCTTTCATCAAATACAGTTCCAACTCTGCAGCCGCCATAACCTTGTAGCCCATTTTCCCGGCTTTGGCCAACTGAGCTTGTAAAATCTGACGGGGCGAGACCGGAACAGGGGTACCATCATGAAACGCAGCGTCCGCCAGAATCAAGGCCGTTTTCTCCTGCCACGGCAACACCCGTAACGTAGAGAAATCCGGAACAGCCACCCAGTCTCCATAACCCAGTTCCCAGTTCATCAAGTGAAAACCTCCGGGTGTACTCATATCCATTTCTGTGCCGAGCAAATAATTACAAAAGTGCGAGCCCTCATGGGCCGCATGTTCCAGGAAGAACTGGGCAGGCATCCGTTTACCCATTAAGCGTCCCTGCATATCAACGATGGCAACAATACAGGTGTCGATCACGCCTTCTGCCACCCATGTCTGCAATTGTTTAAGACCGGCAGGGCCTTCCTCTGCGGCTTTCCCCATAATAATCTCCTCCCTCAATCACGATAAGCCCCCACTGACAGCTATTTGAATGACAAATCTACAACGGGTATTCACCTCCTAATTCACGAATTTTCAGAGTATATTTACTGTAATAATGCAAGGTTTATGCCAGCCATATTATGTAGGGGATTAGGGTTCCACTGGGTTAAATACAGGCCTGAGCGGAAATGTAGAAACCAAAAAATATGCTTAAATGGGACAAATCTTAACCATTTTTCCCATTTAAGCATCCATTTTTGTTCCATAAAACGCTTTATCTTGTAAAGCACAGAGCCCCGCCTGCGTAATACCCACTCCCGCGCGGCCACGTCTCACTAAGACAAGACCCCTAACGGCAAGTTTCTCCAGGGCAACTCGCATCTGCCCTTCTCCCACTTGAAATCCCGCTTTTTGGGCCAATTCCGTCAGTTTTCTGCGGCCCATGTGTTCCTCAGACAAGGCCAGCAGCAGAAATGGTTCAAGCGTCGTTTCCAGGCTCTCCTTATTCTCTTCAAGCAACCGCGCAGTTCGCTCGTCCCCCAGACGTTTCAGTGTCGGCGGAAGATCATCGGCTTGGAAAATGTCTTTGGCTGTGGTCACAAGATACTCCACACAATTTCTCAATTCCCGAACATTGCCGGGCCAGTGATAAGCCTGCAATTTTGCAAGAAGTGCCGGTGACCATGGACGTCGATCGTGAAAATCAGCTAAGAATTTCTGGACAAGCAGGACCAAATCTTCTTTTCTCTCCCTTAACGGCGGAATATAAAGCGGTAGCACAGCCAAGCGGTAATAGAGATCAGGACGCAACTTCCCCCGCATGACCTCCTGTTCCAGGTCTTGATTGCTCGCCGAAATAACCCGCACATCAATGGGGCGGACGCGGTTGGCCCCAATCCGCATCACTTCCTTTTCCTGCAACACACGCAGAAGCCGTGACTGTAAGCTAAGCGGTAATTCAGCGATTTCATCGAGAAAGATGGTTCCCATATGCGCCTGTTCAAACAAACCTTCTCTGCCGCTCCGAAGCGCACCGGTAAATGACCCTCCTTCATACCCAAAAAGCTCGCTTTCCAGTAAACTATCTGGAATTGCCGCACAGTTAATCGCCACAAATGGCAATGGGGAGCGAGGGGAAGCATTGTGAATAGCTTGAGCAAATAGTTCCTTTCCTGTTCCGCTTTCCCCGGTAATGACGATCGAGGCCGATGTTTCGGCAAACTGATTCGCCCGTTCCAGCGTTTCCCGCAGGACCTTACTTTCACCAACAATATCTTTAAAGGTATAGCGCGCTCTGAACCCGTTCACCCGTAATTCCTGTTTCGGGTAATCCTCAACTCCCGCTGCCACTTTCGATGATTTCCGTTCCTCAATACGTTGCCACGTGTAAACGATCCCCTGATTCTTTCCCCTGCCAAACGCTCGGAGCATCACTTTTCGGTTCAATAGGTCGACGGTCACAGCCCCCGACTCCGGAGCAGGCCATAGATTTCGCTCCAAGCGCAGTTCATCACCGATTTGGTGTAGTGTCTTGCCCACGAATTGCCAGCTTTTTTTACCCATAATTTTTTCCCAGGCCCGATTCGCCAGCCTAAAATTCTCTTTAGCATCCACGACGAGGATCCCTTCAGGAATCGCATCCAAAACGCTTTCCAAATCCTGACGCATCGCCACAAAACCCTGCAACAATTGGCGGTTTCCCGGTCTCAGCATCACCTGGTCGGTGTAATCAAGGACTTGCTGATAATGTTCTTGATCCAAGCGCCCGATCAGGGTCAACACCTCAATCAAGGTGGTGGGATCGAGCACCCTGTCTCCCATATCAATCACCTTTTTAACCCCACGGGGAACTAACTGGGGTTCCCCATGCGTCAAGGCTATGGCAATATTCGGCACTTCTGCCAGACCTGGATAACAAGGTACCAGATTAAGATGAGCCAAACCCAAATCCTTGAGCAGTGCCACGGAATCCAGAGCCGTGTCCTGACCATCGTTCACCACCAGCGCCGATGTTCGCATCCGCAGTTTCATGATGTTTTCCCAACTATCCTTGCGCATCGTCCGGACAGCAGTGACAACTGCTGTCGACCGTGGCAGCCATTCATTCAGATTCGCTGTCGCAAACGGGGTTGAAGCCACAACCAATGTCTGGTCGGAGATGATACCCAAACCATTTTGCAAGGAACGGCTTTGTAACACGATGTCATCTCCGATAAACTCCCGCAGCTGTTGCAGCAAAATATCTGCCGTGCGTTGCCGGTTGGCCACCACCATAATCGTTCTTTGCGTCAATTTCCTTCACCTCGGCCAGGAGCAAGCATCGTGCAGGCATCCTTGTCGATGACAAGCCCCACTTCTTCATTGGTCTCAAACTCCGAACCTTGAAAACCATTCAGGCGATCCACCAGGATCTTCCGGTCTCCAACGACAACTTCCGCCCGCACCGTATTCCCCAAGATATAATAATGAGCCAATAGTCCCTGTAAACGGACAGAACCTGAATCTCCGAATTGTTCAAGCTGGTCTTTTTTCAGCATCTGGATATGTTCCGGACGGATACAGACCTCTCCCTCGTAAGCAGACAACCCCACCCAATCTCCGGGGACGAAATTGTAAGTACCTATAAAATTCGCCACAAATCGATTTTCCGGCTTATGATAAATCTGTTCAGGGGTTCCATGTTGCATAATCTCTCCTGAATTCATGACGACAATACGATCCGACATCACCATCGCTTCCAACTGATCATGCGTTACAAAAATGGTTGTAATCCCCATCCGCCGCTGAATATCGCGAATCAGGCTCCTCGCACTTTCCCGGACTTTGGCGTCAACAGCACTCAAAGGTTCATCCAACAGCAACAGATCCGGCTTCGTGACTAGTGCTCTAGCCAGAGCAACCCGTTGTTGTTGCCCCCCTGACATTTGATGCGGGTAGTTGTTTTCCTTTCCCGAAATACTGAGAACATCCATGATCTCCCCCACTTGCTGCCGGATATTTTCAGGAGAAATCTTTTTGAGTTTTAATCCAAAGGCAATGTTTTCATAAGCTGTCATGTTTGGAAACAGAGCGTAAGACTGAAACACCATGCCAATATTTTGACCTTTTTTGTGTTGTCCTGCCAGGATTTCCTTTCCATTGACACGGACACTGCCCGCATCACTTCTTTCCAATCCGGCAATGATGCGCAGGAGCGTCGTCTTGCCACAGCCGCTGGGACCGAGTAGAGTAACAAATTCTCCCTTGGCCACAGACAGATGAATCTTCTTTAAGACCTGTCGCCCCTGATAACTCTTCTCGACATTATTGATTTGAACATAACTCATCGTACTTACCCCCACATCAGCGTATACTTTTCCAGGTCATTTAAAACACTGGGTGTACCAGCTTTTACTATGAAGTTTTTCCGCGGTCCCGCACGGCTGAAGCATTATTTCTGTACGCCAGCCATATGAGCAGCAACGATAATAGCAATATGACCAGGAAATAAGAGGCTACCAAAGCATTCGCCAGATGCCCGTCTACTTTTTGCAATTTATAGAGATAAATTTGAAGGGTCTCATAATTATCTCCGACTAAGAGATTAGCCAAAACAAATTCACCAAACAAAACCGATACCGAAATCAAGGCAGCAGAAATAACGCCCCGGATGATATTAGGCAGGATAACTTTGATAAAGGTCTCTAATTTACCGCAACCTAACATCAACGCGGCTTCTGTCAATGCTTTGACGTTAATTGCCCGAAAGCCGCTTTTCGTAGCTTGATACATGTAGGGCAAAATTAAGACGAAATAGGAACCGATCAAAATCCAGACGGTACCGGTAATCCGAATGGGCCCACTGGAATACATCTGAATCATCCCAATGGCCAAAATGACTCCTGGCATAGCGAACGGTAACACGGACAAAATCTCAAAAAACCTTTCTAACCGTGGATAGTAAACAATCGTTAAATAGATCGAAGGCACAATGAGCACAACGGACAGCGCAATGGTTATGACGCTGACATAAACCGTTCTGAGTAAGGATTGAATAAATTCAGGACTGGTAAAAAGCTGCTGGTAATAGGAAAATGTGTAGCCCTCGGGCAAGATCGTAGTGGTCCACTTCGTCGCTACTGAAAAGAGTAACGTCGCTACTATAGGGAAAAACAAATACGCAAAAATGAGAATGATCACGATTTTTGCTAGTATTCCCTTCTTCATCGTCCCGTTCCTCCCCCGTTTTTCCTAAGTCTTTCATTGATAAACAGTGATACGGTCAAAAGGCTGGCCATGATAACCGCTAAAGCACTGGCCAGGGAAGGATCGGGGAAAATATCTCCGGTAACAAGATTAGCGATGGTAATTGAAACCAGGGTGTTGTTAGAGTTGGTTAAAGCATACGCTGTGGCATAAGCGCCCAGAGCGTTGGCAAAAAGTAACGTAAAGCTACCTAACATCGAAGGCAACAAGATGGGTAACCCAATCTTGCGCCAAAAATAACTCCGACCGGCCCCAAGAATCTGCGCCGCTTCCTGAATATCCTGCCTGACCGCGTACACTGCCGGATACATGAGCATGAACGCCAAGGGGACACTAAAATAAATATAGACTAAGACGATCCCTGTCCAACTGAACAGATTGAAACCCAGTCCATACAAATCCAAACCCATTTTTTCCTTGACCAAAACTGTCATTAATCCATTAACCCCTAAAAGCACAATATAGGCAAAGGCTAACGGAACCCCAGAGAAATTTGAAGTCATATTGACCAATGTCAGCAATTTTTCCCGCCAAGCTTCACCGAGCGATCGCAAAGCGAGTGCCCCAACCGTTCCGATCCCCAAACCAATAATACCGACGCCCACGGATACCATTAAACTGTTCTTCAAAGAAATGAGGTAATATTTACTGTGTAAGACCTGAACATAGCTATGAAGACTAAAACCCGCAGACGTGTGGATACTGCTGTAAACAATATAGCCCATCGGTAATATTTCAAAGCCCAGAGCAAACAACATCAGCGGCAAAAAGGGGATCCAGAGGACTCCACCTCGCCGCAACTCCAGCCCAAATTGAGTCACTTTTGTTCTGTTCATTTCAGGCCCCCCAGTCTTTTGCCTTTCTTAGAGTCTAGCTAGCGTGAAATTCGAACGCACAGAGATATATCTCATACTTCTCTCATTCTGACTCCTAAGTCGTTACAAAAATAATTGATAAGGAAAGTCTGAGCACCGCGTTCCTCAAATACCCCACGCTCTCAGACTTTCCTATTACACTAAGGCTAAACGTTTTCCAGAACTATTGTGTTATCGCAACATTGTTGCGCCAAAGATCGGGAATCGTCTTCATGTTCTTTTCCCACGTCGCGAAATCTTTGATGGGTTTTGCCGAGGCGTATTGCTCCTTAGGTACCATGTTTTTGGCAATGTCAGCCGGAATTTGAACCTTTTCCCGAATCGGACGCGCAAACCCTTTCGCCAACAGAATTTGGCCTTCATCACTTAAGAGGTAATCCTGGAATGCTTTGGCCGCATTCGGATGAGGCGCATATTTATTGATCACTGAGACGTATGCACTCGCCACGGTGCCATCGCTCGGAATGACGACCTGATAATTGTCCTTGTCGTCCAAACGGGAACGATACCCCAACGCATTAAAATCCCACAAGATCCCTATCGGAATTTCGCCCTTTTGAAAAATACTGAAGATATTGTCACTCGGCTTAAGATTGCCTGCTTGTGCCAGCTTTTTAAAATAATCAATTCCCGGCGTCAAATTACCTTCGTCCCCGCCGTTGGCAAACGCCGCTGCTAAGATAGCCGCTTGTGACTGAGCCGCTTTGAGTACATCGCCAACGACAACTGCACCCTTGTATTCTGGTTTCTGCAAATCCGCCCAACTATGTGGAACATCTTTGACTAACTTCGTATTCACCAGAAAAGCGATGGTTCCAACATATTCCCCGGTCCAGCGCCCGTCCTTATCTTTGGCCCAATCTGGGATTTCGTTCCAGGTGGGTACTTTATGGGCTTGGACAACATCCCGTGCAATCGCAACATTGCCAAAAGTAATCCCCACGTCGCCAATGTCGGCAACAGGACTATTTTTCTCCGCATCAAATTTGGCAATCTCTTCGGCGCTCGTCATATCAGTATCCGAATGCGTAATCTCATATTGTTTCGTGAAATTGGCCCAGATCTCACCGTAGTTAGCCCAGGCATCCGGCATCCCATAAGAAACAATTTTTCCCTCCTTTTTAACCGCATCCTTGAGAGCCTGCCCCGTCAATTCCGATGTTTTCTTATTGTCGGTTCCCGTGTTGGCTGTATTAGTCGGCGTCGTTCCACAACCAGCTAACAAACTGCTCCCTAAAAATGCACCCAGCGTCAGTAAAACCGCGACTTTTTTAAAACTTTTCGACATGTACTTTCTCCCTCCTTACAATTTAACCTCTTCTCACTTCACACCCATCGTCTGATTATATTCTTTGATCGAATCCGTAATCTTCTTGGCGGCATCATCGAGGGCTGCCTTCGCCGTGGCCTTGTTCAGCACGACCTGCTCAATGGCATTTTCGATCGTCGCTCTAGCCTGCGTAAACACTCCGATCCGGGCCCCTTGTGTGATGCGGTTTTCCGGCGTGTTATGCAGTTGGTCAATGGCTGCTTGATAAGAAGGATATTTTTTGATGAAATCTTTATATGCTTCTTGATCCACAGCCGCTTTATTGATGGGCAGATACCCCGTTCCGACCGTCCAGGTTGCGACTTGCGCCGGTTCCAGGAACCACTTGACCACTTTCCAGGCGGCTTCCTGTTGAGCCTTGGGCTTGTTCTTCAGGATCCAAAGCGAGCCTCCGCCGATGATCGGGCCGCTGTTCACTTCATTATTTCCCCTTGGAAGCGGCGCAATCCCAATTTCGAACTTCCCGGCAGCAGCCGTGGTCAGGTTCGGCAGAATGCCGCTGGAGTCGATCGTCATCGCGATTTGCTGCGCACCAAACGCATTTTGGGTATCCGCGGTCTTCCGTCCCAGGTTGGTGGCATAGCCCTCATCGATCAACTTTTTCCACCAGGTCAGGATCTCCACACCCGCGGGTGAATTCACCAACGCTTCTGTCGCTGCAGCATCACGCCCATTGCCATTATTCGCGTAGAGAGCCCCATCACGTGCCATGTATTGTTCAAAAAACCAGCCATAAATAGCCTGTGAGAAGCCATAAACCGTCTTATCGCCCACTTTCTTAGTCAACGCTTTTGCATCCGCCTCGACCTCGGCAAAGGTGCTTGGCGCTTTGGCCGGATCCAATCCCGCTGCCTTAAACAGGTCTTTATTGTAGTAGAGTACAGGCATTGAGGAATTGAACGGCATGGAATAGAGTTTATCTCCTACCTTATAATAATTGATAACATGAGGCTCGATGGGACTCATGTCAAATTTATCCCGATCGATAAAGTCCTGCATCGGAGCCGCCAAGCCGGCATCGATCATGTAGCGAGTTCCGATATCATATACTTGGAAAAGATCGGGGCCTTGGTCCGGAGAAGCTTTCAACTTATTAAAAGCATCATCATAGCTTCCTTGGTAAACAAGTTTAATCTGAATATCGGAATGTGAACCATTAAATTTCTCCACCATGGCCGTCAATGTTTTGGCAGGCTGCCCACCCATTGAATGCCAAAAGGTAACCGTGACCGGACCCGCAGCACTCGGTTTGGAAGTGTCATTTGCCGCCGTCCCACAGCCTGCGACGAGCAAACCAAGGACTAGAAGAGCCACCAGAAACTTTGGAAACATCCGCTTAGAAATTCGCTTTGAAAATAGCATAATCAATCCCCTTTCCTACATCAAAAATGCCGCTGGCCTGATAGCCACTCGCCTCAAGTCTTCCCGTTTATTTCCACTTAGTTCCGCCTATCTCCGTTGATCCACCTCCCCTACAGTATCTGTTTCTTTGTCTTCCCTTGTCATCTTGTTCCTCCCCTGTTAGCTCGTCCTTTCCTTGTCACCCAATCTTTCCTTATGTCCTTATGTCTCCACTTCTCTCTCCATGTCTCTTTTCTGTCCAGCTGGGTCATCGAAAACGCCTCAGCCTTTCACTGCCCCCGTTGTCAACCCTTTGACCAACTGTTTCTGCCCCAGCACAATGGTTAGCAGCGAAGGAAGCAAAATAATTACCACGCCCGCCATGACCACATTCCAGGTCGTGGCATCCTGAAACTGCAGCATACCGATGCCGATTTGTACCGTCCGCATACTGGTCGAGTTAGTCATCAACAACGGCCAGAGATATTGGTTCCAGGTCGTGATGAAGGCATAAACGCCCAAGGTTCCCAAGGCTGGACGCGCCATCGGCAACACGATCGACCACAGAAATCGAAATCGTCCGCATCCGTCAATCCTGGCCGCATCGAACAACTCCTTGGGAAGGGTCAAGAAATATTGACGCAGGAGGAACGTCCCAAAAGCCGTCGCCATAAAGGGCACCGTCAAACCCCTAAAGGTATCAATCCACCCGAGAGACCGCATGGTGAGGTAATTGGGAATGATCGTAGATTCACCCGGAATCATCATCGTCGATAAAAATAGAAGAAATAATATTTTTTTCAGGGGGAATTCCAGAAAAGCAAAGGCATAAGCTGCTAAACTGGCCGTGATCAGCTGGGCCACCGTCACAATCAGGGAGACCACAAAACTGTTCAGCATAAATCGCCCTAAAGGAGCCGTCTCCATGGCCGCTGGGAACGCCGTGAACTTAAGATGATGTGGAATCATATGAGGCGGATAACTGGAAGCTTCCCCTGCGCTCATGAGACTCAGACCGATCGCATACAAAATTGGGAAAACAACGCCTAAAGCGCCAATCGTCAACAGAAGATATTGTACGAAACGGGTAAACCGCTTTTTCATCAGACCCGTTTTCATTGGTAGTGCACCTTCCTCTCCACCACGCCAAACTGAATCAGGGTCAAAGTCAGGATAATTAGAAACAATATGACCGCCTGGGCGCTGGCCGGGCCGAAACGCGAATTGAAGAAAGCCTCGCGATAGATCGAATAGACAATCACGTTCGAGGCATTGTCCGGCCCACCCTGAGTTAAGATGTTAAACTGGCCGAAAGCCTGAAAGGCATTAATCGTATCCACCACCAAGACGAAGAAAAGGGTTGGTGAAAGAAGCGGTACGGTAATATGTCTTAACTGCCTCCACCAGCCCGCTCCATCGATCCGCGCGCTCTCAAAAATATCTTCCGGTAAACTCTGCAATCCACCGAGCAAGATAATGAAGTTAAAACCCAAGCCCATCCAGATGCTCATCAAAGAAAGCGCCGGCAAGGCGGTCTGAGTCGTCACCAGCCAACCGACCTTAGGCAACCCGATCAGGCCAAGAAGATAATTGAACATGCCGTTGTTCCCCGGGGCATACAAGAACATCCAGATCGTTGCCGCTGAGGCCACGGACACACCAATCGTTGAAGAATAAAGCATCCGAAAAATCGCAATCCCACGCAAGCGGACGTTGGCCAACAGAGCCAAGGCCAGTGCCACCAGAATCGTGCCGGGAACCGTAAAGAATACAAACAGAAGACTGCTCCAGAGACTCTTGCGGAACATCTCTGAACTCAGCAGAACCACGTAACTCTGAATTCCCTTCCACACTACCGGATCCCCGTGGGGATTCGTCAGGTAAAGGCTCAGGTAAAAAGTCTTCGCCATCGGAAAGAAGATAAAGACGATAAAAATAAGTAAAGACGGACTCAAATACAATAGCGCATAGGATAATTGTTTCAACGACTTGCCACGGTGCACCATATCAGCTCCTTTCACCCTAAACCCTAAACCGCTCCGGATGATTCGTAATCACGCTGTCCACGCCGACGGCCGCCATTTTCTCCATCACCCACGGTTCATCCACCGTCCAAGTATTGATGCCAATGCCTCTGACATGGCTTTCCCTCACTAGCTCCGAACTCACGAAGGCAAAATGCGGGTGCAAATGCTTGGCTCCCACTTGCTGGGCATAAACCCAGGGCTCCAACGGTCCGGAGGCATAAAGCAAACCCGCCTGCACCTGGGGATATTTCCGGATCACTTCAGCCACCACCCTGTGATCAAAAGAAGAGACAATACTTTGAGACAAAAACTGGTACTTCGCCAAAAGATTCACCACTTTGTCAACAATACCCGGATACTCAATCAAGGCACTGCTCTTCACTTCCACATTAAGCAGCAGGGCTCTCCCGTGGAGCAGCGCCAGCAGCTCCGTCAGCGTCGGAATCTCCGCCTGCACGCCGAAGCGCACCCCGAAATTCAACGCTTTCAGTTCTTTGAGTGTCAGTTCCTTAATCCAGCCGACCCCGTCACTGGTACGTTCCACGCGTTCATCGTGACAGATGACCACTTCCCCATCGCGCGATAACTGAACATCAAACTCAAACCCATCTACCCCGTACTCCAGACCTTTACGGAATGCCGGGAGCGTATTCTCCGGCGCTGTGCCTGCTGCTCCCCGATGGCCTAAGACTTTCACCCGCTGTCCCCTCCGTTTCCTGTCCTTACTTGCTCTTACCACTCTCATCGCGTTACCTGAGCATGCTAACTGGACGTTCGTTCTGACTGGACATCCTGAGCCAACGCATGTCCAGTCTAGCTTAACATGCTTATATCAACCCAAAATTAATAGAGAGTAAATTTTTCATTAAATATTTCTCAAGCAATCCCCATCACCACTTGAGCGATGTTAACCGCATGTTCATCGATATTATACAAATGATTGATCAGATCCACTTTCGCATAGCGCAGCTTTTCCTCCTGCCGGATATCCTCTGACGTTGTTTCCTCGCGGGGCACTTCAGCCAAAGCAGTAAACTGGAGCGACCGTTGCAAGCGGATGATCTCTGGATGTTCTCGAATCACTTTGGCTGCCGACTCGGCGTCCCCATGTTCCATTGCTTCCAAAGCCAAGGAGAAATTGGCAGAAATCCTGTCGTACAATTCTTTTAAAACGTCTCGTTCTCCCTTGGTCAACGCCAAATTTTGAGCCCGGACTTTCTGCATGATCACCGCTGCATCATCAAGTTCGTCTCCGATGTATTCCAGTTCTTTAAGGACAAACTGGGCATTGATGTTTTCTTCCATCTGCTCATCCGTCAGCCTCTTCTTCGACAAGGATATCAGAAACCGGGATATGTGATGATGATACCAATCCACATTCCTTTCCACCTCCAAAATCCGAAGGAGACTTTCATCCGTTGCAGCCAAGATACTTTCTGGCACCTCCAAGATCATTTTGTCCCAAATGAATCGACCCAAAGCCCGAATCTCCTGTAAAGCTTGAGATAGGGCAACTGCCGGAATCTCCAGAGAGGATTCATCGATATACTTCAGTTTTAGGCGGGGCTCAGGCTCGATCCGGTCTGGTAGCCAGCGCTTCAACCCTTGAGCGATCAGGGAATTGAACGGAAAGAAGAGGATAACCATAAAAAGAGCGAACAGCAAATGGACATTGGCCACCTGCCGCTGGAGATCGGTCGTCGTCCACTGCACCACGCGTGCTAATTGCGGCAGGAAGGGGTAAACCAACACCGTGGCCACCACCTTATATCCGGTATTGGCCCAGGCCGCCCGTCTGGCATCCATCTTCTTGGCTGTGAAACTCGACAGTAAAGTGGTAATCGTCCCTCCGGTATGCGCGCCTAAAACCAGCGGTACGATAGCCGCTAAATCCAACAAATGATGGCTGGCCAAAGACATCATAATGGCAAAAACTGCCGTACTGCTCTGGATAACCGCAGTTAAGGCCATACCGACAACAATCGCTAACAGCGGGCTGTCGTCCAAATGAGACAGGAACGTATAGACCTCCGGTATATTCTTCAAGGGAGCTGAGGCTCCAGACATATTCGCCATCCCGACAAAGATGATCCCAAAACCAATCAGCGCTTGCCCTAAGTGTTTCCACAGACCTTTACCGGATAAATAGAGAAGAAAACCCAGAAAAATCGCTCCCAAGGCTACATCCAATATCTGAAAGGCAATGAGCTGGATCGCGATCGAGGTTCCGACCGCCGATCCCAACACGATGCCCAATGCTTGGCCCAGGTTCATAAGACCGGCATTCACAAACTCCACTACTAAAACCGTCGTAGCTGCACTGCTTTGAAAAGCCACCGTCATGATCATGCCAAACAGAACGGCCAGCAAAGTCCGCTTTGTCATCGAATTAAGAATCTTTTTAAGACGGTGAGCTGCAAACTTTTGCAACCCGTCAGAGGTGGTCTCCACCCCATACATAAACAAACCTAGACCACCCAAAAACATCAAAACCGTGCCCAATATTCCTATTTTTCTTCAACTCCTTTGACTTCTTCAAGTTCTGCAGCTCCTCGAACCATGCCACCCGACCTCCCATTGCTGCTCCACCTTTGCCCAGTCTGAACATAGTGCTGTTGCTGTCCGACATTGACGACATGATCTCCCATCCGTTCCAGTGTTCTGGCTAAAATGAGCTTGAATCCCAATTCTTGGTTCATTTCATGCTTCTGGCTACTCCTGACCAATTCCTGCTGCAGCCGTGCATAGATCTGATCCAACTTCTCATCCTCTGCCACTAGATCGACACGCTTCACATCATCGTCTTTCAAGCCAGCTAAGGCATAATCAAACATGGTTCTTAGCTGTACGGCCATTTCCCAAATCTCATCCGGGCAATTCCTATCCAGGTTAAGTTCGCTCAATTCAGCCACGTCACAAGCATAGTCCGCGATCCTTTCCAACTCCTGGGCGATGCGTTGATACCCTAAAATCCAGCGCAGCTCCTGATCCCGAAGTTGCTGTAAACCCATAATATTGAAACAACGACTCACGATCTGATCTCTGGCTAAATCGATAGCCTCATCACGCGAATGCCAATTATCATGCACCTCTGTTTTCAAAGCTTCCAGCGCCTCGCCCAAAAGCACCTGTACCGCTGTTCCAAGTTCTGTCGTCATCAAACGAAGTTCCATGAGCGTTCGATCATATCCCGTCATGCGAGAGATTGCCACAAGCTTCACCTCCTAAAAAGCATTCCCTAATAGGAAAATTAAAAACCGCAAACACAACTGCCTGAATATCACCATGAATATCAAACAGCTTGATTTGCGGCTTCTCTCTAACTCTAGCCTTACTATCATATTGTCTTTGTGTTTAAACGGTTGTTTTAAAACATTATATCCTGATGGGTAGTGCTTAGCAACCCTTGAAATGAAATTTTATTGATTTTTCAGATGATCATGAATTATCCTCCGCTCATCAGATGAATTATTTTAACATCGTCACCATCGTTGACAACCGTCCCAACATATTCGTTGTCCGCAATGGCCTTCCCGTTAAGAACCACGACCAATAAAGGAAAGGTAAATCCTTTGTTTACTAACAGTTGCTTAATGCTTAGTCCTTCTTCCCAGGGATAGTCCTTTCCATTAACCTTAATCATCTGACCACCTCCAGATCGAGAACGATGCTCGATGCTTGTGTGCATGTCATATTCCAAGCCTCGGCCACTTGGTAGATTCTTTGTCATCCTTGGGTCATTTTCTTCTTCACGACGGCTACCACCTCGGGGAAATCAATACCAAGCCGCTCTAAGGTTTTGATCGTAGGGATTCCGTTAGCGTCCCAACCTCTGCGTAGATAGACAGCATCACACAGTTTCCGATATTGCTCTTCCCGGTAATTTCTCAGGATCTGAACTTTTTCTGCTGTAGTTTTTCCCTCTGGGTCTAGATTGAGGATGTCTTTCATCTGAGCATCATATCTGTCCTGTCTCGATTCATATTCTTCCACTGTCACTGGGCCGACAGCTCGATAAGGTACTTGATCATATTCTCGGGTACCAAAACCCATGCGCACGTTAAAAACCCGTTGGAAATTGTAGACAACTTCCGACTGACTAATGAGCCCTTTTTCATCGATATTCGATCCGGTCACGCCATTATAAATTTCTACATAGTTTTGTACATGTTCAGGAACCTTAGCAGGTTCCGCCGTCAGGTGATTGTCAGCAGGAACGATATCATTCCAAGGAAGTTTACATAAACCATTTAAACTAAACCAAGTACGAAACATGGGATAATAAAACAGTGCTTCGGCCTTGTCCTCGAAGGTGGGGATTTCATGATTAACCATATCCATAAAGATGAGCCATGCCTCATCATGTTGAGCGCCTTTATTGGCCAGCCCGTACCCTCCTTGTTGAGCCAGAGATTCTTTGGTCACATATTCTGAGAACTCCAGGCCTTTGACTTCCATACCGATATCTTGCAGAAAATCCAGATTGGCATCATACTGTTCAACAAACAACTTCTTCATCCTACGGATTCCCAGCCCGGCAATCTTGCCAAAACCTTCACCCTTGGCCATCTGGTGCAGTAATTCCAATGCGGCTTCAGCATTGCCAAAGTTCAATTTGAGCCCACCTGTAATTCGATCATTAATAACTCCATTTTCATAACATTCCATGACAAAGGCCGTCGCTGTCCCAAAGGAAAGTGCATCAACTCCGTAAGTGTCACAATAAAAATTCGTTTCAATGACGAATTCCGGATCGAAAATACCCAAAACACTACCGGCAGCGGACGTTGTCTCGTATTCCGGGCCATCAACCAGCACCTCTTTGCCTTTATAAGGTCCAGTTTTCAACTGAAAGGACTTGACAACTTTGGCACAAGCCAGCGAACATCCATACCAACATTCGTCATGCCCGTTAAGATGGAGATATTTGGAGAGAAAGACGTCATCCGTAATATTTGTAGCTTCCGGATCAGAACCAAACTTATAATTACGCACGGGCAAAAGATCATAATCGTTCATGATCTGGGTTAGATGGGCTGTCCCAACCTTTCTCATTCTGCATTGTGAATCATCAAGCGTTCGTATTTCTTCATGAATCTTCTGACCCGCTTTTTTTAAGGCAGACATGTCAGCCGGGTTATTCAAATCTCCTCTAACTTTAGGGCTCTTAATCACTAAAGCCTTAATGTGCTTATCTCTGAAAACCGTACCCATACCGCCTCTGCCGGCTTGTTTTACACGAACTGCTTTTCTGCGTGAATCGTAAAAAGAGAAATTAAGCAATCCAATCAGGGTATGCTCGGCTGCTTCCCCAGCCGCTACAACGGAAATGGTCACTTTATCTGCTTCACTTTCCGCATACATATCCGTTAATTGTTCGACCAAGATATGACTGTTAACCGCTTCTAAAGGCGCTTCCTCAATGGTCACCGTTCCTTTCGTGCCATCAATAAACACAATGACGTCGCGCTCAGCTTTACCTTGGATTTCCAGCGCATCCCAACCGGAGAACTTTAAGAAGGGGCCGAAGTGACCCCCAGCGTTGCTATCCATCGCTGACTGCGTCAACGGCGACAAAGCGACGACATAGGATTTACCGGCACCAGGATATTGCGTGATACCGCCGATCGGACCCGGAGAAATAATCAGCTCATTTTCGGGATCATTCCATTGGGTATGGTCCTGAATACCATCCCACAACAGTTTTAAACCAAAGCCCCTGCCGCCAATAAACTTCTGTTTCATTAATTCTGTGACAGGTTTCTCTGCAAAACCATTTGTTGATAGATTGATATATAACGTGCGGTTAGCATATCCCTTTTCCAGTTGACCCAATTGATAGTTAAATGTGCCCACAAGTTTATGGGCAGTTTTCATTTCTAAACGATTCATGTTATCTTTTCCTCCCAAAATCCGACTGTAATTAATTTCCTTTCTTGTATTCACTCATCTGTACCCTGTAACCTTCTGAATTCCTTAATGGTTGTATCCAGATGCTTTGCCACGGTATCTGTTGCATTTTCGGGATCACCGTTTTTGATGGCTTCATAAATTTCTGTATGTTGGAGTGCCCACATTTCCCTGTACTGTCTATTTTCCACCAATCGCTTGCGGCTAGGCCCATAATATTCTTTCATTAACCCCATCAGAACTGTCATTAGATTAATTAAAACCGTATTATGAGAAGCACGTACAACACTGAAATGGAACTGACTATCCGATTCATCCGTGTCACGGCCCTCATTTACATCATTTTCCATATCCCGCAAGAACTCATGCAGTTCATACAAGTCCGTACGCTCAGCCCGTTGAGCAGCCAGATGGGCTGCGCCAGTCTCCAAAACCTGCCGTGCTTCTAATATGTCAAAAACATCATTGATTTCTTTCAGCATGATAGAGGCTAAAGGGTCAATTAAGTCATTAATTTTAGCCTCTTTCACATAAGCCCCACTGCCAGGGGTAATTTCTAGGAGTCCAAGAGAGACCAATGAAGTTAAAGCTTCCCGGACGGCCGATCGACTCACTCCCAGTTTTTCTGCCAGTTGTCTTTCCGGAAGGAGTTGATCGCCGGGGGCTAGAGTCCCATCCACAATCAGTTTCCGGATCTGCTCCACAACATCCTCATACAGCCTTGTGCGTTTTTTACGAGTTAGATCCATAAATGCTCCCCTTATTCTCTTGATTCTCTTGATTCTCTTGATGCGCTTGATGAATTTTTTGCTCGTTTTGATCCAATTATGATATTGGTATTGTATATGGTCCAAACTGGTCTGGCCAATTTCCATAAAAATATATTCGCCATAAATCAGTAAATTCCTTTACTGTTTAATTTTCTTTTCACCGTCTGGAATATCAAAAAGCTCAGCCTATAGCCGAGGATATCCCCAACCCGTAAGCCTGGTACAAAACCCACACCGGATTCAGGGATGGTGCTCCGGAGCCGTGCTCGATCTGCACCTGACACCCTCCGCATTCCGTCGCCACTGCTTGAAAAGCCTCCTCCTTCACACCCTCCTGCACGCGCTGGAAAAGCGTACTTCCGATCTGGAGCGCCAGTTCATATTTCTCCGCTTTAAAGCCAAAACTTCCGGACAGTCCACAGCAACCCGCATCAAGTTCCTGGATTTTCACCCCAGGGATCAGGCGCAGAATACGCACAGAAGGGGTTCCAATTCCCTGAGCTTTTAAGTGGCAAGGAGCATGATAGGCCAGCGAAACCTGAACTTCCCGAAAATCTTTTCTTAGCTCTCCGCGTTCATGCAAAACCCACAGAAATTCAAACAGATCATACGTCTGCGCTCCGATCCGTTGCGCTCCGGGAGCACTCACCCGCGGATAGTCTTCTTTTAAAGCTAAGCCACAGCTTGTGCAGGAGGCAATCACCGGAATCCCCTGTTCCAGGTATGGCTGCATCAAGCCTAAGTTATGCTGGGCATTCGCCGTCGCCTCCCGAAAACGCCCGTTGGCCGTGAGCGGCACACCGCAGCAATGAAAATGAGGCACGATCACTTCGAACCCATTGTGTTCCAGGACCTTGACAACCGCTTGCCCCGTTGCTTCATCGTTATAGGAGATAAAACAGCCCGGAAAGTAAACGACTTTTTTGGCCGAGCGTCTATTCTGATCAGTCTTCACACATCCATACGACTCGGTCTCCCCACGTCCATACGACTGAGTCTCCCCAACCAGCGGCACAATATCGCTCGTGCGAAACTTGCGTCCATACCTTGGTAGCGGCGCACGCGCACTAATCCCCAGCGTTTTTTCCAAGAGCCGCCGCGTGATTTTCCACCCTAGTACCGTGTTCGCCAGAGGGGGCCAGAGCGTACCTAAACGTCCAAGATACTCGGCCCGACCCAGTAGGTTATCCCTCATTCCCAGCCGACAAATGGCCTTTCCCGTTCCGGCTTCCTGCTCCTGCCTACGTACCTGAAGAATCATGTCCGTGATGCGGACGCTGGATGGGCACGTCACTTCACAGGTCTTGCAGTTCGTGCAGTAGGCGAGACAACCCGGAGCCAAGGCTATTCCTTCTAAACGTAAGCGTTCGGCGTCCGGACCCACGCTCTTGGGTCCGGGAAAGAGTGGATAGACCGCAGCAACCGGACATTGGGCCGTACAGGCACCGCACTTGATACAGGCATCCAAATGCATCCAGTCTTCTCCCCTGGCTGGGTCTAAGTTTAGCTTGTTATCTGCTTGGCGGTCCCCATCTCTGCGAACATCTCGCCTGTTCATCCTGTTGTTGCTTCCTTTCCTATCCTTTTCCTATCTTTTATCACCACCCCGGAAATCAGAGACGTGAGTGTCCGGTGGACAGTCACGCCACGCGGCCATTACTAGAGATTCAGCTCATGGCCGAGTGGATCAGAAGCCAGAGGCCAGAGTGGATACCTAAACGGTATCACTGTCTAGCCTACAACCCTATCCGATGGTCCCTCCTTATTCCCAGTGGCTCTGTTGATCGGGCTTCGACTAGAGGAGTCCGCCCGCTAAAAAACCGGAAGTGAGTGAAACCCCGCCTCCACAATGCCCCACCCACGGATCCCAGTGAGCCAACATGCGCCCTACCACAAAGACGTTCTCTAACAGAACTTTTCCTGTCACAGGGTCACACGGACGCAGGCTGTGATCAACTTCGACACCTGTGTAGGCATAGGGCTGCGCTCCCAAAAAACTGCTTTCGCTCCATTCGGGGGGAACATAGAGTGGCAGCCCGAAAACCGTTTCTCGGACTTCCGTCGAACTTGCGACGATTCCCCGACCAAAAAAACCGCCCGTCGCCAAGACGAAGGCCTTCGCCGTAAAAGAAATCTCTTTGCCTTTGCTTTTCACAATCGCCCGTCGTGCCTGTCCGGATTCGACTTCGACACGCTCGACTCCACTGCCGATGAGCAGCTCTCCCCCGAGCGCCTTGAATCTCCCTCTCAACCTATCATAGAGGACTTGCCCAGCCGCTGAGGGCGGAAAGGAAGTCATTTCGACAACCGGCAAGGGAGCCTGGGCCAGTATTTTCTCCACCTCCGGACAGGCGGCAACGTGTAAACCCGGAAAAACCAGCGTCTCAGAATCTGAAACCATTTTCCGAGTCATCTCCCCGATCAGGTTTTTAAGGGTCTCTCTTCCCTGTTCTGAACACCAAAATTTGGCGTAAACTGTATCCGGAATAGGTTTGCCAACAGCCTGCCAATCCACAAACTCCTCTATTCGAAGTCTTTTCAACTGAATAGTGCTGGAGATAAACTGCTTTTGTAAATTCGCTTTCACTACTTCCGGGAAAAAATCCTTAAGTCCTTCCGGCACAACCAAAACGATCCTGTTGGCATGTGTCAAAGGAGAAGCATCCAACCCCTCCGGGAGCAAATCCGCCGCTCGAAGTGTACCTAAAGGAGTTAATGCCATTCCTGTCCGGCCCCAGACCCCGTGATGAGACGGACAGCATTGTAAAAAATAAGAAAAAGCTTTCTCAGCCGTCTCTCCCAAAAGAACATAGGGATGCTTTTCTTCCTGCCGCAACAACTCTACCCGGCCAAAATCCAACACACCCGAAGCAAAAGCCAAGCTTCCTGTCCCAACGGACACGATCAGAACTCTTTTTCCCCGTTCTTGGGCCCGGATTCCGGCCATGAGCCCTGCTATACCGCCACCGATCACCAATCCATCCCACATGATCCTGTTCCTCCAAAACGAGTTCGCTCACTCCGTTGTTGTTCCCTTATCCTGCAAGTCAAGCAGCCCCGCATAGATAGCGCGGGTAAATTCCGTCTCGCGCAGTTGTTCACCCCAAAGTATCGGACGAATGCCCTTCCAGCGTTGATTCAAAAACCGGATCAATTCCCGACCGAGCGGATCGTATTTCTCACCCTCCCGCCACATGAGTGGAAGCGCTCGATAGGTACAAAACGCTCCCTGGCAGGTTCCCATACCCAACCGGGTTTTACGCCGCACATCCGCCAGATGGTGCGCATCCGGATCGGCTACGGCTTTTTCCACTTCGGCCACTGTGACCATCTCACATTCACAAAGAAGCTGGCCTTTGCCCGGATCTTCCCGGATCGTCTCTAACACCGCAACAGCTTCCTGCCCGAGTCGCTCCAGCATTTTTTCTGCCGCTGCACAAGGCAAAAGCGCCAAAGCCTTCCGGCGCAAGCGCTCCGAAAGTGCTGGTAATAGAGGTTCTTCCGCCGTACGGCAAGGAGCTGTTTCGCCCAGTTTTCCCGCTACCCAATCGGAGGCTTTCTCCGCCATCAGACGGTAGGTTGTGAATTTTCCGCCGACAACACTGAGGAAACCCTTGATCCCCTCTTCTACTTCATGATCGATTAAGGCAAAGGTTCGACTCACTTCCCGCCCCTCTCCCTCTCCAGACGCACCCGTAAGTTCGCGGTCTTCCCGGTGCAGCGGCCTGACCCCGGCAAAGGCACGGATCAGCCGTTTCCCGGCAATCCCCGGCAGCAGGGTTTCCCCTACGTCAAGCAACCGTTGCACCTCCCGGTCGGTGGGTTGATGATCCAAGGGCGTATCCACCCGCTCCGAAGTGGTTCCAAAGATCGTGATCGTTTCATGGGGTACAAAGATGTCTCCATCTCCGGGGGAACGTAAGCGGTTAATGACCCGCTGAAAAAGTCTTCGGTTAAAAGCGAGCAATACCCCTTTATCGCATACCACATCTAAAGAAGCGCCTGCCGTGGCCGCCACCCTGTCGGCCCAAGCCCCCGTCGCATTTACAACCATCAAACTCTCTACTGTGAAGGGTTCCCCTGTCAAAAGATTTTCCCCTTGTACACCCGCTACCCGTTCTCCATCACGCAAAACCTCATTGACCCGATGGTAGGTCAGATACCGACCTCCATGACGTCGAGCGGATTTAGCATTATCCCATACCAACTTAAACCCGTCTACGGCGGCATCCGGCACTTCGAAAACGCGCAACACGTCTTTGGCCAAAAGCGGTTCCTGCTCTAATGCTTCCTGCACTGGAATTTCCCGCACAGGAATGTTGGCTTCCTGACACCCTTGAAGCCAGGCTTCCACATAGTCAGTTTCATCCCCAGGCATCTGCACAAACCAGCCACCGGTAGACACAAGGCAATTCGGAGCAATGCGCTTAAGAATGGCATTTTCCTGAATGCATTCTGCCGCTGAAATCGGATCCTTAACCGCATAACGCGCACCGCTATGTAACAGTCCATGAAAACGTGAGCTGGTACCGTGCGCCAAATCTCCCTGTTCGATGAGCAACGCCGAGATCCCTCGCAGGCTTAAGTCACGCAAAATACCAACGCCCGTCGCCCCGCCACCAATGATCACGACTTGTACCGAATAGCGGACGCTACCTTTTTCCAAGCCCTGTCCCATGCCCCGAACTCCTTTCATCACAGTAAATAAACAAAAAAGCCACCGTAGAAACCGTCCCACAGACGCTCCCTCCGGTGGCTTCTCCTATTCTCTAAGCCAATTTATCAAGTTCGTTTGCCCACTTCGTTTACCCAATAACCTTTGCCTTAATACAATACTTCGTCTTAATCCAGCTTCTTTACGGTTTACGCTAACTTCTATACTTCCAAAGCTGGCCTCAGGTCGTTATTCTCCTCAATCCTTAACATACGAATATCTTTTACCGATGAGGCAAACCAGGAAAACTGTTTGGTCAGTTGGTTTACCGCCATGACCGTCTTAACTGCATCAACTGTCGAATTACCAAAATAAACGCTTCCCTGTACTCTATCAAACCCTTTTGTTTGTAGGAATTTGGCGATATCGTAATAGGCATTGTTATATGACTCATTATGATAGCTCTTTTTCAATATCTCTTGATCGAGATCAAACGCAACCGCATACATAATATCACCTCATCATTATCTTATGCGAAACCGCGCTTTAAGTCAAATGCAAGTTCCAAATATCCCTGCGACTGGCCGTCACCGCTGTAAGCCCATTTAAAAGAGCTGAACGTACATCTGCTTCATTGCGTAAAAGTCCCCCGCCAAGAATGCTCAGATCAGTCACCTTACGGAACTCCTCAATGGCGAATTTCGGCACCGTCGCTGGGAGAATTTCGAGGGCATCCGGCGTTACTTGTCTAATGACTTTCAGCCCGGTATGAATTGCCTCCGAATCCACCAAGAACAAGCGCTGTACGGTCAGCATCTGCTGCTCCTTGGCATACCGCAGCAATTGCCACTTGACAGACACCACGCCCTGAAGTCCCATACGCTTGAGAAAGCGGATTCCGGCAGCGTCCTTACCGATCCCCTCCAGTAAATCAAGATGGGCAAATACGTATTTCTCCGGGTGCTTGTGTGCCAGCCTCAAAGCCTGCTCCAATTCGATGATCTCTCCACCCAGGATGAAAATCACGGATACCCAGGGGATATTGAGGACTTCCGCCAGGTCTTCGATATGTTTGACTGCTGGCACGATCCGGCAATCCGCTAAAATCCGCTTAAATTTTTGATGCACTATTCCTTCCCCCTCAGCGGCAGCAACGACCCCGCTTCCGGGTTGCCTTTCCTATTTTTGAACCGTCAGGCCTATTATACCCGACTTCGTCCCTGATTTATAGAGGTTGATTCTAAAGCCTTCCGGAATCTGAATTCTGATACTTTGGAAACCAGTGCCTCTTGTCCATTTATGGCCACAACGGGAATGACAAATTGGTACTTTTCCATAAGAGCCTGGTCCTGGGAAATGTCTAATTCCTTGAGAGAGAATGGTATCTCCTCCTGTACCTTTTTCAGGATCTTTTTCGCTTTATCACAAAGACAACACCCGGGCTTACTATAGATGGTCACTTCCGGTATTACCGGCATTTCTTCAGCCTCCGTTTCGTGCTCCTGATGGAGTATCATTGGGATGGGTAAACAACTTGATTGTACCATTTCTTGGGTTTCATTGCCACTCCCTACAAATCGTACTTTACCAACGGCAACAAAGGGTATATAATTCATATAACGCAATTAAATAGTTGCTGGGGGTGCCCTTTTAGGGCTGAGAAAGAGTGGACTCTTAACCCTTTGAACCTGATCTGGTTAGAACCAGCGTAGGGAAGCCCAGGATCCGATTAACTTAACGAAGCTCCAGTCGCCCAATGTTTATCGGAACACCGGAACAGCTTACCTTCGGGAAGCTGTTCTTTTTGTTTACATTCCCTGCGTTTGGCTCTAGCAAATTTATGGAAAGGAGGGACTCTGTTGAAAATCTGGGTGAATGGCGAGCTGGTTGATGTCGCGCTACAAACCACGGTCTTGCAGTGGTTGAATGAGCAGAAAGTTGTTCCGGAATCTGCGATTATTGAGCTTAATGAAGCAATCTTAAGCCAGGACCGCTGGGAAAGCACTGTTTTGCAAAATGGGGATCGATTGGAACTATTTCTCTTCGTTGGCGGAGGGTAAAACCTCTCAGACACTGCCGCTAAAAAATGCCTGACAAAGGAGGTACCCATCCATGACAAAGGATCTGCCAACTCATCATGACCCTCTGGTTATCGCTGATACTCCCCTGCGAAGCCGTCTCTTGGTCGGGACAGGAAAATTCTCCTCTCATGACATCGTCCCCGAAGTGATCAAGGAATCTGGGTCGCAAATCGTTACCATGGCCCTGCGTCGGGTCGATTGGAAAAATCCGCAGGATAACATCTTAAATTATTTGCCGGAGCATACCGTACTTTTGCCGAATACTTCCGGCGCACGAAACGCCGAAGAGGCCATACGCATTGCTCGCGTAGCCCGAGCTGCGGGGTGTGGCAACTGGGTCAAAATCGAAGTGGTCCAAGACCAGCGTTACTTAATGCCGGATAACTTCGAAACGGTCAAAGCCACCGAACAATTGGTAAAAGAAGGCTTCACCGTCTTACCTTATATGAGCCCTGATTTAAGCACCGCCATGCGTCTGGCTGAGGCCGGTGCCGCAGCAATTATGCCTCTGGGAGCCCCGATCGGGAGTAACCGCGGCTTAAAAACCAAGGAACTTATCCGGATCCTAATTGCTGAAATTTCTCTCCCGATCATCGTGGACGCCGGTATCGGGCGTCCTTCGGAAGCAACGGAAGCCATGGAAATGGGGGCAGCGGCCGTGCTCGTAAACACGGCAATCGCAACTGCGGAAAACCCAGTGGCTATGGCCAAAGCTTTCCGTCTTGCCGTGGAAGCCGGGCGTTTAGCTTATCTGGCCGGACCGGGAGCAAGGCAGCTTCAGGCTGAGGCTTCTTCACCCCTCACAGGATTTCTTAGAGAGAACGCTTGAACCTATCCAATCACTCAAAGATTACTACAAATTCATGAAGCTTAACTTTAATTTCTGCGAATTGGATCGTGAGGAACAACTATGTTTTATGATCATTATGCTGCCTGGCAAGAGAAACTAAAAAGTTACCCACTGACCTCATTTCAGGAATCCGATGTCTTAAGGGCCCTAGCGCGCGATAGGCTGGACCCCCCCGATCTCCTGGCTTTGCTTTCGCCCGCAGCTGAACCTTATTTAGAAACGATGGCTCAAAAGGCCCACCGTTTAACGGTGCAAAACTTCGGCAAAACCATTTCTCTTTTTACCCCGCTCTATTTGGCTAACTTCTGTAGCAACCAGTGTGTCTATTGCAGTTTTAACACCAAAAATACGATCGTCCGCCGCAAATTGGATCTGGATGAGGTGGAAGCAGAAGGCCAGGCCATTGCCGCCACGGGCTTACAGCATCTTTTGCTCCTCACCGGAGAGTCCCGGCTGCAGAGCGGCCCTGAGTACATTCAGGCCTGCCTGGAGCGTTTGCGGCCTCACTTTGCTTCACTGGGCATCGAGGTTTATCCCTTGGAAGAGGAAGAATACCGCCGCCTTTATGAAGCAGGACTTGATGCTTTTACCATGTTCCAGGAAGTCTACGATGAGGTGATCTATGCTACAGTTCACCCTGCCGGGCCAAAGCGCAATCACCGTTACCGTCTGGAAGCACCGGAGAGGGCCTGTCGGGCAGGAATCCCGAGCATCAATATCGGTGCCCTACTGGGGCTGGGGGAATGGAGAACGGAGGCATTCTTTACCGCACTCCACGCCGAATCCTTGCTTCAATCTTACCCCGGGATCGAACTGGCGCTTTCAGTCCCCCGTCTCAGGCCGCACGCCGGGCATTTTCAACCTTTTACTTCTCCGGTCACGGATGCGAACTTGGTACAGGTTATCTTAGCCTACCGGCTCTACCTTCCCCGCGTCGGCATCACGCTGTCCACCCGGGAAAGCCCCCGTTTGCGCGAGGCCCTGCTCCCTCTGGGCATTACCAAGATGTCAGCGGGTTCCCTCACCTCTGTCGGAGGGTATACGGGCGACGGTGACTCCGGAAGCGCCCAATTTGAGATCGCCGACGAACGACCGGTTGACGCAATCGTCGCGATGTTGCGTACCAAGGGCTATCAACCGGCTTTTGTCGATTGGGTCAATGTACGGGTGAGGGAGGCTTTGGGATGAGTTCACTGCTGGAAAGCTTACAGAAAATGCTCGGAGAAAAGAGGCTCTCCCGCATAGCCCATACCAAGATCGGCATCGGCGGTCTGGGCGGGTTGGGTTCGAACGTGGCTTGCCATCTTGTCCGTTCGGGATTTATGCATTTGGTCCTGGCCGACTTCGATAAGGTGGAAGCCGGCAATCTAAACCGTCAGTTTTACTTCGAGGACCAGATTGGATACCTGAAAACCGAAGCCTTGGCGCAAAACCTCCGGCGCATCCATGCCCAACTTGATTTAACGTTATGTCCCGAACGGGTTACCGCTGAGAACCTACCTAGGATATTCGGGGAATGCGTGATCTGGGTTGAAGCCTTTGACAAGCCGGAAGCAAAAAAGATGTTCGTCGAAGCGGCCTTAAAGCTGGGTAAACCGGTGGTCTCCGCTTCGGGCTTGGGCGGTTGGGGTCAGGCCGATGCCCTGACCACGACTTTTCCTCGTCCCGGGTGGGCCGTCGTCGGGGACCAGCGCACGGCCGCCGGAGCGGAGCACCCTCCCCTCTCACCGCGCGTGGGCGTGGCGGCAGCCAAAGAAGCAGCTATCGTGTTGACCTGGGCCTTGGGTGAGGAGGTGAACCAATGAGCCCTTCTTTTCCTTATCGCATGATGGATGCCAATCTTAACCGGACCGCTGAAGGAATGCGTGTGATCGAAGATATTCTGCGCTTCGATTTAGAGGCTAAGGAACTTTGTGAAACAGCGCGGGCCCTCCGACACCGCCTCAGGGAATCTTTCCGGGAACTCTATCCCCAGTTGTTAGCTGAGCGTAAGGTCCAATCCGATCCAGGAGTATTAATCAGTCAGGAGCAGCTCTTCGATGGCAAACAAACAAGGGATGATTTGATCTTGGCAAATCTCAAACGAGTTCAAGAGGGATTGCGAGTCCTGGAAGAATCGGCTCATGTCTTAGGTAAGCGCACACTGGCTAAAGAAACAGAGGGCCTGCGTTTTGCAACGTATACCTTGGAATCTGCTTTGGCCCCTTACTTAGGAACGAACCCGGTGCAAGAAACCAAGCCATCCTCGGCAAAAAGAAGGCTCCCCCCCGGTCTCTACGCCTTAACTTCCGAGCCCCATTCCCTCGGCCGGAGCAATATCGAGGTAGCCAAAGAAATTCTCCAGGCCGGGGTAAAATCGCTCCAATACCGGGAGAAGAACAAAAAACAGGGAGAAATGTATCGGGAGTGTCTGGTTTTAAGGCAGATGACTCGGGATCACGGAGCCTTATTCATCGTCAATGACCATCTAGAAATCGCCTTGGCCGTGGGCGCCGACGGGGTTCACATCGGACAGGATGATTTGCCCCTTCCGGTCGTCCGTGATCTCGTCGGGCCGTCTCTCCTGATTGGCGTATCAACCCATTCCCCGGAACAGGCTCAAGCGGCTGTCGCCGGAGGCGCCGATTATATCGGTGTCGGACCCCTGTTTGCCACCCGAACTAAAAGTGACGTCTGCGCTCCGGTGGGGCTTGAGTATTTGCGTTACGCGGTGGAAAACGTCAAGATTCCCTTTGTCGCAATTGGCGGAATCAAGGAACACAATCTGCCGGAAGTCGTGAGTACCGGGGCAGCCACCGTCGCGTTGGTCACCGAAATTGTCGGCAGCCCCAATATTACGGAGAAAGCCAAGGAGCTTCAAAGAATTATCTTGAAAAACGCCTCCGGCAGTTAGGGGGAAGCGAGGGGACGGTTCTCCTGCTCCCCTTTTTAACGGAAAATATGTACTTAAAATTATTGAAAAAGCGAGGGATTCTTTTGACAACACAAATGAGTGCGGCCAAGCGCGGAGAAATCACCCAGGAAATGCAGAGGGTGGCCGCTAAAGAAAATTTGACGCCGGAAGAAATTCGCAGCGGAGTTGCCGCGGGCCAAATCGTCATTCCGGCCAATCACAAGCATCAGAGCCTCAACCCGGAGGGAATCGGCCTGGGTTTGAGGACCAAAATCAATGTCAACCTAGGCATCTCCAGGGATTGCATCAACATCGAGACCGAATTGGACAAGGTGCGAAAAGCCCTGGAGATGAAAGCGGAAGCCATCATGGATCTCAGCAATTACGGGAAAACGGCTGAGTTTCGCCGCAAATTGGTGGAAATGTCCCCGGCAATGATCGGCACCGTTCCCATGTATGATGCCATTGGTTACTTGGACAAAAAGCTTGAAGCGATTACCCCGCAGGAATTTCTGGCTGTCGTTGAAAAACATGCCCAAGACGGCGTTGACTTCGTAACCATCCATGCCGGCCTCAACCGCCAGACCATTGAGCATTACAAACGCACTTCCCGGGTGACCAAAATCGTTTCCCGCGGTGGCTCCCTGCTTTTTGCCTGGATGGAACTCAACAAGGCAGAAAACCCTTTTTATGAATACTTCGATCAGGTCTTGGACATCTGTGCTGAATACGACGTGACCTTGAGCTTAGGAGATGCTTGCCGCCCCGGCAGTTTGGCTGATGCCACCGATGCCTCGCAGCTTGAGGAACTGATCGTCTTAGGTGAACTAACCCAACGGGCCTGGGAACGAAATGTGCAGGTCATGATCGAAGGGCCGGGGCATGTTCCCCTCCATGAAATCCAGGCCAATGTTCTCTTAGAGAAGAAGCTCTGTCACGGAGCACCATTTTATGTCTTAGGTCCACTGGTTACAGATATCGCCCCCGGCTACGACCATATTACCAGTGCCATCGGCGGAGCTATCGCCGGTGCAGCCGGCGCGGACTTCTTATGCTATGTAACCCCTGCTGAACACCTGCGCTTGCCAACTTTGGATGATATGCGGGAAGGAATTATCGCCTCTAAAATCGCCGCCCATGCCGCAGATATCTCTAAAGGAATTAAAGGGGCGGCTGAATGGGATCAAGCGATGAGTACGGCCCGCCAAGCCTTAGATTGGGACAAGATGTTTGATCTGGCTCTTGACCGGGAAAAGGCAGAACGCTATCGGCGTGAATCAACTCCAACTCACGCGGACAGCTGCACGATGTGCGGCGAGATGTGTTCCATGCGGCTGATGAACAAGATTGACAACTTATGAACGAAGTGCCAATCCGTCGCTGGGCACAGCCCTTTGGGGTGATTATGTCCTCAGCCGTGAACATTCGGACGTATCCTCAACCCTGTCGGGCATGTGCGCTTCCCAGTCGTGTGGACGCTGGTCATCGAAGCCACGAATCTTACACTCTTAGTATTTTCTGATTCGTGGCTTTGATCGTCCAATTAACTCCTGCCGGGCTAAATCCCAACCGATCATGACCGCATTTTCCACGTCAACAGCCCGATAACCAAGAAGCCGAATAGCAATCCCGTTTTTTACGGTCAAGCTTGCCCCGGCTAATACCTGCGGCAGCCCGGTAAGTTTTTCATGTAACTGATCGACAAGATTTTGCTCAACCTTCTCTGAGAAAATGAATAAATTCCCCTGGTGAGTATAATCTTCAAACCCACCCAGGGAACGGGTGTCCTTTTGCTCAGGCATCAAAAGCCAGTTATCCCACAGGATTATTTCCCCTTCCCAGAAAGCCTTAGTTTTGGAACGGTAAAATTCATACTTGAAGGTTTCTCCACGCCTGACCCGGCCTGGTGTAACGATTTCCGCTACAAAAGCCGTTGCCCCAGCTGCCAAGTGTATTTCGGTTTCGTTCACAAACCGTGATCCGGCGAACGGTATCACCGGATCCGGAAAATATTCCAAAAGAGCCTCTTCCCCGACCTTAAACACATTAAATTGCCCGGCGGAAGAATCCGGAGAACGATAGATTTTCGTCGCGGACTGTGTGGTTAAGAAAGCCTGCGCTCCCTTCTCCAGTTCGACCGTCTGATAATAGTTGTCCCCCTGTACCATCCCGCCCGCCGGATTCATCTGATAAATAAATATTTCCCCGCTCCCCGGCTCCAGGTAAAAAGGTTTTGCAACCTTCAACGGGACTTGGTTATATACTTCTTTGATGATCGTACGCCCATTCTTTAAGCCTAGACGCAGCCTTAACTCTCCTCTTTTCCCGGGTAGAGGAGAAAATTCTAAACCTGGCATGCCAAATCATCCAGGAATGCGTTTTTCTTAATCCAGTCAATGACTTCAGGCAATCCTTCCTCTGCAAACAGATTCGTGAAAACAAATGGCCTTGTTCCCCGCATTTTTCGGGAATCCCGGGCCATGATCTCCAGGCTGGCCCCGACATGCAAAGCCAAATCGATCTTATTGATAATTAAGAGATCGGATCGGGTAATCGCCGGACCGCCTTTGCGGGGAATTTTATCCCCTTCCGAGACGTCAATGACGAAAATGAACAAATCCACCAATTCCGGGCTGAACGTCGCAGCAAGATTGTCCCCTCCGCTTTCCACAAAGATGATATCCAAATCCGGGAACTTCTGAAGGAGTTTATCGATCGCCTCTAGATTCATGGAAGCATCTTCCCGGATCGCGGTATGGGGGCAGCCTCCGGTTTCCACCCCAATGATCCTTTCAGCGGGCAGGACACCGTTTCTTATCAAAAACTCGGCATCTTCTTTGGTGTAAATGTCATTGGTCACAATAGCAAGGGCCTGGGATAAAATCGAAAAATAGACTCCCTGAATCCGGTTCCGGAACGTCAAAAATCCCAAAATAGTTGCCAAGACAACAGGGAGTAAAATGGCCATGCCCAAGGCAAACCAGGCATGCCGGAAAGGCTCCCAAAACCATGGCAAATCATTCAACCCACTCCAAACCATAAAGTCGGGAAGTTTCCCGGCTGCAGCCTCCAGTTTCAAATACATAGCCATACAGTAAGCCCCAAGTCCGAAAAAGACACCATGGCCGAGACTTAATATCCCAGTGTAACCCCAAATGAGGTCAATGCCCAAAGCAAGAATGGCATAGGCCAAAAACTTCCCCAGCAGATTGAGCCTAAATCCGGACAGGGTAAGCGGAGCTACCACTAACAAGAGCACTGCGGCCAGAAGAAAAATCAGTTTTTCTTTAGCCAGATATTTGGACACACCTTCCACAAAACCCACCTCCATGCCTGGTTTAATCAAGTGCCCGGCTCCGGATGGCGAATAATCCGAGCGGTCGCCATTGGAGGAAAACAATGACTATGCTAAATACCAACACCTTACCGATCGTGGCAGTGGTCCCAAACTCCAAAGCGGTGTTCAAGATACCGATGGATAAGGCTCCGGCTACCGTCCCAATGAGTCTTCCGACACCACCCAATACGACAACCATAAAAGCATCAACAATATAGTAGGTGCCTAAAGACGGCCCGATTGAACCTAGAAGGCTCAGGGTACACCCGGCAATTCCGGCCAAACCGGAACCAAAAGCAAACGTATAGGCATCCACTTTGCGGGTCCGGCTCAATCTTAACTAAACCCTCCGGTGCCTTGTATTCAATGCCGGTTTTAAGCGCCTCCCGCACCTTGTCGACATCGGTGGTTCCAGCCTTTTCCACAGCCTCGGCCCAGAGATATACGCCAAAATACCCTGCCTCAATCGGGTCATCAGTCACCCGTTTATTACCATACTTGACTTTGTACTTCTCAACAAACGCCTTGTTTTCCGGAGTATTTGTTGTTTGAAAATAATTCCAACTTTCGGGTGGCATAAGGGCAACTAGGCTTCTGCCTGCGCTAAGGCTTGGCACAAGCCAAGTTTTCTTTATAAAATAATAGGGTTCTCAGAAGTAAATCTGAGAACCCTATTGCTCAACTTTGCTTTATTATAGTTTCAACCTGCTTTTATATCAAGATTTTTTCAAAAATTATATTGTATTCAATTAAACAGGCTTTACATCGATATGAAGATTTTCGAGGCTTTTTGCCTGTTTGGCTGCAAAGATCACGGCAGTATCCGTCACCAAGGGAATGAGGTCCGTCGCGAAAAGTTTGACCCGGGCAAGTTCTTCCTGGACCCATGTTTGGGAAAAGATTTTCCCATTGTAGGTATTGATGAACATGTTTAAATCAAACAGAGCGGCCTTCTCATAGTAATGTTCGGGGAAAAAATCGTGGATTAGCAAGAATCCTTCGGGTTTGAGACAATTGGCAGCCCTCTCCAGAACAGCAGGGATCTCATCTTCCGAATAAGCGTGAATTATGTTGGAGAGGATGACCAGGTCAAATGCTTCCTGATCAACGGGCCAAGGTTCTAAAATATTAACAGGGCCATAGATTAAGCGTTCTCCGAATCCCCTCTTTTCCATAAACTCCCGGGTATAGTCCAAAACGTGAGGCAGGTCAAGTAAGGTAGCGGTCAGTGCGGGAAAACGCTCCAGAAAACCGCTGGCCATGGCGCCGGAACCGGTCCCAACATCAAGGATCTTCCCGGAAAGGGGTAAACCTTCGAAAAAAGGAAGAATTTCTTGCACTTTGATCCGGGCTACATTGTCCATAGCGCTGATATATTTCCGAACACGCCGGGCAAACCGTTCAGGATCTTCCTCGGACGAACCGTAATTAATCCTTTTACCGGCTTCCAGGCACTGAGCGAGATTTTGCCACCCGGAATAGAGATACTTGCGCCACAGAATGGAATCTCCCTGGTAATTGCTCTTACCTTTTACGAGATACTCACTGGCCAGTTTGGTATTAAAATAGTATTTACCGTCATCAGTCAGCAAGCCCATAGCGCAAAGGGCATGTAGAAAGCGCTCCAGTCCCCGGGGGGGAACATTCAATGCCCCAACCAGTTCAGGAGCGGTTTTCCCCCTTGAGTCGAGAAGACTAAAAACCTCGAGTTCAACTGCCGTAAACAGTGCCTCGGAAAACCAATACCCTGTAGCCAGGTCTTCCAGGTACTGGGGACCGATCATTTCGACATGGGCCAGGACGGAATCCATCAGCTGAATATTCATAGGTTTCTCCTTTCTCCACTTCCACGGCTGAACCGTACAGAGCGCCAACATAATTATACTCGTCCTCTCCTGCCCCAATCAGGGCATTGCTTGTCATTCCCTCACTGAGCCTATATTATAGTGTTTGAATAGCAAGACGCAATCTGCTCTTGCTTAAAATCAGCCTGAAAGGAGGTCATAATCATGCTTTTCTCCAACCTATTCGAAAATGATCAACCGGTCCTTCATCTCTAAACTCAAGACGGAGATGAAGGACAATTTCCGTCTTGAGAATTGTTTAGTTATCAAGTCAATTCTCAGGAGACGGAGGTTAATTTTTTGAAAAATTCCATTTTAGGAGCGATTTATCTCTCGCTGGCGGCGAGTATCTGGGGTGGAATGTACGTTATCAGCAAGTATGTTTTAGGATTTGTCCCTCCTTTTACCCTGCTCTGGTTACGTTACGCCATCGCCTTTGCCTTTCTGTTCGGCATTTGGCACTTTACCAGCCGTTCCAAAGCTAGACCCTATAGACTTAGCTGGAAAACGATCCAACGTTTGGCTTGGATTGGTTTTATCGGCTATTTTGTATCGGTTGGTACTCAATTTGTCGGGACGAAGCTATCTGACGCGCATACAGGAGCGTTGCTGACTTCCGCTTCTCCCACCTTTGTTATTCTCTTTGCCCGACTATTCCTGCGCGAACCGCTCACCTGGAAAAAAGTCTCGGCTTTACTCCTGTCAACCGGGGGAGTCCTAATCGTTGTCGGCTGGGGAAATCATCAGGGAAACAGTTTCTTGGGCGAACTTTTCCTCTTGGCAGCGGCGATAACTTGGGCTCTGCTTACCGTATCCGTTCGACAGGCCGCCAAACACCATTCCCCTTTGACGACCACAACCTTTGCTTTAGGATTTGCCCTCATTATGACCACGCCCCTCATGTTCTGGGAAATCCTGAATACAAAACTTTCCTGGTCGGCGAATCCTACCCTTCTTGGGGGCGGTATTTTATACCTGGGACTGGTAGCGACAGCAGCAGCCTTTTTCCTCTGGAATAAAGGCATGGAGTTAATCGAGGCGGGCATCGGTTCTCTATTCTTCTTTTTCCAACCGGTAGTCGGGGCTTTCTTGGGCTGGCTCCTGCTCGGTGAAGAACTGCGTTGGAATTTCTTTTTTGGAGGTTCCTTCATTCTCTTGGGAGTCTTGCTCGCTACTGTCGACCCGCGCACGCTCTTTCGTCGTCGCATAGAGTAAAAATCGCTCGTTCAATTCCTCATCAACGCTGCCAGGGCCCAACGATCGTCCTCTGGGTAAAAGTGAACCGCTGTCTTCGGCATGCGGTTCACTTTTTCGACTGTTAAAGCGGATAATAGATCACCACTTGAACTTGCGTCAGTGCAGTTGTTCCGTTTCGGTAACCATGAGGACGATCCCCCGGAAACCGCAACGCATCCCCCTGGTAAACCGTGTAGAGGCTTTCCTCAACCTCCACCTCCAACGTTCCCTCTGAAACGAGCAAATATTCCTCAACCCCTTTTGGGTGGGCCTCCGAAGCGTGTCTACACCCCGGTTCCAAAACGATGGAAAAGATCTCGAAACGCCGGATTGGGTCAAAAGGAAAGAGCGGATAAACCCGGTACTGACCATCTTCCTCCAGAAGCGGTTGCAGTGCATTCCAGGAAACAACGGACACAATCGTCATAGCCTCTTCCACAAAAGAAGAGAAAGAGACCTGAAATCCATTGGCAATCTTCCATAACGTGGTTACGGTCGGATTGGATTCTCCTCTCTCAATCTGGCCCAACATGGCCTTGCTCACGCCAGTGATCTCAGCCGCCTTATCTAAGCTAAGCCCCTTTTCACGGCGAATGCGCCGCAGACTTTTGGCAACTCGCTCGTGTATGGAATCCATTGTTACCTATCCCCCTTCGCTACACGTCCTGCAATACGTCCTGCGCTCACGCTTCTGCAAGCCTTCCTGTTCCCTGTTCTTGTCTAGTATAACATACATATGTTATACTATGATATACTACCATGATACCCAACAGGAAGGAGATCTAGTCATGGGAAAAAACACGCTGACTTCAGAACATCTTGGGCCATTTCTCGAAGGGGTAAAGGCAGGGCTGCCTGTCGCGATGGGTTACATCCCCATTGCCATCGCTTTTGGTTTGTTGGCAAAATCCAACGGAGTGCCGATTGCCATCAGTGTCTCCATGTCCCTCTTCATTTTTGCCGGAGCAAGCCAGTTCGTCGGGGTCAGTCTCCTGACCGCCGGAGCAGCCTACTGGGAAATCATTACGGCCACCTTCCTGTTAAACCTGCGCCATTTTTTAATGTCTGCCTCCCTCTCCCCACGCCTTGCAGCAAACACACCGAAACGTCACTTAGCCATCCTGGCTTATGGTCTTACCGATGAAACCTTCAGCGTGGCTTCGCTCCGACCAGAGAAAACCCTCAGCTTCCCCTTTATTTTGGGGCTTAATCTCATCGCCTTTAGCGCCTGGAATGTGGGAACTTGGGCGGGATTCATCTTAGGAACCGGATTACCGGGATCGGTTCGTTCCAGCATGGGGATTGCCCTCTATGCCATGTTTCTCGGTTTATTGATCCCCGCAGCGAAAAACTCCCACCCGGCCCTCGTCGTCGTGTTGCTGGCCGGAGGGATCCACGCACTCTTGCAATCGCTTCCCCGCTTGGCCTCATTTTCCAGCAGCTGGGGCATCGTTATCTCTACCGTGCTGGCAGCGGCCATCGGTGCATTACTCTTTCCAGAGGAGGGAAAAGCCGTATGAAATCCCTGGCTTTGTTAGTATTGGGTATGGGGTTGGTAACCTATATTCCCCGTATGCTCCCCATGGTCCTGCTGGGGAAGGTAAACTTGCATCCTTTCTTGAGCCGTTTCTTACAATTCATCCCTTTTGCCGCCCTCAGTGCCTTGATCGTTCCCGGGATTCTCTCTTCCACCAACAGTACGACTTCCGCTGTAGCAGGCGGTGTCGCTGCCTCTATCCTGGCCTTTTTCCGCCTTAACGTGATGTTTGTGGTTCTGGGTGGCATCCTCGGAGTATTCTTCTGGGAGCTATGGCTCACCCCTTGAGACTCAAGATGTAAACCACCGAGCCGCTTACTCCTGCAGTGCGGTTAGATCCTCATTGCGCCCAATCAACACCAAGGAATCCCCCGATTCAATCACGGTCTCGGCTCCAGGAACCGCAATCATCCCCTCCGGTTTCTTGATGACCACGATCGAGACCTTATGCTTAGCTCGTAAATTTAGATCTTTCAGGGTTTTAGCAATACACCAGGTCGGTGGAGTCATCTGCATGACACTGTAATCCGGGGCTAACTCGATTAAATCCAAAACATTCCCTTTTTCCAAGTTATAGGCCAAACGCTTCCCCATATCCTGCTCCGGAAAAATAACCCGGTCGGCTCCCACTCGCGCCAAGACTTTGCCATGCAATTCAGATTGCGCTTTGGCGACAACCTGTTTGACCCCCATCTCTTTGAGCATCAAGGTGATGAGGATATTCGCTTCGATATCATCCCCGATGGCCACCACCACGGCATCGAAATTTCGCAACCCTAAGGCCTTGAGATTCTCCTCTTCGCGTGCATCGGCCTGTACTGCATGTGTCACATCCTCGGCCAAGGCATGAATTAAAGCCTCATCTTTGTCAATTGCCAGAACATCGTGCCCGATCTTGCTCAAGGTTAACGCGACACTCGCCCCAAAGCGTCCTAACCCGATCACCGCATACTGTTTAGGCATAGCAGTTTACACCTCCTCTCGCATCTTCATCCAACCAAGATTTTCTCCTCAGGATACTTAATCCCCGATGCTTTCCATTTCTGCGTCAGCGCAAACCCAAGCGTCAGGGGACCCACTCTTCCGACAAACATCCCGAACATGATGGCCACCCTCCCTAAGGCAGAGAGCTGAGGGGTAAGTCCTAGCGTCAGACCGACCGTCCCAAAGGCAGATGTCGTTTCAAACAAGGCTGTTAAGAGATCCGTCTTCTCACTCAAGCTCAGCAGAAAAGTTAAGAGAAAAACAAATAATCCCCCCAAGGCAGCAATCGCAGCCGCCTTGGCTATCGTATCCTGAGGGAGTGCACGTTCCCTGACCTTGACTTGATTCTCCCCTTTCAAGATGCTCCGTAAAGCTAAGACCAGCGTGAGAAACGTCGTAGTCTTAATCCCTCCACCGGTCGAACCGGGAGAGGCTCCGATAAACATGAGGATCAATATCACCATGACCGTCGCCAAATGGAAATCGGCAAGATTCAGGGTATTAAACCCGGCCGTCCGTGGGGTCACGGCCTGAAACAGAGCCGCAAGCACTTGGCTCCCCGAATTCAACCCGCCCAAGGTCTTAGGATTGCCGAATTCCAGTACATAGATGAGGAGCGTTCCGGCAAGTACCAAACCAGCACTTGTCCCAATCACCATACGGGTGTGCAGGGAGAGCGAGCGCCAATGCGGCAGAGTTCTCCCACGTGTCGCAAGAATTTCTGCGAGCACCGCAAAGCCAAAACCACCGGTGGTAATCAGACCCATGATCGTCAAATTGGTCACCCAGTCTCCAACAAATCCTGTCAGGCTGGAGAAATGGCCGAACAAATCGAACCCGGCATTGTTAAACGCAGATACGGAATGAAAGATCCCATAATAGATGGCACGTCCCCAGCCCAAAGGCTTCACCCAGTTCAAGGCCAAAATCAGAGCCCCAAGTGCCTCGATCGCAAAAGCGTAAAGAACCACGTGTTTAGCCAAGCGAACAATACCTGCCAGAGAATTCTGATTTAAGGCTTCTTGTAAAAGAAGCCTTTCCCGCAATGTGATTTTTCTCCCTAATAAAATGGCAAAAAAGGTAGCAAAGGTCATAAACCCTAAGCCCCCTACCTGAATCAGCATGAGGAGCGTGAGCTGGCCGAATAGCGTGAACGTCGTCAGGGTGTCGACCACCACGAGACCGGTCACACAAACCGCCGAAGTGGAAGTAAACAGGGCATCAAGCAGGGAGAGCCCCAGCCCGTCCCGCGTAGCCAACGGCAAGGTTAGCAGTAGCCCTCCAACTAAGATGACCGCTGTGAAGCCCAGAACGAGAACCCGCGCTGGGGTCATCCTGGAATTTATACTTTTCGACATGCCCGCCTCCCTCCACGAAGCAAGATGACACTTTGCTTACTTTTATATAAGCTCCCTCAAAGTCGCTAAGTTAGGCGTTATTAACGCAGCCCGAACCGGTGCTGCCTCGACGCCCAGAAGTTTAAGCGGCAGGGCGTAAAGCGTATACCTTCCTTCTGGAACATTTTTTAGCCTGAATCCTTCCAGAATGATGACTTCCGCCTGAAATAGAAGCTTGTGGGTTTCGTGAGCAAGCGGGCCAAGGAGATGGATTCAATACGCGCTCCCTCCTGAAAGATGTGTAGAGGGGCGTCAACATGCGTGCCTGTATGCAGATCCATGTGCAGGGAAGACTCATAGGTACTGCTCTGGGAAAAGTCCTGCCTCACCGTCCCAACCGCCAGGAATACTCAACCTCATCCCAGCGGGTAAACAATGTAGAATCCCCGCGCATGCTATCGAGTCATAAGTCTATCCTTCCTCATTTAAAAGATCAAATAACATTTTATGACTCCTACATTTTTATTGCAAGTAGTGACAAGTTCCATTATCTTATAAGGGTAACCTATTGTAAGCTTAAACATGCGGGGGTGCCTTTGTGCGCGTAGTAATCGTTGGGGCCGGCAAGCTCGGGTACAGTTTGGCTCAATACTTGTCTAAAGAGGAACACGAAGTAACGGTCATTGAACAAGATGAGGAACGCCGCTTAATCGTACAAAACAGTCTGGATGTGATGACCGTCTGTGGCAACGGTGCTAGCCCACAATTTTTGCTTGACTCCGGCATTAAGGCCGACCTGCTCGTGGCCGTGACGGATAGCGATGAAGTGAATATGATTACTTGCATGGCGGCCAAACAAGCGGGTATCCCACAAACCATTGCCCGTGTACGCAACCAAGAATATGTAGGCCATGGGCAAGAGGCTTTCCACATGGCGTTAGGGATTGATCTGACCATCAATCCAGAAATGGTGACAGCCATTGAAATCAGCCGTATCCTCCTTACCCCTGCCGCCTTAGATGTGGAAGATTTCGGGAACGGGAAAGTGCGTTTGCTCGAAGTTCGCATCCGTCCTGATTCTTCCCTCGTAAATATTCCCCTCCGCCATTTAGCCTTGCCACCTCATATATTGGTGGCAGGTATCCTGCGGCAAGATAGCATGATCATTCCGCACGGTTCAGACCTTCTACTGCCCCAAGATAGTGTTTTTTTTGTTGGTTCCAGCGATGCAATTAAGGCATTCAGTGAACAGTTTGCTGAGAAGAAAACAAGAATTGAGCGGGTGATGATTATCGGTGCCGGTCGTATCGGACGGCACTTGGCGAAAATTTTAGTCAACGTCGGCATGTCTGTAAAGGTCATTGACAAAGACCGGGAACGCTGTCAAGAACTCGCCACCGTTCTCGATAAAGGGCTTGTGCTTTGCGGCGAAGGAACCGATATTGATCTCCTCATCGAGGAAGGCGTCGGAGATGCGGATGCTGTGGTTTGCCTAACCGATGACGATAAACTCAATCTGCTCCTGGCCCTCCTAGCCAAAGATTTAGGGGCGCAAAAAACCATTGTGCGGGTCGGACGTTCCGAATATATGTCTCTCATGGGAAAAGTGGGGGTCGATGTCGTACTCTCCCCCAGGCTCTTGACCGCAGGGGTTATTTTACGTCAAGTGCGCCGAGGCCAGGTTGTCGCGGTTTCATTGCTCGAAGGTGCAAAAGCCGAAGCGATGGAAATTGTCGTTTCCAACAACAGCCCACTTTTGGGCCGTCGGCTAAAAGAAACCAAGCTTCCCCGCAACGCGATCATCGGCGCACTCATTCGTGAAGGTGCATTGATTATCCCAGATGGGAACACCCTTCTTCAACGCGAAGATCGGGCCATTATTTTTGCATTGCCCGACACCATCGCCAAACTGAGTAAAATCTTTTAAGGCAGGGCATAAAATGAACTACTTACTCGTTGAACACATTCTTGGCCGTCTGATGATCGCTTATGCGGCCATGATGGGCGTTCCGTTGTTACTCGCTCTCATCGGGCAAGAAGGAAGCATCCTTCCTTTTCTCATTACCATATCGGTTACAGTGGTCGTGGGGCTCATCCTACTCAGCCACGGGCGGAAGGATGGGCGCATGGGCCTGCGCGAAGGTTTTGCGATCGTTGCCGGGGCCTGGCTACTAACCTCCTTAACGGGGGCTTTGCCTTTTTATCTTAGCGCTGCGGTACCCACTTATCTTGATGGTATTTTTGAAACTGTATCAGGGCTTACCACCACGGGAGCCAGTGTAATTGACGATGTGGAAATCCTCTCGAACAGCATTCTCCTTTGGCGTAGCCTCACGCACTGGCTGGGGGGCATGGGGATCATCGTCCTCTTTATCGTTTTTCTGCCAAATATCGGCGCTGGAGCGGTTCATATGTTCAACGCCGAAGTGCCTGGACCCATTTCCGAACGGGTACTTCCTCGGATTCGGGACAATGCCATTAAGCTCTGGCAAATTTATGTCGGAATTACCGTGGTTGAAATCATTCTCCTCATGCTTGCAGGCATGCCTTGGTTCGATGCGATCAATCACTCTTTCGCAACCCTGGCGACAGGCGGATTTTCCACAAAAAATGCGAGCATCAAGCAGTTCGATAGCTTAGCGATCGAACTGATCATCGTGGTCTTCATGATCATTGCCGGGGGAAACTTTGGCCTCTATTATTCGGCTTGGCGTCACGGCTTTAAGAAGATTTTCAAAGATCTCGAGTTTCGCACTTATCTCATTCTTATCGCCATTTCTACACTGGCTATTGCCGTGAGCCTGTGGCTCACGATGGGAGAAGAAATCGGCTCCTCCCTCCGCATGGCGCTGTTTCAGGTCGTATCGATCATCACGACAACGGGCTTTGCCTCTGCTGATTTTGATAAATGGCCTTCGGCTGCCAAAATCATCCTTCTGCTGCTCATGTTCATCGGCGGCAGCGCCGGATCCACCGCAGGCGGGATCAAAGTCTCCCGGCTTATCCTCCTGTTTAAAATGGGCTGGGCGGAATTAAGACGAGCGATCCATCCTCGCGCAGTCGTGAATATCCGCTTTGAGAAGAAGACCGTGGATCCGCTCATTATGAACACCGTAGCTACCTTCTTCTTCCTTTTCATCGTCATTTTCGCCGTGGCAACCCTACTTCTCGCCGCTACTGGCTTGGAGCCGTGGGATGCCATGGGTGCCGTGGCTGCTACCCTCGGCAACGTCGGCCCTGGTTTTGGGATCGTCGGCCCCACCACCACTTACTCCGCAATCAACACCTTTGGGAAAAGTATCCTCATCCTCTGCATGCTACTCGGACGTCTCGAACTCTTTACTCTGCTCGTCCTCCTGCAGCCTGAATTCTGGCGCACCCGCAAGGG
>JAIMKP010000038.1 GCA_020692355.1 Desulfosporosinus sp.
CACTCCCACTTGTAGAAGTGGGAGTCTCACGATTGGATGAAGGCTCTTATAACTGAACCGTAAAAATACAGAAGGCCCCATATGGGGCCTTGGAATTTTGTCAAGTTGATTGGTCAGCTTAGAAAGCTCCCAAAACTTGATCCGTTTCTTCCATCATCATTTTCATTAGAGTGGGATAATCCAAGGTTCGGAATCCTTGACGCAAATCCTGTGAGGAGAATCCCCTCAATTGAAGGTCATCCGCGAGCACATACCATTTGGCATCTGGTAGAGTTTCATCGTCCAAAATCGCAGACCCGTCAATCCCGGTATAAATTCCGTCTTGAAGCAGACAGATTTGAACGTCATGTTTCTTTTTTGCCCATTCGCGCGCGAGAGTCAACCCACGGGTGCCCTGGGCCGACTGTGGAGGGCTGGAGATCAAACATAAAACCTTTTTCAAACGTATTCCCTCCCTAAAACAGCATGAGATTAGCAGTGTCCGTTAACAGGTCGGCCAATTCCACATCATCAATCCATTGGACTCCAGGCAGGATATCTTCCTCGCCTAACCCTCTCATACCGGCCGAAAACCGGTGAACCAAGATGCTGGCTTTCGGCTCCATTTTAGCTAAGGCATCAGCCAGGGCATTTCCGAGGTTGGTAAAACCTGTTGCAGCTACATCCTGTTGAGTTTTTAAGACGTAGACCCCGTCATCGACAAAAACAGCCGTGGCTGCAAAGCCGTTGACGACCGCCCCGTTGATGTGACGCACTGCTTCTGCCGCGTGAATCATACCATAGGGAGCGTGTCTTACCAGAATACAGACTGATTTAGCCATCTCCATCCTCCTCAATTGTTAAGCTATTCTTTGAGAGTCTGCAATTTCGGCAAAAGTCTATCCTCGGCCGTCAAGTATTTTATGACAGTCAGCAGCCTCGGCGATACTGTCCACCGGACAGTATCGTACCGGAGACTTTTGTCTAAAATCCTAAGTTAACAAACACATCGCTCTTATCCATCAAGGCAAACAAATTCTTGAGGGAACTGGGCTCTGCCCCTTCTACTCTGTGTTCAGCTTTTATCCCGCGAAATTGCAGACAGGTACCGCATAGATCCACTCGCATTCCCCGCTTGATCAGTTGTCCGAACTTCTCTTCTGGGTTAAGGATTCCTTTGGGATTTTGCTTAACTGTAAAATTGTGAATTCCATCCCCGGAAGCAAAAAGAGTGACCCGGTGTCCCTGATCAAGTGCCGTTTCTGCCAGTTTGAAGGCAGTGTAAGTATTTTCGAAACTATAGGGAGTCGTTGCTAAGAGAACCATAAGATGTTTGGACAATTTGAATTCACCTCCATTCGCACATTCTCACATTTGCCCGGTTACATTTATCACAGACTAGGGCTTGATAATTAAAGGAAGTCCCTGGGATTTCTCCAATCGGCCTACCGGAGCAGCGGCCAAAGTTCCGGCTTTCTGCAAAGCCGAAATGAGCGAGGGGGCCGCTTCTTCCGGGATCGCCATCAGAAGTCCTCCGGAGGTTTGAGCATCAAAAAGGACTAACTGTTCTTGCGGACTGAAAGAACCTTCCCACCGGACCCGCTCCCGTAAATAACGGGCATTCGCGTGGGTGCCGCTGGACACACCGCCATACTTCAGTACGTCCCAGACTTGGGACAATATAGGTATTTCGCTATAGTTAAGTACTGCCGCTAATTCAGAATTTAGCATTTCATTTAAATGTCCCAAGAGACCGAATCCGGAGACATCGGAACAGGCATGTACAGGAAACAATGCCATCACCTCGGCCGCGCTCCGGTTAAGTTCTAACATCACACCGGTAACAACGGCCTCTATTTCTTCACCGACGATGCCGCTATCAATACCCGTAGCCAAAATTCCCGTTCCGACGGGCTTCGTCAGGATCAGAACATCTCCTATCTGGGCTCCGGTTTTGCGGATCAGTTTTTGCGGATGGACCAATCCGGTTACGGTGAGCCCGTACTTTGGGGTGGTATCATCCACCGAATGTCCGCCAACGATGGCAATTCCGGCTTCTCCGGCCTTTTGGGCTCCTCCGGCTAAAATGGCTCCTAAGGTGTCCATAGGCATACTCTTAACTGGGAAACTGACAATATTAAGGGCGAAAATTGGAGAGGCTCCCATGGCGTAGATATCGCTGAGAGCGTTAGCAGCGGCGATTGCGCCAAAAGAATGAGGATCATTAACGACGGGAGTAATAAAATCGACCGTTTGCACAACCGCTAAATCCTGGTCCACCCGAAAAGCCGCCGCATCATCTTCCAGACCTGTTAACAAGCCTAGCGGACGGTTCTTAGGTAAATAGCTTAAAAGCGCGTTTAGGTCCTCCGGACCTATTTTACACGCTCAGCCGGAGCCGGGAGAGTAGTTTGTCAATCGGATAGAGCGGGTTGTATTGAACAATGCTTGCACCTCCTTAGCAATTGCAGGATACCATATTTTCTAATATAATAGAAATGCATTATTAACATAATAGTTATGCAAAGGGAGTATAGAAACCTTGGATATTCAACAACTTAGAGCGTTCCGGGAAGTAGCTCGACGACACAGTTTCTCAGGGGCAGCGAAAGCGCTTTTTGTTAGTCAACCGGCGGTTTCACGGCAGATTTCTTCCTTGGAAGCTGAGATTGGTATGCCTTTATTTGTGCGCATGGGCAACCATATTGTTCTGACAGACCCGGGACGAAAACTGCTTGTTTACGCCGAGGAGGTACTCCAAACCCTGGAGCAAGCCGCACGTACATTGCAAAACTTGCAGGACTTGCGTCATGGGATGGTGACAGTAGCCGCCGATGCTTATTTAAGCAAATATTTTTTGCCCCGTTTTGCCGGTGAGTTTAATCGACGTTACCCCGGTCTACAATTGCGGGTTCTCACCTATCCACAAGACAAGCTTCCGGAAATCCTGGCGGACGGGCGAGCGGATTTGGCATATTTCTGTGGGGAACCGGGTGAGAATGTCTTATTGACTCAGGAACAGATTTGCTTGGAAAGGTTATGTTTTGTTGCCCCTGGACCCATTGGCTCGGATATCGCAGCCAATCTTAAGAAGTATACTCCTTTCATTTATCCCCCTGACGTCGGTTCTTTAACCAAAGGCTATCTTAAAGTTTTGCCACAGGATATTACCCAGGAGGGTTTACCGATCGTCATTGAATCATTAGAGGGGATTAAGACAGCTATTATAAGTGGAACGGGGTGTAGTATTTTGCCGGAAAACCTGATTAGAGTAGAGATGGATCATGGATATTTGCATGCTACGTCGGTCGGACTAAGCTGTCCGGTGATTATGACTTATCCCAAAGATGCCCGGCTAGCTCATCCGGTCCTTCTGTTTATGGGAGTCATTCGCAAACATTCTAATAGTTGATTCAATTGCTTTTTTAGCGATGGGGCTCGCTTAATGCCATGAGGCTAATGGCTCCTACTGTAGAGCATCACTATGAATGGTGTAGATAAGGTTATATACTCTATCGAGTGTCGTTGTGGGTTTTACCGGTGTCGCTTTGGGTATTAGCTTGGCTCGAGTGCTCTAAGGGAGTAAAATGATTTTAGCTAATGCTGATGGGTAGAGAAGGAAGGGATTTTTGTGGCGGGAAAAAGCAAGTTGCTCAAAATTTATGTTGGAGAAACCGAACGTTATCAGGATAAACCACTCTATCAATACCTAGTCTATTGGCTAAAAGATAAAGGAATCGTTGGTGTCACTGTTAATCGTGGCATTGAGGGATATGGGCAGGATAAGATCTTACACACGGCACGTTTTTTGGAATTGTCCTCAGATTTGCCGATGATTTTGGAAGTTGTAGACCGGGCCGATAAAATCGAAGCATTAATTCCGGATATTTGTAAGATTGTACCGAAGGGTTTGGTGTTTACCGTGGATTTAGAAGTACATAAGTACGGTAATACCCCTTGATTCGAATAAGCATTGCCTTAGTGTCCAACTCTTAAAAGGATAGGCCACTCCGAATGGCATTTTGGAGCAATTGCTCCCGGTTAGCCTAGAAAAAAGCTAATGGCTCCTACAGGACAGTAGTTGTTCTGGAGGAGCCTATTTTTCATGTTGCCATGAAATGAACGCCATTTGAAGCCTTTTCTAAGCCTAAGACAACTATGGGCCTTGCCTTTATAAGGGATAATAGGTTATACTCTGTGCATAACAACTGTTAAAAATAATGTACAACGGATGTTAATCAAGTGGTGGCGCTCAGAATCTCTTTTGGCTATTTGTTATCTTCATTGTTAAACACTAAATCACTATAATGGTCCAAATCATCCCGGCAGTGCTGGATGAACTCTTCCGCTTCTGAGCGACGTTTTGCCCCGAAGACATCACGGACAACCACCTTTTCATACCACTTACGGAGTTTTTCCAAGTCCTCCTCGTTTTCTTCCAACTCAGCATAGGAAAAATGGCTATTGTTAATTTCCTTTTCGATCTCCTTAAAGAAGTCCTGGCATTTATCAACAATTTCACCATACTCTTCATCCCTAGCTAAATTAAAAAGATCGACGACGATATTATCCGGCGAAGCAATCAGCCCACTCCGAAAAAGATAGCTTTCCCCGCCCATTTCTTCAATTTCTCTCTTGAGTTGGCGAAAATGTCTTTCGGACTCTTTATTTGCGGGTAGGATACAAACGGAATTTTGAATATAAAGGGCTCCAATATTCTTAACCTTGCGCCAGACCGCAGCTCTTAAGCGGGTTGGTTCGGAAGGAATTTTATAGATGAGTAGTAGAAATTCCATGTTTTTCTCCTCCTTACATAGCACTGACCTCTTCTGATTATAAATGAGTCAATCCTGTTGTCAAATTTTATTGAACAATGTATGAAACCGAAAGTAGAATTCAAGAACAAGAGAGTGAGAAACGAACGTGGATGTTGAAAATCTTTCCAACGGGGAAAAGAAAAAACTAGCGCTTCAGTTCATTTTACTTTTTGGATTAGTTAGTGCCCTAGGGGATATAACCTACGAAGGGGCACGTAGTGTACAAGGCCCTTATCTGGCGTATCTGGGTGCGAGTGTCGGAATTATAGGACTTGTCTCTGGATTAGGCGAGTTCTTAGCCTATGGGCTACGACTGGTATCGGGATATTTTGTCGATAAGACGGGTAAGCCTTGGAGTATTGCCATTTTAGGATATGGTATGCTCGTTTCCGTACCACTCTTGGCCTTAGCAGGGCATTGGCAGCTTGCAGCGGTGTTTGTGTTTTTGGAGCGAACGGGGAAAGCGTTGCGGAGCCCGGCTAAAGATGCCATGTTATCCTATGCTACAAAACAAGTCGGCACAGGAATGGGCTTTGGAATTCATGAAGCGATTGACCAGATCGGAGGGATCATCGGGCCCTTATTGTTTACGGCGACCTTGGCCATGACGAATAGTTATAAAATAGGGTTTAACCTTATGTGGATTCCTGCCATTTTAACGGTAGTGGTACTTCTTGCAGCTCGATCAAATGTACCCCATCCAACCTTGCTGGAAGATTCGTTAGATGCCGAGAACGAAAAACGTTCAGTAACTATCAAACTTCCCAGAACGTTTTGGGTTTATAGTCTATTCATCTTTTTCAGTGTTCTTGGATTTGCCCATTTTCAAGTGATCGCTTATCATCTAATCCATCGTGGAGTAGTGGCTCAGGAATTTGTCCCTACCTTATATGCGATTGCCATGGCAGTTGATGCTGTGGTCGCCTTGCTTGTGGGCAAACTATATGACAAGATGGGCTTTGCCTTTCTGCTTGTGCTGCCGATTCTCACCTTACCCGTTGTATTCTTGGGCTTCTCCCTAAATTTTTGGCATGTAGTTTTCGGGGTAGTTTTATGGGGGTCTGTCATGGCCATGCATGAAACGATTATGAGGGCCGGGATTGCAGATATTATTCCGAAGGAGCAAAGAGGAAGAGCGTATGGAATATTCAACACGTTATACGGCCTTTCCTGGTTAATCGGTAGTACCTTGATGGGGTTTCTCTATGAAAGTTCGGTTCGTAGTATTTTTGTTTTTGTTATAGTTGCTGAGGTTATTGCGGTGATTATTTTCTTAAGATTTAGGCTAAGCTTACAGGGTGTCGCCAGAGGATAATTAGAACGGATCATATGAGATTTTACAAGAAAAGGAGATCAAAAGATGGTAAAACGCAATCCGTTAACGCAAGATGATGATGGTAATAGCCAAAGGAATATCACAGTCTTAGGCTGGGTCGCTTTCTTCGGTGGCTTAAGCCAAGATATGATCATTCCAATCCTGCCAACCTTTTATGTCAATATTTTAGGGCTTTCCAAGGAGACGATTGGTCTCATTGAAGGCGGTATTACCACCATTGTCAGTGTCTTTAAAATTCTGTCTGGAATTTTGTCAGATAAGTTGGGTAAACGAAAGAGCATCGTATTCATCGGCTATTTGCTGTCAGCGATCGGGCGGCTTCTCTTGTTTCTGAGCTACAATGCAGCGGCTGCTTTTAGCTTAAGGGCCGTGGACGGGGTGGGAAAAGGGTTGAAAGATGCCCCTCGTGATGCCCTGGTTGCTCAGTCCTCTAAGAAAAAGAGCATGGGCCGTTCGTTCGGTTATCAACGTATGCTGGATACCATTGGTTCCTTTATTGGGCCGCTGATTACAGCAGGGCTTCTGATGTTATGGAGTCAATACTCTGAGCCGACCAGGTACAGGCTTATTTTTCTGATTTCAGGATTGGTCGCCTTTGTAACCATTCTCTTAGTAGGGCTTCAGGTTAAAGAGAGACGCGGCAAAGACGTAGGGACCGTGTTTAGATTTAACCCGGAACTGTTCAAAGGAAAGTTCGCCCTGTTCTTTCTGGTTATGTTGGTTTTTACTTTGGGAAATAGCAGTGACGCTTTCCTGATCCTGCGGGCTCAAAATGTCGGGATTAAGCCGATAACGATTCCGATCATTATTGCTCTCTTTAATCTCTTTTACGCCCTGTTATCCGTTCCCAGTGGAATATTATCCGACCGAATTGGGAGAGTCAACGTCATTAGAATCGGTTGGCTGATTTACGCTATAACCTATATTGGATTTGCTTTGGCGAAGTTCCCGTGGCAAATTTGGCTCTTGTATGCGATCTACGGAGTTTATTATTCTACGACAGAAGGGGTTGCGAAGTCTCTTGTCGCCCATCTCGTTGAGGAAAAATACCGGGGAACGGCGTTTGGCCTTTATAACGCCTCTGTAGGGGTTTTAGCCCTACCAGCGAGTGCCATTGCCGGTTTTCTGTGGGATAAGGTCTCCCCGGCAGCTCCTTTTTACTTTGGGGGGATTTGTGCCATTGTCGCGATAGTGCTCATAACCCTATTTAAAATTGAGCAGAACTCGGTGACCTAACTTCTCCGCCTCTTACATCAATGGCTTTGATGTCAACCGCTTTATCACGCACCACAACTAACCCGGCCCTTTAAGTTTAGAATCATGAATAACTGTATAGGGTTGCTTTATTTGTCTCGCAAGTTGTATATACTTATTGGTGAATTTTAAGTCGCCATTTATAAGCATTCTCGAAGTCTTGCTGATGGTTCAAAAGAAACAATATGCATAATGCATACTCTGTTAGGGCTTCGTTCCTATGAAATCCATAGCAAGGCCAACAATTAAAATGAAAATCCCTTGTTTATGCTCTGGAAGGAGTGGGAGTATGTTAGAGTGGGAGTGGCGGGAAGCACTGCAGAAAGAAGGTTGCCCTGTCTGCCGTATAAATAAGTAGGACGCTGAAAGGTTTTGGCGCCGGTTTGTGCTCGAAGATTATTACAGTTGGTCAATGATTGATATGCTGGTTAACGGCGGCTTTTGCCCTGTTCACGGCGTGCAAGCTGAAGACCGCGTTGGGAAACAGCTCAGCACCCCTTTGAGTTATGTGGTTAGGCTCAGAAGGCTTAATCTAGAGGCCATGCTCCCGGTTTTGAAGAAAAAGCCTTTCCTTTGGCAAAATCTTTTCCACCATGCGAACCGGTTGCCACGAAAGTTTCTGGGTTTCGCATTTAAACAGCAGAAATGCCCGTTATGCGATACGATAGAGTTCTCGGAAAAACATGCTCTTAGCACGTTGCAAAAAAAAGAGCCAGCGGATCTTGAACTTCTCTACGCCTCCGATGGGCTCTGCTGGAGGCACTTCCTGATGGCTTTGGAGATGTTTGATCGAGAGACGAGTGCCTTGCTGGTCCAGGACTACATCAGCCGTCTGCATGCATTGGAGAAACAGTTTGATGAGTATTTCCAGAAAATCGATTATCATTTTGCCCATGAGTCGAAAGGGGAGGAACCGGAGGCTTGGTTACGGGCACTAAGGCTTTTAATGGGGGATAAGCGGTGGGAGTTGGCTGACAAGTAAAGCATTCCTTTCGGGTCGACAGGGACATGGCTTTTTTGTGGATATGACTGTTAATCTTGGGATAAGATAATTCCACTGGAGATTGTCAGCCTCCGATTGCGTTTTGTTCCGGACAGTAAAGCTAAAGGGGATTTGGACAGAATAAATAAACTGCTGGGGAAAAAGGAGTAAAGTGGGGGCAACTTATACCTAATCAACCGCTCTGAGATATATTTGGAATTACCTTAGAAAATATCGTTGTGATGATGCTGTTTGGATGGTATAATATGGTTATAATCTGATAAATCGGGTTGTTAATTATGAACACTGATAAAATAAAATTGAATGAAGATATAACAGCATTTATAAACAGACTGGCTTTTCTAGGCAATAGCCTGGAGGAAAAAGTGAATGTATCACTAGCCATCAGTCTTTTTGCAGGTAAACAGGTATCGCTGGCAAGGGCTGCTGATCTGGCGAATAGATCCTTGACTGAAAATTAACAAACGCGATGGGGCTCGCCTGCGTGCCTGAAGGTTTGGCTTTTGCCACATCGGATGGCTGATGGCTCCTACCTTTACCTGAAGAGGTTTGGTAGGAGCTTTGTTATTCCAAAATCTTTACTTCTTGCCGGCAGGAAGGAGGTGGTATGAATCAAAGCGGATCCGACTGTATAAAGTTTATGAACTTGTCTTGGATTTATGAGTTGAGTAAGTATGTTTCAAGGAGGGGTGTTAAGTGTCAACACAGATTTACGAGTATGCGGCCGTCATTGCCGCCGTGATCGGGATCCTCTTCGCTGGTTATCTCACAACCTGGGTCCTGCGCCGACCGAACGGAAATGCCCGCATGCAGGAGATCTCCGGAGCCATCCAGGAAGGGGCGATGGCTTACTTAAACCGGCAGTACCGGACGATTGCCATTGTCGGGGGTATCGTGGTTATCATTCTGTTTTTTGGTTTGGGTTGGGTTACCGCGCTTGGGTTTATTGTCGGTGCCGTCTTTTCCGCCCTTAGTGGCTATGTAGGCATGAATGTGGCTGTGCGCAGCAACGTTCGGGTGTGTGAAGCAGCTAAAAAGGGCCTTCCTTACGCCCTCTTAGTCGCCTTTAAAGGGGGTGCTGTCACCGGCTTAATATCTGTCAGCTTAGGTCTTTTGGGTGTAGCTGGTATGTATGCCATTTTTCATAATCCCGATTCCCTAGTCGGATTAGGCTTCGGCGCGAGTCTTATCAGCGTGTTTGCCCGTTTGGGCGGCGGCATCTTCACCAAGAGCGCGGATGTTGGTGCTGACCTGGTGGGTAAAGTTGAAGCAGGTATTCCTGAAGACGATCCCCGCAATCCAGCCGTCATTGCCGATAATGTCGGGGACAATGTGGGCGACTGTGCCGGCATGGCGGCCGATTTATTTGAAACCTACGCCATTACAACTATTGGGGCTATGCTCCTTGGAGAAATTTATTTCCACGGCCAAACGAGTTATATGGTCTACCCTCTGATTCTCGGGGCTATCGCAATCATAGCCACCATTATCGGGACGTTTTTCGTGCGGCTAGCTCCGAAGCAGGAAATCATGACTGCCTTATATAAAGGTCTCTTTGCCTCAGCGATCCTCTCTTTAATCGGCTTCTACCCGGCAACTACCGTTATTTTCGGGCAGAGCACATTGTTTTGGGCTGCGTTGGTTGGGGTAGTGGTGACAATCGTTATCGTCTTTATCACTGACTATTATACTTCAAAGCGTTTTCGTCCGGTACGGGCCATTGCACAGGCCTCCCAATCTGGGCATGCTACCAATATTATTACCGGTTTGGCCATGGCGATGGAGGCCAGTATTTGGCCGGTATTTACGATCGTAGCCGGGATTCTTATCTCTTATGGGATTGACGGGATATACGGGGTGGGAATTGCCTGCATGGCCATGCTCTCGATGACAGGAATTATTGTGGCGATTGATTCCTATGGCCCGATCACAGATAATGCCGGCGGGATTGCCGAAATGGCGGATCTCCCAGCGGAAGTACGGGTGATCACTGATTCGTTGGATGCTGTGGGCAATACCACTAAAGCGGTAACCAAAGGTTATGCCATCGGTTCTGCCGGTTTGGTGGCTATTGTTCTCTTCTCCGCTTACACCCAGGAAATTGATAAGGTCCGGCAAGCTGCTCACTTACCAGGTGGGGTCAGTTTTTCCGTTCAAGATCCTTGGGTCCTGGCCGGTTTGCTCATTGGCGGGGCCTTGCCGTTTATTTTCAGTTCTTTAGCCATGGGTGCTGTGGGCAAAGCTGCTCACGAAGTGGTTAACGAAGTGCGTCGGCAATTCCGGGAGATCGTGGGACTGATGGAGGGCAAAGCACGGCCTGAGTATGGTCGCTGTGTGGACATTGTAACCAAACGGGCTTTGAAGGAAATGGTCCTGCCGGGTCTTATTCCGGTCGTTGCTCCCTTGCTGGTTGGCTTCTTGCTCGGAGCTAAAGCCCTAGGGGGAATGTTGATGGGTGTCATTATCACGGGCTTTTTCCTCGCTGTCATGCTAACGGCTGGCGGCGGAGCTTGGGACAATGCGAAAAAATACATCGAAGAAGGACACTACGGTGGCAAAGGTACTCCCGCCCACGCGGCTGCCGTCACGGGGGATACGGTGGGGGACCCGGCCAAAGATACGGCTGGACCGGCTATTAATCCGATGATCAAGGTAGTGAACATTGTGGCATTACTAATTGTCAGCTACGTGGCCCTGATTGTGCGCTAGAAGGACTTAAATGGGGACATACCTTCTCTCCGAAGTTGATCGTTATTAGGAGGTGTGTCCCCTGACCTTAATCGAGTGATAGCTCCTCCCGGAAATTTGGAGGAGCTATCAAGTTCTAGAAGGGTATTTGGTTCCCGAAGGTAAAAAAGAACTCTCCAAAGCACTGATTTGCTAAAAAGCATCATCCTCATAGGAGAAAAAGCAAATTCATCTAGCAGTAAAAGAATTAAGGGGATTTGAGTTATGGACGTAGAGGCTTTTACTGAGTTTAAAAAGAAAATAGTCAGGAACGTTAAACAAGTGGTTGTCGGCAAAGATGAGATTATTAAGTTGGTGACGATTGCCTTTATCTGTGGGGGGCATATTCTTCTAGAAGATATACCCGGAGTGGGGAAAACAATGTTGGTTAAGGCCTTCGCTAAGAGCATCGGGGGTGAGTATAAAAGGATCCAATTCACGCCAGATCTTCTGCCCTCTGATTTAACCGGAATCAACTATTACAATCAAAAGAGCCAGGATTTTGAGTTTCGTCAAGGCCCGCTTTTTGCCAACCTGATTTTGGCGGATGAAATAAACAGGGCAACGCCGAGAACCCAATCGAGTCTACTGGAAGCGATGGAAGAGAAGCAGATCACCGTAGACGGGGTGACGCGGAAGCTGACCGAACCGTTCATGGTTTTGGCAACCCAGAACCCTATTGAATCTTTTGGCACTTTCCCTCTGCCAGAGGCTCAATTGGATCGTTTCTTCATGAGGATAAGTATGGGCTATCCAGAACGCCAAGAGGAGATAGACATCATCCTCCGCCCGGAAGGCTCGTCTATTCTGCAGAAGCTGCGTTGTGTTATCGGGAAAGAAGAGATGGAGTACGTGGTGGGTAACTATACATCAGTGCGAGCTTCCGAAGACGTTATGGGTTATCTTATGGATATTATCGAGGCTACGCGGAAGAACGAGAGAATCCAGCTCGGGATCAGCCCTCGGGGCAGTATAGCCCTATTTAGGGCGGCTCAAGCCCGGGCGGCAATCAACGGTCGGGATTACCTGATTCCGGAGGATATTAAGCAGATGGCGCGTTATGTTTTGAACCATAGGTTATTCACGAAGGGCGGAACCAGAAGCAGAAATATCTATGAGCCTGTTGAATTACTACTCAACACCGTAAGGACCCCGGTGGAGGATTTTTAAGCTGATCAGCATTTAATAATGGTTTTTAAAAGTGACCTACGAAGGCTTCTATGCCCGGAATAATAACATGCAATCGAACATCGAACATCGATTTTTGAGGTGGGCTATGGTTTATGTGCTGCTGTTTCTTCTACTCTTGGGGTGGGTGCTGAACGCTTTCTCCAAAAAGTACGGACTGCAAAACGTTACGTATCAAAGAAAGATTAGTCAAACTGTCGTGGAGATTGATGAGGAATTTGAGATAACGACGATTCTGGAAAACCGCAAGTTTCTTCCTGTCACCTTCCTGCAAGTGGTGGAAAAGTTTCCGGCCATGCTGACCTACAAATTTAAGGCCGATGTACTGTCAACTGTGGAATATGTATTTCATAAAACAACCGTGTTGCTTAAACCCTACGAACGGGTAAGCCGGGTCTATACTGTGGTGGCCCAGCAGCGCGGAAAATACACCTTTAAAGATGTAACCCTAATCGGTGGGGATCTGCTGGGCTTAGATACTTCCGAAAAAGAGGTTGAATTCAGCCAGGAAATTGTTGTGCTTCCTAAATCATTGCCGCTTGCGGAAAACATTCGGCCTTATGGCGACTACTACGGGGATATCTCAGTGCAGAGGTGGATCATTGATGATCCGATTCTGATGATCGGGGTTCGCGAGTACACAGGTTTGGAACCGGAAAGAACGATTCATTGGCCTTCGTCGCTAAAGACAGGGCGGTTGATGGTTAAGAAATTCGATGATATAACAGAAAACTCCGTTATGGTTCTCATAAACATCGAATCGGCCAAACCTTTTTGGTTTAATATCGAAAATGGAAAAATTGAAAAATGTATTTCTCTCGCCCGAGGGGTAGTCGATGAGTTTGAACGGGTCGGTATTCCCTATGGACTAGGCACGGATGCACATGTAAGCGGTTCTTCAAGCAACCTGAATTTAAAAAACCCCGGGATAGGGGCTTATCATTATGCCGAGATCGTGGAAAGCCTTGGCCGCGTTATCAACAGCCTCAGCCTTAGCTTTGAAGATTTGCTGTGGTACTTAACAAGACGTGGCGGGGTTTACACCACTTATGTCCTGATTACCCCAACGGTTTTGGAACCCTATATTGACGGAATAAACAAGCTGAGCGAAAAGGTTACTAAAACGGTCATTGTGTCTCTGAATGAGGAAAACTTTGAATATCTGGCAGGTAACATTGATAAGTATTGCGCATCGGTACATGGAGGTACCTAGTGAAAATAGAAGTCAGAAGTCCGAAGTTCGAGATCGGAGGTCGGAGTGGGAAAGCGCCACCCAGTCAGTAGATGAAGATTAGCGAGATGGGAAAGGGGGAAGTGGCTTGGAAGCTGGTATGTTTCTCTTCAAAGCCTTAAGTAATCTTTCATTAGTATTTATGATTGTTAATTTTGTCTTCGGATTTATCAGCAGGGTTCCCCTTTGGCATTTGCTTTTGTTCATCGGAGCAAATTTGCTTAGTTTTTTTGTCTATTACGCAACGAAACGGGGACTAAGAAAAGTTTATTTTGCTCCACTCATTACCGTTTCTCTAGCTATAACTTTACTTCCTTTAGTCTTTCTTCCTTTGAACAATAACGTTTATGCTAATATCGCTTATGTAGTGGTCAATGATACCTTTGCCATTTATGTCGGTTGGAGCGGGATTAAATTAAAGAAGGATTACGGTCTCATGGCAGATATATTTGTCAAAGGTCTAGGTGTTGTGGTTATCATTATGCTTTTAATGTTAATCCAGGGTAACACGAATTTAATTGGGGTAAATTATACATTCTATATTCTCATCTTTCTCTTCTCGTCCATCTACCTCCTGCGTACCTTGCGTCACCTTCAGTATAATAATGACGAGCGGGAACTGAGGAAATTTAACCTAAGCTATGCGCTATTCATCTTAATTGGCGCATTTATTCTCGGCAGTGCGGTGGTACGGGGATTCCTTGGCCACCTTCTGTGGAGAATTTATGATGTGCTGGTCTGGATTTTTGTCTACTTGCTATCTTGGTTAGCTCTGCCGATTGGTTATCTCATAAAATTATTAGCGGACGGGCTGCATGTCTTCGGTTTGAAAGGACTACAGACCTCCATTGAAATCTCAGGTACGCCTCTGGAAAATCTGACTCAAAACGCAGCTGGGGTTGCCCCGGATTTTTTAGAGAAGCTGCGGGGTATTCTGCGGGTTCCGGTAAAGATCTTAATCGTTGTTCTCTTGCTCTTTAGTTTATTTAAACTACTCAGGCGCCTTAATGATTGGGGGAGGGAAACGGAGGAATATAGCGAAAGTAGGGAGTCCATCTTATCTTTAGGTGAGAGGACATCCCGTTTCCCCAAAATCTCTGGGCTGTTTGTTCCACGAAACGGGGGTGAGGCTATTAGGCATTATTACAAGCAATTCCTGCATTTTTCGCTGAAGAAAGAGATTAATATTGAACAGTCGGATACGACTTTGGAAATCAATAAGAAGGGTGAGCGGCATTTTGACAAGGATGTACTGGAGACTATGCGCACGATTTACATTCAGGTCAGATATGGCGGTGAAACTTGCGGGGAGGAAACGGTCAGGAATTTCCGTAGTCTGCTAAAGCGTCTTGTCCAAGGTTCAAGAGCTAAATAAGAAAAGTATTTCCAAGGACAAGACGGGGTGTTTTATCTATGAGAGAAATTTCTTGCACTTTCTCATCGGCCAGGGCGATGACGATGTCGCGAAAATGACTTTTGAGTAAAGGAGATGTTTGTATGACGACGGACTGTATTTTTTGTTCTATTCCGGAGACTGAAATTCTGGCAGAAAATGAACTGGCCCTGGCTTTTTGGGATAAGTTTCCTTCTAATGAAGGGCACACTCTCATAGTGCCTAAGCGGCATGTAGCGAGTCTGTTCGAGGCAACAACCGAGGAAATGACAAGTATTTGGGAGCTTTTGCGTGAGGTCAAGAGGAAATTGGATGAACGCTTTGCTCCAGATGGGTACAATGTCGGAGTCAATGTGGGGGAGGCGGCCGGGCAAACGGTATTGCACCTGCATGTCCATGTGATTCCGCGCTATCAAGGGGATGTGCCGGATCCGCGCGGAGGGATTAGGAGATTGAAGAAAAGCTTGGTGCCTTGGATAGAGGAAGAGGAGAGTTCGCACATATAAGTCTGACCCTGAAGGTTCATTCAACAGAAAACGAGACCTTACCGCGCTTCAACTGTCCCAAAGCTGCAAAGATGCAAATAGGCCAATTGGAGGGAGAAAATTCAATTGCGGCTATTGCCAAAAGTTATCTATCTAGATTATAATACTTGAGGGTTACAGGTTTCGACAATTTTTTTTAGCGATGGAGCTCGCTTTATGCCGGAAGGCCAATGGCTCCTACTGATGCAGTAGGAGTCTAATTTTTGTTTTCCTGTCCGATAAAGAAAACTCGGCTGGCGCTGCGAACATCCCCGAGAATCCACAGTGCGGATTCTCGCCGAAGCCGCTGCCACAAAAGGTACTGCGGCGGCGTAGGATGTGGGACGATCCACTGCGAGGATAAGAGTTCTCGCGAAATCACAGATTTCGAGAACTCTTTATCGGGCGAAGGCGGCGACGCAAGTTTTCTTATCCTCCACAGATTACTTTCTGATTGGTATAAAGAAAACTTGGCTTGTGCCAAGCCTTAGCGAAGGCAGAAGCCTAAGTTGCCTTATCCCACTTATACTTTCTGATCGGGAAACGTAAAGCTGTGGGAGGATAGGGCTGCTCTGGATTCCTGGCAAAATTAGATATCGAGGGAATAAGAAAGAAGATGAGAGAGAAAAAATGCTAGAGAGGATGGAAAAGGGATGTCAAGTATCTGGGCAATTGCTGCGGGAGGAGCTCTGGGAGCCTTGTCACGCTATGGTTTGGGGGTTTTTATTTCTAACCGGTGGAATCAAGGCTTTCCATTCCAAACATTTCTTATTAATATAACCGGGGCATTTCTGCTGGGTTTCCTCAATACTCTATTTATTGAACGTTTAGCAGTGAGTCCAGCCGTGCGTTTAGGGATCGGTGTCGGGTTTATAGGAGCCTACACCACATTTTCCACTTTTGGCTACGAGGTAATTACATTGCTTGAAGGAGGCAGTTATTTTACGGCAGGGCTATATACTTTGTTAAGTATCAGTGTGGGCTTTACTGGAGTAGCTTTGGGTATTGGCTTAGCTCGAGTGATCTAGGGTACGAAACTGGCAGTAATCTTTGGTCGAGAGATACCCACGTAAAGGTTATGCTGAGAAGGAAGGATCTAAATGGATAAAAGCAAGCTGTTAAAAATTTATATTGGAGAAAATGAGCGATACAAGGACACATCTCTATATCGTTATCTGGTACGATGGTTGAAGGAAAATGGACTCGGCGGTGTCACAGTTTCTCGTGGCATTGAGGGATACGGACAGGACAAGATATTGCACACAGCGCGGTTGTTGGAATTATCTTCAGACTTACCGATGGTTTTGGAGGTTGTTGATCAAGCCGATAAAATTGAAGCGATTATACCAAATATATGTCAGATTGTACCGAAAGGGCTGGTGTTTACGGTGGATGTTGAAGTCCATAAGTACGGAAAAAACCCATAACTGTGCGGGGGAGACATTGAGTAACTTGCAAACCGATGCCACGGACAGAGCGTCTGCAATTCACAAATGAAATAAACAGACTCCTACCACGAATTGTGATAGGAGTAGATTCCCGTTGAGGATGGCAATTCTCTCCGTAGTCTGATGCGGTGCTGGTAGACTCCGGCTAAACAGTGCTCATGACAATTTTAAGGCTGTTTAGGGTACTGGTTAGAGCTAATTTCTGTGGTTGGCTTGAGCCGCTTTTACCGCTAAAGCTACGGACGCCCCAACCATGGGATTGTTTCCCATCCCAATAAAGCCCATCATGTCGACATGGGCAGGTACCGAACTGGAACCGGCAAACTGAGCATCCGAATGCATCCGGCCTAAAGTGTCGGTAAACCCGTAAGAGGCCGAGCCTGCTGCGACATTGTCAGGATGCAGCGTGCGCCCCGTTCCGCCACCGGAAGCAATCGAAAAGAAGGGATGCCCGGTTTCAATGGCCCATTTTTTATAGGTTCCTACGACAGGGTGTGAAAAACGGGTAGGATTGGTTGAATTGCCGGTAATCGAGATATTTACTCCGCAGGTTTTCATAATCGCTACGCCTTCATCCACCGAGTTGGCGCCAAAGATACGGACGGCTTGACGATTATCTTGAGAATACTGTTTTTCTCGTACGATGATCAATTCATTTTTGGCGAAATCAAAATCTGTCTGTACATAGGTAAAACCAGTCATTCTGGCGATGATCTTGGCGGCGTCTTTACCCAAGCCGATCAGCACCACTTGCAGGGGCTCTATTCTGGCTTGGTCGGCATATTTGGACACCCCTGAAGCCCCTTCCGCAGCCGCAAACGATTCATGCCCGGCGACAAAGGCAAAAACCTTGGTTTGCTCATCCAATAACATCCCGGCTAACCGCCCGTGACCTAGTCCAACTTCCCTTTGAAAGGCGATTGACCCGGGAATTGTAAAAGCTTGCAATCCTTCTCCAATGGCAAGGGCTGTTTTGGTCGCTGCTTGCTCTCCTGATTTGAGCGCTAGCGCAGTTCCTAAAGTAAAGGCCCAAATCGCATTATCAAAAGCAATCGGCTGAATTCCGTGCACAGTTTGTTCAACATCGATCTCCCTGGCTAAAGTATAATCCCGGACTTCTTGCAGATCCGCAAAGCCCAAACGGGTTAGTAGTCTATTAATTCCCTCCTGGCGACGTTCATAACCGCTAAACATCCGTATTCCCCCTTAATTTTTACCTACCGCACTTGTTCGGGCGATCATTGCTCTCTCGGATCGATTGTTTTAACCGCGTCGCCAAATCGTCCATAGGTGCCTGTTGCTGTCTCGTATGCGCGGGCGGGGGGAGTTCCTTCGCGGATCAAGGTCATCATTTTGCCTAAGTTTACGTAACGGTAACCAATGATTTCATTGTCTTCGTCTAATCCTAGATCCAAGACATAGCCCTCTGCAATCTCCAAATAGCGCGGGCCAGATTCCAAAGTGCTATAGATTGTTCCAATTTGGGAACGCATAAATTTGCCCAATTCCTCGCCGCCTTCTCCGACGGGAATACCGCCTTGGGAAAAGGCTGTTTGGCTTCTGCCGTAAGCCAACTGTAAAAACAGTTCACGCATGGCCACATTGATGGCATCACAGACCAGATCCGTGTTAAGAGCCTCCAACAATGTTTTCCCCGGCAGGATCTCCCCTGCCATGGCAGCACTTTGCGTCATGCCGGAACACCCTATCGTTTCAACTAAGGCTTCTTGAATTATCCCCTTTTTTACGTTTAAGGTTAATTTACAAGCACCTTGTTGGGGCGCACAAGTACCGACCCCGTGTGTCAAGCCGTTAAGATCCTTAATTTCGAATACTTTTCTCCATGCTCCCTCTTGGGGAATTGGTGCCGACCCGTGCACGGCGCAGCTTAAGACTTTTTCCTGCATATTTTCTTCCCTTCTTTGCTTACATTACTGAGATTGTACCTATATTTTTTTATCTTCAGGAAAACATAAGGAAATTCATAGTTTATTTGTAGGACAAATTAAGCTCCTACTAGACACTTTGCCTAGTAGGAGCTATTAGCTTTACGCATTCGGTGAGCCCCATCACCATTAATATTGTTATCAGTGTAGTCTATTTAAGGCATTTTTTCAAGTCTAGAAATTTGGACTGTCCAGAGATTTATAAGATAGCCATTTCCGTGAATTATACCGTGTACTTATTCTTGCAGGTTGCATAAAAATGTGTTAAATTATTGCCAAGGGATGAAGCTCCCCTTCGGAAAAATCCGAATCGCTGATAACGGCTGATGGCTTCTACGAGAGAAACGTAGGGATCGTCAGTTTTTTTATGTGCATCTCTTCGAAAGAAAAGATTTTCTCAGGAGGTGGTTTTCCATGAGTTTCCAGAGCATACTGTTTGAAAGAACTGAAGACAGCCTAAAAAAAGAAACACTGGCAGCGCCCGTCTTTTTTGTAGACTTAAATCTTAATCAGATTATAGACGCCATCACGATCGGCAAAGACGAATATGATTTAAAACCGTTTTTTAATACTCCCTTAAACGATATCGATGCGATTAAATATCGTCATGAAATAATGCAGGATCTTGAAAATAAAACTCTGTTTGAGCATATAAAGTCATTTTCGCAAAAAATGCGCATAATGCGTGAACATATTGCCAAAGTAGAGAAGCTTTACTACAAATACCAGAAGGAGAGTTGGTTTTTAGATGCAGTGGAAATTTATTGCGACGCGATTACCTCCCTGGTACATGATTTATCCCTTGCAGAGTTAAGATCACGTGGTTTTTTGGCCTTCCGTGAATATTTGGCGAACTATGCTAATTCCGATCGTTTTACATCGCTTCTGGCGGAAACGAAAGAGCTTAAAGCTGATTTGTCCAGCGTAAACTATTGTCTACTCATCAAGGGTAACTCCATTAAGGTTCGCAAATATGCATCTGAAATTGATTACAGCATCGATGTGGAGGAAACCTTCGAGAAATTTAAACAGGGAGCTGTGAAAGATTATAGGGTTGAATTTTCCACCTGGCCGGATATGAACCATGTTGAAGCGAAAGTGTTGGATTTGGTAGGCCAATTATATCCTGATACATTTCTTAATCTAGATAATTACCGCGCGGAAAATGGCGAGTATCTAGATGAAACAATGGCCGTTTTTGATCGGGAAATACAATTTTATCTGGCTTATCTGGAGTATGTGGCCAAATTTAAACGGGCGGAGTTGAAATTTTGTTATCCGCGAATTTCTAATGAAGGCAAGGAAGTTTATAATTATGAAGGGTTTGATTTAGCCCTGGCTAATAAACTCATTACCCAACACAACTCGTCCATTGTTAGCAATGATTTTCATCTGCAAGACAAGGAGCGCATCTTTGTAGTATCCGGTCCGAACCAAGGCGGTAAAACAACCTTCGCTCGCACTTTCGGGCAGTTGCATTATTTGGCCAGCCTCGGCTGTCCCGTCCCGGGTAGAGAAGCGCAACTCTTTCTGTTCGACAGGCTCTTTACGCATTTTGAAAAGGAAGAAAACATCAAAAATCTCAGTGGCAAACTGCAGGATGAATTGATTAGAATTCACGCTATTCTAAATCAGGCTACATCCAACAGTATTATCATCATGAATGAAATCTTTACGTCCACAACCTTAAAAGACGCTGTTTTTTTGGGCAAAAAGGTTATAGAAAAAATAATACAATTGGATTTATTATGCGTTTACGTAACGTTCATCGATGAATTGGCTTCTATAAGCGAGAAAACCGTAAGCCTAGTTAGTACGATAGTTCCTGAAAATCCGGCTTTGAGAACCTACAAAATTGTCAGAAGGCCTGCTGACGGACTTTCCTACGCGCTATCCATTGCCGAAAAGTATCAGCTTACTTACGATTGTTTAAAGGAGCGCATAAAATAATGAAGGCTTTGCTCATGTATAGGGATCGTGATTTTGACCCACAGCGGAAATTACCGTGGAATGAACAAGCGCTGATCCAAGATCTGGAATTGAACACGTTATTCAACGCCATGGCGCTCGGTGAGGTATTTTTATTTGAAATGGCAAAGGAAGCTATTTTGGGCAGTTTAAACGACCTGGATACAATACGATATCGCCAAAATATCCTTAAGGATTGCCTGGAGAACCCTTCCATTGTCAGGGATATTTACGCTATCGCGATAGAATCAATTGAAAAGGAGAAAAAGAATTATTTTGGTATGTTTAGCAAATATCCCGCCGCGATACTGCATCGATCGATAGACGTGTTGCAGATGTTTGTAGACATGCTTAAAAAATTAAGGACTATCGCTGATGAACATGCCGATGAATTTAAGTCAGAGGGCTTTACGATATTTTTCGAGATGCTCAAAAATGAACTGGGTGATGAATATTTCACCAGCGTCCAAAATCATCTCAGGGAACTGACATTCCGCGACGGAGTTTTGATCAGCGCTGAATTGGGAAAAGGTAATAAAGGTACCCATTATATACTGCGTAAGCTACAAGACAAAAAACAGAGTTGGGTGGAGCGGATCTTTGCCAAAAAACCGCCGGCTTACACTTTTAGTATTGCGGATCGCGATGAAAGCGGTGCCAGGGCCCTGTCGGAATTAAACGAAAGGGGAATCAACCTGGTGGCCAATGCTCTAGCCCAGTCCACGGATCATATTCTCAGTTTTTTTAGCATGTTGCGGACTGAATTGGCTTTTTATGTGGGTTGTTTGAATCTGCATGAGCGACTTACCCAAAAGGGAAAGCCTTTGTCTTTTCCCCTGCCCGTGACTCCCGGCGAACGCAGCCATTCTTTTAGTGGATTATACGATGTCTGTTTGGCTTTAACCTTGGAACATAGAATTGTGGGCAACGATATGCATGCTGACGATAAAGATCTGGTGATAATTACAGGTGCCAATCAGGGCGGCAAATCGACTTTTTTGCGCAGCATCGGTTTGTCCCAATTGATGATGCAATGCGGTATGTTCGTGCCGGCTGAATCTTTCTGTGCCAATATCTGCGACGGGCTTTTCACTCACTACAAGCGGGAAGAAGACGCGACTATGAACAGCGGGAAACTTGATGAAGAACTCAGCCGAATGAGCGCTATCGTAGATAATCTAAGGTCAAATTCCTTAGTGCTGTTTAATGAATCATTTGCCGCGACCAACGAAAGAGAAGGCTCAGAGATAGCCAGGCAGATAATTTGCGCATTATTGGAAAAACGTATCAAGGTTTTCTTCGTGACGCATTCATATGAATTTGCCCATGGCTTCCATAACCAAAAACGGGAAAACGCCATTTTCCTGCGGGCAGAAAGGCAAACCGACGGTGGACGAACTTTTAGGTTGAGCGAAGGTGAACCATCGCCAACCAGCTATGGCGAAGATTTGTACAACAGGATATTCAAAGCAGCCAATTAAATTCATTCTGGATTGCGGAAAATATTCTTCCGATTATCCCATAAAGCGGCTAAGAATTACACCTAAAAGCACAAAAAGAAAAAGTATAAGCAAGACCTGGATCATGAAACGAAGCTGCAGAAGAATGAAGATAGAGGCGCCACATCCGGATAAAGGATTCGTCTTTGCTTTCCCGGATCAGTGGCAATGCCTGTTCAAAGTTCTGGGCCCAATGCTCTAATGTGCGGGTATAATGATTTCTCAAACTCTCGGCATCATAGAGATAAAACTCATAATCTTCCATATGATGGATCAGTTCAGAAACAGTTGGGATATAGCCACCGGGAAAAATATATTTATCAATCCGGGAGCTTGTACCTTTTCCATCCCTACCCGTGATGGAGTGGAGCAGGGAAATTCCTTCTTTCGCAAGTAAACGGTGAACTGTAGCAAAATATTCTCCCAGATGCTCCTTCCCGACATGCTCAAACATCCCTACGCTGACTATCCGGTCAAATACTTGCTCTTTGATCTCCCGGTAATCCAGCAATTGAACGTCCAGCAAGTCATTTAGTTGTTCTTTGTCAATTCTTGCCCGGACTTTGTCATACTGCTCCTGGCTGAGCGTAATTCCCAGCGCCTTAACATGGTATTTTTGGGCAGCGGTAATAATTAATTCCCCCCAGCCGCAGCGCTAATATCCAGCAAATGCTGCCCTTCCTGCAGATTGAACTTGCGCAGGATATGTTCTATTTTGTTTTTCTGTGCCTGAAGTAAGGTGTCTTCCGGGGATTTAAAATAGGCGCAAGAATAGGTCAGCGTTTCATCAAGCCATAAACGGTAAAAATCATTCCCGATGTTATAATGATATTGGGCATTCTTCCTACTTTTTTTGAGACCATTGGACATAAATTTCGCCAGCCTTAGATAAGCCGAGGTTTGATGTATAAAGCTGTCACGGTTGTTATACAGAGATTCGATCACATCTCGGACGCTTCCTTCAATCTCAATCGTGCCATACATGTACGCTTCTCCAAAAGCCAGGGAAGAATCCCGGATAATCTCCGACTTGGGGATGGGCTCACGCAAGATGATGCGAAACTTCGCCTCACCTTCCCCATACTTCTCCACGTCCCCATCCCAGAATTCCACCAGGCAAGGATGTGAAAATAGGTTTTTAAACAGATTCTTATAAAATATCTTGTCTACAACCATAAAAGGTTCCACCTTTCGTGTTACAAAAATCGTTTTTTCGATCATCTTTCATTTTCCTTCGCGCTTAGCAAGTGTTTAAGGCTCAGTTCGGATCTGAACAGACACCTAAATCCCTGACGAGGAGGTTCCACCAGGGTTTCTCCTTTATAGCTAAGCTAGACAGCGGTAGAGAGGAAGAATGAAATTCATTGTAAAGATGTCAAGATGCTTTCCCAGGAGCGCAGCCGGGTCAAATCGCTCTCCGCTGCCAATATGGCTTCTTTGGTATTTTCACTGTCAAGCTTTTCCGATTGTGCCCGCTTTAAGGCTTCCTCCAGTCCGTTAGCTACCATATCGGCATGCAAACGGAGTTCACCCGCCACGCTGCGGGCATTTTCTTTTAATCCTTCCGCAAGTTCATAACGCAGGCGCCCGCAGTTGCGGTCAAAGAGCTCTTCTAATTTGCTCAGGGCATTTTGATAAAAGCGCCCGCCCAAAAAGCGCTTGGGGATAAAGCCAAGAGAAGCAAGGTTCTCCATTGAGGGCAAAAAGGTGGGATGCTCGCTAAAATGGAAAGAGAATCTCTGTTGTTCTTGGATATAGTTTTTGAGCATCATTGGTTCATACGTGATCTGAAAAATCTCTGCGGAGGCAGCGATCATTTGTTCTACGGTTTCCTCGATTCGATCAAAAAAACGCTGGGCAGTCTGCATAAACTTTCTATTTATACTTTCCCGGTACTCCCGCTGCCATGAATGCAGAACCATTTGCAAACGTTCCTGGATAAACGTATTGAGAAGTTCGACCATCTCCCGAGCCAAAGTCTGTCTTCGCATTTGATCCCGAAAATAGGCATGGAACTCATCTTTAAGTCCGGGCAGTAATGTGTCTTTCAAACGTTCGATATCTTCAGCCACTTCGTGACCCAATTCATCTACCTCGTGGTAGAGGAGATGGATGCTTTCCTCCTGTTGCCGCCTAATTCCAGCCAAAGCAACCTGAAAACCACTAATTTTTATTTCCAAATCTGCCGTGCTGCTTTCTAAGGCTTGCTGCCACAGTTGGATCTCTACGCTCAACTGTTTGGCAATCCGAAGACCTTTGCTGGCAGCCACTTTGCGGATAAGATCCAGCTTACCGCTTTCCACCATGTTCATAATATATTGTTCTAAGCGATGCCAGCCGCTGGATTCCAGTCGTTCCTCATCATAAATGAGCTTTTTCTCGAGAGCTTGACGTGCGGAGACGGGAAAAAGAATTATCTCTTCGCCGTTTAAATTTTCCCGTAAGAGATCGGTGGTGAATTGGATAACCTCTGGAAGTTCATCAGGGGTTATGGAGTCAATCTTGTTGAGGGCAAAGAACATTTTAGGCACTTGAGTGCGGACAGCACGCAAGTATTCCAGTTCAATTTTACTTAACGGTGCATCTACCGCTGTGAGAACCAGGGCGGCATCGGCATGGTGCAAGTAGTTATATGCCACGACCGTGTTGTGCTCGTAAGCAGAGCCAATGCCTGGAGTATCGACCAAGATCATCCCTTTTTGCAGATAAGCGAGGGGGTAATCCAGTTCAACCTGGTGTACCTCTTTGGTATTATGCGGATTTTCCTTTTCCGTGACGTAGAAGGTAATATCCTCTAAAGGTATTTCCTGCTTGTTACCGTCTAAGAAACTAACCCAGGCTTTCGGGTGATGGCCGTAACGAATAACTGTGGGTGCGGAGGTCAAAGGAAGAATACCTGTGGGCAGGATTTCGGCTCCCAGAAAGGCATTGATCAAGGTCGACTTGCCGCGTTTAAACTCTCCCATTACTACCAGGGTAAAGGTTTCGGCAGCAAGTTTCTCCTTGATCTCGCTTAACATTTGCACAGCCCAGCGGTTGGGTCGCCTTTTGGTCAACGCCTGCATAGCATCGAGGATTTCCCACAGACCCGAATCTGTTCCTCTAGAATTCAGTCTGCTATAATCTGTTGCCATTAATAAGCTCCTCTATAATTGAGTCTATGAGGTGTAATATCGGGGGAATTTCTTGTCTAAGGGCTTCCTTCTGTTGGTTTTTTAAGCCGCTGGTTTTCTGATAGGGATTGAGAAGGGGAAGATTCAATTTTCAGGCTCCTTTCTTCGTGAGAAAAAATAAAATGGCCCCTACTTATTATAGTAGGAGCCATTAGCTGTTAGCAATTATGAGGTGAGCCCCATCACCTAAAATAACAATAGCATGGCAACTCGTAACTTGCAACGTCAGACTGTTCAAGCTATTCGCGGATAACCATCACTGGGGTATTAGAGTAACTAACGACCTTTTGAGCGATGCTGCCGATGACCATCTTTTTAAATCCGCCTAAGCCCCGGGTTCCCATAACAATGAGATCGATTCCATTGTCGGTGGCATACTTAATAATGGTTTCTGCGGGGTGTCCGCGTTTAATGACTGTACTGAGTTCGACACCGTTTTTTTGTCCATATTCTAGAAGTTCACGCAGAAAGGGTTGGTAATGTTTCTCGGCCTCATCGATGGTTTCCTCAACTTCATCCATACTGGGACTAAAATCAGGAACTCGGACTACGGTCAAGATGGTAACTTTTGCCTTAAGGTTGACTGCTAGATCGACAGCGGCACGAAAGGCTTTCTGACTGCTAGCCGAACCATCGAAGGCTGTGAGAATTTTACGGATGTTCATGGGATAATTCCTCCTTCGCTCTTAGCGGTGTTGTGTTTATCTCGTCGTTGGCCTCACCCGAAACGCTTTCGTTTGCCAAAGTCGGGAAGAAGAACCTTTGCGCGATCACCGTTGGAATAACTGCGCTCAGGATTACGACCGCAACAATGGCACTGTACTGAGTATCCGTAACGTAGTGATTAGTAAGGCCATACAAAGCAGAGATAGTGCCGAAAGTCAACCCGGTACTCATGAGTAACGTTGTGTACATGCCGTCCCGGTTGTTATAGCCGAAAAACTTGGTTGCCGGCAGGACGCCAATAAATTTGGCGGCAACTTTAACGAGGAGTAAGAGAAGGATTAACCCTGAGGTTGTGACAAGGGCCTTCACCGAAACCAAGGCGCCGGCTTTGATGAAGTAAAATGGGGTAAAAGCGACAAAGGCAATGGCCCGCATTTTGTGCAGCGTTTCCTTGTATTGGAGGAAGAAACCAGCCATGGCCATGCCGATGATATAGGCGGGCAATACGGCTTCACTCCCGGAGTAGACGGCTAGGAAGGCCAAGAGAGTTAAAACGAGGAAGACAAATTTAATTTCCGGTTCGCTGACTTTCCCACTGTAAAGTTTGAAAATCCGGGAAGCCATCGGGGTTGCAATGAGAACGGCTAGAATGAGAATTACGGCAAAACCCAGGACCTTCAGTGAAAATCCCGTAAATAGCAGGCCAAGGGCGAGTACGGTTCCTAGGTCTGTGACGAAACAGGCCGCCAAAATAGCTTGCCCGAAGCGGGTTGCTGAGAGGCCGCTCTCGACCATGACGGCGTAAACAACGGCAACTGAGGTTGTGGATAGGGCAATTCCTGTAATTTTGGCGGCATTAATGTTCCATCCCAGAGCGTAATAAGCCACGCCCATACCCAGGATAAAAGGGAGCAGGAAAGAGGACAAGCCAATGACGATGCTTTGTTTGAGGTTTTCCTTCAGGCTTTGCGGGTCAATTTCCGCTCCAGCTAAAAACGTGAGGACGACTGCACCAAAACCGGCCAAGAAGTTAACCCAACTGGTGATCTCGATGTGCATTAGGTTTCCGCCGATCACTCCGATGGCGATTTCCATGAGGGCAACAGAAATACCTAGCCGGATTGAAAGGAGGCTAGCAACAAAGGCGAGGAGAATCCACTGGGCTGCAATCCAAAACGTCGGGTCCATAAATTTCACCTCCATATTTTTGATATATAAAAATAAAGCCCCTCCCTGCAGCGAGAGAGGGGCTTGGCAAAAGACAAACTCCTACCTCGTGGTGAGGTAGGAGCTATTAGCCAAACGGCATTGAATCCTATTATAAATAAAGTACGTCTATTGACGAGCTCCATCGTCGTTAAGTTGTGAGTTCATTATAAAAGGTAGTGGTTAAAGTTGTCAATAGATCTGTAAAATTTTGTGGATTGATAAAGTAGTTGGATACAAATGTTGAGTTTGTTGATCATTTATTTAAGCACTGCTCCCATATTGGCCGAAGTCACGAGTTTGGCGTACCGGGCTAAATAACCGCTTGTTACTTTTGGGTTCGGCTGAATCCAGGCTTTTCTTCTTGCTTCAAATTCCGCGTCACTTAGTTTTAAGTCCACGGGTCTTTGACACTTGCGCTTATATAGAAATTTCTACAAGCCTTGAAAACAGGGCTTTTTTTGTTGCAAAAATGTCAAATTTTCTCCAATCATTAGTGCGTAATTTAGCGTAATGTGTTATAATGTAAGGGATTGGAGGAGATTGTTACTATGCGGCTTAGTATATCCAAGTCTAAAAATGCTACTTCGCTTTATGTCATACAATCTGTTTACGAGAACGGTAAGCGTTCCACAAAAGTTGTTGAAAAGTTAGGTGCGCTTGCTGAATTACAGCAAAAACTAAATGGGCGTGACCCTATTGAATGGGCTAAATCATACATAGAAGACCTTAACAAAAAAGAGAAAGAGCAATCACGAGAAGTCATCGTTAAATACTCGCCATCTAAAGTAATCTCCAAAGATCAACAACACTTCTTCAACGGTGGTTATCTTTTTCTCCAGCAGATCTATCACGAACTCAATCTTCATAAGGTTTCCGCTGAGATATCAAAAAAGTATAAGTTCTCTTTTGATCTGAATGCTGTATTGTCGCGGCTCCTTTACGGACGGATCCTTTTCCCTTCCTCCAAACTCGCTACCTACCAGCATTCCTCAAAGTTTATTGAACAACCTGTCTTTGAATTGCAGCATGTATACAGAGCACTTGAAGTCATTTCCAAAGAAATGGACTTCATTCAGTCTTCTCTTTATAGCAACAGCCTCAAAATTTCAAAGAGAAACACGGGTATTCTCTATTATGACTGTACCAATTATTTCTTTGAAATCGAGCAAGAAGAAGGCCTTAAACAGTATGGCGCTTCAAAAGAACACCGACCGAACCCGATCATCCAAATGGGTTTGTTCATGGATGGAGACGGTATTCCTCTTGCTTTTAATCTCAACAGCGGCAACACGAATGAACAGATTACGCTTAAACCCTTAGAGCAAAAAATACTTTCCGATTTTAAACTTTCCAAATTTGTGGTCTGTACCGATGCCGGACTGGCTTCTGAAAAGAACAGAAGGTTCAACAACGAAGGCGAACGCGCATTTATCACGACCCAATCGATTAAAAAACTCAAAAAGCATTTAAAAGAATGGTCTCTTGAT
>JAIMKP010000004.1 GCA_020692355.1 Desulfosporosinus sp.
GAGTACGGGGGACCCACTCCCACTTGTAGAAGTGGGAGTCTTACGATTGGATAAACGCTTAAAGGAGGAAGCACTATGCAAAAGTATGTCTGCACCGTCTGCGGATACATTTATGATCCCGAAGCAGGGGATCCGGACGGTGGAATTGCCCCTGGGACGGCCTTTGAAGATATTCCGGACAGCTGGGTCTGTCCAGTGTGTGGGGTTGTAAAGGACTCATTCGAACCTGCCGAGTGAATAAGCTTTCTACTGAATTTCAACTACAGCCGCTTCATCCCGATCCAACTTTTCGATGCAGACTTTAAGCCGGGAGCGTAGGGCTTGATCCTCGATGGCATCACGCATCTGGCGTAGCAGATCGATAGTGCGCCGAAAGACGCTGATGATATCCCCTTCATCTAAGTTGCACAAGTGCTGCACAGCCTCGAAAGAATCGCCTTTGCTCCAAGCAGAGGCGATTCCGGCTACCCGAGGTTCATAGAGAACCGCTTCTTTGCCACAGACACCTTGAATGTAGTGGATGATGTCATAAACCGGATCAAGATCGATTACGGCATGCTTTTGAAAGTAGTCATTCTTGCGTGCTTCAAAATCAACTCCGGACAATAGAGCATTAAGCCCGTCATCATCCAGGTACTGAAGGATATCCGAGAAGATGAGTTCTGTGACGAAGAGTTCCTGAACGTAAATATGGCTCGCACAAATTCCACGGGGAAGGAGTTCATCCCCTCGCATATATCCCATTTGGCGCAGCTGTTCTTTTCTACGTTCAAACTCTTTGAGGAATAGATTTTCATCCGGAAGGGCAGACAGGCTTTTCTGAAGTTCCTTGATGCGTTGTTGGTTGCGAAGGTATGCTTTTTCCTGTTCCCGGCAGAGGGATTGGTGTGGCTGGGGACAAGCCTTGGGGGGGTGGGCCACGAGTTTTTCCCAGCTCTTTAACTTACGGGCCATTTCCCGCCCGTAAACCCGATTTTGCTTGCGTGGTCCGAGAGCCTGATAAGCCCGGCGCAAGCGCTCCAAGTCTTTGTGTTTGGGATAGTATTTGAGTGGGCAGTGGTAGGAGCCAAGATGTTCACAGATGTGTTCGACCGCTTGGAGCGCTGCCTCGGCTTCCTCTAATTCAGCCTGAAAATTGAGGGCTTTCAGATGTGCGTGATAAGCCGAGAAACTCTTTTTGAAATAGGTTTCAATTTGTTCTGCATTCAAGGTCGCGGTTAGATTGAGTACGGTATTGTAAGTTAAGCGGAATTGGCTGGATAGGGGCTCAAGTTGGTTTAACTGGAATTTTTGCGGAGGGTTTTTCTCCATATAGTTAAAATCCACGAGGGCAAAGGAGTAACCCACTTCATCAATCCCCCGCCTGCCGGCACGCCCAGACATTTGAAAAAACTCATGGTTGGCCAGCGGACGGAAACTGCGGCCATCAAACTTATGTAAGGAATCAAAGCAAACAGATTTGACCGGGTAATTGATCCCGACACTGAAGGTTTCCGTGCAGTAAAGGACATGGATTAAGCGGCGTTGGAAGAGTTCTTCCACCAAAACCTTCTGGCCGGGGAGAAGCCCGGCATGATGAAAAGCGATTCCCTTGACAGAAAGGCGTTTGAGTTGGCGGGTCGAGGCAGACCAATCCTCTTCAGGTCCGAATTGCTCGAAAAAAGCTGCCTCTACCTGTCGCTTTTGGGCGGGTTTTAGGTAGTTTGCGATACCCGCCAATTCCCGTGCTTTTCCCACGCACTGTTTGCGGCTAAAGACGAAGTAAAGTGCGGGGAGGTAGTTCCGTTGTATGGCTCGGATGAGGTCGAGATGGGTGGTGGTTGAAAAAGGTGATTCTTCATCATAACGAATCTCGTGGGATTTTTGGCGATAATAACGCCAGAGCTGGTCATAGGTTGCGAGCCCGGTATCTTTGGTAAAATAATAGTATTCCAGCGGCACCACCCGTTTGTGTTCTTCAACGAGGGCGAGTTCTTCATGGCGGATGGAAGCGATCCAATCCACCAATTCGCGCGCGTTGGCGATGGTCGCACTCAGGCCCAGGATTTTGACATGGGGAGGGGCCAGGATGATTGATTCTTCCCAGACCGTGCCGCGTTCTTCGTCATTGAGCCAGTGGATCTCGTCGAAAATGACATGGCTGACATTTCCGAGGTTGGCATCCTCCGTGATGACCTGGTTGCGGAAGATTTCCGTGGTCATGATGAGGAGAGGGGCAGCAGGATTTAAGACGACGTCCCCAGTAAGAATCCCCACTTTTGAGTCCCCGAACTGGTTGCGAAAATCTTTGTATTTTTGATTGCTTAAGGCTTTAATGGGGGCTGTGTAAATCACCCTCTCCCCGGCGTGGATCGCTTTTTCGACAAGGTAGTCAGCGACTAATGTCTTTCCGGTGCCGGTTGGGGCAGCTACAATCACGGATTTGCCCGCATCGACTGCAGCCAGTGCCTCCTTTTGAAAGGGATCCAATGCATAACCATGGTATATACGTTTGGGCATATGGTTCAACTCTCTTCCCGAGGATCTCCCTCATTTTAGCAAACCACGAGGTAAGGGTCAAATTTCCCCTGCTTCCATCCGTGAATTGTTGGTAGCTTGGTCTGAACTGGGAAAGCAACCCATATGATTTTAGGAAGCAAGACAAGGCCCAAAGGGGGAATCAGTATGTCTTCTCTGCGTTTGGACATCGAACAAGCCATGGGGCTTAAGTTTCCTGAGCGTAACGAGGAAGCGCTCGTGCGCTTTGAAGAATCGTTGGAAATACCTCGAGGAGCTGAAGAACTGATGCGCGGGTTTTACCGGCATCCGGAGCGGGTTAAACAAGGATTCCAAAACCTTCATCTGGAGACGGCGTCCATCTTGGATCTGCTTTTGCCGCGCCGTTCCCGCCTACGCGAATGGGCGGAAGCGTTGCCGGAACGCCCGCAGGACGCCGAAACCTTCCTCAAAGAAACAGGACAAGAGCTTGGCAAACGGCAAGAACGCCTGGTGCATATCGAACGTGAACTTTTAGAAGAATTAGAGGAGAGCCGTGCAGCCGAGATTTTCCCGTTGCCCTTATCTATTTTTGGTACTTTGAACATCAAGGAGCCCGCAGTGAAGATCTATCTTCGGCCTTTAGGCCGAATCGCAGAGCTAGCGGAACTTAATCCGGAGTCAGTGCGCCAGGCCGTGCGGGTGCATTTTCTCGTGCTCCTGCTTCTGGTAGCCGGCCAGGATCTGGACGGGCAATCTTATGCTCGTGGTGGGGATGAGTCCGCTCTCCACACCGTTGCCACTGTGTATGCTTGGCGCTATTTGAAACGCCAGTCGACAGAACTCATACAGTGCTATCAAGAATGGTTAAAGGCTTGGGGTGGACAGAAGCCTACCCAAGGCCTGGTTGGTGATGGAGTGGCGGAAAAATTAAGAGCCGCCATGATCTTTTGGCGGCGTCGGGGAACGCTGAGTTGGGAGGAAGGTCTGCAACTTGTCGGCCGTTTGCAAGCGAAGGAAGAGGGACGGGATACGGAAGTGTATACCGTGCGCCTGTGACCCTGCGGATCTGGTATACTTGTTAGGGGCTTAGGGCCAGTCGGCTAATTCTTGAGGTTTGATAATTTCAATGTGTTCATTGGCCACTCGAATAATCCCTGATTTTTTCCAAGCATTGAGGGAACGATTGACTACTTCTCGGGAAGTTCCAATCATCCCAGCTAAATCGCGGTGGGTCAGGCCGCCCGGTACAAAAATCGGCTTTCCGGGGCTCGGAGCAGGCCGGGCCAAGCGCAGCAACAGGGAGGCTAAGATGCCAGCGGTGGACTTGCTGGTTAAAATGCGGATGAATTCCTGGGCGAGGCGCAAACGCTTATTCAAGGTGCGGATAATGGCAACGGCTAAGCGGGGATGTTCTTCAAGGATGCCTGGAACCACCTCATTTGGAAGCACGAGGAGGGTGCTGTCCTGTAGAACTTCTGCCGTTGCAGGGTAGGCACCCGATTCTAATAGCAAGGTTTCAGCAAAACTATCATAAGGGCCGTACCAATCTAAAATTTGTTCATCTCCGTCAGGCAGCATTTTACTGAGTTTGATTTGGCCATTCAGTACGAAATAGACTTGGGATCCAATTTCCCCTTCGACAAAGAGGATTTGCCCGCGGCGGTAATGGCGCTCCCTTAAATGTGTTAAGAAAGGGAGGACATGTTCTTCTGCCAGAGCGGAAAATAAGTTAAAATGTAAGAGTTCAGAGGTCGTTAACAACAGATCCACTTCCTTAGGAGGAGATTGTATGGGTGAAAGTTATTTAGCGGGATCGGAGTATCGGGATTCCAGCCGCAAGGAACTTATCTTGCGTGAGGCTTTGGCAAGCCTAAAAGGCCGCCGTTGGCATATTTGTCTAAAAAATGATGAAATTACGGTGCTGGTTGAGACGGAAATTGAAGTACTAGAGGTTAACCGTCGGGAAAACCGGATTGAAACAGGGCATTTAACCCTTGACGATGTCTATTTTGAACTGGTCAACGACGTTGGGCTAAAACTCTTTTTCCCGCTTGTCCAGTTTCGGGAGGCCGAAATCTTCTCGTCGAGCTTAAATATCTGTTTTGATACCTTCTATTGGAGTTTCTATGCATTATAACATACGTTAGAGTAGAGCATGGGGGTGGGAGATATGCCGGAACTCAAGGTGGAGCCGATTCGGATTCAGATGGTGATCAATACGCCTTTTCGGGTATGGTCTGTATTGGTTTTAGCTTTCTTAGCTGTGATCATTGCTATTAATGCTAATTAGAGGTCTTATTAACGGGGGAATCCAACGGGTGAGAAGGGGAATTGGCAACGGTTTCTGAGGCCCGGACGAGTTCTGAGATAATTCGAGTTTGACTGGGTAGGGCTCTTGATTCCCATTCGGTAAGGATTTCCCCCTTTTGGGAGACAGCATAGCGGGGTGGCAGCCGGTTTAAGGCTAAAGCCAAGATGTCCACTTGACAGCGTGCACAAGTGCAGGGTAGGTTAGCGTGGCGAAGGTAGTCTTGGAGGGCTTCCTGAACGATGGTCTCCGTGATGTTTTTAAGTTCGAACATCAGCATGCATCTCCCTTTCCAGGTTTAACTAAGTCTACTTAACTCTATGATAATGATTTCCAGGAAAAAGAACAAGGGCAAGGTTGAAAACATCCGAATTATTGAAATGACCTACCCCTAAGGGGTATACAAAGTGAACGAATTGACGTATAATAAACACATAAATTTTGCCAACATAGGAAAACCTAAAGCAGATTTAAATTTGATTGAAGAAGGAGGTAGGAAGAAATTTGGCGAAGCTCTTATCTGAAAAGGACACTGTGGCTATCAAGGATTTTTTTGGGCAGAACCTTGTTAACCCGATAACCATGCGTTTGTTCGTTCAAGATTCGTCTCAGCCGGGTGAATGCATGTATTGTTCTGAGACTCAGCAGATTGTCGAAGAAATCTCAGAGTTGAGTGACAAGATCAGCCTGGACATTCACAAGGTGCCCACCGACGCTGGGTTGGTCAAGCAATATGATGTTGAGAGGGTTCCTGCGCTCATTTTAGAGAAGGAATCCGTTGACTCGGGTGTACGTTTTTATGGAATTCCCTCTGGCTATGAATTCGGCACGCTGATTGAGGACATCGCTGACTTGTCTACGGGAAAAACTAAGCTTACAGAAGAACTGCTCCAGCAAGTAGAGCAAGTGCAGAAAGACGTGACGATTAAAGTTTTCGTCACACCCACCTGACCGCATTGTCCCCGTGCCGTGCGCACGGCTCATCAATTGGCCATGGTCAATCCGCATATTAAGGCGGAATGCATTGAAGCCACTGAATTTGGAGAACTCTCACAACAGTACAATGTTTATGGGGTACCTAAATCCGTGATCAATGAGACTGTTCAATTCGAAGGAGCGGTTCCCGAAGCCGTCTTCGTTCGCAACTTGATGAAAGCGGTTGATTAGGTAGTAAAGCAGCACCTTCCTGGGAAGGTGCTGCTTGTTATTGGGAAGATCATTTCCCGAGCTTGCTGGAGACATCCTGCCAAAAACGAGGGGTTTCATAGCCTAGCCGCCAGATAGCGATGCCGCGCAAACGGTAGCTTTTCACCAAACCGAAGCGAATCTTCGCGGCCAATTCATTCTCGAACCAGACGGTATGCCGTTCCCGACCGCGCCAGTAGTAAAAGTAAGGTTCTACGGCTGAATCTGACCAAAGAACGCGGGCCCCTGTTTCTCTGACCAAAGCCGGAATATCCCGCATCGGGATCATGCGGGTGGGCTGGGTTGCCCAGTCGTAGCCATAGATTGGGATGCCAACGAGGATCTTTCGGCGGGGAATGAGGCTAGTCGCATAATCCAAGGCCTGGGTCATCCAGGGAAGGCCTGCGACTGAACCTGGGCTTCCGCCGGAATAGTGCTCGTCATAGGTCATAATGGTGACCGCATCACAAAGCCGTCCGATGCTGGCAAAGTCATAGCCAGGGGCTTCCCACTCGGAGCGCTTAGCAGGGACAGCGAGCGTCAACAGGCGGCCCTCAGCGTGCAGGGTGGCCCGAAGAGATTCGAGCAAGGTGACATAGGGGACGCGATAGGCGGCCTCAACCCTCTCAAAGTCCAGGTGTACGCCGGCTGCAGCCGGAGGGAGGGACTCTAAGACATTGCGGATAAATCGCCGCTGCAAAGCGGTCGAAGCAAGGATGGAACGCAGAGGTTGAGGATCAAAAGTCCTTCCGTTGAAGTTATGGTAGAGGATGAGAGGGGAGATGCTGCGGCGCTGTGCGTCTTGCAGGATCGACCCATTTACGTTCCCGTTGAAAGAGGCATCTTCTTGGATTTGGAAGGCAAAATCGGCAACCGTGTCAATGTGGCTACCGTATTGGCGAATCGATTCTAAGGAGCGGGTGTCTCCGGGATAATCCTCGGCGCTGTAGCCAAGAACCCATAAGTGTTTGTTGACTAAGGCTTGGGCAGGTAATAGCCAATGGTTTGAATTCAAACAGACCTCCTCCTTATACCTGTGCTTATGATTAGGATATGAATGAAGAAGTGCTAAATTATCAAGCGGCACCTGGTAAGATTATCTAGAAAAGGCTCAAAGAAGTTTAAGTTCTCGTTGCTTTCGTTAGGGTAGTTTGGTATAATAACTATGTGCTTGTTATGACTTGGGACTATTGAAAATTGGAATCCGGTGCCTTATGGGGTGTTCAGGGAGGAAAATTGAAGTAGCCAAGGGACAAGGAACACCCTATTAAGGAGGAATATTATATGCCCGAAGACAAAGTGTTAGTGTGCCGTGACTGCGGTCAAGAGTTCGTCTTCTCAGCGCGTGAGCAAGAGTTCTACGCTGAAAAGGGATTCCAAAACGAACCTGGCCGTTGCCCATCTTGCCGCCAAGCGCGCAAGCAATCTTCCAACCGGAATTCTGGTGGATATGATCGTGCTCCGCGCCAAATGTATCCTGCCGTCTGTGCAAGTTGTGGTGCTGAGACCGAAGTTCCGTTCCAACCTTCTGGTGAGAAGCCGGTATATTGCCGCGACTGCTACCAAGCGATGCGCCGTTACTAATTCATCAGCGCGAAGCCAAACCCCCGTACTAGTGGTACGGGGGTTTTGTTTTGCACTTGGTTTAGCAAGAACCTTAAGTGAGCCAGAGGAAACCACCTGGTAAATGCGCTCCTGAGTTTGCAAGCATTTCGCCAATTTCCGCAAGGAAGGGTGCGCTTCTATTGACAGGAGAAGAAAAGAATAGTAAGGTATAGATGAGACTTAGTCTCAATATTTTTTTAGGTGAGGTTGAGAATGGTTTTCAATAAGGACGGTGAGAGGCATGACCACCTTAATGGATGTAAAGACAGGGCGAAAAGCAGTCGTTGCAGGGATTGAAGGGAGCGGTGCTCTGCGCCGCCGGATGTTGGATATGGGGATTGTGCCTGGCGTGGAATTGGAAGTTATGCGCCAAGCCCCATGGGGAGGGCCGATTCAGCTGCGGCTCAGAGGATATTACTTGGCGATGCGCCGAAGCGAATGTGCGCAAATCGCAGTTGCGGAAAGGATTTAAACGATAATTTAAAAAAGGAGTTGAGGAAGAAAGGAGGGGCGTTCGATGGACAAAGTGAGAATTGCCCTCATCGGAAATCCCAATGTGGGCAAAAGTACGGTGTTTAATGCGTTGACTGGGTCTAACCAGCAAACGGGAAACTGGGCTGGTAAAACTGTGGAACGGCGATCTGGGCTTGCTCACAAGGAAGGCCTGGTTATTGAACTCGTAGACCTGCCGGGAACGTACAGTTTCACGGCTTACTCCCAGGAGGAAGTCATCACGCGCGATTATATCCTCAGAGATAAGCCGGATGCAGTCTTGGCGATTGTTGATGCTGCCAATATTGAACGCAATCTCTACCTCGTGCTGCAACTCTTAGAGATGACGTCAAAGGTTGTGATTGGTCTCAATATGCTGGATCTGGCCCGTTCAACAGGAGTTGACATCAAGGCTCATGAGCTTTCGCGGATCCTAAGGGTTCCGGTGGTTGAGATTGTGGCAGCCAAAGGGCAAGGTCTTGATAAGCTTCTCCAGGCGGCCGTCAAGGTGGGGCACTCAGATGCTCTTAAAAGTTTGAGCATACCTTATCCTCCGGAATTGGAAGAAAAAATACAGAGGATGGAAGAAGTCCTGAAGAATACGGGCTTGGCTAAGCGCTATCCGCTACGCTGGCTGGCCATTAAGCGACTGGAACAGGATCCGGAAATCGGGCAGGAATGGGAGGTGCGAGCGGTTGTCCCGGTGCAAGCCCATGCGGATGCATGTTGTTCAACAGGGAATGCGGTGAGTTATGATCTGAAGTCTACGGAAGACCTTCCAGGTGATGTGCTACTGAGTGAACTTGCGCAAGCGGGTTGGGGCCAGGAAGAGATGGAGATGGCCTTCGCTGATGCTAAATATCAGTACATCAATCAGATTCTACCCGTGTTCAAGAGCCAGGTTCACAGCGGGCTGAACTTGACAGAAAAATTGGACCAGTGGGTGCTTTCTCCGATTTGGGGATACCCTATCCTTACAGGGATTGTTTTTCTGGCATTCTGGGTTTCCTTTATTCTCAGTGCCCCGTTAGGGGATTTGGTTTCGCAAGGAATGTCTGGTCTGGCCGAACTCGTGGTGGGCGTTATGCAGGGACTTAGCATTCCTGAAGTTTGGCAGAGCCTCGTTCGTGATGGGATGTTCGCCGGGGTGGGTGCAGTATTGGCCTTCGTGCCGCAAATCGCGATCTTCTTTGTCCTCTATTACTTCTTACAAGACAGTGGTTATTTGGCCCGCGCAGCTTTCTTGGGGGATCGGTTCATGCAGATGCTGGGTTTGCACGGAAAGTCGTTCTTTTCCCTCATTTCCAGTTACGGCTGCAATGTTCCGGGTATTATGGCCACGCGGACTCTGGAAGATCCGAAGGATCGGTTAGTCACAATACTTATCAATCCGCTGATTCCCTGTGTGCCAAGGCTGGGAGTGATGAGTGCCGTAACTGCCGCCTTTTTTCCGGGAGGTCAGGGTGCGCTGGTGTTGGTTAGCCTCCTCACAATCAGCATCCTGCTTGTCATGTTTTCCGCCCTCTTCTTACGGCGGGCGGTAGGGCAGACGGAACGCTCAGCCTTTGTCATGGAATTGCCCCTCTACCATTTGCCAACCTGGCGCAATATCCTACAGCTAGCCTGGGTGAGAACTTATTCTTTTCTTAAAAGAGCCTGGACGTTCATCTTGGCAGCCTCGGTTATCGTTTGGGTGCTCAGTTCTTTTCCCCAGGGTGTGCCGATGAATGAGAGCTGGGCCGGAACCATGGGAAGTTGGCTGGAAGGGATCGGACGACCGTTGGGCTTTGACTGGCGGATCATGGTTGCTATTGTTTTTGGCTTTACCGCCAAAGAAACTACCCTTTCCACGCTTGGGATTCTTTATGGTGTAGCCGCCAATGCGTCTCAATCAATTGCTCGGGCGATGACTACGGCCATGACAGGCTTGGGAGCCTATACTTTTCTTGTTGTCTATATGCTTTATATCCCCTGTTTGGCCACCGTTGTCACGACCTATAAAGAATCAGGGAGCCTACGCTGGACGGCTTTTGGCGTGGCCTACAATCTGCTCTTGAGTTTTGCAGTCGGCTGGCTCGTGGTGCAAGGCGGGCATCTCTTAGGCCTACACTAGCACGAATTTGGGTGAATCAAGGAGGGGAGTATGATGCTGACCGAGTTTTTAACGCTGCTCTCGAACCCAGATACACTGTCTCTTACGGAACTGGCGCGCCAAGCAGGGTACACGCCCGATGAAGTGGCTGCGGGGCTCGAACAATTGGCGCGCATGGGTTACATTGAGAGGCAGGAGATTGGGCAGGCCTGCGGGGTTTGCAGCGGAGGCAGGCATTGTGACACCTGTAGCGTTGCCGGGACGGCCGAGCCGTTTCCCTCGTGGCACCTTACGGAGAAAGGGAATCAGTATCTTTCAAAAAGGAAGAGGGCCGAACGTTAAGTTCAGCCCTTTTTGGTTTGCGGCGGCAAGACATCTGGGGGGAATTAGGGAAAAGGCATGTTCAGCGATGGGTTTAGCTTTTTGGGTTTAGAGAAAGTATACTAGCATTAGGTTTGATGTTAGAAGGAGCGAAGAACATGAATTTTGCAGGGAAAGATAAGGCGGCCTATGTCAAGGAAACATTCAACGGGATTGCCAAGCGCTATGATCGGATGAACAGTCTGATGAGTCTGGGAATGGATAAGGGTTGGCGGCGTCAAGTGGTTCAAAGGGTTGGAGCCGCACCTGGGAAGCAGATCATCGACGTATGCTGTGGTACAGGGCAGCTCTCGCTGGAGCTGGCCAAAGCAGTTGGTTTGGCTGGGGAGATCGTGGGCCTGGACTTTTCCGATAATATGTTGGAAGTGGGTCGGGAACAAGTGGAGAAGTCCCCGTTCAGCAAAGTCATTACCTTTATCCAAGGAGATGCGCTGAATCTCCCGTTTGCGGATGATTCGTTCGATGGGGCCACGGTTGGCTGGGGCCTGCGGAATCTTCCGGATTTAAGTCAAGGGATTCGTGAAATGGCGCGTGTTGTCAGGCCTGGTAGCAAAGTTGTTTCTCTGGATATGGCCAAACCGACCCTGCCGGTGTTTAAGCAGGGGTATTGGTTTTATTTCGAAAAGCTCATTCCGTTGATGGGAAACCTTTTTGCAGGCAAGGAAGGTGCCTACCGCTACCTTCACGATTCTGCGGTTCAATTTCCTGCTCAGCAAGAACTGGCGCGCATTTTTAGCGAATGCGGGCTGGTTCACACGCGTTATAAGAATCTGGCGGGCGGCGTTGTTGCCATTGTAGAGGGGACGAAACTCTAAAGTGAGTGCGCATGGAACAAAGTTTATCAGAGGATAATAGATTTGTATTGTGAATCGGGATAACCTAAAAAAAACATGAGATAAAGGCTATTTACCCCCTAGACAGCGAGTGGATCCAGGAGTAGAATCTCTTTGTTCTCGACGAGAAGACTATTGTTGTCGAGAACTGACGAAATAAGGGAAAGAGGCTTTAACATGGTTACCCACAGCAACAAACTTTTTTGGCTAAAGGCGCGAACGTTCATCTTCGGCCATCCCCTGGCGACCGCCAACGCCGAACATGCCAAGGTCGGAGTGTTAGCGGGGATTCCGATCTTTGGCTCGGACATCATCTCTTCTGAGGGATATGCTCCGGATGAGATTCTCTATGTTCTGCTCTTGGCCGGTTCTCTGGGGTATGCCTATATCATGCGGGTCTCACTGGTGATAGTCATTCTTTTGGCGAGTATCTTCATGGTATATCGCAAGGCCATTCAGAAATACCCTCAAGGCGGCGGTTCCTATACGATCGCCAAGGCTTATCTAGGCGAAAACTTTGGGCTCATTGCCGGAGCTAGTTTGACCCTTGATTATATCCTTACCGTTGCAGTCAGTGTGAGTTCAGCCATTGAAAACCTTACAGGCATTTTTCCCTGGTTGACACCGACTCCCCATAAAGTTCTGGCTGACTGTCTGATTGTCTTATTTATGGCTTGGATCAACTTAAGGGGCCTAAAGGAGTCCGCTCGGCTTTTTTCGCTTCCGGTTTATCTTTATATCCTGACGTTGATCGCGCTGGCAGCAACCGGTTTAGTGGAGATTTTGGTTCATGGGCCGGCGGGGGTTCCCAAGGTAGCAGCACCTATGGCTACTGCTTCCGCAACCGGGATGACGTGGTTCATTTTTGCCCGGGCCGTGGCTGGTGGGACGACAGCGCTCACAGGGTTTGAAGCGGTGAGCAATGGAGTGACGGCTTTTAAAAATCCCGGCCAGAAAAGAGCGATTACAACCTTGGCGACCCTGGCCTTAATTGTCGCGTTTGGGTTAGTAGGTTTGACTTATCTTGCTGGTATTTATCACGTGGTTCCGAGCGAAGGGAATACCATCCTGAATCAATTAGGACTTATCGTTTTTGGAAAAACTTTTCTCTATTATGTTCTGATGGGGAGTGCCGCGCTCATTCTCATCATTGCTTCCAATACACCCTTTGCCGGGCTTCCGATCCTACTGAGCCTTATGGCGCGCGATGGCTATGCTCCCCGCTATTTTAAGAATCTTGGTGACCGTCTAGTCTATAGTGTAGGGATTTGGACGCTCTTTTTTGTATCGCTGATACTTATTGTGGTGTTTCAGGGAGACACACACCTTATGCTTCCTTTGTATGCGATCGGCGTTTTGCTATCGTTTGCCCTTACAGGGTTTGGCCTAGCCCGTCACACGCTGAAAGAGAAGGGCAAGAAATGGAAGTCGGATGTGGTCATCTTTTTCTTCGGTGGGAGTCTGTCTTTCCTGGTATTTCTCGTCTTCATTATCACCAAGTTTACGCAAGGGGCTTGGATTGTCCTCGTTGTGATGCCACTCTTATTTCTTATGTTTCGGACAATTTGTTGTGTTTATCGAGGAGAAATTGCTGACATTGAGGTGACACCAGGGATTATGGCCGAGTTTCATCAGCATATGGTCAAGGTGAAGCGGCGGAGAGCGCATGTTGAGATGTCTGAATACCACAATAAGATTGTGGTTCCGGTGTATGATCTTAATGTGGTGGTCTTAAAGGCTCTCAAATATGCCTACAGCTTAACGCCGCAGGTTACGGCCGTACATGTTGGCTCTGACCCGGAGCGGATCAACAAACTTTTGCGCCATTGGGCCGAGAATCACATGGAGATTCCGCTGGAGATTGTTGATTCTCCCTACCGTGCCACCGTGCACGATTTTCTCGGTTATCTAGACAAAGTGGAGAAAAATGGACATTACGACACCATCACGGTCGCTATTCCGGAATTGGTGCCGGAGAAAATGTGGCATAACATCTTGCACAATCAGACCGGGCAATTAATGAAACTGATGCTCCTGTTGAAGAAGAGTATCCTGGTGACCAGTGTTCCTTATCATCATAACCCAAAACCGGAACATACGGTTGAATTCAAGATTTCTAAACCGGGGCACGATGCTCATTAAAGCAAATTCCCTTCTGGAAATTTGTTCATGAAGAATCGAGTACATCTTTTTCGGGTTGGGAGAGAAACTAAACTTGAAAATTGTCTCTGAAGGAGGATTTCGCAGATGAAGGTTAGAGATGTGATGTCTGATCAGGTGGAATGGGCTAATCCCAGCAGCTCGATCATGGATGTGGCCAAGATGATGGAACAGTTTGATGTTGGTTCTGTGCCTGTCTGTGAAAATAAGAAACTGAAAGGCATTGTCACCGACCGGGATATTGTTCTGCGCGGCGTTGCCAAGGGAGCCAATTGGGCAAGTCTTCAGGCTAGCCAGATCATGAGTACGACGTTGGTTACCGTGACCCCGGATACGGATGCCCATGAGGCTTCAGATCTTATGTCCAAACATCAGATCCGTCGTCTGCCGGTCGTTGACAAAGGTGAGCTTGTGGGTATGTTGGCCTTGGGAGATTTAGCGATTGAGCGGATCCATGTGGATGAAGCGGGCGAGGCTTTAAGCGATATTTCTCGGGGAATTCAGCATTGAGGAGGCAAACGATCGTTTCAGGAGGAAGATTGACTGGGGGTGAGCATATGGCTGATGTGCGGGATCGCATTGATTTAGGGACATGGGGGGCTTTTCGAACCGGATGGTGGGTGCTCCATGTGGTTGCCATCTTGATGGTTGGGTATATCGGATATTGGCTGGCAAAAATGTAGAAGAGAAAAAGCGTTGCTTTTAGCAACGCTTTTTTCTTTTATTTATGATAAAATATGGGCGAAGTGAACTCGTTTAACTAAAGTTGAACATCGAGACTTCGGTGACGAAAGTGTCCAGTGGACACTTTCGCCGAAAGCGCTTAGCCTTTAACGAACGCTATCGCGCTGAAGGGTGGAGTCTACCCCCGTCGCCGCTAAGTGTTTCTATTGGGAAAGGCGGCTCGGCGATACTCTCCACTGGAGACTATCGTCACCGAAGCAAAGTACGAGGTACCACTCCCACTTGTAGAAGTGGGAGTCTCACGATTGGATCAAAGGGGGGAGAGATATGAAACACTTGCAGGTTGGGGCGAGAGGGGAGCGGTCCGTCACCGTGAACGTTGAAAATACGGCTAAGACAATGGGGAGCGGGCTCCTGGATGTCTTTGCAACCCCAGCGTTGGTTGCACTATTGGAAGGGGCTGCAGTGAAGGCTCTGGAACCATTTGAAGTATCAAGTGTCGGGGTAGCCTTAGATATCCAGCATTTAGCGGCAACCCCGTTGGGGATGAAGGTGCGCGCTGTGGCCGAGCTGGTGGAGATCGAGCGGAGACGGCTCGTGTTTCGGGTGCAAGCCTATGATGAGGTCGAATTGATTGGACAAGGGCGGCACGAGCGATTCCTCATTGATGATGCGTTATTCCTGAGTAAAGTGAATGCGAAGAAAACCCTGCAGGAGAGGCCATAGTGGAAGGATACTTAACACTTCGTGAACGAGCGGTTTGGGAGCAGGTAATTGAAAAATCCCGGTTCATTGGGGTAGCCTATCCTGTCAAGACGCTTGAGAATGTACAAGCTGGACTTGAGGAAGTGAGGGCCGTTTATCCGGGGGCGCGCCATTATGTATATGCTTATCGGCTAGCTGAAGGTAAACTCGAGAAATCCTCGGATGATGGAGAACCACAAGGGACGGGCGGGCGACCCGTTCTCGATCTGCTTTCGCATCGGCAGGTGTGGAATGTGCTCATCGTAGTTGTCCGCTATTTTGGCGGGATTTTATTGGGGACAGGTGGACTCACCCGTGCGTATGGCGGGACCGCTCGGCAGCTTCTGGATCAAGCTCGGTTGACCCATTTGACGCTCTATGTGCTGTTGACGCTTAAAGTACCATACCCTTGGTATGAACGTCTAAAGTACCAGTTTCAGTTTAAGCCTTGGTTCATTGAACAAGAAGATTTTGGCGAGGTTATCGAAGTCAAAATTACAGTACCGCAGGATCAAGAACGTGAATTCGGCATTTGGCTGGAAGAATTCACTCGGCTGAAGGTCACCTACCTGGCTGAAGGCGTTGTCTGGCAGGCCGCTCCTGCAGAACGGCGAATGTAGTCGGCTTCGACTATTTCAATATGCTTTGATTGCGTCCCATTCGTTTGGCTTGATACAAAGCAGCATCGGCGCGTGTGATGATGGAGGAGGGGTTATCCGCAGGATGCCAAACCGTGGCCCCAACGCTCACGGTAATGGACACTTCTTCCTTTGTTTCAGGGTTGGCAATCCGAGTTTGTTCTACAACATTGCGGATTTTTTCGCTTATTAAATGGACGACCTTTTCTGAGGCACCTGGAATCAAGAGGACAAATTCTTCCCCGCCATAACGCGCAAGCAAGTCTTCTTCACGCAGGTTTTGGCTGAGGGCCTGAACAACCGTTTTCAGGACGAGATCCCCAAATTGATGGCCGTATTTATCGTTAAAGAGCTTGAAATAGTCGACATCAATAATGAGAAGCCCAAATGAGCTTTGGTATTTCTTCCTTTGGCCGAGGGAGACATATTCCCTTAAACGCTTTTGGAAATAGCGATGATTGTACACTCCGGTTAGGCCGTCGGTAATGGATTCGCGTTGAACGAGATCGTATAAGGCCGCATTTTCTAACGCAGAGGCGGCATGTCCGGCCACGGTTTCCAAGAATTCCAGTTGTGCGTTAGATATTTCGGACTGTCGGATCGCGTGCACATTCATCAAGCCTATCTTATGCTGAGCATTTTCCAGTGGCAGGCTACACACCCAACCCCAATCTTGGCTGGGAGCGTGAGGCGCTTCATAAAAAATGGTTCCTTGGGCAAGAATCTTATGAGCTGTGGTGAAATCGAAGCCTACGGGTAGTCTGGGGTTGATAGTTGATGAATCAAAAACGCCGACAACCTCGAAAGTCTGCGTATTTTCTTGATAGAGGAGGACACTGGCTTTATCGATAGCGATGAGTGAGACCATCGCGCTGATGATGTTGGAGGCAATAACCTGTTTATTTAAAGAGGCGTTTAAAGCTTTTGCAATGTCGAGAAGGACATGCGTATAGAGAGCCCCTTCCTGAAGCTGGGCCTCTAATTCTTGAATTCGGGTATGCAGTTGGGCTATCGTATCGGGTTCAGAGCGTGAATGTGTGGCGGACATCATCGACTCCTCCTGCAAAAGCACTGACATTATCTTAATCTATTCGCCTTGTATTCTAATAATCCTTTACCACACGTAATCTGCGGAGAATTTTTTAGGCTTTTTCTGCCCTAAGAAGGGATCTTAATGTTCATTTGTAGAAGGAGAAAAGGAGAGCCCTGTCGAATACCTCGTAGAATATGATGTTTTCCGGGGAGTGAGGCCGGATTCTTGCTTATTATGTTGCAGCGATTTTGGGGAGTTTTCCATTCATTGCGGTGCTGGCATTTCGGTCACAACGGTTCGGGTTAACCCCTAAGAAAGGGCTTGTGCTGGGCGTGCTTCTTTGTCTTGACAGCATGTTACTCCCGTGGGCCCTAAAAAGGCAGTGGGCTTTGGCGTGGTTCGTTCTCAGCATCCTTGGCATCCTGGCCAGTGCAACTTGGCTTTCACGCGAAGAAGCGGTCCAGGCCGACAAATTGGCTCCATCAGACGGAGCCGATGGGGTGAGTGCCGATGGGGTGAGTGCCGATGGGGTGAGTGCCGATGGGGTGAGTGCCGATGGGGTGAGTGTCAATGGCGCTGAGGTGCGCATCAAAGGCCTGGAAGAACTGCTTGATTCAGGTTTTGCAGCGAAACAAGCGGGCCAGTTTGCGTTAGCTGCCCAATGCTTCGAGGAAGCCCTAAAGCTGAGCCCTGAACCTGACTTAGTCATTTCCTTGCTGGCAGACATCTATTGGCTTTGGAAGGCCGTGCGCGGTGAAGAAATGGCACGGGTTCAGTTGCAGGTTTTATGGGATCAACACAAGGGAATGCCCGGCGGGGCGGAGAACTTTATTTCATATTTAGGGGGATAAGGCATGAAGACGACAAAGGATATTTTGGGGCTTCGGATTATCAGTATTGCGGATGGAACACAGGTAGGGCATGTTAAAGATTTGCTGGTAAATGCCCAAGGGGGATTGTTGGAGTTTGTCATCGTGGATCAGCCGAGCGACTATTTTGGAGCGAGGGTGATTGCCTTTGCCGACATTTTGGGGATTGGGGAATTTGCTTTGACTATTCCGCATCCTCAAGTGATCCAGGCGGTGGCTCAGAATCCTGTGGCTCAGGAACTTCTCAAGCAGGATGTTCGGGTCATTGAAACCAAAGTCTTGACCAAGAAAGGGCAACTCATTGGTGAAGTAGAAGAAGTTCAGATCGATGAAACATCTGGAAAAATTGCCAGCTGCATTTACAAAAACTCAGGGGGTGAGATGCTGGAAGTTCCGGGTGAGCAAGTGATTACCTTTGGCAAGGAGTTGTTAATTGTAGAGAGTCAGCCGGAGAAAATTAATCCGGTTGGGGTCTCTCTGTCTGTTGAGCAAAATGAAGCCGACGGTAACCCCGCTCCATCCCCTGTACCGCAAACGGGAGGAGGGGAGGAAGCTTCTGCGTTTAACGGGAGCGAAACCGATTTTAACCTGTTTGAACAACGGCAACTGCAGTATTTTATCGGTAAAGCCTCGGAAAAGGATATCGTCTTGGATGATGGGGGAATTCTTCCTGCTGGTGTGCCGATTACAGAAGCGACCATCCAGAAAATCAAGAAACGCAATACCTTAATGGAAATCACTTCGCATTTGCAAAAACACTAAAAATGCGAACTCTTACGGAAGTATAGTGAACCATGAAAAGAAAAGCCATCGTATTAGTGTCTGTTCTCTTCGTTCAATTGTTGGCTGCGACAACCTTAGGAACCTCTGCGACCTATGCACTGGAAAATGGCAAGGCACCACAGGGGCTAAGGGCTTTGGGTGTCGATTTGGCAGAATTAACGCGAGATGAGGCCTGGAATAAGATTGAAAGTCAGCTTCCTGATGCGCTTGAATTTGGTGGTCAAAGATTCCCGCTCAGTCTTGACCAAACAAAACGAGTTTGGCATGAGTGGCTTGACTTAGTCTATCAACAGAATTCCGCCTCTTGGCTGAAAGATGCTTTGGCTTTGATTGAACGGTTGGGAAAGAACTCGGCTGCAGCACCGCCGCGGTTAAGCAAAGCAGAAGTGCTGCCACAACTGGATAAAATCAAGGCGGCTATTGATCGGCCACCTGTTCCTGCACACATCGCCTACATTGGGGGCCAGTTTGTGCGCCAAAAAGGCCAAGCAGGCCTAGCCATGGACCGGGATAGCACCTGGGAGGCCCTGCTGAATGGACATTGGGCATCGGCGGTTATGGTGAAGCCGCTTCTTCCGAGTCCGAGTGATGCGGATTTGGACAAGGTGAAGGATACGTTGGGAGATTATACAACCTTTTTTGATCCTCGGGATCAAGGCCGTACGACTAATGTTCGTTTGGCGGCAAAAGCCTTAGACGGTCAACTCTTAGCACCAGGGAGCGTGCTTTCATTTAACAATGTGGTCGGAGAGCGGACAAAACTTACGGGTTATGTGCCAGCTTATGTGTTCGTAGAACAGGAAGTGGTCAAAGCGGATGGTGGTGGGGTGTGCCAAGATTCCAGCACCCTCTATCAAGCGGTAAGACAAGCCCATTTGGAGATTACAGAACGGCATTCGCACTCGCTGCCGGTTGCTTATGTTCCTAAAGGTCAAGATGCAACGGTTTCCTACGGGCTTTTGGACTTCGGTTTTCGTAATAACACGCAGGGATATCTCTTGATCAGTGCCCACAGTGGCGAAAACTGGGTACGGATTCGTGTGTTTGGGATAGCGGATGAGGTCCACCCGGCGCTAACCGAGCCAGGCGGGTTTTCTGAACATCCCAAAGCCTGGGAGAGTGAACCGAAGTAAAGAAACTACTAGTGGATTAAAAACCCTGGTTACTGCCAGGGCTTTTCCATTTAAGGGTTCTACGACTGGGCCGGGTTTTAGCGTTGAGCAAAAGCTAAAAGGCCTGCCAAGCCATTTTTATGGCCACAAGCAAAGACATAACAATAAAAATGGGTTTGACAAGCTGAGCCCCGTTCTTAATGGCAAGTTGTGTCCCGAAGCGGGAACCGAGGATCATAAAGATGGCCATGGGAATACCATAAAGATAAAGGATCTTATGATTCCAGGCAAAAAGGATTAAGGAAGCAAAGTTGCTCGTGAAGTTGAGAATCTTGGAATTGGCCGAAGCCGAAACAAAGTCAAAACCATAGAGAGTAATGAAAGCGAAAATAAGGAATGAGCCTGTACCCGGTCCAAAAAAGCCGTCATAAAAGCCTAAGACGAAGGCAAAGAGAATCCCTAAGCTCGTGGTTATGGGGCGAAGCCCGTGGAAGCGGTCTTCGAGACCGAGGCCTTTGTGCAGGGCCGTGTAGACTCCCACGAACAAAATCAGGAATAGGACAATTTTGTTGAGAAAATCCGGGCTGACTTGGAGCACAGTCCAAACCCCCAAGAAGGCGCCGACAAAGGTAAAAGGGACCTGCCATTTAACTAAGGGAAAGTGGACTTTGCCCGAACGGGCAAAGGTAAGGGAACTATTGAACGAAGCAGTTGTGGCCGCGAATTTATTCGTCCCTAAGGCGAGATGGGGTGGAATTCCCACGAGCAAAAGGGCTGGAAGGCTGATCAACCCACCTCCCCCGGCAATGGCATCGACAGCTGCTGCGAGAAAACTTAAGGTGCATAAAATGGTAAGACTAACGAGCATGATGGTACTCCTTATTTTGAAACTTAAGCCTCTTTAGTATATACCTTTCGCTAGGAGCCGTCACCTCATTTGCTGGTTCGGTTCTAAGGCCGACAGTCGTGGTTTTGGATAAAAGCGAGAAAGCGAGTGCAGGAGGCAGGAAGTTGACGGGTTTTAGCGAAACCTTGTAAAGTACTTTGACAGCAGCGAGAGAGGGGAAACCAAGTGCGGCAAGTGCGCGTTGATTCATTAAAGATGGGGGATATCCTGGGCAAGACCATTTATTCTAGCAAAGGCAGGGTGCTGCTGGGTAAAGGGGTGATGCTAACTCCTATTTTTATTCGAAAGTTAAAAGATATGGGAATCTCGATCGTATATATCGAAGACGACCGTTTTGATGATGTAATCGTGGAAGATGTTATTAGCGAAGAACGGCGCAGGGAAGCACTGGAACTGATTGAAAAAAGTACACAGGCTGTGCGTTTTGGTAAAGATTTTGACGGGTTTGCTTTAAAGGAACTCATCCATAAGATCGTTGAAGAGATTTTTTTTAAGAAAGATGTACTGGTGAATATGATGGATATGCGCAGCAAGGATAATGCCTTGTTTGCCCATGCTGTCAATGTGTGCGTACTGGCGACCGTGTTAGGCAAAGCCATGTTCATGGATCAGGAGAAGTTGGAATTGTTGGCGATAGGGGCTTTGATGCATGATGTGGGGATGGTGCAGCTTGACCCGGAATTAGTCAATAAAGTTGAGGGACACACCCCGGAAGAACTGGAGGTTTTGAAGAGCCATACGATTTTGGGTTTTGAGGCCTTGCGTAAGAAAAAGGAGTTTAACCTTCTGGTTGCCCATATTGCGTTTCAGCACCATGAGAATATGAATGGGACGGGTTATCCGCGGCAGTTGAAGGAAGAGGAAATCCTGCCTTTGGCTCAAATGGTCGCTATCGTGGATCTCTATGATAAGTTGACCTCTGATCATAGCGGTTTTAAACGGGCCATGCCGCATGAAGCGTGTGAGATTTTGATGGGTTTGGTAGAAAAGGTTTTTCCCTTGGAGCCAGTGCGCCTTTTCTTAAGAAATATTGCGGCCTATCCCACAGGTATGACGGTGCGTTTAAACACTGGAGAAATTGGAGTGGTGGTCGATCAGAATCGCAGCATGCCGACGCGACCGATTATCCGCGTGTTTGACGAGGGAGAGAACCGGGTGGATCGAGGAGGCGGGTTGGGGAATATGAAAGAATATAACCTAGTTGAGCAGCGAACCATCTTTATTACCGAAGTGTTAGGTTGAGGACGAGAGTGTCTTGAAATAATGACAATGGGGCTTTAATGGGCACTCAGGGCAGGCCGGCTTGCGGGCTTTACACAAGCGACGACCATGCCAGATCAAGAGATGATGGGCCTGACTCCATTCGTTGCGGGCGATCAGTGTTTGCAGGGATCCTTCGACTTCATGGACTTTGGAGGAGTGAGCCAAGCCGATGCGGTTAGCGACGCGAAAGACATGGGTGTCGACGGCAATGGCAGGGATGCCGAAAGCATTGCTGGCAACGACATTTGCGGTCTTTCGTCCGACTCCAGGCAGGGACATAAGGGTTTCAATGTCTTGGGGCACCGTGCTGCCGTATTCATCTTGCAACACGCGGCAGGTAGCAAGAATGTTTTTAGCCTTGTTCCGAAAGAGTCCTAAGGATTTTATGGCCTCTTCTAGGTCTGTGATCCCCAGGCTGAGACAGTTTTCCGGAGAGGAGCAACGCCGAAAGAGGTTTTCTGTGACGGTGTTCACTTTTTGATCCGTCGTTTGGGCGCTAAGCATCGTAGCCACGAGGAGTTCAAACGGCGTCCGAAAATTTAGTTCACAATGGGCATCGGGATAGAGTGTGCTGAGTTCGGCCAAGATTTCAGCGGCTTCGCTGGGGTTGACAAGGATTTCAGACATAGACAGCCTCCTTCAACGGCGTTTTTCCCGTAGGGACATTATGCGGAGAATCCGAGTGAACTCGTTCAACTAAAGTTGAACATCGAGACTTCGGTGGGGGAGTCTACCCCCACCGAAGCAAAGTACGAGGTACCACTCCCACTTGTAGAAGTGGGAGTCTCACGATTGGATCAAGGGGCAGGATTTTGCGGAAAAAGAGAGAATAGGAGTATCGTTGGAGTTATAAACTAAGCCGACATGAGAAAGGAGTAACACGTATGAACTATGTGCGTTTTCGCGATGGCGAAAATGTGAAGTATGGTATTTTAGAAGGTCAGGTGATCCGGGTGCTTGCCGGAGATTTTTTGAACCCCGCCAACGGGCTGACTGGAGAGACCGTTGAGTTAAATCGTGTCAAGCTGCTTGCACCGGTTCAACCGAGCAAGGTTGTCTGCATTGGGGTTAACTATGCTGACCATGCGAAAGAGATGAAGCACGATTTGCCCGAAGATCCGATTATCTTCATTAAACCTTCCACAACCGTTCTCGATCCGGAAGGGGAGGTTGAGTATCCGGCGATGAGCCAGCGCGTGGATTTTGAAGGAGAGTTAGCGGTTGTCATCGGGAAAACCTTAAAGAACACCAGCGAAGCAGAAGCTATAACAGGGGTTTTTGGTTATACCTGTGCCAATGATGTGACAGCCCGCGATTTGCAGAGAAAAGATGGACAATGGACACGTGGTAAAGGGTTTGATACCTTCTGTCCCTTAGGTCCTTGGGTTGTCAGCGATTTTGACCCGACGGCTGTGGCTATCGAAACTCGCCTGAATGGGCAAGTCAAACAAAAGTCCAATACGCGCAATTTTATCAATCCAATACCGCGGCTTTTAAGTTATATTTCTCAGGTCATGACGCTTAATCCTGGAGATGTGGTTCTCACCGGCACGCCAGAAGGGGTCGGCCCCATGCAGCGTGGGGATGAAGTTGTGGTCAAAATTGCCGGGATTGGCGAACTTCACAATACCATTAAGCGCTAAACGCACGGGGGAAATATGATTCGCATTGGACACAACCCGAACACGAATATGTTGCCCATGTTTTTTTATCTTCCTTGTCAACACCCACTGCTTCGTTGGGTGACCGCTGAGCCGACAGGGCACAATGCCATGCTCGCAGACGGCCGGATTGACATGGCCCCCATCAGTAGCTACGCCTACGGTTGCCACTCTGAGGAATACGCCATCCTGCCTGGGTTGTCAGTTTCAACCAAGGGAAAAGTCGGTTCCATCTTGCTCTTTAGCAAGGTGCCCCTCGCCCAACTTGATGGCAGGAAGGTCGCCTTGACCTCAAACTCAGCCACTTCTGTCCATTTAACCCAGATCATACTCGAACGGTTTTATGAAGTAAAGCCGGTGTACGAGACGATGAGCGGTGGATTGGCTGAAATGCTTGCCAAAGCTGACGCGGCTCTCTTAATTGCCGACATGGCGCTCAAGGAAGCGATGGCAAAACCCGATTGCCTGATCTATGATTTGGGTGAGGAATGGCTGAGACAGACTGGGTTTTCCATGACCTATGCTGTTTGGGCCTATCCCAAGGATCTCATATTGAAACTCCCTCAGGAAGTGCTTCGAGTACAAGCATTACTCATGGAAGCAAAGGGACAGGCCTTGCAGAATCTTGACGGCATCGTGGAAGCCTGTATAGGGATGCTTGGTGGCGAAGCTGATTTTTGGCGAGATTATTTTGCTGGGTTTCGCTACAACCTTGATGAGGAACTGATGGCTGGTTTGGAGCACTACTATGCTTTGTGCTATGAACAAGGATTCTTTTCCAAACGGCCCCGTTTAAATATATGGCCGCCAGTAAAATAAGGGGATATTGGGTCTATTTGGCACGTTGCCGGGATGAAAGCCTCTACTCAGGCTCCACAACCGATGTCGCACGGCGGATGAAAGAGCATAATACCGGTGCAGGTGCGAAATATACGGCATCTCGCTTACCTGTGCATTTGGTGGCAGCTTGGGAAGTGAGTTCATGGAGCGAAGCGCTGCGTCTAGAAGCGTTTCTGAAGAAACGGGTGCATCAGGTGAAAGAACAGTTGGCAGCTTGTCCGGGGAAACTTGCGCCTCTGGTTGCCCAAGCAGGGCTGGAGCTTCTGATTTTGAAATGTTGGGAGGATAAAGAAATGCCAATCGTACAAATTGAGATGTTCGAAGGTCGCACCTTGGAACAAAAGCAGAAGATGGTGGAAAAGGTTACGGAAGCCATCGTGGAAACCGTCGGAGCCAAACCAGAACAGGTTTCAATCATCATCAGGGAGATGGCTCGGGAGAATTATTCCCGTGGCGGCCAGCTGGAAAGCGAGAAAAAGTAGTTTTACGCTCAGACGGAGTAGATGCTGTCGCCGATAAATTCTCTTAGAATGGAATTGTGCGGTACCTTGGTCGGAACGAGCGGGGAAAAGAAGGATAGAAGGCGTAAGAGCCGTTTAACGGTTTCTGAGTGAGCGCTCTCTGGCGGGATGTTGACGAGCAGGGGTTCGGCATAAGGCCGCAGAGCATTTAATTCATAAAGAAGGCTTGAATTAAACATGACATCTGCTTCTTCTTGATAGGGGAAAATATAGTTGTTTTCTCCTGGGCGGACACTGGCCCACTGGGCTAGTGTCCGCCCAGGATTAATCCCTCGAAATTGGTCATCCCGCACAAGCCGCCGGATAAGCCGAACTTCCGTGGTGGGGATGCGGTTGACGGAGTCAATGTTCAGTTGGAAAAGCGCACTGACATAAATCTTATAGAGCTGGTTTCGTTCTAGGGAAGGAACGAGGCGAGGGTTAAGCCCGTGGATTCCTTCGATCACGAGTATCTCGTCGGTCTCCAGGGCTAGCGTCTTGCCCTGAGCGCAACGCCACCCGTTAACGAAATCGAAAACCGGGGTTTCGACTTCACCGCCCTTGATGAGGGTGCTGAGATGTTGATCCAATAGCGTTAGATCAAGCGCCTCTAAAGCTTCAAAATTGGGCTCTCCCGTGGCGTCACGGGGGGTATCTTCGCGACTTAAGAAATAATTGTCCAAAGACAGGGCGACCGGTCGTAGGCCGTTAACGCGGAGCTGGGTGGCAAGGCGCTGAGCGAAGGTGGTTTTGCCAGAAGAAGAAGGCCCAGAAATAAGAATGACCCGAATATGCCGCCTTTGTTCAAGAATGCGGTCTGCGATTAGTGAAATCTTCTTTTCGTGCAGGGCTTCAGCCAGATAGATGATTTCCTGAGAGCGTTGATCAGTGATGATGCGGTTGATGTCTCCGACTTGATCCAGATTCAGGTTCTCAACCCAGCGTCGAGATTCGGAAAAGGTGGCAGAGAGTTTTTCAGGCAGTACAAAAGTGGGAGCATTTTCCTCATCGGTCGGGTTGGGAAACCAAAGGATGAATCCGGGGGGATAGTGGATGAGACGAAAATCTCTGAGCTGCCCCGAATATTGCAACGCAGGGTAAAGGGTACGGATGTCCTGGCCATTCACATGGCAATGATAAAAACCATCTGCTTCAGGCAGACAGCTGATCGGGTGATTGGCCTTGACCCAGTCACGGAGTCTTTGTTCGATGAGGGCTACTTCACGCGCAGAAAGTAGGGAATCTTCCAGTTCACAGTATACTCCATCAAGAATAGAATAGGCGATCTTCAGGCGCTCATGGGTAAAAAGATCTTGAACCGTTATAATCAGGCCTAGGGTTGTGGTTTGCCGGTATTGACGCACGGTATTTTCTGACAACAAGCGATCCGCCTCCGATTTCAGTGATATTTACAACGGGTTCACTGCTTTCGACGCAGAATCTATGCGAAAAAAGGATTATTAAAGATTGGCGAAGAATAATAAGGAAAATTGGTTTTAGGAGTGAACAGAGTGTACGAAAGCACAAGGGGAAATGCCTCAGGTTACACGGGAAAACAGGCTATCGCACTGGGGATGGTACCGGGCGGCGGGTTGTTTGTGCCCATGAAGATTCCTCATTTAAATTGGGAAGACCTGAGGGGAAGCGATTATCCGAAGCTAGCCCGTCGGCTGATAGGGCTTTTTCTACCAGATTTTAAACCCGCAGTGCTCGATGAGGCGGCAGGAGTCTATCACATAGGGGTATTTGATCAGGTCAATCCCGCTCCCCTGAAAGAAGTCGGTGCGTACGGCGTTTTAGAACTTTGGCATGGTCCGACGGCCGCCTTCAAGGACATGGCACTGCAAGTCCTGCCCCATCTGCTGACGGCAAGCCTGAGCGAGGAGCCTGGCAAAGAGGTGCTCATCTTAACGGCGACTTCGGGTGACACAGGAAAGGCCGCCCTCGAAGGCTTTCGCAATGTTCCTGGAACCCAAATGGTTGTCTTTTATCCTCATGGAGGGGTCAGCCCGGTGCAGGAGCGACAAATGACGACAACGGACGGGATGAATACCTATGTTGCCGCCGTTGAAGGGAATTTTGATGAGTGTCAGAGTGCAGTGAAACGCATCTTCGCTTCCGAACGCATGCAACAACGGCTGCAAAAGAAACATATGGCCTTTTCCTCGGCAAACTCAATCAACTGGGGCAGGCTGCTTCCGCAAATTGCCTATTATTATTGGGCCTATCTTCAGGCTGTCGAACAAGGCAGGGTAAAACCCGGGGAGGCCTTAAATATTGCTGTGCCAACCGGGAATTTTGGCAATATCCTTGCCGGGTATTATGCCAAACAAATGGGCTTGCCCATTGCCCGCCTCATCTGTGCCTCGAATAAGAACAAGGTCTTGAGCGATTTCTTTAGCACGGGGGTTTATGACAGCAAGCGGCCCTTTTACTTGACGATCTCCCCCTCGATGGATATTCTCATCTCCAGCAATTTTGAACGCTTTCTCTACGAAATGTCAGGGCGGGATGCCGAGAAAATCCGGGCCTGGTATGACGATTTGGCGAATAAGGGTTCCTTCCAGGTTGATGCCCAGACCCTCGTCCGCAGCCAGGAAACGATTTATGCAGGCTGGGCTGATGAGGGTCAGGTTCTCAGCGAAATTCGTCAGAACTTTGTTGAGTACCGCTATGTTTTCGATCCGCATACGGCCGTAGCAGCCAAAGTTTGTGAGGATTACCGCCGGGTAACAGGTGATACCCGATTTACGGTCATTCTGGCAACCGCCAGCCCTTTTAAATTCGCCGGCAATGTCTATCGGGGGATTAAAGGGGAAGCACCGCAGGGAGAGTGGGAAGCTCTGGAACAATTAAGTGCGTTGACAGGCTGGGAAATCCCTGAGGGCCTGCAGGGGCTTCAGGCTAGGCCCGAACGGCCTGCGGCCCTTTGCCGACCGGACGAGATGGAAGCTTTACTAGAGAAACTCTTTAGCTTTTAGACCTAGCCTTCCACGCTGTTTTCTATTTTCAAAAAACATGTTCATCAGGGTAGGCTTTAGGATAAGACCCAAGCAGCTTCGCAAAGACTGACTTCTCCCTCAGAGCCCAGAGAACTTCCTGAATCGGAGGGGAGAAAACGTATCCGTCCACATCAATAAAAAACACATACTCTCCTAACTTCTGCTTTGAGGGGCGGGATTCAATACGGGTCATGTTGATTTGGCGGACGGCTAGCTCGTGTAGGATGTTATAAAGGGATCCGGGGGAGTTTTCTGCGGTCACAAGGAAAGAAGTCTTGTCATCGCCGCTCATATCGTTGAGCTGAGGTCCAACCAAAATAAAGCGAGTGGCATTGAGAAGTTCGTCTTGGATGCGCTCACGCAAAAGGTGCAGATGGTAGAGCTGGGCTGCCCGGCGTGGCCCAATCGCAGCCCAGGGCTCACGCACCGCTGAAATTTTGCGGGCGGCCTCAGCCGTGCTGAGGCAGGGAATCTGTTCAGCATGCGAGAGCTGGGCCTCCAAGAATTCACGGCACTGCCCTAAGGCTTGTTCGTGAGAATAGATACGCTGAATTTCATCTAATGGGATCGGTTCAGGTGTTAAGAGACACTGGTCGATGGGATGGATGAACTCTTCAAAAATGTATAGGTGTTGTGTCTGTCCTAAGGTATCCATGGTTACTCCAACTTGGCCTTCTGTGGAGTTTTCCAGCGGAACAAAGGCCCAGTCGATTTCATTCCGATCACAGGCCAGAAGCAGGCGCGGAATGGTAGGGAACGCCTGAAGGTCGGAGGAATTCAGGTCGGGATTGTTGTTGAGAAAATATTGCAGGGCTTCTTCGGAAAAGCTTCCTTTGGGGCCGAGATAACCAATGCTAGTCACTAGGCACTCCCTCCTTCGTCAATGTTGAAATCATTATAGCCTAGCCCCTCTGTTACTACAACCGCTCACCGGATTTTTAACGGAACTTTTGTCCCGTCAGAAGGTGATAAATCTGTAGGGGATAAGGGTGGTGAAAATTTCAGACTTGCAAGGAGGGAAAAAATTTAGTAAAATATTGTTTGGAAGGTTGGGGAACCTTCCTGGGAGATAGGTGGACGAGGTGGCAGAGACAGGCAGTGGAACGTACGCTGCCTGTCTCACTTTTTGTGAAACGCTGTTGAAGCTGGCACTGGTTCGTTTTAAGAAAATTTGGAAAAGTATATTTACAACGTAGGTTTACCTTCGTATACTTAAACTAGGGTCAACGTCTAAACTGTGGGCCCAGGCTCTTGGCCGAGGAGGTTAAGACATGGCAGAGCGCTCATCCGATCAAGCGGTACAATCTATTGAAAGAGCATTGCTGATTTTAGAAATGCTGGGTCAAAACCCGCAAGGAATCGGGGTAACTGAACTGGGGCAAAATGTGGGCTTGCACAAGAGCACCGTGCATCGGTTGTTGAGCACATTAATGGCCGTTGGGTACGTGGAACAGGACAAAGATACGGAACGCTACCGATCAGGTATTAAGATTTTGGGTTTAGGCCTGGAAGTGCTTAACAACTTGGATTTTCGCAAAGAAGCCTTGCCGTATATGAAAGAATTGGTTGAGATCTCCCGGGAAACGGTGCAACTCACGGTCTTGGATTATGGTGAGGTTGTGATTGTCGAGAGAGATCACTCCCCAGAGACGATCATTGTCAATATGGGCCTACGAGCAGATGTGCATTGTACGGCTGAGGGGAAAGTGCTTCTCGCCTATTTGCCCCGGGATGAGATTGTACGGATTCTGACAAAGCGTCCAATGATTCAGTATACCGTGAATACCATGACGGACGTGAACAACCTCTTGGTGCACTTGGAGAAAGTGAATAGTCAGGGGTATGCCATTAATGCCGAAGAATTGGCTGAAGGACTCCGATCGATTGCGGCTCCGGTTTTTGATCACACAGGGCGGGTTATCGCAGCACTGAGCATTTCGGGGCCAACCTCGCGTTTGACGCTGGAACGTATGGCACGCTTGGTCACCGTACTGAAGGAGGCTTGTAGTTCCGTCTCCGGTCGTTTAGGATATCGCTCAAAGCTGAGTGCCGATCAGAGTGGCATGACTGGAAATCAGATGGAGGGAGGTGCAGGGGGAGTTGAAGGAGTTTAAGAATATCCAAACAGGGCAGAAGAACCTCACCGATTATGAACAAGCTTATGCTACTTTTCAGTGGGCCGACGTGGAAGCAGAGCTTAAGTTAAATACTCAAGCGGGATTTAATCTTGCTTATGAGGCTGTTGATCGCCAAGCGGTCGGTCGGCGCAAAAATAAACCGGCCTTTCGTTTCTTGGACGGGGAGAAGACAGAAAGCTTAACTTACCATGAACTTAAGCGTTTGACAAATCGTTTTGCCAATGTGCTCAAAGATAAGGGGATCGACAAGGGAGAACGCATCGCCCTTTTCCTACCTGCGGTTAAAGAGTTCTATATCGCTTTTTTGGGTGCCATTAAATTAGGCGCAATCGTTGTGCCTCTCTCTCCGGCGCTGATGCCTGATGCGATCACCGAAATGCTGAGCGACAGTGAAGCCTCCTTGATCGTTACCACTACGGCCTTGATGAGTCGTATCGTCATCGAGCAGCTGCCGGCACTGCACACGTTGCTTGTCATCGAGAATGAGGACGCTGGCGGGCCTGTGTCTGAGTTCGCAGCCAGAGAGTCCGATGTAGCGTTATCCTATGAGTGGGCTATGACCGGGGCAAAAGAAACGTTTAAAGCCCTGGATGTGTCCCCGGAAGATCCCATGATGCTGCTCTACACCTCTGGTTCCACGGGAAGGCCCAAGGGGGTGATTCATGTCCACGGGGGAATTACCCATTATTATCAGACGGGCAAATGGGTCTTGGATCTTCATGAGCAGGACATTTACTGGTGCACCTCGGAACCCAGCTGGGTGCCGGGGATATCCTATGGGATCTGGGCTCCGCTTTTGCATGGGGTCACCAGCGTGATTTACACAAGGCAGTTTTTGCCGGAACAGTGGTATGGAATCTTGGCCAACCAGCATGTGACGGTGTGGTATACGACGCCGACTGCATTGAGACGGCTGATGAATTTTGGCCCGGACAATCCCATGGGCCGCTTTAACCTCAGTGGCCTACGGCATATTCTTACCGTCGGAGAGCCGTTGAATCCGATGGTCATTCGCTGGAGCAGCATGGCGTTCGGCCTTAAAGTCTATGATACCTGGTGGATGACCGAGACTGGGGGGCAGATCCTCTGCAATTTCCGTTGTCTGCCGATTAAGCCGGGTTCAATGGGTCGGCCGATCCCGGGAGTTTATGTTTCGATCTTGGATGATCAGGGACGAGAACTTCCTGCGCTTGAAGTTGGACAACTGGCGATTCGGGCAGGGTGGCCGGCTATGATGCGTGGAATCTGGAAAGACACAGAAAAGTTTCGGAGATATTTCCGCATGCCCTCTTGGTACTTAACAGGGGATCTGGCGTACCGGGATGCGGATGGATATTTCTGGTTTCAAGGACGAGTCGATGACATGATTAAGAAAGCTGGGGAACGTTTGGGCCCATTTGAAGTGGAAAACAAGCTAATTGAACATCCAGCCGTCTTAGAGGTCGGTGTCATTGGCAAGCCAGACCCGCTCTGGGGCGAGATCATTAAGGCTTTCATCGTCCTGCGTCCGGGTAATGTATGGTCAGTCCAGCTTGAATCCGAGCTTAAAGAGTTTGTCGAACAGCGTTTGGGACGGCATTTCGTCCCGCAGGAAATTGAAATCCGACATTCCCTCCCACGCACCAAAAGCGGTAAGATCATGCGGAGGGTGCTCAAAGCGATGGAATTGGGACTACCCTTTGGAGACCTCTCAACAATGGATGACTAAGCACTGAATAATAAGGGTAAAAGCGTAAAAGCGTGAAACGATGTTTCACGCTTTTACATGTCTTTTGACCGTTCGACAGAGAATTCAACCAGTTAAAGGGTATAATCCGACCGTTTACAAGGAAAAACGTAACTTTCGTAATATTCTATGCTATTATTTTATAAACACAGTTCCACGATATGAAACAAGAGAAACAGTGTGGACTTTGAGCAGAGGGGTTTAGAAGGGTCTCAAAGAACAAAAAACCAAATGGAGGAGTAGAAGATGACAGAAGAGCGTTTTGAAGCCTTGCTCCAGGAAAACCGATTGTTCCAGCCGCCCGAATCGTTTCAAGCTCAGGCAAATGTGCAGAGTTCGGAGATCTATGACATGGCTCGGGCAGACCGCCTCGGGTTCTGGGCCAAACAATCCGAGCGCATTACCTGGTTTGAACCATGGACTCAAGTTCTTGATTGGCAGCCTCCTTTTGCCCAATGGTTCGTTGGTGGAAAGCTGAATGCCGCTTACAACTGTTTGGATCGGCATGTGGAAGGCTGGCGCCGGAACAAAGCAGCCATTATTTTCGAAGGTGAACCTGGAGACAGCCGCGTCCTAACCTATCAGGATCTTCATCGGGAAGTATCACAATTTGCCAATGTATTAAAATCTCTGGGCGTGCACAAAGGAGATAGGGTCACCATTTATCTCCCTATGATCCCAGAAGCGGCCATTGCCATGCTAGCCTGTGCTCGCATCGGGGCTCCCCATAGCGTCGTTTTTGGAGGATTCAGTGCCGAATCCTTGCGCGATCGGATTAATGATGCGGAGGCTAAGGTACTTATTACCTCGGACGGAAGCTTCCGACGGGGCAGTGTTGTTCAGCTTAAGGCAAATGCAGATACGGCTTTGAAGGGTGCCAACAGTGTTGAACATGTTGTAGTGGTCAAACGGACAGGAATAGAAGTCGCGATGACAGCAGGCCGGGATGTCTGGTATCATGAAGTCATGCAAGATGTCTCAAGCGTTTGTCCGGCTGAACCGATGGATGCGGAAGATATGCTCTATATCCTGTATACGAGCGGTACAACGGGCAAGCCCAAAGGTGTAGTTCATACCACGGGTGGATACATGGTGGGTGTTGCCTCAACTCACCAGATGATCTTCGATATCAAAGAAGAAGATGTCTATTGGTGTACCGCCGATGTCGGCTGGGTTACCGGACATAGCTACATCGTGTATGGACCCTTGGCTAATGGTTCGACCGTGGTCATGTACGAAGGCAGCCCAGATTACCCTGCTAAAGATCGGTTCTGGCAAGTGATTGAAAAGTATAAAGTAAGCATTCTCTACACAGCGCCTACCGCCATTCGGACGTTCATGAAGTGGGGACCCAAATATCCGCAAAGCCGGGACCTTTCCAGCCTAAGGCTGTTGGGAACAGTTGGGGAGCCGATCAATCCTGAAGCCTGGATGTGGTATTACAAATATATCGGTGCAGAACGCTGTCCGATTGTGGATACCTGGTGGCAAACGGAGACAGGGATGATCATGATGACGCCTTTGCCGGGTGTTACCCCACTTAAACCAGGATCCTGTACGGTGCCTTTTCCCGGTGTTGAGGTAGAAATTTTAGATAGAGCCGGACAGCCTGTGCCCAAAGGCAGCGGAGGTTACCTCACCGTGAGCCAGCCGTGGCCGGCCATGTTGCGTACGGTCTATCGAGATCCGGATCGTTATGCTAACACTTACTTTAGTAATTGGCCAGGGATTTATTTCACAGGCGACGGAGCAAAGTGGGATGAGGAAGGGTACTTTTGGGTACTGGGTCGGGTGGATGATGTGATCAACGTATCGGGCCACCGCATCGGTACGATGGAAGTCGAGAGTGCCTTGGTCGATCACCCAATGGTGGCTGAAGCGGCGTGTATCGGCAAGAACCATGAAGTCAAAGGCCAGGCGGTTGCGGCCTTTGTGACGTTGAAAGAGGGTGTGGAGGTAAGGGACGACCTCATCGACGAGCTTAAAGCGCATGTGGCTAAGAAAATCGGAGCACTTGCCCGTCCGGACGACATCTTCTTCACGGCTGAACTGCCCAAGACACGCAGTGGCAAGATCATGCGTCGTTTGCTTCGCGATATCGCCGAGGGACGGGCGCTGGGCGATACGACGACCTTGGCCGATGCTTCAGTCGTTAATTCCCTAAAAGAACGGTATAAGGAAGAGGGCTGATTAAGAATGCTCGTGGGAGTGTGGAGGATGCGGCCCGTTGTGATTCGTGTCTTCCCACCCTTTCGCTCTTTTCCGATGGGATCAAGAAAAGCTGATTCATTCCCTCAATATGCGGAATATTCAATTAAGATTGAATATAGAGATAACGACGAGAGGGGGGCAGCAGAGGAGCTACGATAGGGAGTTGAGAGAGGAAAATCAAAGGAAGGGGTGTATTTATGAGATGGGACAAAATTGCCCAGAGCGAAGAGTTTAAGCACTTGGTTAAGATTAAGGCCTGGTTCATGACCATTGCGATCATCTTTTCTACCGTGTACTATTTTGCCCTTCCACTCAGTGTCGGCTACTTAAAGCCGTTCATGATCCAAAAAGTGACAGGTTCCATTAACATTGCCTATTGGTTTGCGCTTTCGCAGTTTTTTATGGCCTGGATCATCGCGGGGATTTATGCTTGGGTGGCTAACCACAGCTTTGACCCGATCGCCGACAAAATCCGAAGAGAAAATGCGGGGGGGTTAGAAAGATGAACTTTATGGGTATCGGCATGTTCATCGTCATTGTGGCTATTACCCTGATGATCACTTACTGGGCCTCCCACCATAACAAGACCACGACCGAATTTTATGCAGCAGGACGGAGCATCAGCGGGATTCAAAATGGGTTTGCCATTGCAGGGGACTACATGAGTGCGGCGTCGTTCCTTGGCATTGCTGGCCTTATTGCCTTAAACGGCTATGATGGGTTTATGTATTCCGTGGGCTGGCTCGTCGCCTACATCGTGGTGCTGATTCTCGTGGCGGAACCGATGCGCAACAGTGGCCGCTACACGATGGCCGATGTGCTCGCATACCGCTTGAGCCCGGTTCCGGTGCGGACAGCGGCGGCGGCGAGTACTCTGGTTATAAGCACCTTCTATATGTTGGCTCAGATGGTAGGGGCCGGAACCCTCATTAAAATGCTCTTAGGTATTCCTTATGAAGGTTCAATTATCTTCATTGGCATCATGATGATTCTCTATGTGACCTTCGGTGGGATGCTCGGGACGACCTGGGTGCAAATCATCAAAGCAGGGTTACTCATGTTTGGGGCTATTTTCTTGACCTTCTGGGTTTTGGGGAAATTTCACTTCAATCTCGTGTCATTCTTCGACGCGATTACCGGCAAATTAGGCCAATCCTTCCTCGAACCCGGCAAGCTTTATAAGAATCCGATTGAACTCGTGTCCCTCGGCATGGCTCTGGTTCTGGGAACAGCGGGGATGCCCCACATCCTGATGCGGTTCTATACCGTTCCGACGGCCAAAGCGGCCCGCACTTCCGTGCTTTGGGCGATGGGGCTCATCGGTAGCTTCTACATTATGACCACCTTCTTAGGATTCGGCGCGGCCTACTTCGTTGGCGGTGACGCCATCAAAGCAGTTGACAAAGGTGGGAACATGGCCGCCCCCCTCTTGGCGCAAACCTTGGGTGGTGGCAAAGGATCCTTGGGCGGGGAATTTCTGTTAGCCTTTATCAGTGCGGTTGCCTTTGCAACGATTCTCGCCGTGGTAGCAGGCTTAACGCTGGCAGCTTCCAGTGCCTTTGCTCACGATTTCTATGTCAACGTCCTCAAAAAGGGCAAGGCTGATGAAGTGACTCAAGTGCGAGTCGCCAAGCGTACTGGCGTTGTCGTTGGAGTTATAGCCATTGCGCTGGGGATTTTAGCAAAGGGACAAAATGTGGCGTATCTGGTGGCATTGGCTTTTGCCGTCGCCTCCAGCGCCAACATTCCGGTCATTCTCTTCGCCATCTTCTGGAAACGCTTTAACACCGGCGGAGCAGTGGCCGGGATTATCGTGGGCTTGGTATCTTCGGTCGGGCTCATGATGATTGGGCCGCAGGTTATGGGGAAAGCTGCGCTCTTCCCGCTCGGTAATCCTGGCATTGTGAGCATCCCTTTAGGTTTCTTAGCGGCTTATCTTGGCACGATCCTGACAACCGAGAAGACAGTACACTCCGATAAGTTTGACGAACTCTATGTTCGGGCGAATACGGGGCTTGGAGCAGAGTAAAAGAAGAGTTGAGGTTGAGGAGCCCCACCCATCCGGTGGGGTTTCTTTTTTCAGATGAGGAGTCAGCCCGTGAACGCGCCAATAGATAGCTAAATGGAGGGGAGAATTCCTTGATGAAGGCATTAAACGATATCCAACCGTTCAACAACCTCTCAGAATCCCTGGTTCAGGAACTGGAAGGAAGGATCGTTAAAAAGGCTTATCCCAAGGGTTCCTTTGTCTTTCGGCAGGGCGAGCCCTCTCAGGGTTACCTGTTTATTGTAGCCGAAGGGTTGGCGGAAATCATCCTGAATAATGAAAAGGGGCTGGATAATGCGGTCGGGCTCCGGCATCCCGGCGAATTTTTTGGGGAAACAGTTCTCCTAACGGGAAAAAGCTATCCGGCCTCTGTCCGCGCGGCAGAACCGCTCGTCTGCTACCTAGTCGAACATCGGCTATTTGAACAGCTGCTTCAGGCCCATCAAGCCTTTAGTAGTTATTTCAGCCATATTCTCACGGATCGGTTGCGCGGGTTGTATCAGGAGATGGTTTGGGAAGACAATTATGATGCGGCCAAACTGAGCACGGAACCGTTTAAACAACGTGTCTCCGACATCATGTCAACTCCAGTGGTGACCTGTCTCAAGGATACTCCGATACGCACGCTAGCCCGCCGTTTTACCCAAGAAAAGATCAGTTCGGTCGTGGTTGTGGATGACACCGGTAAGATTTTGGGTTTGGTGAGCGAACGGGATCTCATTGGCAAAGTTCTGGCTCTCGACAGCAACCCGGCTCTCGTTCAAGCTCAGGATATTATGGAAAAGTCGCCTGCCCTCCTGTCACCTGATGCTTTTTTCCATCAGGCCTTGCTCACGATGATAAAACGCCAGGGGAAATATATTATCGTGGCTGAACAGGGACGACCGCTCGGGATTGTGACGATTGGCGATTTGACCCGGGCCCGGATCACGAGCAGCATCGCCTTGGTGAAAAGTATCGATTCGGCTAAAAGTACGGAAGAACTCGCTGAAGCAGCGAAATTGATGCAAAAAATCTTAGTGACGATGGTTAAAGACAAAGCACCGGCCAAGGAGATTTCCGAGGTTGTCGCTGAACTCCATGACAGCTTGACGCGCAGGTTGTTAATCCTTGCCGAAGAAAAGTTCTATCATGAGGGATGGGGTGGAGCTCCAGTCGAGTATTGTTGGTTGACCTTGGGCAGCGGTGGGCGCAAAGAACAGACTCTCTCCTCAGATCAAGATAATGCCATTATTTATGCTGAACCGAAACCAGAAGAGGAGGCGAAGACCAAGGCCTACTTCGCCGCCTTGGCGGAGTTTGTCGTCAATGGCCTGGAGCAATGTGGCTTTGTCAAGTGCCCCGGAAATACGATGGCAACCAATCCAGCTTGGTGTCAATCCCTGACAGGATGGAAGTCGCAGGTGCATCAGTGGACCTATTCCCCGAATCCTGATTCAACCCGGCAATTCAGCATCTTCCTGGATTTTCGTTCGGTTTACGGACTAGATACCTTGGCTGAATCGTTGCGGGATTTTACGTTCCGCCTTTTTCGTATAGCCCCTACGATCTTGCATCATCTCGCTCAAGATGACTTGTCACACCGGGTTCCCTTAAACCTATTTAAGCAGGTCATCCTCGAAAAAAGCAGCCAACACAAAGATGAAGTCGATTTAAAGAAAGCGGCTTGCATCCACGTCGTCGATTGTGTCCGCTTGTTCGCTCTGCGGGAAGGAATTGCGGAAACCAATACCTTGGGGCGTCTCAATAAACTAGTTCAACTGGAGCTTTTTTCTACCGATGAGGCGGAGTATTTTGAGGCCGCGATTCAATCTCTGATGATGTTCCGGATTCATGAGAACCTGCGCAAATTGAGCCTGGGCCAGGTTCCGGACAATTATGTGAATCCGAATACGTTGAGCAAGCGGCAGCGTTCGGTACTCAGAGAAAGCTTTATCGCGGTCGATCGATTACAGAGTTTGACAGGCACGAGCTTTAACGTTGAGGGGTAGCTATAGGGGGAAGGAACATGATCTCACTCTTGACCATGGCGAAAAGAACGGTTGGTTCGGAGAGTTCGCCGGAGGAAGAACGTTTTTGTCAAAAAGCAATCAAGTTGAATCGGCGGATTTGGCCCGATGTTCCACTGAAGAGCGGACGTTTTGTCGTGTTTGACACAGAAACGACCGGTCTTCAATGCCACAAAGGGGATGAGATGATCGCCTTGGGTGCGATCGTGATTGAAAATGGGGAACTTACGGGGGAAAGGTTTTCTCAACTCATTAATCCTTGTCGTGAGATCCCGGCGTTAGCGACGGAAATTACCGGAATCACCTCGGATATGGTCGCTGAAGCTCCCAATTTTTTCACGGTCGTAGAACAATTTCTAGAGTTCTCCCAACCCGGTTTTTTAGTTGCGCATAATGGCGCCTTCGATCTGGCCTTTATGAGTCAAAAGCTCAGGAAGTCCTGTGGCTGCAAGTTTCGGCCGGCCTTGTTGGATACTTACATCCTTTCACATTTGCTAGCGCCGATGCGCCGGAGTCATTCTTTGGATGCCTTGGCCACATCCTATAACCTCACCTTGGAAGGACGGCATACCGCCCTGGGGGATTCCTTGATCACAGGGAAGCTTTTTCTCAGGATGGTTGATGATCTGCTGGCTAAGGGGATTTACTCAACCGGGCATTTGTTTGAATATCTGCAGTTTCGTCGTTTGCTCTAGCACTACGAACGAGATGGACTAGGATGAATTTTTCCTGTAAAATGATAATCATGAGAGTTTGATCGAGGTATCGCCAAGCTGCGGTACCTTTCCCTTTGACCCAAAAGGGGGGAAGCCGTGCTTCAGTACATAGACATTCAAAACTTAGCGAATCGGGCGACTTGGGATGAGGGAAGGTATTATCAAAAGCATCGGCAAGAAAGCATGTCGAGCCTGCGTCAGGCCGTTCATCTCGTGGGCAGACCAGAGCAGTTCCTCGTCGTCGGGGTTGGAAATGCCAACGATTTAGATTTGCCTGAGTTAGTGGGTATGGCACCCAAAGTCTGGCTGGCAGATATTGATCGAGCTTCAGTCGAACGGGCGTTAACCAGGCAGGGATTACAGAAGAGTAGCCAAGAAGGCGAGCATGAGGCTGTGCGGCAGGATTTTCAGGAGCGTTTACGAGTTTGGATCGGGGATGCAGGTGGAAGTGCTCAGGAGATTGATGATTTTTTGCGGGCCGTATCACCGCAGTTAAGCCTGCAACAGATGGAGCGGCTAACCGTTTTGACAGAGGCTTTGCGGCGTTTGGCTAAAAGAGCCGAGGATTACCGGCTTGACGCAGATGAAGCCCAGGTGCCGGAACCAGGCTTGCCCAGCACGGGTTTCGATTTAGTCGTGAGTCAGTGTGTCCTATCCCAGATTCTTTGGCCTGTGACCCAGGCAGTTTGGGAAACCGCAGGCATACCTTGGCAGGAAGGACAGGCCAAGCTGGTTCGGGGTGCTCAGGAATCGCTTTATCCAGAACTTGCTCGGGCGCTGCATAGCCTTGCTCTAGGGCATCTTGCGTGGGTGGAGAAGCGGCTTCGGCCTGGGGGAATGCTGGTGATCAATACGGATGTGTCTTGGCAAGGTGTTCCATTGTACGGCACGGATGTGGAAGCGGCGCTCGCCAACATGCCGCCAAGCCAGGGCCGAAAATGGGCGGCCCTGCAGCTGAGCGGCCCAAAGGAATGGGAATGGCATCTTGACGAGGCCACGCGAGCTTTGGTCCGATCTTATCGTATTAAAAAAGCTTCTCTGTGACTATTCTGCTGTCGCGCCGATTGACAGGTGGCTAAAAGGAGGGTAAAGCAGGGGCTATGGGTATAGAGATCGAACGGAAATTTCTCGTTTTAATCGACAAACTCCCCCCTCTCAAAGGAGGAGAACGTTTGATTCAGGGATACTTACGGGAAGAATCCCCCCAGATCCGTTTCCGGATCATCGGGGACAGCGTCATTATAACCATAAAATCGCCGCTCGGGCATGGCACCCGTTTCGAATTCGAGGCGGAGAAAGGTTCGGTGTCAGCGCAAGAACAGGCATCCTTGAAGGAACTAGCCCTTTATCCGGTGCTTGAGAAGGTTCGTCATCGTATTCCCTATGCAGGGTTGGTTTGGGAAGTGGATGTTTATCAAGGGGCAAATCTCGGTTTGATGACCGTGGATGTTGAGCTTCCAGCCCTCGATTATCCCTTGGTTTTTCCGCCTTGGGTTGATGCTCAGGCGGAAGTGACTCAGGATCCGCGCTATTTCAATACCCACTTGGCCCAGTATCCTTATTCGACATGGGCCGAAGGACCATCTTCATACGGAGGATTTGGTAATTTTCCCTCTGAGTGTGTATAATAATTGGGATCACGTTCTAGGAGGGAAAGCGGTGGAAACCCAAAAGCTAAAAGGAAGGGCAGATATCCCTGCCGAGTTTAAATGGCATTTAGAAGACATTTTTCCCAAAAACGATGCTTGGGAAGCGGAATTCAAAGCGATTGAACAGAAGATTCCAGAAGGCGAAACATTTCAGGGACGTTTAGGGGAGAGCGCGGACAGCTTATATGCCTGTCTCAAGTGGATGGACGATATGGGCCTGCGTTTGGAACAAATCTACGCTTATGCACGGATGCGGCGGGATGAAGACAACAGGGAGTCTCTTTACCAAGGGATGACCGATCGGGCAGGCGCTCTCGCTGTCAAGGTGGGAAGTGCTACGGCGTTTGTCATACCGGAACTCTTAGCTGTGCCAGAGACAAAGTTTGCCGAAATCCGCCAAGACCCGCGCTTGGAGCTCTATGACCATGCTTTTGAGGATATCTTACGCAAACGGGATCACGTTTTAAACCCTGCGGAAGAAAAGTTGATGGCAGAGATCGGAGAATTGGCAGAGGCTCCGAGTACGATCTTTACCATGGCGAACAATGCCGATCTGAAATTCCCTCTAATCCATGATGAAAAGGGCCATGAAATCGAACTAACGAAAGGAAACTATATTCAGTTCATGGAGAGTGCTGAGCGACAGGTTCGCCGTGAAGCCTTTGAGGGGCTCTACCACACGTATCAAAAGCAAGCGAATACATGGGGGGCGATGCTGAACGCCAGCATCAAAGGGGATGTTTTTAACGCTAAGGTGAGGCATTATGATTCTGCACTAGAAGCGTCTTTGCATGATGAGCGGGTGCCGCTGGGGGTATACGATGCCTTAATCACGACTGTGCATGAATTTTTGCCGGAGATGTATCGTTATGTTCAGCTGCGCAAAAAAGCACTCGGACTGAATGACCTCCATCTGTATGATCTTTATGTCCCCATTGTTCCAGAGACCCAAATGAAAATTCCCTATGCTGAGGCCAAAGAGATGGTCTTAGAAGGGCTAAAGCCCTTGGGCTCAGAATATCTCAAAGTGCTTAAAGAAGGCTTGGAAACCGGTTGGGTTGATGTCTATGAGAATGAGGGTAAGACGAGCGGAGCGTATTCCTGGGGAACCTACGGAACACACCCGTATGTGCTCTTAAATCATCAGGATACCTTGGATTCCATGTTTACCCTCGCTCATGAGATGGGTCATTCCCTACACACCTACTTTTCAAATCAGAATCAGCCGCATATCTATGCCGGCTATAAGATTTTCGTCGCCGAGGTGGCTTCGACCTTGAATGAGGCGTTGGTGATGGAGCATTTGCTCAAGACTACTACGGATAAGAAGATCCTGGCCTACCTGGTCAATCATTATCTGGAACAATTTCGTGGAACCGTATTTCGCCAGACCATGTTTGCTGAGTTCGAGAAGCAGACTCATGCCCTAGTGGAACAAGGGGAAGCGCTGACAGCGGAACGCCTTTCCACGCTGTATCGCGAACTCAATGCCCTCTATTATGGGCAAGAGGTTGTGCTCGATGCGGAGATTGCTTGGGAATGGGCTAGAATTCCGCATTTCTACAATGCTTTTTATGTTTATAAATACGCCACTGGATTTTCGGCCGCGACTGCCCTGGCGCATGGAATTCTGGAGCAAGGAGAACCTGCTGTAAAGCGCTATTTGAATTTCCTCTCCAGCGGCGGCTCAGATTATCCGATTGAGCTTCTGCGGGGAGCAGGCGTAGATATGGAGACTCCGGTTCCGGTTCGGGAGGCCTTGACCATTTTTTCCGGATTGGTGACTCGGCTGGAAGAGCTTTTGACTTAATCGATGGCAACAGAAAATCCTCACACCTGACGATTGTGGGGTGAGGATTTTTTAGCGTTCTAGGGTTTGACTAGGCTTTGAAAGCGAGAATCCTTTTGCACCGGCGCAAAGTCTTGTTCAGTGCGCGCGACTTCTTTAACAACAGGGTCCAACGCAATGGCTTGCTGTAGATACTCAAGAACCTTTTCGACATTTCCCTGACGACCATAGATGCTGGCAATTCCATAGTAACTCCAGGGATCCTTGGCATCAAGATGGATGGCATCCAAGTAGGCCTTAATCCCAGCATCCCAGCGTCCCGCTAATTCATTAGCTAGGCCGAGATTGAAGTGGGCGTAAGCAAAGGAGGGATTGAGCTGAATGGCTTGCTCGATCAGGGCGATTCCTTCAGCATAGCGGCCTTGAAACGCGTAAGTGGCACCTTTGCCGTTTAGGGCTTGATAGCAGGCAGGATCAAGTGCCAAGGCTTGGTTGAAACGAGACAGCGCTGCAGGGTAATCACGAGCGTAGTACTGTTTTAGTCCTTGGTCAGAGAGGGAAAGAGCCTGTGCTGTATCTGTGGTGCTGGGAGCCGGCCCTGTCGGATTCAGTGGAGAGGGGGCTGGGGAGACGGTTGCTGCAGGCGGAGGGGCAGAAACCGTAGGGTTTGGGAAAGTAGCGGTTGAAGCGGAGGAGGAACTCGGGAGATTAGTTTCTTCGGAGTGAGAAGAGACGGTTTGGAGCAACGTCTGCCATATCATCTGATCGGTGAGGAATTCTACGGGTGCTTTGTCATCCGTGAGGATGAGGCCTTCCTGATTAGAGGCTGGTTTTAGGTTTTCGCGGTAAGCCTGGTAAAAGGGGGATAACTCCAAGGGAATTTTGTCCTCGGCTTGAGTCAGGTTTATGGGTTGCGAAGCGGCTAAGAGCACGTAATTGAGGCTGCCGGGGACGGGGAGAATATAGGTGTAGGGAAAGACCGTGGCCAGGGTATGCTGAAAAGACTGGAGCAGCCGGGACGAAGGGGAGATGGCATTGATGTTTAGGGCCAAGATACCTCCGGGGGTCAGATGGGTTTTAACATCTTGGTAAAACTCCTGAGTGGAGAGGTGGAAGGGGATATAAATTTGCTGTGTGTAGGCATCGACCACAATGAGGTCTGCCTGATCCGAGCGCGTATGGAGAAAGGTCCGTGCGTCTGCATTCACGACCGGACCTTCGGAGCCCGTGAGACCAAAATATTTCTGTCCCAGGGGGATGACATCGGGATCGATTTCTACTCCGGTGAGCGTTAGGTCAGGGATGGTTGGACGCACCCAGTGCTCAAAGAGTCCTAGCATCGTTCCACCGGCTGAGCCGAGAATCCAAGCTTTTGGGTTTGGCTCCTTACGTAAGAACGGGAGGACGAGGTAGTAATCATAATAATCCTGCGGGGCGAGGCCGTGATGCGGGCGGGCAATAGACTGGATTCCGCCGCCTTCATTGTAAACGAGTGCGGTGCTTTGATCCGCTTGTTTGATGACTTGAACATATTGGTAAGGGGTTTCCTTTTCCCAGAGGACTTGGGCTCCTTTGACACTCTGAGGAGCAAACCAGAGCAAGAGAAGGGGTAATAAGGCCAGTACCACAGCCCACCAGCGCTTCAACCCCCAGGCCGAAAGGGCCATGATGATAAAAGCCGAGAGGAAGAGGGTGGCCCGGGTGCCAATGGTCGGAATCAGCCAGAAGGAAGGGGCAAACGTTCCGAGGAGGCTGCCAAGGGTAGAAAAAGCGTAAAGCCGTCCGGCAATTTTCCCGGCATCAGCGGCAGACGGAGTGCTCAAACGGATGGCATAAGGGCTAACCATAGCTAACAGAAAGATGGGCGGTGAAAATACGAGCAGGGTTCCTGCAAACGCGAGCAGGACAGTGCGCACCGGGGTAGCCAAAATTCCTCCGGTGAGGAAGTGAAAAAGCCATTGTGAAACAAACGGGATGGCCGTGAGAATGATCCCAGCACTGAGTGAAAGCGTGAAGAGGATTCGCGGCTCAGGCCGTTTGTCCGCTAAACGCCCCCCTACAAAATATCCCGCCGACATGGCGAGCAGGATAATCCCGATGATGTTGGCCCAAACCATCAGGGATGTGCCAAAATACGGGGCAATGAGGCGCGAAGCAGCCATTTCAATGCCCATGACTGCAGCTCCGGTGAGAAACACATACAAATAAAGAAATCGGGGCGACAACGTAATTCCTCCTGTTCTTAAACCTGTAATTCATTCCTAACGACTTATCGTTTAAATCCTTCAATTAGTGTACCATACGGAACAAGGCATGCATAGAACAAAGAGGATTTCCACACCCTGTAAGATAGGAAGGATAATCTTACTTGGCATATCAGAAAGTATAAGTCTGTGGGTGCATAAGTGCAACTAGGCGGCCGCCTTCGCCGAGGGCTTGGCGCCAGCCAAGTTTTCTTTATGCTTGACAAATCTTTCTCTATAGTCGTAGTATTGAATCAGTGATTTACCCCTGGAGGGTAGAATAGATCGCTGTGCCTGGATAGGAAAGGGAGGGGAATATCGTGAGTGATTCATGTAACAGTTGTTCGGCATCCGGAACCTGTTCTGGAGAGAGCTGTTCGACGACACCAGAGCTGACCGAAGCTCAAAAAGTAAGCCATATTGCCAAAGTCATCGCAGTGATGAGTGGCAAGGGCGGGGTTGGCAAATCCTCAGTCACCGGCATGTTGGCGGTTTCTTTAAAACGATTGGGATATAAAGTTGGAATTCTGGACGCGGATATTACCGGGCCGAGCATTCCCAAGATTTTTGGCGTGACAGAAAAGGCCACCGTCAATCCGACGGGCGTGATGCCGCCGCTGAGTTCGGGTGGCATCAAGATCATGTCCTTGAACCTCATGCTGGAGAACGAAGATGACCCGGTTATCTGGCGCGGTTCAATCATTACCCAGCTTATCAACCAATTCTGGACGGATGTCGTGTGGGGCGAACTGGATTATCTTCTTATTGATATGCCTCCAGGTACCGGGGACGTGCCGATTACGGTTTTTCAGTCCCTGCCGGTGGATGGGATTGTGGTCGTGAGCAGCCCGCAGCAGTTGGCAAATATGGTGGTGCGCAAGGCGATTAAAATGGCCAAGAAATATGATTTGAGTTTCTACGGTCTGATCGAAAATATGACGTATGTTGAATGCCCAGACTGCCGTCACCGAATCCAGATCTTTGGTAAGCCGCAGGGGCGCGCGGAAGCACAGCGCAGCGAGATTCCTTACCTCGGGGAGCTTCCGATTGATCCGGATCTGGCTTCCCTGTCTGATGCAGGTAAGATTGAAGATTATCAGTCTGTCGCTTTTACCGAGATCGGGGAACAGTTGACGGAAGAGATGAAGAAAAGTTCGGCATTGAACCCGTCTAAACTGAATCTCAAACTCTAAACTTACCCCAACATCAGGAGGAATTCTCGGACGAAGGGCGAATCATTTACTGAGATTATCGATGAGACGCTATAGTTCCAAGGAAAACATGAAGGAGGTGGTCGGTTTATGCCGGGTTCACAAGAGAGAGCGACTATTCGGGATATTACCTTGGCACCCCAGGGGCAAAAGAAGATCGATTGGGTTGCCCATCATATGCCGGTATTGAACCAACTGCGCCGTGAGTTTGAGGAGAAATTGCCGTTTGTCGGGAAGAAAGTAACAATTTGCCTGCACTTGGAAGCCAAGACGGCATATCTCGCAAAAACCATCCAGGCCGGAGGCGCGGAAGTGACCGTAGTGGCCAGCAATCCGCTCTCGACCCAGGATGATGTGGTCGCAGCCTTGGTTCAAGGGGGAATCCGGGCTCATGCCTGGCATGGGGCGACCGCTGAGGAATACCATAAACATCTACAGTTAGCCCTTGATTTTGAACCGGATTATCTGATTGATGATGGTGGGGATCTCGTTTCCACGATCCATCGTGAGCGCCGGGAATTGCTCGCCAAAGTAAAAGGAGGGGCCGAAGAGACCACAACCGGAATTTTAAGGCTGCGGGCGATGGATCGGGATGATGAGTTGGGTTTTCCCATGATCGCTGTTAATGATGCGGATTGCAAGTATCTCTTCGACAATCGTTATGGGACAGGGCAGTCCGTTTGGGACGGAATTATGCGGACGACGAACCTAGTTGTGGCTGGTAAAACGGTGGTCGTGGCCGGGTACGGTTGGTGCGGCAAAGGGGTGGCGATGCGGGCCAAAGGGTTGGGGGCACGGGTTATCGTGACCGAGATCAATCCGATTAAGGCTAATGAAGCTTGGATGGACGGCTTCGAAGTCAGCCCAATGCTCGATGCAGCCCGAAAAGGGGATGTCTTTGTCACGGTTACCGGAAATAAAGATGTTATTACAGCAGAGCACTTTCCGGTCATGAAACCAGGAGCGATTCTCTGCAATGCCGGGCATTTCGATGTTGAAGTCAATGGGGTTGAACTAGCACGGCTAGCTGTAACCCGGCGTGAGGTCAGGCCCAATATAGAAGAATTCGTACTCGCAGATGGACGACAAATTTACCTTTTAGCGGAAGGACGATTAGTAAATCTGGCTGCAGGAGACGGCCATCCGGCTGAAGTGATGGACATGACGTTTGCTCTGCAGGCGCTTTCTCTGCGCTATCTCGTAGAACACACCGGTGATCTGGGAAACCATGTTTACAGTGTTCCCACTGAAATTGACCGGCGGGTAGCTAAATTGCGCTTAGCCTCCCTGGGGTTGAGCATCGATAGCTTGAGTGAAGATCAAGAGAAATACCTTGCAGCTTGGCACGCGTAACCGATAAACCGCTTGGCACTTTGACATAAGTGCCTTTTTTGTATAAATTTTTCTTTATGTTTTGACTGTTATAGTATACAATTAAATTAGTTATAGGTATTAGAAGCAGTTTGAGCATGGGAGGACGGAGAGATGGAAGCGTTTGTTGTGACACCATTGACCAAACCAGCTATTGTAGGAGGAAGCAAGGATACCCGCTTAGCCGTTGAAGCGTGCCGGAAGGCCGCTCGGGAGACCAGCCCAATTCTATTTCAAGGTGAGGTTGGTTCCGGGAAGTACCTGATGGCGACCTATCTCCATCGTGAGAGCCCACGCTCTGGTAAATCCTTCTTGTTGGTCGACTGCAGTCAGCCGGAGGAAATCAAATCATTTCTCAATCCTCGTAAACTGGAAGACAAATTTCAGCTGTTTCGGGGCGGTGCGGTCTATTTCCGCGAAGTAGCCTCTTTGGGGCTCGAAGACCAATCTCGATTACACCAAGCCTGCCTTACGGCTGAAGCATTGGATATGCGCGTTTGCTTAAGCTCATCCCAAAATGTACATGTTTTAATGTATGAAAAGGCTTTTAATAGTGAACTTTATCGTTATGCCTCCCAATGCGAGATATATATTTCAGCCTTGAGGCAGCGGCGTGAGGATATCATGGAACTGACGCGCTATTATATCCAAAAACTGAATCTAAGGTTGCGGAAATCCATTCAAGGGATTACGCCTCAGGCTGAAGAAGTCTTCATGACCTATCGCTGGCCTGGTAATGTGGAAGAATTACAGAATGTCCTAACCCGGGCTATGGTTTTGGCGCATGAGCCGTTTATCGGACAACGCCATCTGGCAGAATCAATTGGCCAGATGGGGGATAATTTGATGCAAACTCCGGATGTCATGCCTCTAGACCGGATGGAGGAAATCCTCTTGCGGACGGCATTGAATCGCTATGGCACTTCTCTAGAAGGTAAGAAGCGGGCAGCCCGAGCGCTGAATATCTCGTTGGCGACGTTGTATAATAAGGTTAAACGCTATAACTTAAATGAGTGAATCGCCTGAATCGGTGGAAAATAGGTTCTCAAGCGCGTGCTGCAGGAATTAATGTCTGGATGTTGAATTAATTAAAGTGAGGTGTTTTAAAGGGGGAGCGCTTGTGCGGGAAGGTTATGAACGTTATTGCCAAACTGTACAGACTCCTGAAGGAGTGGTTCAGGTTAAAGGACCTGCTTCCCTGGAAACACTGAGCAATTTGACCATGGATTCAGGTCTGAGGGCCTTTAGACCGCCTAATCGCCAAAAAGAAGCATTGATGGAAATTTGCCAGCTCGAGTTTGGCAGTGTGGTCATCGCCGTAAGAAATGGAGAACTTCTCGGATATGTTACCTTCCATCCGCCGGATAGTTTTGAACGCTGGTCCCAGGGGCCGAAGGAAGTTCTAGAATTAGGAGCCATTGAGGTGGCACCCACGGTTCGAGGGACGGGAATCGCCCGGCGCTTGCTGGAAGTGGCTTTCGCTAATCCGGAAATGGAGAACTTTTTGGTTTTGGCAACAGAGTATTATTGGCATTGGGATCTCGAAGGTAAAGGACTGCATATCTGGGAGTATCGGGAGTTGATGCGCCAGCTTATGGCGCATGTTGGTATGGTTGTCAAAGATACAGATGAAGAGGAGATCGCCTCTCACCCAGCCAACATGCTGACGGTTCGATATGGTAAACATGTCTCTCAGGAGGCTGTGCTAGCTTTTGAAGCTCTTCTATTCGAGCGACCGGATTCCTTTCGAGGATAGGGAGGAATGGCTGAATCCAGGGTTTTTTGGCAAGAATACTTTCTAGAACGACCTAGAGAGGATGAGCCGGAATGCGTTGGCTATGGCGGATTGCTGTCTTATTGTTGCTCTTGACTTTGATCAGAGGGATTGTGGTTCCAAAGCCGCAGGCCTTTATTGCCTGGCCTGAGCAAAATGCCTGGGTACAGAAGTTGAAATGGGATGTTCGGCGTTGGCAGGAGGGACTCCAAGACTTGCCCGCCAGCATTGAAGTGGAAATACGCAGGCTTTGGCAGGACTACCAGCTTCGTGGAGATGGAAGGGAAGTCTAGTTCCTCTGCGTGAATTGACAGGAACAGCCTGAACGAAGTATGATAAATATGGCCCCTCTGGGGGCGGCGCAAGAGTAGACGAAAAGGAGTGTTTGGAAAGAACATGGTGGGGATTACGGAAATCGCGGCCCAAAAGGTAAAGGAAGTTATCGCCAGCCAAAATAAAGGTGACCTTTACCTGCGCCTGTATGTGGCTGGATTTGGCTGAGGCGGGCCGAATTTCGGCATGACTCTGGATGAGTCAAAGACGGAGAATGATGTGTTGGACGAATACTATGGCGTTTCCATCATTACGGATAGCAAGCTTTCCTCTTATCTCGAGGGGGTAATGGTGGATTATGTTGAGTCCCGTTATGGTGGTGGGTTTGAAATTCGTAACCCGAATGCCGGGGACGGATGCAGCTGCTAACACGAACTGTGTACAACAAAAAGGAGCCCAAATAGGCTCCTTTTAGTGTACTTTCATATTTTCTATGCTTCGAGGCCGCCATGCTCCAACCAGGCTTTAAGGGTGGGCTTGGGAGTGTCCAGACCCAGGGTTAAAGCCAGGAAAAGACGGGTCTTCTCTGATGATAAATCCCCACTGAACCAAGCTCCGGCTCTTTCTAAGTCTGCGCCGCCTCCGGGATAGCCATAGAGGGGAGCAGTACGTCCAAAAGGGCAGCGTGAGGTGATGACAATAGGAATTCCCTGAACTGACACGGCTTTTGCAATGGTAGATACCAGATCAGGGGGGAGATTGCCGCGCCCAAACGCCTCGATCACCAGGGCTTCTGCCCCCTGGCCCAGGAGATACTCCACAAAGGCGGGATTCATGCCTGTGTAGGCTTTGACGATTGGAACATTGGCGAGCCGTTCCGGCAAGGGGATGCGGATGGCGGGCAAACTTCTGCGCAACCAGAATACCTCATCCCCGTCGACATAACCTACTATTCCTGCGGCACCGGAAGAAAAGGCATCTGGCTGGCTGGTATGCAGTTTTCGCACTTCGCGTGCGGCATGGATTTGGGAATGCAGGCTCACGAGGACACCTCTTCCCCTTACTCCTGGCGATTTCACGATACGCATGGCATTGTGCAGATTGCGAGGGCCGTCTGAATCTGTTTCAGAGGCATCCCTTTGAGCAGCCGTAAGAACGACAGGGATGGCAGTTGGTACGGTTAGGCTGAGAAAAAAGGCGGTCTCTTCAAGGGTATCGGTTCCATGGGTAACAACCACCCCTTCAAACTGGCCTTGTCCAAGGACTTCTTTGAGGATCTGGCTTAATTGGAGCATGCGGTCGGGTGTCATGTTTGAGCTGGCCTGATTGGAGAAATGGATGACTTCCCATTCTCCTTGGTGGGAAGGAGGCAGGACTCCGAGCAGCTCTGTACCCTCAAGCGCAGGTACAGCCTTCCCTGCAGCATTCTTTTTCATGGCAATGGTTCCGCCAGTGGTGATCAGGGCATATTTAACCATCTATTTCACTTCCCTAAAAAAGATTTGCCGTATCCGTAAAACGCTCCGTTTGGTATAAATTATACATCTTTTTGCGAACGTTGTCTTGGCAGTTAGTTGTACACTTGGTGCAGTGGAAACGGTTGCCTTAAAAGCCAAGCTGTGCTAGGCTATAACTATTGTTTGACAAAGGGTAGGGAGGATTACGTATGGACAACAACAAGTATGAAGAACAGGGCCATAGAGGAATTGTCACGGTGTTAGGCCGCGATCAAATCGGAATTATTTCCTGGGTCAGCACACGGCTTGCAGAGTATTCCATCAATATTTTGGATATCAGCCAGACTATTGTTCAGGGTTTTTTTACCATGATGATGGTTATTGACCTGACCAAGTCGACTGTGGGTGTGTCCGAGTTGGCGAAGATCCTGGGGGAAGAGGGAAAAGCACGCGGACTTCAAGTGAATGTCCAACATGAAGATGTCTTTACATTTATGCATCGGATTTAGGAGGTTAAAACGATGACCATCGCTTTTGCACCCAAGGAAATCTTGCAGACCATTGAAATGATTCGCAATGAAAATTTGGATATTCGCACGATTACCATGGGGATTAGTTTGCTTGATTGTGCCGGGGATGACATTAAGGTCGTAGAACAGAAGGTCTATGACAAGGTCGCCCGTAAAGCCGGACACTTGGTTGAAGTCGGGGAACAACTCGCAACTCGTTACGGAATCCCGATCGTGAATAAGCGGGTTTCGGTGACCCCAGTAGCACTAATCGGCTCTGGGTTTAATCCCGAAGAAATGGTTCGGGTCGCTAAAGCGTTGGATCGGGCCGCAGATACCGTTGGGGTCAACTTCTTAGGCGGGTTTTCGGCACTGGTGCAAAAGGGCTTTACCCAAGGGGATGAGGCCCTGATCGAAGCGATTCCGCAAGCCTTGGCAGAAACTAAGTACGTTTGTTCATCGGTAAATATCGGTTCGACCAAAGCCGGCATCAACATGGATGCGGTGTTGAAGATGGGGCATGTTATTCTGGATAGTGCCCGCCGCACCGCCGATCGCGATGGGCTGGCAGCCGCAAAACTGGTGGTTTTCTGTAACGCGCCAGAGGACAACCCCTTCATGGCCGGGGCCTTTCATGGCCCCGGGGAACCCGAATGCGTAATCAATGTGGGGGTTAGCGGTCCTGGAGTCGTGGCTTATGTGGTTAAAGAGAGTCCTGAGGTAGATTTGGGAGAATTGGCCAATCTGATCAAACGGACAGCATTCAAGATCACGCGCATGGGAGAACTAATCGGTCGGGCTGCGTCCAAGGAACTGAATGTTCCGTTTGGAATTGTAGATTTATCCTTGGCACCGACGCCTGCGATCGGAGACAGCGTGGCGGAGATCTTGGAGAACATGGGATTGGAACGCTGTGGTGCCCATGGAACGACGGCAGCCCTAGCGTTACTAAACGATGCGGTGAAAAAGGGGGGTGCCATGGCTTCCTCACATGTCGGGGGGCTAAGCGGGGCATTTATCCCAGTTTCCGAAGATTCAGGGATGGTTCGGGCGGTAGAGGATGGAGCGTTGACGTTAGATAAGTTGGAAGCGATGACCTGTGTGTGTTCAGTGGGCTTGGATATGATTGCCATTCCAGGAGATGTCACGCCTGAAACCATCGCGGCGATCATTGCTGATGAAGCAGCGATCGGTATGATCAACAAAAAAACAACGGCGGTGCGCCTAATTCCGGCCATCGGGAAAAAAGCAGGTGAACGGGTGGAATTTGGCGGCCTTCTGGGAGGCGCGCCGGTAATGTCCATCAATCCATTTTCGGCCAAGCAGTTTGTCCATCGAGGGGGTCGGATTCCTGCGCCGATCACAAGTCTGTCAAATTAGATTTTATCTTTGACTGTATAGGTGTTAATTGATTTTGTTGTGATGGATATTCTGTTTTTGATACGATGCTCATCAAGAGACGGTCTTTGAACTTTTGCCAAAGACAATGAATTAAGGTAAAATACAAACATAAGATATTAACAAAGCTTATTTAACGAAGCTTGGGTTATGGAGCGTTATTCTAGTGCACCAATTGATATTCGAAGGCGGGCCTAATAATCCGCCGAGGGCATACCGATGAAGTTCCTGGTGGTGGCTTTCGACGCCCAGTCGAGGGTTGCTGCTGGGAGTTAAGGATGAGGGGGATCCGCAATGGCATGCGGGCGATACCCTTATCCGTGGAGGCCTAAGTGCGTGGCCTGATAAGGTTACGGCTTAGGGCATGAACCTGCATTAGGAAGGAACTTAGTGCAGTGTAGCCTGCCTTGAGGTGGAAAAGTTGGGAAGGCGAAAGGGGTCTGAGCGGTGTTGGCCGATACAGTTCAGCCTGCCGGAAATTCTTTTCTGCAAAAGAGGCTAGAATGTCAAGATGTGTGAAGGAAACTTCTAGAGCGTCAAGCATCGGGGATTGAAGTGCGGACTAAGTGGCGATCAAGTTCTGAGATGTGGCGACACCTCAGGCTGGGGGAAAGGGGAAACCGCCTGGCAGGAAACTGTCGGAGCCCAGTGGGAAAACCTACTTGACCTATGCCGCAATATTGACTTGGTGCATCCTAAGACCCAAAAAAACACCTCTTTATTAAAGAGGTGTTTTTTTAACTCAGGGGTTTACGAGCATAGTTCTCGCAGGCAAACCCTCCAATCCCTGCCAACGATTATTAGCATCTTGAAGAAAAAGGGTTACCATTTTGTGATGATCAGTGAGCTGCTTCAAAAAGAAGTCAAAGTTTTGCGCCCTGAAGAGCCCCTGAAGTAGCCTAGCATGAAGGAAGGAAAAGGAAAAAAAGTGTCAGCCACAAAGGCTGACAAATAAAGAAGAGTGAGAGAAACAAGTCGGGTTTAAAGACATTCTAACACCTCTTACCTCAATTGTCGAGAAAGAAGCGAAACTGTCGAAGGATACTTTTGAGGAAATCAAAGCTGCGCCTTAATTTAGGAGTTTTGCAAAGCCGTTGAGCGAAAGGCCACCAGGAACCCGGATACGCTTTAAGGTTAAGGGACTGACGGATGCGGTGACCCTTCCGGGTTCTGTAGTAAATGCTAGAGTATACCCTGTTTGGGTTAACATCGCTAGGGTTGCAGTATTATAGCGCCCTGAAGGATAGCAAAACGCGAACACCGAAATCCCAAGTTCTTTTTCAATCGCGGCTTTGGAGTCAACCAGCTCTTGTTTGAGCCGTATGGGGGATAGGGTTGTCAGATCGTAGTGATGTATCGTATGGCTACCAATGCTGTTGCCCTGTTGGGCTAAATCCTTTAGGTTGTCCCAGGTCATCATTCCCGAGCCTACGGCATCTGTCACAACGAAAAAGGTGCCTGTGAATCCAAACTGACGCATGATGGGCCAAGCGGTTTGATAATTATCCGCATAGCCATCATCAAAGGTAAGCAGAATTGGTTGGGTTGGTAGTGCCGTGTTCTGGGGATTCTGGATAAGGTTGTGGAGGACATCTAAGGAGAGGGTCTGGTAGCCGTGCTGATGCAGGTATTGCATTTCCTGAGCAAATTGTTGCGGGGGTACACCTAAGGAATTTCCGGGCAAGGACTCAATCGCATGGTACATTAATACGGGAATTCCTCCAGCCGGAAAACCAAAAGTTGTATTGGCTACACGCATGGAATGGGCGGGAAGGTTGAATTCTTCTTTCAAGGTAGACTCTGCTGTCGGTTTTTCAGCGGAAGGTGAGTGCATTCGTGCATTGACAATGATAACGGCAACCGAGCCTAGGACCAAGAGAAACAGGAATAGCACCAATACCAACAAATGTCGACGGTTGCTTTTCATGGTTAGACCCCTTTGTGAAGTTCGTTTTTTAGCACCGATTTAGTGTAACATAACCGGGTGATCCTGTATATCCTGAAAAAATCAATTATTTTCCTGCAGGGACAAGCAGGAATCTTGAACTTGCTGGCGAATTAAATAATAAACTATCAAATAAATATTAATTGCTGAATCTGAGTTTAAACTCAGAACGGGGGACTCTCATTTTTGGGGTGAATCACGCTGGTGCGTGTAGGGCTTACACCTTGTTGCCCAAACCCGTCAACTAACCTCGTAAGCAAAGAAAGGTGGCAATTTCATGGGGTTTTCTACCAAAACGTGGCTGGGCAGTGTGACGCTGTCTGGTTTGCTCTTAGTTGGGAGCATGCCGTTGGTGACAGTAGCATCTCAGCCAGCCCCTGTGTCCGCACAGCGTCTTCAAACTACTCAGATATCGACCGGAACATATGCAAAAGTTGTCCACAAAGATTTAAAGTGGGTGTCACAGGACGTACTGGCTAAATCCGTTGCTACAGAACCGCAGAAAGAAGCGGTTGTTGTGGCGGTCGCACCTGCGACGAGTCAATCCAAGCCCGCAGCACAGAAACCGGAGGCGGAAAAGAAGAAAGCGGTTCCCCCGCGTCCGGTGCAAGTGGCTCAAGTACCGAGCCAGCAGGCTTCTCGTGGCAGTTCAAGTTCGGACGGAGTGGATCTTGTGAGTCGGGCACTCAGCCTGCAGGGTGTGCCTTATGTGTTTGGGGGTTCAAGCAGAAACGGTTTTGACTGCTCAGGATTTACCCAGTATGTGTTTAAGGGCAATGGTATTGCTCTTCCGCGCACTTCCTATTCTCAGTTCGGGGTCGGAAGTTCGGTGAGCAAGAATCAGCTGCAGCCAGGCGATCTGGTGTTTTTCACCACCTATTCCAAGGGAGCATCCCATGTGGGTATCTACGTTGGGGGTGGAAATTTTGTGCATGCCTCCGATAATGGTGTGAGAACCACCAGCCTATCAGAGAGTTATTATGCCAACCGCTATCTTGGAGCTCGCCGGATTCGTTAGGATCCTTATCTGAATGTAATGGACGCACGAAGTAAGTGTCAGTTGCCGTTCGGCTACTGACACTTATTTTATATTTTAAAGAGTAATTCCATCAGACAGTAAGAACCGTCCCCTTTGTCTCACTTCGAACGCTCGATCGTGACTATTTTTTCCTTCGTGTCTGGACGAGGTTTTTGAGTACTCTGACGTTCAGGGGCTGGAGCAGCCTCTTCGAAGAGACGGCTTGTTCCCACAAAGCGGGCCCCCTGATCAACACTAAACTGCTGCGTACAAATATTCCCGAAGAGACGGGCACTTGAACTGAGTTTAAGAGTATCGCTCGTTTGAATGTTGCCGTGCACCTCGCCGGAGATACTTACGGTTTTTGCCTCAATGTCAGCCTTGACAAAAGCACCCTGCCCCACCACGATATCTCCGGTCGCTTGGAGCAGCCCTTCCAGCTTGCCGTCGATGCGCGCGTTTCCATTAATGTGTACGGTACCTTCAATCTGGCATTCGGCGGCGATGAACGTCACATCACCGGAAGTTTTGGAGTTTTTGCCCAACATGTCATCACGGCTCCTTTTTTCCATTCATCCATTGACTGGGATCGACAGATTCCCCATTGAAAATCACTCCGTAGTGAAGGTGGGAGCCCGTGCTGCGTCCCGAGCTTCCACTTAAGGCGATGAGTTGCCCCTTTTTTACGCTGTCTCCCTTGGCGACGAGAAGTTTAGAATTATGACCGTAGAACGTGATCATAGCATACCCGTGGTCAATCTCAACCTTACGTCCGTAAATCCCATCCCAGCCGGAAAAGGTGACAACCCCGTCAGCAGTAGCATGCACTTCGCTTCCGTAAGCGCAAGCTATGTCAAGTCCATTGTGAAACTCGCTGGATCGACCGCCGAATGGGTTATGGCGGTAGCCAAACGGAGAGGCGATTTCGCCTTGCAAGGGCGGAATACTGGGGGTATGGGCGCGCCTTTCTGCAAGTTTCTGGGCTTCGGCGTCATAGGTTTGAAACAGTAACAGATGCTTTTTGAACAAGTCGAGGTTCGTTTCGGGGTTTGACGAAGCAGAGGCGCGGGACTGGCCCCTGCTGGGAGCGGAAAGCGGGGCCGGGGGCGGGAGTTTTAGGGTTGAAGAAATACTGGCTTCGAGCTTGCTGATGTCGTCCAAATTCTGACTGATTTCCCGGTTTTGGGCTTTCAGAAGTAGGATCTCCTGTTCTTTTGCCGCTAAATTCGCTTTGAGTGTATCGACTGCGGCGAACTCGGCCTGGTGGGTTTTTATGTATGAGGCAAAGTAGATGTTCCCGATCACGATACTTAGTAACAGGAGCCCGAAGGCCAGGACACCTGCCAAGACCCAACGGAAACTCTTCTTTGAGAGTTGCAACTGCCGCGTGGAGCCGCTCTCGGGTGGGAGAATGAGCAATGTGTAATTATCTTTCACTGACATCTCCCCTGTCTCATGTGCTACGGATAGGGAAAGACACAAAGTTTAACTTTGTGTCTTTCCCAGCTGTCAATAAGGCCCTAATTAAAATAAGCATAGCGGTTTTGGCGGAAGCTGTCAATCCTGGATTTCGATCATTTCGATCATAGGGATTCACAGGAACCAACGGGATTCAATATAGTGAGGACACTCGCCACCTTGTTTAACGGGAAAGAGCTGCTGGTTCTGAACATAGAGGTCGGAACGGTGACAGTGGTGTGTCCGCTTCAAGTAGCACTTGCGACAAATGTCGACCCGGTAATTAAGAAACATAAACTCCCCCACTTTAAATTTGTTCCCTTTTCCCCTTCTCCATCTTTCCATCATTCTCTAGTCTTCCCAATTTGGCTCTGGGTTAGAAGCAGGGGTTGCTTCTACCTGAAAGTATTTAAGTACAGCTGTAGCTGCGTTTTGAGGCAGCCCGGCGGCCAAAAATTCAGTTAAACTCGCGTTGCGAATCTCTTCGATAGAGTTGAAATGGCGGAGAAGAAGTTGCCTGCGTTTAATCCCGACACCTGGGATCCCATCCAAAGCAGAGAGGGCCATGCTTTTCGCTCGCTGCTGGCGGTGAAACGTGATAGCAAAGCGATGGACTTCATCTTGAATTCGTTCGAGAAGATGGAAGGCAGGGGAGCTTTTGGGCAAAGGCAAGGTATGACCCGATGAATTCAGGAGACCGGCAGTGCGATGGCGCTCATCTTTGACCATTCCAGCCACCGGTAAGGCCAGAGAGAGGCTGTTTAAGCCCTCCAAAGCAGCTCGGATCTGCCCTTTGCCGCCGTCAACTAATATGAGATTTGGCAGAGGGTTGCCTTCGGCGAGCAGGCGACGGTAACGGCGTTCGATTACCTGACGCATGGCAGCTGTATCATCCACATGAGGTGCCTGAATCCTAAATTTGCGATACCCCGTCCGATTCGGTTTGCCGTTCAGAAACTGTACCATGCCGGCCACTGGATGCGTGCCGGCTGTGTTGGAAATATCGAAAGCCTCAATGCGGCTGGCTTCTGGGATTGCCAGAACCTGGGCCAGATAGTCCACTGCTTCTTGTACCTGGTTCAGGCGGTGGGTTTCCAGAGCGACTTCATCGTGGAGGATGGTTTTGGCGTTGGTTGAAGCCAGATCAACCAGGTCCCGCCGTTGTCCGCGCTTAGGTATGGCTACTGGGAAAAGGCGTTCCAGAGCTGAGATATCACAGGACGGAAGCAGGATTTCCTGGGGCAAGAGCAGATGCTCTGTGTAGAACTGGACGACAAAGGAAATAAAGCTCTCTTCCGGATCAGCGTAATAAGGAAAAACAAAGCTATCCCGTGCCAGTAATTTACCCTGGCGCAAGTAGAAGATTTGAATGCATATCTGGTCAGTTGTGGTGGCGTACCCCAAAACATCCCGGTCTACAAAATCGGTCAGGGTCATATTTTGTTTTTCAGAAAGGTGTTTGAGGTCGGCTATCAGATCACGGTACTCTTGGGCCCGCTCGAACTGTAAAGCCTCAGCGGCTGCGAGCATCTTTTCTTCAAGATGTTGAATAATCTTTTCCTGCCCGCCTTTGAGGAATTTCGTGACTTCCTTGCGCATCGCTTCATAGGCTTCAGGGCCTATGTCTTCCTGGCACGGGCCGAGGCATTGGCCGAGGTGAAAATAGAGGCAGGGCCGGTGTGGCAGCTGACGACACTTGCGAAACGGAAAGAGGCGGTTCAAGAGGCGGGCTGCTTCACGAGCAGCGGTTGCATTGGGATAAGGGCCAAAGTACTTGCCCCTGCCGTTTTTGACCTGGCGAGTGACCAAGATCCGAGGATGCGTTTCTTCGGTTAGCAGCAAATAGGGATAGGACTTATCATCCCGAAGCAGGATATTGTATTTTGGATTGCGCTCTTTAATGAGGTTGCACTCCAATACCAAGGCTTCAACTTCGGAATCCGTAATGATTATTTCTAAGTCGGCAATCTCCCCGATCATTTTTTGGGTCTTGCCATCGTGCAATCCGGTGAAATAAGAACGTACCCGATTTTTTAGGATTTTAGCTTTGCCTATATAAATAATTTGGCCTGAGGCATTCTTCATGAGATAAACCCCAGGCTTATCGGGCAGCAGGCTCAGTTTCTGCCGTAGCGTATCCATCAACATGCACCTCATTATCATTTTAGAGGACCATGCGGTTCGATGCAAGTTAAAAAGAACATATCTCTATGAGGTAAAACGTATATTGGGTTAAGGGAATATTTGGCCGAGGAGGGAACGTGATGCCTAATCCATGGGGCCGTCCGCCCCGTAATGATATGTGGCAAGATTTGCAGACGCTGGCCGTCTGGGTTTTAATCATAGGAGTGGTTGGGTATCTGCTCTTTCCCAATTTCTTTAGGGATGTCGTCACCCGGCTCACAAACCCGGACGCTGCACAGACGGCGACGCTCGGGGAGGTTAAGCTACCTAATGTTTCAGGGCAGACGAATTCGAATGTGGGTTCAGGGCTCGACACCAGTCTCAATGCCGGTTCTTCATTCCTTACCGGCCAAGATTACAATGTGGCGGGCACATTATATAACAGCAAACCGGAAATCACGAGCGGGTATTGGGTCATTTATGTGGCTGATGCCAAGTTCGAGCAGTTTGCCTTGGCGAGCGACACTTACGCTTTTCTCGGTCGTATGATTGAGAGCGACCAAAAAGCAGTGCCCAAAGAAAAAATCATACTGGCAGCGAACGGGCAGATTCGCCAATACGAAGTAAGCGATGAAATTTATGCAATTATCATCAACATGGCGACCATTAATGCCCGAACCCACAGTTCGTGATTGTTTTGGCGTTCACTGAGTTCCTTAGCGGAAAAGGAGTTTGGCCCCGGCGGCAAAGAGGGCCAGTCCAAGAAACTGCCAGTAGCTCCAGGGAAGGCGTGTGATACCGAACCAGCCAAAATGGTCGATGACCACGGCTGCGCCGACCTGCCCGATAATAATCGCGGTCGTGGCGTTCGCTACCCCAATCTGAGGAATGCTAAGAGCGACCAGACCGATTATGATCACACTTAGGACTCCGCCTAAGTACAGATACCAGGGAATGGAAAGCCAATCGACCTGGAACAAAGGAGCGCCGACGAAGAGGACCGCAGTCAGTGCGATGACGGTTCCTATGATGTGAACCACGAGGATCGCCGAGAGTAACGCGCTTTTCTGCGCCAGCACGGAATTTAAGCTACCTTGAATCGCCATGATGATCCCAGACACGGCTGCAACGATAAAAGGCAAAGAAAGAAGTTTAATCAATCAAGCTCCTCCTCGTTTCTAGATACGTTGATTTTTTAACAGTTGGTCAGGATACCCAAGTCCGACAAGATGTATCAGTATCGGCATCGTTCTGTAAGGGGAAAATGAGAGTGTCAACATTTTTGAAGTGAGGTGGCGTCGTGGATATTGACTACAATCTTGTACAAAGAGCCCAGATGCTACTGACCTTAGATCACCCCTTAACCCAAGTGAAAGAGATCCTTCTGAGGGAAGGGTATCCAGCAGAGCAAGTTGATGAGCTGATTGACGCCACGGAAGAAGCATTGAATTACCTTGTGCCGCCCGAGTATGATAACAATAAAATCGGTATCGATATTATCCACCGCGGGGAAAAGATACAAGGGCGCAAGCCATCAGTTGATATTCTCATTGACAAGCGAAGCGGGAAGCTTGATCTAATGACACCTTATCAACAGGAAACATGGAGAGTGGCAAATGAGGTTCGCAAAGCCATTAAGAGGCAGAGACAGATGACGAAAAAATATCTTCATTAAAGTAACAGGGGGCGTTTGTCCCTTGTTTTTTTGATCAGTCTTAGTGTTTCTCCCGTTCTCGAAATTATGTTATAATCAGACCAGAAAAAACCGTGGAAGGAAGTCCTGAATGTGGAACCGTTGATGACAGGTCTTGAGGAGATAAAAGAAAAGCTCGTAGCCCATGAACGCTTAAACCTTACGGATGGATTACATATTTTGAAAAGCAATAATTATTTAGCTTTAGGGTACTTAGCTAGCAGCAGACGGCAAGAAGCGAGCGGAGAGTATGTGTATTTCAATAACAATGCCCACATCAATTATAGCAATGTCTGCAAAGTTCGCTGTGGATTCTGCGCTTTCGGTAAAGACTTAGACCAAAAAGGCTCTTATACCATGTCTATCGAAGCGATCATCGCCAAAGCAGAGGCCTATGGGAAACAAGGAGTGACCGAGATCCACATTGTTGGCGGGATCCACCCGGAACTTCCGTTTTCCTATTATCTGGATATGCTCAAGGGAATCAAAGCCAGCGTTCCCCAAGTGAGTTTAAAAGCTTTCACTGCCGCAGAATATGATTATTTTGCGCGCATGGAGGGGGTTTCTGTCGAGACGATTCTAAAAACCCTTCAGGAAGTTGGTCTCAGTTTTATTCCTGGGGGTGGGGCGGAGAATTTCAGTCCGCGTGTCCGGGATGTAATTTGCCCTGGCAAATTATCTGGAGCACGCTGGTTGGAAATTCATCGGACAGCCCATAAAATGGGAATCCCGTCCAATGCCAATATGCTTTTTGGGATTATTGAAACAGACGAGGAACTCATCGATCACCTTCTGGCCTTGCGAGAATTGCAGGATCAGACAGGGGGCTTCTATGCCTTGATTCCCACAGCGTTTCATCCCCAGCATACCCAGTTTGAGCATCTGCCTCAGGCCAGCGCCTTGCGCACGCTTAAAGTCATAGCAGCCGCCCGTCTGTTGCTGGACAATTTTAAATACATTAAGGCCTATTGGGTTTCCTCCAGCCCTCAAGTTGCGCAAATGGCTTTGATGTTTGGTGCCAATGATTTGGATGGGGTTGTCCGCGAAGAAAAGATCTATCATATGGCGGGGGCGGGCAGTCCGCAAATGCAGACCAAGGAAGAATTGGTCCGACTCATCCAAGAATCGGGATTAACACCAGTGGAGCGGGATACCTATTATAATATTTTAAAAAAATATTAATCCGATCAAAGGATTAGATGAGGAGCAGAAAGAGGGGGATTATGTGGAGATTCGTTATTCCGTTTGCCCGCATGATTGTCCGGATGCCTGTGCCTGGAAAGTCGAGTTGGAAGCTGGAAAAGTGGTTCGAGTCAGTGGAGATGAGGCCCACCCGGTTACTCAAGGAATCATTTGCGCGAAGGCCAGGTATTATCCGGAGCGGATTTATGGACCACGCAGGGTGCTTTATCCCATGCGGCGCACAGGGCCTAAAGGGAGCGGAAAGTTCGAGCGGATCGGCTGGGATGAGGCCCTGAGTGAGATTCAAGCCCGTTGGCAGAAGCTGATTGAGACCTACGGCCCGGAAGCCATTCTTCCCTATTCCTACGCTGGAACCGAGGGGGTCATCAATAAAGCAGGGATGGATCGGCGCTTTTTCCATCGCTTGGGTGCGACCCAGTTGGAGCGGACGATTTGTTCAGCAGCGGGCAGCCTGGGGTACAAGCTGGCCTATGGTGAGCTGCGGGGATTTGATCCGTTGGACGGCGTTGAAGCCAAGCTCATCATCTTCTGGGGAATCAATGCCTTGGAAACGAATTTGCATCAAGCGCTTTTGGCGGATAAGGCTCGTAAAAAGGGAGCAAAGATCATTGTCATTGATGTCCACCGTAATAAAACTGCACGCTGGGCAGATGATTTTTATCTGATATTACCGGGTTCCGATGGGGCGTTAGCCTTAGGCATTGCCTACATTCTGCTGCGGGAGCAGTGGATCGACAGGGATTGGTTAGAAAGAAATGTTGTTGGTCTTCAGGCGTTTGTGGCCGAAACGAAAAACTATCCGCCTGAGAAAGTCGCCCGTTTGACAGGGCTTACCATCGAGCAGATTGAAGCACTGGCGCGTGTCTATGCGCTCTCAAAGCCAAGCTTCATTCGGATCGGTAACGGTCTCCAGCACCATGACAATGGAGGGATGAATACCTGGGCGATTTCTCTGCTGCCTGCCCTTACGGGTGCCTGGCGAGAAGTTGGGGGAGGTGCCTTGAAGTTTAATTCCGGTTATTTCCCTCTTAATCGCGACGCTCTGGAACGGCCGGATTTACTCCAGGGTTCCCCGCGCCAAGTTAATATGATTCAATTAGGAAGGACACTAACAGAGCTTACCCCTCCTGTCCGTTCCCTTTATGTTTACAACAGTAATCCGGCAGCCGTGGCACCAGAGCAACAATTGGTATTACAAGGGCTTCAGCGGGAAGATTTATTTACTGTGGTTCATGAACAGGTTTGGACGGATACCGCCCGTTGGGCCGATTTGGTTTTGCCGACTACAACCAGTCTGGAACACGCGGATCTCTATGTCAGTTACTGGCATACTATTTTACAATGGGCAGAGCCTGTGATTCCACCCCTTGGGGAGAGCCGGTCCAATATCCGTGTTTTTAGGGAACTGGCAAAACGTATGGGTTTTTCGGATCCGTGTTTTCAAGATACGACAGAAGATATGGCCAGGCAGGCTTTGGCTACCCCTTATTGGCAGGCACAAGGAATAACCTTAGAGCGTTTGCGTGAGGAACGTTTTATTCCACTCCAAGTAGCCAAAAGGCCGTTTGCGGTAGGGAAGTTTGCTACGCCCAGCGGCAAAATAGAGTTCAAAAGTGAACGGGCTACACAATTAGGTTTGACAGCCCTTCCCAGTCATCGACCGTTGCAAGAAGGCCCCGAGACTTCAAGCCCGGAATTGCCGTTTACCTTGATTAGTCCGCCCAATCACTTCTTCCTGAATTCAACCTTTGCTGACATCCCGGCTTTAACAACAAAGGCAGGAGTGCCAACCGTAGAGATCCATCCTGAGGATGCCGCAAGGCTTGGGATTGTTCAGGGAGATCGCGTGCGTGTCGCAAACTCCAGAGGCCAGGTTTGTTTGAGGGCAGTGGTCGATGAATCGGTTCTCCCGGGCGTTTTAGTCGCTCCGGGGGTGTGGTGGTCAGAATTCTATGACGAAGGTTTGGGGATTAATGCCTTGACGTCGGCTCGTATTGGGGATATCGGGCAAGGAGCTGTCTTTTTTTCTAATCTTGTTACAGTGAGTAAGGCTTAAGTCGGTTCGTTTTTGAGGTTGTATTCTAAGAAACTTGGGGTAGTATATGGGTGAAGGTGGAACAATAGTTCGTGAAGAAGTCGGCGCAGGTCAGGGAAAATTCCCGGCTTTAAGCCATGCTCCCTTTCGCTGGTTCTGGGGGGCTCAAATCATTTCGCTCATTGGAACCTGGACGCAAAATGTTGGGCAGGCCTGGCTGGTTCTGCAGCTAACCAATTCTCCGTTTCTCCTGGGTTTGGTCAGCGCTCTGCAGTTTCTGCCGATGCTTCTTTTTTCTCTGCATGCGGGGGTTTGGATCGACCGCCTGCCGAAACGGCGGATCTTACTGATGACGCAGACCACGTTGATGATCCTCGCTTTTGCGTTAACGATTTTAGTGGCCAGCGGGCAGCTGCGTTATTGGATGTTGTTGGTCATGGCTAGCATCCTGGGGATTGCGAATACCGTTGATGTCCCCGCGCGGCAAGCTTTCATCATTGAGTTAGTCGGTCGGGAGCATTTGACCAATGCCATTGCTTTAAACTCTGCCATATTCAATGCCGCCCGCTTGGTCGGCCCGGCGGTTGCAGGGACGATTATGGGACTGTGGGGGGCCACTTGGTGTTTCTTAATTAACGGATTGAGCTTTGTCGGGGTGATCTTGGTGCTCGCCTTGCTTCCGAGCATTCCGCGGGGAGACAAAAGGCTTGTGTCTGCCGAACGTCCTGTTTGGCCAGAAATTATCGAGGGTTTGCACTATATTCGTCAAACCCCGGTGATTTTTGTTACGATGCTCACGGTGGCGGTGTTAAGTACCATCGCGATGAATTTTAATGTTCTCGTTCCGGTGATGGCCAAAATGGATTTCCATCAAGAGGTGCAGGGCTACGGGTTTCTGATGAGTGCCATGGGATTCGGGGCTTTGATGGGAGCATTGACCGTCGTTTGGTTTAGTGGACAGGGACCGCAAAAAGTCCTCTTGGGAGCGGGTACGGTTGGTTTGGGCGTATTTTCTATTTTGCTCGGAGGGCAGAATACTTACGGGGGTGCCGCCCTCATGTTAGTGTTCATGGGTTGGTCCATGTTGGTATTTGCCGCCTCAGCCAATTCCTTAATCCAAATGACGGTGGATAATCGCCTGCGCGGTCGGGTGATGAGCGTCTATTCCTTAGTTTTTGGGGGGATGGCTCCGGTGGGGAGTTTATATGCCGGAACTCTGTCCCATGTTTGGCTGGCTCGTAAAACCTTTGCCTTTAGCGGGCTGTTGGTTTTAGTTTTCTTGGTCGCTCTTTTTCTGGGGCGCAGACGGTTGGGCCTTGTTCAGGCACGTTTGCCAAGGCCGACGAAGTGAGGTGGAAGCATGCGCATTGGAGTATTGTCTGATACCCATTTGCAGCCGGGGCAGTTTCTTCCTCGGTCTGTGTGGGAAGCCTTGGATGGGGTAGACCTAATCCTGCATGCGGGAGACAGTGTGGTGCCTGAGGTTTTAGCCGATCTCAAGGCCTTAGCCCCTGTTACTGCCGTGCACGGTAACTGTGACAGCTGGGATTTGCAGAGCCTACCTGAACGGGAGATCCTGGAGGTGGGCGGAGTGCGCATTGGTCTGATTCACGGCAATCTTGGTTTGGGGCGAACGACACCTGACCGGGCTTTCTCTGCCTTTGTTGGTATGCACGTCGATATTATTGTGTTCGGGCATAGCCATTCCCCGTATCGAGTGTGGCGGGACGGAATCCTCCTTTTCAACCCAGGGTCGCCGACGCGAAAACGGAGAGAACCGCAGGCTTCTATGGGGATTCTGCAAATCGGCCAAGGAGAGATTAAGGCCGAGCACATTTACTTTGAATAAGATGCTTATGAATCATGTGCTCATGAGTCATAAGCTATGAGTCATAAGCTATGAATGATGTAGGTATGATATTGGGCTCTGTGGGACGAGCCCCAGTGATAAAGGTGGTTGCATGAAATACCGGCGAAACAAGGTTAAACGTGAACACAGCATTATCCACGGGGCTTTGGCGTGGCTGGAAGAATTGACACAGAGCCCCGAGGTGACGGATATCATCCCAGGTGTCATCGAGGCGAACCGCTCGCCTGAACGGGGTGTTGTCTACAAATATGAAACTCAGACAGGCTGCAAGCTGCTCCTAAAGAGCAATGGCTCGATCCAGGAGGCCTTTGTGGTCACCAAAAACCCGGTTTGGGTCAAGGCCTGGGTGGAAGAACATTTCCCTCCCAGCAGCTGCGAAACGAAGGGATCTGAACCATTGCGCCAGAGCGCACAAAGTGAGGCCGGTTCTATTGCTTCCCGGTCGGAGAAGCGGGAGGCCCGTCCTAAGAAGAGAATGAATCAAGTGCAGCGAACGAAGGAAAAAGCCCTGGTATCTGAGAAGAAGACCTCGTCGAGGGTGCAGAAACGTAAGGGTGTTAGGCCTCCCCGACAGAGCCAAGGAGAAGAAAGCTGGGCTGCTGCCGAGACACTGGATGCCCCCAGCCTGGGGGAACAAATCAGCCCCCAGATGCGTAAGGCGCTGCGCCAATTGCAAAAGGACTTGGGTAGCAAACAGACAAAAAAGAAAAGCGGATAAAAAACCGCTTTTCTTTTTTTCAATATGAACCTCGCTGCGAGTTTAAGCATTTTTTGCCTGACGGCTACGCGCAAGGCGTTTACGCGCTAAAAGTTCAGCCACTCGACCACTGTCGCCTAAGACCATCCCATTGAGTCTCCACTCCCGAAACGTCTGCCAGAATTGTTGCTCCGAGATGCGGCGGGTATAACCTTCAGCCTCTTCGTCATAAGGCCAGTACACATCAACCCAGAGGGTACCTTTATTACTTAACACAAGCATGAAATGTACAAGTTCAGGACTCGGAGCCTCAGCGTCGCGTATAAGAATATGGGAACGACCGGATGGAAAATCAGTACGATTGTAAATCAGCTTCATTCACTTTCCCCCTTCAAGCCAACTCACTCATGAGCGTGAATGCCGACAGTTTTAGTATACCATACCTTGACGGGAAAAGAAGATAAAATATCTCTGTTCATAAGCTTTCTTATCTTCAACACAGGAATGCCCTGCAAGCTATTTTATGCTCTAACCTGAATTTTGGTTCGGGTGATACTGGACAAAGGTATGCCTCAGCTTACCTCGGGATAAACTAAGATTAATGGGGGTGATAAGATGTTGACCGTAATCCATACCTTTAAAGGTCCGGATCGGGACCGCTTATTGGCGGATATCCGGACTGGATTAGATACTGTAGAAGCTGTCGACGGGTTTAAATTTGCTTCCATCAACGAGCAGGAGAATACACCCGACTTAGTGGTTGTCTCCAAGTGGGAGAATCGTGACTCCTTTGAAGCATGGCAGGGCTCTGTCGGAGAAAATAAGGCCTATAAACAGGCAACACCACAGGTGTTTGAGGTATTGGAGGAAAAGTACTAGATTAGAATCAGATTAGATTAAGAATGCATGGATAAGAACCAAGTCCGGTAATGTAGGGCTTGGTTTTTTGACAAAGAAGTTCCTCCCTGCCTAGGCGCACCTTATTAATGAGGAGATGCTCAGAATCTGCCATGCGGAAATGGACGGTAAGAAACTTTATGTTAAAGCTATTAGCAAGGCTTTTTTTAGTTTGTGTGTGAGCGAGGAACCGGTCTCAGTAGCGACAGGAAAACGGATCTCACCGACTTGATTTACGGGCATGACCCCCATCAAGGCATTGGTGAGAAAGACTTCATCGGCTTGCTGTACATCGGATCGGGTAAATTTCCCTTCGTGCACTGTAATCCCTAAGGAAGCAGCCAATTCTAGAACGAGTTCCCGCCGGGTTCCCGGTAGGCAGCCGCAAGAGAGAGAAGGAGTATGGAGTTCTCCTGCCTGGACGAAAAAAAGATTGCTCATGGTCCCTTCAGCCAAAAAACCTTGGGTATTGCACCACAATCCTTCGAAAAACCCGGCACGCTGCGCAACTTCGCGTGCCAAGATGTTTTCCAGATAGTTGGTGGTCTTCAAGGAACAGAGTGGGGAGAATTCATTGCGCGGAGCTGAGAGAAAGTTGACCCCGACTCCATGAGCATAGTGAGCAGGGGTATAGGAGATGGTTCGGGTATGGAAGAGGATACGGCTGGGTAGTTCTGATGACCCTCCGCTTAAGGTAAGCCTGAGAGCGTACGGAGGGGTTGGTGTGGGGTTCTCATCGAGGTAGAAGTGAATCAGCTTCTGCCAATCAGAAAAATGGGGCATGTCTAAGCCGAGGCGCAGAGTTCCTTGCTGCATGCGTTGATAATGTCTCTCTAGGCAGGTTGGGCCATGTTCTTCAACCCGAATCGTCTCAAAGAGGCCGTAGCCGAAGAGAACCAGGCGATCTTGGATAGGAAGGTCCTGGATAGGCTGGTTCTGTATAGGATGGTTCCGGACAGGAAGGTTCTGAGAATAGTCCTTAGAGGTCATGTCCTCGTTCCTTTTTAATTTTTTCTTTAAGGTTTAAGGAAGCGCCCAACGCCCTAAAAAGGGCCGCTCCTTTATCGAGGGTTTCCATATACTCGTCTTGGGGATCGGAGTCGGCGACAATTCCCCCGCCAGCATGGACATAGGCGATCCCGCTCTTCAAGAGAATCGTGCGGATGACGATGTTCAAATCCCAAGACCCATCAAAGCCGAAATAACCAATACTTCCGGTATAAAGGCCTCTTTTGAAGGGTTCCAGTTCCTCGATGATCTCCATGGCCCGAATCTTAGGGGCACCTGTGATCGACCCGCCGGGAAAAATAGCCTTGATCACGGTACTGGGAGAAAGGGTTTCGGGCAGGTCAGCGGTAACGGTCGAGACCAGATGCCATACGGTAGGGTATTTCTCTAAATGGATGAGATCGGGTACTTTGACCGAACCAAAGCGGGCGAGTCTGCCTAAGTCGTTGCGTTCGAGGTCGATGATCATCGTGAGTTCTGCCCGGTCTTTTTGGCTTTGCCACAGTTCTTCCGCAAGAGCCTTGTCCTCACTGTCAGTTTTCCCGCGCGGGCGTGTCCCTTTGATCGGGCGGGTTTCAATCTTGCCATTTTGAATGCGGATAAAGCGCTCCGGCGAACTGCACAACACCTGAAAATCCTCATAAGGGAGAAAGGCAGCAAAGGGAGCCGGGTTATGGGTGTGCAAACGCTGGTAAAGGCTCCATGGATCCCCGTCCCAAAGCATGGAAAAGCGCTGGGTCAGGTTGGCTTGGTAAATATCCCCTGCATAAATGTAGGCGATCACTTTTTCGAGGTCGAAGAGGTAGTGCTGGCGGGAGAGTTCAGGATGGATAACGGGTGTGGGCAGGGATCCAGGCAGGGATCCAGGTAAGGCTCCAGGTAACGGGTCTTCCGATTGCGAATCCGGGCCCTGGAAGCTCGGTCTTGTCTGGAAATCCGTGAGCAGGATCTCTAATCGTTCGAGTCGCCTGTGTGCCTGAACTGGGGAACATTCTCCATCTTCCTGCATGCCGCAGGCGATAAGAGCCCAGGTTCCCTGGTCATGGTCATAGGCAAGAATGCCATCGTACCAAGCAAAACGCCAATAGGGAAGTTCGAGGTCATCCTCGGCGTTTTGGGGCAGCTTTTCCAGCACGCCGTTCAAGTCATAGCTGAAAAAGCCCACCGCCCCTCCTGAAAAGGGATAGGCTGTGCCGGAAGGAAGGCGGTACTTGGCCCAAAGTTCATCGAGCACGCTCAATCCCCCAAGTTCTCCGAGCGGCAGGATCTTCTTTTCCCCGGATTCCGGCCAGTAAAGTTCCAGACGGTCTTTATGGGCGGTCGCTTGCAGGAAGGGAAAGGCCCCCAGAAAGGAAAATTTCCCAAGCCCCGGATAGTTTTGGCCACTGTCGAGGAAGAAGGGCAGGGTCGTGCCACGAAACGCTTCCAGCAGTTGCTGGGGCCGCAGGGAAGACGCGAAAGGCCGAATCTGCCAAGGGGTAGGTTGATGGGTTTCTTGCCAGCGACGAGCATTTTCTACCGCGTTCTGCAAGAGTTCATGCCCAGCCTCGGTGAGAATGGCTTCGGGATGGAATTGTACCCCTTCTAAGGGTAAATTCCGATGTCGAATCCCCATGATTTCCCCATCTTCGCTTTCAGCGGTGATCTCTAATTCAGACGGGAGGCTTTCCCGTTCCAGGGCCAACGAGTGATAGCGTGTCACGCGCAACGGGTTAGGCAGGCCTCTGAACACCCCTTGCCCGTCATGACGGATAAGGGATGTCTTGCCGTGTACGGGAGTTCTGGCCCGAATAACCTGTCCACCAAGCACTTGACCAATGGCTTGATGACCCAAACAGACTCCGAGTATGGGGATGCGCCCTTGGAAGGTCTGGATCGCATCCAAGGCCAAACCGGCTTCGCTGGGGGTACACGGACCGGGGGATATGACAATTAGCTCTGGAGCAAGTTTTTCGATATCTGCCAAGGTGCACGCATCGCGACGCTGCACTACAACGGTTTCCCCGATTTCGCTAAAATACTGATAAAGGTTATAGGTGAAGGAATCGAAGTTATCCAGAATAAAAATCACACCAGTTGCCTCCTCAAAAAAAGAAGGTGAAGTGGCTCAGAGAGCGGACTTCCCTTTGTTTTGGCCCTGAATCATATCGACAAGCTCTAGGTAAGCCGGATAGAGGTTAGGGTTGGAAATCCCTTGCAGTATCCAGGTGTGATTGAGAACCACCTGTCCGAGGTCGTCCCCTTCGACTTCAATTTCGATGGATTGAACCCCTAGATTTACATTGAGTCCGTCGATGAGGAACGTGAGCATTTTTGTTTCGGGAAAAGTAGTTTGCAAATAGGTTTTAGGTTCTGAGGATGTGGAAACGGTATCTGGAGGAGAAGCTTTTCCAGGCCGGACAAGGTCTGCCGACTGTGAACGGAGATCGGTAAGCACAAAGGATGCTTCGACGAGAAGTTGGCGGAGCACTGCAGTGTTTGTATTCCAGGTTAGGTTGATGGGAACAGTACTCGAATCTCCTTTTAGATCATAAGTCACAATCGCATAGGTATTGTCCGGGGTAAGGAAAGGCTTGTTTGAACAGCCGCTAAGAAGAAGCGAAAGAAGCAGAAACGGGAACATGAGCTTCAAGAGTACGTAACCGGGTTTATTCATCGTCTGACCAGCCTCCACTCATAAGCTGAGCCTTCAATAGTATCCCCAGCAGAGACATTTCCATGATGGCATCTTAATGACACACAATTATATTTATTCGCTTTTCCTGTCCAAACTCCTCCTTTTCATTGCGATGCCCGGCGAAAATGTGTACAATGTTCGCAGGAGAGGGGTATGGCCTTGAGGGAATTGCTGATTGCGCTGGATGTCGAGACTACTGGGCTTGATCGGTTCGCGGATGAAATTATCGAATTGGCTTTATGGCGGATGCTGCCAGGAGAAGCCCCTCAGCTCCTGCATTTTTTTGTGCGCCCAAACCAGGAGGTTCCCCAGAAAATTTTACGTCTTACGGGGATCGGGAAGGATGAACTAGAAGGAGCCAGGACGCTCCTTGAGCATAAGGAAGAAGTCCTGCAAGCCTTGCAGGGGGCGATTATTGTTGGGCACAATATCTCCTTTGATATCCATATGCTTGAACGGGGGTTGGGGGTGCGTTTAGGCAACGAGGTCTGGGATACCTTGGATTTGGCCCGGGTCTTTTTCCCTTCTCTCAAAACCTATCGCTTGGGAGCCTTGGCTGAAAAACTTGGTTTGGAGTTGTCAGGGAACCTGCATCAGGCTACGCACGATGCGCTGTTGGCTTACAAGGTATTGGAAGCGTGTTGGGAAAAAGGGCTGCAATTTGACCTGAGTTTTTTCCATCACGCCCAGTATTATTTACCGGGGTGGCCCAGCCGGGGATTCTTCACAGCACTACAAAGAGAAGTGACGCGCCGTTTTCCGACACGCCCGATCCGGACGGATGTCGTGCTTGCTCCGGCTCAGGGTCTCTTCCGGGAGACAACGGGCGCGGGTGAGATGAAGAAAAAAGTACCCCAGGACGCGTCTTGGGTCGCGGAAGCGCTCTCTCCCGGAGGAGAGCTGGCCCGAAATCTGTCTGGCTATGAGAGCCGACAAGGGCAAGTCGCCATGGCCACAGCGGTTGCCAAAGCTCTTGTTCGTTCAGAACATTTGGTCGTAGAAGCGGGCACAGGCACGGGAAAATCGTTGGCCTATTTGGTTCCCTGCCTTTGGTGGGCCCAAAAGACGGGGCAACGGGTGGTTGTGGCAATCCATACCATTCCCCTGCAGGAACAACTTGCCCAAAAGGACCTGCCGATTCTGAGCACCGCGTTGAGTTTTCCTTTCAAGAGCATGATTTTAAAAGGGAAGGGCAACTACATTTGCCTGCGCAATTGGCTAACCCATGTCAGTGAGGGAAGGGATCTTGTGCTTGAGGAAAAACTTGCATCCCTTTCACTCCTGACGTGGTTGCGTGAAACCCAGACCGGGGATTTGCAGGAACTTCCGCAGACAGCAGGGATCGTACGCTTGTGGCCGAAATTCAATTCGGAAGGGTGTATTTCTAGCCGCTGTCCTCAAGCCGGAACGTGCTTTCTGCTCCGGGCCAAACAGAAAGCAGAAGAAGCGGATGTATTGATCGTCAACCATTCCTTGCTTTTTTCGGATATTAAAACTGACTACAATGTGTTGCCGGAATACCATTATGTGGTCGTGGATGAAGCCCACCATTTTTATAGCACGGCCTTAGAACAATTGGGACTGGAGTTAAGCGAAGAACGGATTGCGAAGGCTATCGAACGCATTTTCCGTCCATCGGGGCCAAGTTTGGTGAACCACTTGAAAGCGCGCAGCGCCTATTACCATTCCCTGGCACCCAATGTGTGGGAACGATTCAAGGTGCGGCTTGATGACGTTCCGGCTGGCTGTGCGCTAGTGTTGGAACAGGCTCAGTCCCTTTTCCAGCTTTTGCAGGGGGTGATAGGGGAACGTTTGTCCTTGCGGCTCGTTAAAGCACATAAAAATATGGCGTGGTGGGGTACGTTAGAAATACAGACCGAGAATCTGGGCGGGCGGATTAAAGCCTTGTACGGAATCCTTGAAAATCTTGTGAACCTGTTGGATCAAGAAGAAGCAGATGAGTTTGAAACAGTCCGACGCGAACTGGGAGAAGGGCTAAGTGAGCTGGAAAACTTAATGGCATCGGTTCCCGGATTGAATTTGGAAGATCCCGGCGTTGTCATCTGGCTGGAACGCTCTCCGAGTTTAACGTGGAAGCGTTCTCCAGTGGATGTCAGCAGCGCTTTAGAGAAAGTGTTCGCTAAGCTGGAAGCGGCGATTCTCACTTCGGCGACCTTGAGTGTAGCCGGTTCATTTGCACACCTGCTTGAAGAACTCGGGCTCCCGCAGGATACGCGTACCCTGCAAGTGGATTCCCCCTTTGACTACGAAGAACAGATGCAGTTCTATGTGGTCAAAGGCTTAATGGATCCCAAAGGGGAAGAACTCCGTGTCGCAGAAGATGTGGCCGAATTCATAGCCGAAGTTAGTGAACGCCTTGGTGGACGTACCTTAGTCCTTTTCACCTCGCACCGGTTTCTTCAGGCTACCTACTATCCGCTTAAACAGAGACTGGAAGGGACGAATATTGACACGCTCGGGCAAGGGATTGATGGAGCTCGTTCGGCAATTCTAGATGACTTTAAGCGTAAAGCCCAGAGTGTTTTGCTGGGTGCAAGCAGCTTTTGGGAAGGGATTGACATCATGGGGGAAGCCCTTTCTTGCGTCGTTCTGGTGAAGTTACCTTTTTGGGCTCCGACGGTTCCACTCATTGAAGCACGTGCTGAATTTATGCAATCTCAAGGCCGGGATCCGTTTCGGGAATTGTTTTTGCCGGATGCCATCATTCGTTTTAAACAAGGGTTCGGGCGCTTGATTCGTTCGCAAGGGGATCGCGGTGTGGTGATCCTGCTTGATTCCCGCATTGCTGAGAAAAGTTATGGCAGAGTTTTCCTTTCTTCCTTACCCCTGCGCACCCACATCCGGGGGGATCGGGGCCAAATTCTACGTAGACTGGAGGCCTGGCTGGAAGGATAGTGGAAAGCGCTTTTCTATTATCCTGAAAGATGATACACTATAAGAAATTGCCGTGCGAGTTCAGCGATGGAATTATTCCAAGGGAGGTTATTTATCGGTGAAACAGTACCCCATCTCCCGGGATGGTTGGTCTTATTTGGGGTTCTTGGCCATATTGATCATTGTCAGTTATGTTATTTGGCCTTGGCTCATGATCGCGCCTGGTTTTCTCTTTTTGTTTGTAGCCTTCTTCTTTCGTAACCCGACGCGAACCGTCCCTGAAGGAGAATTAACGCTTGTGTCGCCCGCTGATGGGTTAGTCATGGATGTCGAACGAGTTTTTGAGGAACATGTTTTTCAGGGTGAAAGCATTCGTATCCGCATCTTTTTAAGTTTATTTAACGTTCATGTGAACCGCTCCCCGATGGCCGGAACCGTGATATATCGCTATTATCGTCCGGGGCAAATGTTGCCCGCCTTCAAGAGTCATGCTTCAGAACTAAACGAAAAGAACTTTATCGGGATCGAAAATGGCTCTTTAAAGATTTTGGTAACACAGGTGACAGGGTTTGTGGCCCGCAGGATTGTTTGTTGGGTGAAAGAGGGGGACAAGTTGGCGAAAGGGGAACATTTCGGACTTATTAAATTCGGTTCATGTACTGAACTCTTTCTCCCTCCTAATGTCGCAGTGACCGTAAGTAAAGGGGACAAGGTTCGGGGTGGGATAACGATTTTAGGGAGAGTGAATGAGGAATGAGCAGTCGCCCCATCAACGCGCGTATGATTCCGAGTATTTTCACGTTGGCGAATTTGTTGTTTGGATTTATGGCCTTGATCCTTACACTCGATCAAAAGTTTAATTTTGCGGCTGGCATGATCCTATTGTCCGTTTTGATGGACAGTATGGATGGCAAAGTTGCCAGACGGCTCTCAGTCAGTTCTGACTTTGGCAAGGAACTGGATTCTTTGAGCGATCTGGTTTCCTTTGGTGTTGCTCCGGCGATTCTTACCTATTCCGCCTTTTTGCGCGGAAATATTGGCAATTGGGGGATCCTTATTGCCGCCGTTTTTGCCCTGTGTGGGGCAATTCGCTTGGCCCGTTTTAATGTCCTCAATATTTCTACTTATTTTGTGGGTGTCCCGATTACGTTTGCCGGTGGGTTCATGGCTTTGCTTGTGTTCTTTAACCCCTTTATCCCCTGGATATTCTATCCGGTGTGCCTGGCGTTGCTCGCGTTTTTGATGGTTTCGAGCTTTCGGGTACCCAAGCTCGGCAAATGAGTGAAGACCGTCTAAGAAAAGAGCCCTTATCAAAAGGGGCTCTTTTCTTTTACACCCAAAACAAGACAACTCACCCGACATCGTCCCTGAGCATATAGTATCGCACGAAGAGCGTACGCGGTAAGGGGGAAAGAGAATGGATAATCAACAGGTTGGCTGGGCTAACGTGGGATTGCGTATGGTACAGGGATTGACGACAACCATTGATGCGATCCGACAGCTCGATGCCCAGGAAGCTTCGTTGGTCATGCGTTTGTTAGGCAAGACGTGCACCAAGATGATGAACGAAGGCGTAGGGCATCAGTTCGGCATTGCCTTGATTGAGACGAGTGCCCAACTAGCCATGAAAGAGAAGCTGGTTGTAGAAGATGTCTTGAAGATCATCTCTTCGATCATAGGGCGGCTTTATTTTACCGCGCAAACAGAGGAAGAAAAACAATGGGTGGCTCAACTTGAAGAGACGGTTAAGAACTATAACTTTAGTTAACCCACATATGATTAGTTGAGAGGAGGTTTTGTCGATGAAGATTTATTACCTGCGGCTGCCCGAGTTCCTACTCAATGTTCTGAGAAAAGTTTTTGGATAAGCTGTCATGAAAGTAGGGTTTCCCTTCTAAGATAGTAGTAGACACTAGCTTTTAGGAGGGAAAGTATGCGTCACAGCAGGTATCTTTGGATTCTGGGCATTGCCTTAAGTTGCCTGATGGGTCTCATGGCTTGGAAAACACCCGAAACCGTTCTTTCCGCCTTAGCCCATCCTGATTATGCCGATTCTCCGCGGGCAGCCGTACAGCGTTTTTGGAACTTGCTAGATTCACGGCAGTTCGAATTGGCTCAAGAGATGACCCGGAGTCCGAAATCATCCCCAGAACCCGCAGAGCTCGTGGCCTGGACAAAAGCCTTGGAGAAAAACCCGCTTTTGTCACTTCAAAAGGTCGAGTTCTTGGAAACGGTCGACCCCGCCTCGCTCAAAGTGCAGGTTTCCTGGGTTGCACCGCCCCAAGCGGTTGAGCATTTTACTTATTCTTTTCAGCTCTTTCAAGAGGGAGAGAGCTGGCATATCCTTAACTTTCGTCGTGTACCCTAACGTGTGTACGTTTGAGAATCCCCGGTGGTAGGTTTGACCATGCGGGGATATTTTTTTGCCAATGGTCGGGTATAATTTGGTCCTTGCGGATTTAAAGTAAAGGTAGTGTTGCAAAAGGCACACCCAGGATGTGCCGAAAATCACAGTTCAAACAGTGGCTTTGTGTTAAACTAAGGTTAATCGGTTAAACAAACAAGAAGGGGGTTTCGCCAATGGCTTCAGAAAAGAAGGAAGCGCCAGAGTTGGTTTGTGCCCATTGCGGGACGAGTAGTGAATTGACACCAATCCTAAAATATGTGCATCAAGGGGAAGAAAAGAATGTTTGTGTGCATTGCTTACCAATGCTCATTCATGGTTAGGAGATCCTATGAATTTTACATTTGATATGACGCTTAAAGAAATCATGGAAGCCAATCCGAAAACGGCGGAAGCCATGCAGTCGCTGGGGCTCCACTGTTTGGGTTGTCCCTTTTCGGTGAAAGAAAACCTCAAAAATGCGGCCCAAATGCATGGAATTGACGCGGATAAGCTTTTGGCTGCTGTCAATGCTGTTGAACAAGGGGAGATGTCTGAGGAGGCTAAAGCTAAGGCTCAGCCAGCTGGCGCCATTCTGCAGATGGATAAAAAGACCTACGCGATTGCCCCGCACATTCCAGCGGGTGTAGCTACACCGGAAATACTCCGAAAAATTGCGGATGTAGCCGAGAAATACCAGGCGGCCGCTATTAAAGTGACAAGCGCTCAACGCATCGCGATTGTTGGACTGGATCCCGGGGATGTCCCGAAAGCCTGGGATGAGTTGGGTATGGATCCTGGGCATGCGGCGGGTCTCTGCGTGCGCAGTATTAAAGTTTGCCCTGGTAATGAGTTTTGTAAGCGGGGGTTGCAGCCAACGCTGAAGTTGGGAATGGAACTGGATAAGCGCTATCATGGGATGGAGTTGCCTTCTAAATTTAAGATCGCTGTGGCAGGCTGCCCGAATAAATGCACGGATGCGGCGACAGTGGATCTAGGCCTCATGGGCACCAGCAGGGGCTACCATCTCTACGTCGGTGGCAACGGCGGGGTCAAACCGCGTCTGGCTGATCTACTCTGGGAAAACCTCAAAGCAGAGGAACGGTTGCCTGCAGTTCAAGCGGTTGTCGAGTATTACAGGCAAAATGCCAGACCACAGGAACGCCTTGGGCGTTTAATAGACCGAGTCGGGCTGGACGGTTTAAAAGGACAGGTGCGTGAAGCAGTGGCGAAGGCTGCGGTATCGCTATCCGAAAATCCAGCTTAACAAGATACAGCTAAAGCGGACGGATAGTTTTGCCCGTCCGCTTTAGCGTTTGCTCAATATCGCTTAAATCCCCTGAGCTTTACTTGTTGATGTGAATGGCATCAACCGGGCAGCCGTCCGCTGCTTCTTGAGCTGAGTCTTCCACTTCCGTTGGCACAGGGTTAACATAGGCAGCGGCCAAGCCGTCGTCTTCCATTTGAAACACCTCCGGGCAGACGGAAGGGCAGGCACCGCAACCGATACAAGTATTTTTATCCACTTTAGCGATCATCTTGGGCAAACCTCCTTTAGGATTCTTCGCGATAGTGTTCCCGAATGGCAATGCTTTATCCTCATGGAGGTAATTGGATCTGGCAATTTTCTCAGCTTGGGGTAAAATGGATGGGTGCAATGGTTCAAAGGAGTGTTTGATCATGGAATACATCCGTCGGGCGCAAGAGGAGGATCTTCTCCAGTTAAATTCTATTTATAATTGGGCGGTGGAGCATACGGTTGCTACCTTTGACCTGGAGCCGCGCAGCCTTGATCTGGCCCAAGCATGGTATGAGTTACATCAAGATCCCTACTATCCTCTTTATGTAATCACGGTTGATGAAGAGACAGCCGGATGGGGGAGTTTGTCGCCTTTTCATCCTCGGGCAGCTTATCGCGGCAGCGGCGAATTTTCCCTCTATTTAGACCCGCGTTACCAGTATCGAGGACTTGGGAGCATTCTCCTGGCAACCCTTTGCCAGGAAGCAGAAAAGTTGGGCTATCATACGTTGTTGGGCCTCATTACGGGTTCAAATACGGCGAGCCTTAAACTAGCCGCCAAACATGGTTTTAAAGAAGCGGGCCGTTACCGCGAAGTCGGGTGGAAATTTGAACGCTGGCTGGATGTTGTCGTTGTCCAACGCCTTTTCGGATAAAGTGAAGGGGTGGGTATATTGTCGGCGTCGACCCCTAAAACTTGACAAAGAATGCCTCTGGTTTGGTCATTTCTTTCATAAAGGGAGGAGATGGCGAAACTTGATGAATAAATATTTTCCATAAAAACCCAGTAAACCTATGAATTACTAGTATTAGACAAAGGATGGGCTCAGTCGAGCCTTACTTATTTTTTACGATTTCGACATCTATCCTAACGTATAATGAGGACACCGGAAAGAGGAGGGGGTTGCGAGCCCCAGGCGATCCGGAATATTATACATAAGGCGGGATGATGGCAGAATGAGTAAGAAAGTTAAAATCGTTGTCGCAGACGACAACCGGAATCTTTGTCAGATGCTACAAAACTACTTGCAAAGTCAGGAGGACTTACAGGTGTCTGGACTGGCTTACAATGGTATAGAAGCATGGGAGATGATTCAAAATCAAGAACCGGACTTGGTGATCGTGGACTTAGTGATGCCCAGCCTGGACGGGCTTGGGGTGTTAGAACGCATTAACGGGAGAGCGATGGCCAATCGGCCTAAAATTATCATGTTGACGGCTTTTGGGCTAGAATCCCTGACTCATCAGGCGATGATGATGGGAGTGGATTATTTCATCCTCAAACCTTTTGATCTCGAGATTCTGGGCAAGCGCATCCGCGCGCTCACCCAGGAAAGTCCTACGGTGCCAGCGTCATTTGCGGCCGTCGCACCCGCTGTAACTTCGGCTGGCAGTAGTGTGAACCTTGGCGTGGAAGTTACCTCCATGATGCATCAGATCGGGATTCCTGCGCATGTTAAGGGATATCAGTACATCCGCGATGCGATCCTGATGGTTGTTGAAGATGTGTCGCTGCTGGGTGCTGTAACCAAGGAACTTTACCCGGCAATCGCCAAAAAATACGATACGGCTCCCAGCCGGGTGGAACGGGGCATTCGCCATGCGATCGAACTTGCCTGGGAGAGGGGGCATACGGAAACCTTAAAACGGATCTTTGGCTACTCCATGAATATTGAACGGCAAAAACCGACTAATTCTGAGTTTGTGGCCCTGTTAGCTGATAAACTGCGAGTGATGAGCAAAGTGAGTTAATGCATTCCACATATAAAAAAAATATCGCGGTTTGCGAATTTTGCAGGAAATCGAATACTGTATAACGAATACTAAGGATATAATGATCCGGGTCTTTTACCAGGGAGGGCTTGGAGAGGAATGTTTAAAACTAATGTTAGGGAGGATGAACATGATCAGAAAGAAGAAATGGATGGCCACAGTCTTGTCGGTTGCTGTAATCCTTGGGCTCGTTGTGACAGGCTGCGGCTCCACGGGGGGCGGAAACGCTGCGGCTCCCAAAGAAATGAAGATGAGCTGGAACCCAGGGGCTGAGCCCAAGACGCTCGATCCCCAGATGTCGAACGGGATTCCCGAAGCCATCGTCGAACTCAATTTGTTCGAAGGTTTAACACGCCTTGACAAAGACAGCAAACCGCAGAAGGCTCTGGCGGAGAGCTACACCGTTTCCCCCGACGGCTTGAAGTACACCTTTAAGCTGCGTGACTCCAAGTGGAGCAATGGGGATCCTGTCAAGGCCAGCGACTTCAAGTTTGCCTGGATGCACGCTCTGGATCCTGAGGCGGCTGCTGAGTATTCTTATCAGCTGTTCTACATCAAGAATGCAGAAGCGTATAACGGCAAGAAAGCCAAAGCGGATGATGTGGGCATCAAGGTTGTCGATGAGAAAACCTTAGAAGTAGATTTGGAAGCTCCGACACCCTACTTCTTGTCCTTGACCGCTTTCCCGACCTACTACCCAGTTAACGAGAAATGGGTGAAGGCGAACAAAGATTGGAATACCAAGGCAGAGACCTTTGTCAGCAATGGTCCCTTCAAAATGAAGTCCTGGGCGCATAATGACAAGATTGTCGCCGTGAAGAATGACAATTATTGGGATGCCAAAAATGTGAAGCTCACGGAGCTGACGTTTAACCTGGTGGAAGATGGCAAAGCTGCTTTGACGGCTTTCGAAGCAGGTCAGCTGGATGGAATGGACAACATACCGGTTCAAGACATCGATCGTTTACGGGCTGCAGGTACATTGAAAAACACACCGTATCTGGGCACCTACTATTATCGTTTCAATGTGACACGCAAACCATTTGACGATCCGCGAGTACGCCAAGCGTTAACCATGGCGATTGACCGCAAAACCCTGATCGACAAGGTGGTTAAAGGCGGGCAAACACCGGCGTTCGCTTATACTCCGGGTGGAATTCCGGATGCCGAGGCTGGCAAGACCTTCCGTCAAGTGGGTGGCGACTATTTTAAAGAGGATCTGGCCAAGGCCAAGGAACTCCTGGCCCAAGCGGGTTATCCGGACGGCAAGAACTGGCCTGACAACGTCAGCATCCTTTACAATGCCGGAGCCAGCCACGAAACCATCGCCCAAGCGATTCAAGACATGTGGTCTAAGAACCTAGGGATCAAAGTCAAATTGACAAGCCAGGAATGGAAGGTTTATCAGCAGTCTGAGCAAAAACTCCAATATGATGTGGCCCGGGCCGGCTGGATTGGCGACTATGTCGATCCCATGACCTTCATGGACATGTTTGTCACCAATGGCGGGAACAACCAAACCGGCTGGTCGAATGCGCAATATGATGCCGATATCAAGAAAGCGAAGTCGACGGGCGACCAAAAAGAACGGATGACGGCTATGCATGATGCTGAGAAGATCCTGATGACTGAAATGCCGGTCATGCCGATTTACTTCTACGTCAATAACTATGTTGCCAAGGACTATATCAAAGGGATTATGCGTTCTCCGCTCGGTTTCATTGACTTCAAAAATGCAACAGTGGAGAAATAAGCTAACAAGCCTGGTGAGTGTGAAGGGGCGAGTTGCAACGACTTGCCCCTTTCTTCTGTAGGAGAGGACGAAGGAGGTCTAATATGGCCAGATATCTGATAGGGCGGATTCTCTCGGCTATCTTTGTGATTTGGCTGGTGGTGACTTTGACATTTTTCTTGATGCATGCCATACCCGGCGGTCCGTTCTCATCGGAGAAGGTTTTGCCTGACCAAGTAATGGCCAACATTAATGCCCGCTACCACCTGAACGATCCGCTCAGCAAGCAGTATTTCGATTATATGAATAATATGCTGCACTTTAACTTTGGTCCAACCTTCCGCTATGAAGGGCGGACGGTGAATGATTTATTTGCTGCCGGAATGCCTAAGACGGGAGCGCTGGGAGGATTAGCCACGGTCATTTCTCTCATCGGCGGCACGGTGATGGGAGTCGTGGCAGCACTGCGTCAGAACAAAACCGCAGATTATTTTGTCACCTTCTTGGCGACGATCGGGATTTCTGTTCCCAGCTTCGTGATCGCAACCTTTCTCCAGTACTATGTGGGATACAAGCTGCATTGGTTTCCTCCGGTTGGCTGGGGAGAGATGAAGAACCTGGTTTTGCCGGCTGCAGCCTTAAGCGCCTATCCGATTGCTCAGATCACCCGCTTGACGCGGACAAGCATGCTTGATACCTTAAACCAGGATTATATTCGTACGGCTAAAGCCAAAGGGCTGCCAGGGTATGTAATTGTGTTCCGCCACGCCCTGCGCAATGCCTTGATTCCGGTGGTGACGTTTTTGGGACCATTTTTTGCCTACATCCTGACCGGAAACTTCGTGATCGAATTTGTGTTTAATATCCCCGGAATTGGTCAGTTCTTTGTGACGAGCATTAGCAACCGGGATTACCCGGTGATTATGGGAACGACGGTGTTGTTTGCGACGCTGTTAGTGACGTTCAACCTGCTGGTTGACATGGCCTACACCATCGTAGATCCTCGGATCAAGCTTACGGGAAGAAAGGAGGCCTAAATCTTGAGCTTACCCGTCGATGCCTTTACCCCCTTGCAGCATGAGCTTAAGGCAGAGGTCATTAATCGACCGAGCACAACTCTGTGGCAAGATGCCTGGCGCAGATTTAAACTGAATCCTTTAGCGATGGGCGGCTTGGTTGTGCTGAGCGCAATTGTGCTTTTCGCCCTGTTTGGTCCTTTTTTCTCACACTTCGATTATAAGACCAATGATTTGGAATCCGTGAATCTTTTCCCGAATTGGGTGCACCCTTTTGGCACGGATGAACTGGGACGGGATATTCTGACTCGGGTCATGTTTGGCGCTCGGATTTCACTGGCCATTGGTTTCGGTTCAGTGCTTATTAATTTAACGATCGGAATTTTCTATGGTGGAATCTCCGGGTATCTGGGCGGCCGAGTGGACAACGTCATGCAGCGTATTATTGATATTATCTTTAGTGTTCCTGATTTGCTCTATGTTATTTTACTCATGGTGGTTTTAGGTTCGGGGCTCGGGAACATTTTTATCGTTCTCGGAATTGCCAACTGGGTGCCGATGGCTCGGATTGTGCGCGGGCAAATTCTTTCCTTGCGGGAACAGGAATTCGTCTTAGCAGCCAGAACCTTAGGTGCGAGCACGAAACGGATCCTGATGAAGCACCTCTTACCGAACAGCGTAGGACAGATCATTGTGGTGGCGGCGTTACAAATCCCAGCCGCGATTTTTATGGAAGCGTTCCTGAGCTTCATCGGGCTTGGGGTTCAGCCGCCCTTGGTCAGTCTGGGTTCAATGGCCGCTTCGGGCCGCCTGAACATTCCTTCATACCCACATTCTCTGTTGTTCCCAGCAGGGATGATTGCGGTTTTAATGCTTGCCTTTAACTTTGTCGGAGACGGGCTGAGAGATGCCTTTGATCCGAAAATGCGGAAGTAAGGAGGAGACGTAAATGGCACACTTGTTGGACGTCAAGAATTTAAGCACCTCTTTCTTCACCTACGCAGGAGAGGTCAAGGCGGTTTCCAGAGTCAGTTTTCATGTTGATGAAGGAGAGGCCGTCGGTATCGTGGGAGAATCGGGCTGCGGCAAATCCGTAACGGTTCAGTCCATCATGCGCTTGATTCCCACCCCCCCAGGAAAGATCGTGGACGGAGAAGTTTATTTCATGGGGCAGGATCTGGTTAAGATTCCAGAAAAGGAAATGTCTAGAGTGCGCGGAAAAGCCATGGGCATGATTTTTCAGGATCCCATGACCTCCCTTAATCCGGTGTTGACGGTTGGGCGGCAGATGACCGAAGTCCTTCAGCGCCACGAAGGCTTGAGCAGGGGCGAGGCCTTGAAACGCTCTCAGGATTACTTGGAACTTGTTGGCATTCCCAATGCCGAACGACGCTTGAAGCAGTATCCCCACGAGTTTTCGGGCGGGATGCGCCAGCGGGTGATGATTGCTATGGCTCTGCTTTGCAATCCCAAGCTTTTGATCGCCGACGAGCCCACCACTGCACTGGATGTTACGATCCAAGCGCAGATTCTCGAATTGATGCGGGACTTGAAGGATAAGATCAATACCTCGATTATTCTGATTACCCATGACTTGGGTGTCGTGGCAGGACTGTGTTCTCGGATTATCGTCATGTACGGCGGTAAAATCGTGGAAAGCGGGACCGTTCAGGATATTTTTAAACGCCCGCAGCATCCCTATACTTGGGGACTGTTGAAGAGCGTGCCCCGTCTCGATGCCCAGGGACGCAGCCGACTCGTTCCCATTCACGGGACTCCACCGGATCTCTTAAAGCCGCCAGCTGGCTGTGGTTTTGCGGCACGCTGTCCACACGCTATGAAAATCTGTGTACAAGAACCTCCTGCTTTACAAAAGGTATCCGTTGGGCATGAAGCGTCTTGTTGGCTGCTCCATCCGGATGCTCCAAAGGTTAGCTTTGCCGAAGCTAGTGAAGGGGGGGGCGTCCGATGAGCGCTGCGGTCAAGTCAGAGATTATCCTTGAAGTGGAAAACCTGGTCAAACATTTCCCGATCGACAAAGGGCTTTTTGCCAAAGGAGAGCGAAAAGTCCATGCGGTGAACGGAGTTTCCTTTCAATTGCATCGAGGAGAAACGCTGGGACTCGTCGGAGAAAGCGGCTGCGGCAAGTCCACAGCCGGGCGGACGATCATTCGCTTGTATGATGCGACATCTGGGCAGGTGCGCTACAAGGGGAAGAATGTTTATGATTTAAATGCCAAGGACATGATGGGCGTTCGCAGCGATATTCAAATGATCTTTCAGGATCCTTATGCGTCCCTGAATCCCCGGATGACGGTGGGGGACATTATTGGGGAGGCCTTGGACATTCATCGACTGGCCTCCGGACAGAAACGCACGGATCGGATTTATGGGTTGTTGGAAACGGTAGGGTTGAACCCGGAACACGCCAACCGCTTTCCCCATGAGTTTTCAGGAGGACAAAGGCAACGGATCGGGATTGCCCGTTCCTTAGCGGTGGATCCGAAAGTGATCATTTGTGATGAGCCGATTTCCGCCTTGGATGTTTCTATTCAAGCGCAGATCGTGAATATGCTGGAAGACCTTCAGGAAAAGCTTGGGTTAACGTATTTATTCATCGCTCACGATCTCTCCATGGTGAAGCATATTTCGCACCGGATTGCCGTGATGTACCTCGGGCGGATCGTTGAATTGACGAGCAGTTCGGACTTGTACGGGCATCCACTTCATCCTTATACTCAGGCCCTGCTTTCTGCGATTCCGATTCCGGATCCAGACGTGGAGATGAAGCGGCAGCGCATCGTGCTGCAAGGAACGGTGCCTAGCCCGATTGATCCGCCGAGCGGGTGTTATTTCCGGACCCGCTGCCCGCATGCCGAGGATATTTGCGCCCAGAAGGTACCCGAATTGCTTGAACGTGGAAGCGAGCATTTTGTGGCTTGTCACTTTGCATGATCGGTTCCTGTCAATCCCTTGACAATGGTGCATAGGGGGGAGTGTTAGCATGCAGAAACAAGACGTTCCGGACGTTCAAAACCTTAGAGGCCGCTTCATCGTCATTGAAGGAGTGGATGGCTCGGGAATCAGCACGCAAGTGGTGAGGCTTCATGCCTGGCTTGAAGAGCGTACGGGACGCAAGGTGCTTGCCACAAAGGAACCCAGCGAAGGCCCAGCGGGTCTGGTTTTGCGGCAAGCGTTGAACAAACGCCTGCAAGGGTTCAGCCAAGAGGTGCTGGCGCTCTTGTTTGCCGCCGATCGTCTGGATCATGTGAATCACCAGATCCGGCCTGCTCTGGATCAAGGAAGTCATGTCATTTGCGATCGCTATCTCTGGTCATCCCTGGCCTATCAAGGAGAGAGCGCTGGCGGGGAATGGGTTGAAGCGATCAATGCCAAAGCCCTCAAGCCTGATCTGACGCTGTTTGTTCGGGTTGAACCGGAGATCACGATGGCACGGATTCGTAATAACCGTTTTCAAGTGGATCTTTTTGAAAAAGAAGCGTTCCTCAAGCGTGTGCTGGCCCGTTTTGAGCACCTTGTAGAGAAAGCCCAGGCTGAAGGGGAGACGGTCGCGGTCATTGACGGGTCAATGCCGATAGAAAGCGTGGCCACTGCCATCCAAGACCGAGTTCAGGCTTTTTTAGCTTGACAAGCAATCACAATTTTAGTATATTATTTAAGTGTCCTGATCAATGCGCTCGTAGCTCAGTGGATAGAGTGACGGTTTCCGAGGCCGGAGGTCGCAGGTTCAAATCCTGCCGGGCGCACCATGTATGCATTGCACGCCGCATTTTGTGGCGTTTTTTGTTTTTGGGGAGTCATATTTTTGTTTTCGCTTCATGATCTGCTATAATTTACAAAAGACTTATCATACACGATCCATCGGTAGGATTTTGCTTAAACGACCTATTATTAGCAGTTTCTGGCGAACGGGGGATATGTTTGAACCGAAAGTTGTTAAGCTGGATGCATTGGCGCACGCTTCAATATTTTCTTGGGGTCGGAGTTGGCTCGATCATCGTGGGTTTGAGCCTCAATGCCTTAATTATTCCGAATCGAATTGCAGATGGTGGTGTAACAGGAATTGCCATTATCCTGCATTACCTCTACCTATGGCCGGTAAGTTGGGTGGTGCTCATTCTCAACCTGCCGCTCTTTCTGATCGGTTTGAAAATGGTGGGGAGGAAATTCTTAATCCTCAGTGTCGTCGGGGTGGGTGTCCTGGCATTTAGCCTGCAGTTTACGGCTCAAGTGCCGACTTTGACCCAGGATAGGCTTTTGGCGGCGATTTTTGGAGGCGTACTCAGTGGCATTGGGATGGGGATTATTTTCCGCTCGCGGGGATCGCTAGGGGGGACGGATATCTTGGCTGTGTTCTTAAGCCGGGCGACTCCTTTGAGTGTAGGGCAGATCCTTTTAAGCATTGACGCTGTGATCTTTACGGTGACGGCCGTGTTATTTCGGCCGGAGGCCGCCATGTATGCGATGCTGTATATGTTCATTGCTACTCGGGTCATTGACCTAGTTCAGGAAGGCATGAGCCATTCGAAAGCGGTTTTGGTCATTACCCAAGAACCACAGGGGATTGCCCGCGAGATCATGAGCAAGCTGGAACGAGGCGTCACTTTGTTTCAGGCGGAAGGAGCCTATTCAGGCGAGGCGAAGCAGGTGGTGTATTGCGTTGTCAACCGGACGGAGTTGACTCAAATCAAGGAAATCGTGCATGAACGGGATCCGAGAGCTTTCTTAACAATTAGCGAAGTCCCAGAAGTGGTTGGGGAAGGGTTCGCCTCCTGGAAGGGACACTAAGCGGAAAGGAAGGTTGGAATGAGTAAGGCCGAGAAGTATAAAGAGTGGTGGACATGGCGTAAGATGAGGGGCAGGAAGTGGGTGCTCGTCCTAGCAGCGCTCCTTCTCTCGGCTTTAGCACCTTTCGCTTGGCATATGAACAAGTTAGCCTTGGCTACAGGCGATTACCAAGTAGAGGAAGCAATAACCGAGATGAACTGGTTTGATCAGCATGGAGGGGTTTTGAACCGACTTCCGGTGCTACGAGATCAGGCCTTGTGGCTTCGTCTGGTTCAAGGTAGGGATCAGGGTGCGGGTCAAAGCATGGATAAGATCCTAGCTCAGTATCAGGATAATCGACATCGCTTCTGGCTTTTCTTATGGGAAATCAAACAAGGGAATTTGGGGAAAGCAAAGCGTGAACTCGATCAGATTTCAGAGCCGTCCCCAAAGGCGTTAGGGGCAGGAATTTTGGCTCTGGCTGCAGGAGAGGTGGATAAGGCCAAGGAAGCGTTAAACACAAGTGGGCGCGGATTGTCCAGGAGTGAAGAGGCTCTTTGGCATCTGGCACGGGTCGAACTGGCCATGAACCTCGAGGATGGAGAAAAAGCGGGCACGGAATTGAAAGCGGCGGAGAAGCTAGGGTCGCAAAACCCCGCCTATCTGGACATGGCTTATGCACATGCCCTCTGGTCCAGGAACTGGGCCGAAGCCAAAAGAATAAGCCAAGTCATTGATGCTCAGGCTTGGCGTCCAGTCAATCGCTATTACTTGGTGACTCAGGCGTTATTAGCGGTTCAGTTGGAGGATTTCTCGGAAGTTCAGAAGGTCTTGGGGAGGCTCCAGGGTCAAAGCGGAAGTGCGATGTATGTGGACTATATCCAAGGGGTTTTTTCTCTAAGCCAGGGGGATGCTGTCATCGGGAAGGCAAGGCTGGAAAAAGCTCTGCAATCAGGTTTGGATGGGCATTTCAAAGAGGATGCGGCCAAGGCTTTGAGCCAGCTTGAGGAGCGGTTAGCTGCGGACAAATCCCTCAGGGTTCTGGATTGATCATCACGGGGCTTTAGCGGGCTTTTCTTCCGGTTTGAGGTTGCTTTCAGGCGGCCAGGTGCTGGCAGCTTCGTTCAGGAGCTTGCCGACGGGAACCAGTTCATAGCCTTTCCCTTTGAGGGTTTTGATGACGGTCGGTAGCGCTCCCACCGTGTCGGGTGCTGAGTCAGAGGCGTGAAAGAGGATGATGGCACCGGGTTTCGCCCCTTGGCCAGAATGAATACCATTGATGACATTATTGATGACAGCAGCGGGACCAGGCCGTTTCCAGTCGAGAGAATCGACACTCCACTGAATTACTTTATATCCCATTTCATGGGCGACCGAGATGACTTTGTTGTCGTAGGCACCATTGGGAGCGCGAATCAGCCGCACCTTTTGGCCGGAAAGTTCCTCTAATACAGTCTGAGCGGATGTGATTTCTTTATGAATTTCACCCGGCCCAAGGGTGTTTAGATCGATATGTCGGTTTCCATGTGAACCAATTTCGTGCCCATCAGCAACCATGCGCCGCACAAGTTCTGGATGCTTGGCCGCCCAGGGGCTGGAGAGGAAAAAGGTTGCCTGAATTTTTTCTTGCTTAAGGATGTCCAGGATGGGTTCGGCGGTGTTTTCTCCCCAGCTGATGTCAAACGTGATCCCGATAGCGTTGTTGGTCACGTTGGCTGCGTAAATGGGTTTCAGTTTGCCAGCAAAAACGGAAATGACATTGTCGCGGTAGGCGATCAGTACGAATACAAGGATTCCATAGAGGATTAGATTGCGCAGCGGTGGACGGCGCAGCATGATGATTCGCATTGAGCACTCCTCCTTCGACTAAAAGATATTCAGAGTGGCAGCAAATCATGAACTGTCCGCTACATAAAGAAAAGCGCCTTGTAGGCGCTTTATGTCATTTATAGCCTTATGCCTTTGCAGACATAAATTATCTAATCTGTCCTTTGACTTACCGCCGAAACCGACCGTTGACAACCCAGCGATAAAGATCAAAACCAAAGAGGAGCTTGAGCAGGAAGTGGGTTACAAAGAAAATGAGGGCAACAAAGACAACGCCCCGAACCACGACGAAGACGATGGCGAGCACCCAAGAGAATACCTTGCCTAATACCGCTACAGCGAAATAAAGGACAAACAACAGTACCAAGATTTTTAAAAGGGTTACCCAGTGCTTGGAAGGCTGAGTCGGACGGTATGTGTTCAAGCCAAACACCTCCTCAGTCAATAGATTACCACATTTCGACGTGAGTGTCTAGATTACAAGCCTTATCGAGCCAATGCTCGTCTCGTGCCAAAAAATCGCCCTCTGCATATGATGAAAAAGACACGGAGGGGATGGCATGAACGAGCAAATGCTAAGCGTCTGGCGTGCCCTGATGGATGCAGGGACCCAGTGCCTGAGTCATGAAGAATATAAGGCAGCAGAGGGGTATTTCGCCCAAAGCGTGGGAACGGCCCGCCAGATGGAAGTGCCGGAGATCCTGGCTTTTACGCTCCGTCTTTTAGCAACAACCCAAGTCAAGCTCGGCAAGCTGGAAATTGCCGAAACAGGCTTTCATGAAGCCCTGGCTATCTGTGAAACGATAGCAAATGCTAAAGGGATGGCAGAGGCATGGGCCGGAATGGCCAGCATCTTTCTGGGTAGGGGGTTGTTTCAAGAGGCAGCGAGTGCCTATGAACGTTCCATCGAGGTGTATCCAGTCACCTCTCCTCCTTTGCGTTTAGGTATGCTCTATTCGGATCTAGGGCAGGCTTATGCCTCGCTGGAAGAGTGGGAGAAGGCTTTACGAGCCTATGATCAAGCAAGACAACTCTGCCACATTCACGGTTATCTGAAGGGGAAAGGTGAACTGGAGGTTTTGATCGGGGAGATTTTCTACCGGCAGGGGAAGAAGAAGGAAGCCGAAACTTGGCTAAAAAAGGCCTGTCAGGATTTTGCCTTGCTTCAGGATTTGCCGACCTTGGCCAATGCCCTACAGTATCTGGCCTTGATTCATTATGACCAAGATGAACTGGAACTGGCCAGGGAGGCAGAGCGGCGGGCGGTTGTGCTATGGATTAAATTCGGAATGAAGTCCGAAGCGAGTGAAAGTTGTTATTTTCTGAGCAAGATTGAGCAAAACTTAGGGGACAAGGAAGCACAACAGTACTTAGAACTTTCAATTGCACTTTATATTCGGGAGGACTTGGGCCTTGCCATGCGTTACCAGAGTTTGGCAGGATTGGCGTTAACGGCTCTGGATTTGCCAAAAGCGGATGAGTATTTCACTGAAGCTCTGCGCCTGTTTGAACTTGTACAGGAGGACGAAAAGGCAGGTGAAGTCTGCGAGACGCTCGCCTTTCTAGCCGATGTGGATGGCCGCAGAAAAGAGGCCTTGGCATATTACTTCCAGGCGGTTGAGTACCTAAAGGGGTATCCCATACAGGTTTTGGATGCGTTGCAGAGCCTTGCTGCATGTCACGAGAAATACCGTGACCATCGTAGGGCGCTAGAGACGTATTGGAAAGCCCTACGCGTCGCTCGTGAGCATGGGCTTGAAAGCGAAGGGATCGAGCTGGCTATTCAACATATTTCCAAGTTGTGGAGGAAAAAGGCAAAGTAGACTCATTTTGCTCAAGCAAAACATCAAAAGGAATTCAGAGCTGATGCATAAAAATGTTCTGAAAGTACTAGGAAAATCCATCATTATTAGGTAAAATAGATTTAAACTATACTAAAGCTGAAGGGTGGAGGGTCATTGTTGGGGAAGGTTAAAGAGAATACCTTGCGCAAAGTTGAGGATTTCTTTTCCCGGGAAACGACGATGCGCGGTGGTGAAGATATTCAGGTGACCTTAGAAGATTTACGCCGGGAAACACAACTTTCCCTCGTCACAATTTATAAAGCCATTGATGATCTTATACAGGCAGGTAAGCTATCTGTGCAGGATACAGGATCTCGGCGTTCTCCCAAAATTTATCGCTATATGGCGGCACCCAATCATGAAGGGGTTCGCCCTGTTGCCACGGATATTCCGGGGTTAGCCAAGGCGTTGGAAGAACTCGTTCACGAACTGGCGGTAAAGGATCAAGTGATCGAGTCCTTGCGCGCTAAGCTTTCGGCCTTGGAGTCCCAGGAAGCTCAAGTTCTTTATCGTCTCAGAGTATCCGAGGATACGGAAGTCATTGTTCGGAAGAAAGGCTTGTAAACCGCTGGAAATTGGTTACACTTCAGATAGGGGGGGATACCGTGCGGGAAGATAGCCATGTCCTCGAATGTCTTGAAGATATCCATTATTTCTTGGAAGAGGCACTCAAACCGATCGCCAAGGTACGCAGCATTCATGTTTCCCAGTTGGAGCAGGTGCTGAAAGGGTTGCGCGGCCAGCGTCGAATTTTGGAAGAACTCTCGCCTGCGGCCCGCATTGTGGTGGAACATCTATTGGAAAGCGAGTTAAAGGGTGGGCAGGTTGCGGTCGAAGCGGAACATTTTATTCAGGATTATGCGTTTGTCCGCCGTATCCATGTCGAAGAGTTTGGACTCATTAAGGTCTTGCTCGGTGGCTTAGAAATATCCTGGCGCGATGGCAACTATACCTATTATTTCTATCCGGACAAAGTGGAATTACGGGCAGTTGATGAAAAGTCGGCGATGAAACTGTTCTTTTCGCGTGCCTTCAGCTTGCCAGGGATCGGACAGTTCCCAGAACTTTTGGCATCACCGAATGTGGCCTACATTCACCCCCAATTAGAGAAATGGGTAAAGGAGGTGTAAGAAGATGCCACAGTTAGAACAGGGGTTAGTTCAAGTTTATACCGGGAACAGCAAAGGGAAAACCACGGCGGCTTTCGGGTTGGCTTTGCGTGCCGTTGGACATGGATTTAAGGTTTTTATCATTCAGTTCATGAAAGGCCGCGGGGATTATGGAGAGATTGCCGGGCTCAAGCGCCTGCTACCGGAGTGCCAATTGGAAAATTACGGTGCTCCGGGGTGGGTGAAGAAAGGGCAGGCAAGTCCGGAAGATGTTGGGGAAGCTCGGCGGGCCTGGGAAAGGGCGAAAACGATCATCCGTTCCGGCGCATGGGATATCGTCATTCTTGATGAGGTTATCAATGCGATTTGGTTTGAACTCCTCCCGGAAGAAGAAGTCCTCGAGTTTCTTGAGGAGAAACCGGAACATGTGGAGCTGGTTCTCACAGGGCGAAATGCCTCAGACATGCTACAAAGCCGGGCGGATTTAGTGACGGACATGCGGCAGGTTAAGCACCCTTATGAGCAAGGAATTCGTGCTCGCAAAGGGATTGAGTTTTGACTTGGGTATATTCCGGATGAAAGGAGACAGGAATCTGTTGACGAATGATGAGGTTTTGAAAGAAGCCCACGAACGGGGCGTAAAATTTATTCGCCTTCAATTCACGGATATTTTCGGCGTTTTGAAAAATGTGGCGATTACGGTCGAACAATTGGAAAAAGCGCTAGAAGGAGAGTTGATGTTTGATGGCTCTTCGATCGAGGGCTTTGTCCGCATCGAAGAGTCTGATATGTACTTACGTCCAGATCCCAATACGTTTGTCATTTTCCCCTGGCGGCCTAAAGAAGGAGCAGTTGCCCGTTTGATCTGTGATGTGTATAATCCTGATGGAACTCCTTTTGCAGGGGATCCGCGCTATGCCTTAAAGCTCGTTTTGAAGGAAGCCGCCGAGATGGGCTATGCTTTAAATGTTGGTCCCGAACTTGAGTTTTTTCTCTTTCATACGGATGGGGAAGGGCGACCGACCACGATTACGCATGATCGGGCCAGCTATTTCGATTTGACTCCGGTTGATTTAGGGGAGAACGCCCGCCGGGACATGGTGCTCACCTTGGAACAGCTGGGCTTTGAAATCGAAGCGTCTCATCATGAGGTCGCTCCTGGCCAGCATGAAATTGATTTCAAGTATTCAGATGCCCTCGACATTGCCGACAAGATCGCGACCTTCCGCTTTGTTGTGAGAACCGTAGCCCAGCAGCATGGCCTATATGCGACGTTTATGCCAAAACCGCTCTTGGGGATCAATGGTTCAGGGATGCATTCCAATCAGTCCCTCTTTAAAAACGGCAAGAATGCCTTTTTCGATCCCAAGGGTTCCCTTGAGTTGTCGGACGTTGCCTATCATTATATTGCGGGTCTTTTGAAACACGCCCGTTCCTTTACTGCGATTACCAATCCTTTGATCAACTCCTACAAACGCCTCATCCCAGGGTATGAAGCCCCGTGTTATATTGCTTGGTCTGGGAGGAACCGTTCGCCTTTGATCCGCATTCCGGCCAAAAGAGGCTCATCCACCCGCATCGAACTCAGAAGCCCTGATCCCTCGGTCAATCCCTATTTAGCTTTAGCGGTACAGCTGAAGTCCGGGTTGGACGGAATTAGAAGTAAGCTGATACCTCCGGCCGCTGTCGATCTCAACATTTATGCGCTGACGGCAGAAGAAAGGAAAGCTCAGGGGATTGATTCCTTGCCAGGAAGCCTAGAGGAGGCTTTGCAGGAATTAAGTCAGGACAGGGTTATTCAGGAGGCTCTGGGCGAACATATCTACCATCGGTTTGTTGAGGCCAAAATGAAGGAGTGTGACAGTTACCGCGTGACCGTTCATCCCTGGGAGATTGAACAATATCTCGCAACATATTAGACATATTAGACATTTTAGAAAGATCCTCTTGCGAGTTACAGCAAGTTGTGTTATGTTATGCATAGGTTTTGTGAGAGCAATGGTGCTCTTGAAGGGATTCTTTGCGAGTCCTTTCAAGGGCATCTGTTTTTTTGCTTAAATAGCGGAGAATCATCGGTTAAAGTGTATGAGGAGAAAGGGGATTGTTGAACATGGAACTTTTCGGTACGAATGTTTTTAATGACGCGGTGATGAAAGAGAGACTGCCTAAAAATACTTACAAAGCACTCCGTAAAACGATTGATGAAGGGCTGGCTCTGGATCCGGCTGTTGCTGAAGTTGTGGCTAATGCAATGAAGGATTGGGCGATCGAAAAGGGTGCGACTCATTATACCCATTGGTTTCAACCGATGACAGGTTTTACTGCAGAGAAGCATGATTCCTTTATTTCACCGACAGCAGATGGTCGGGTAATCATGGAATTCTCTGGTAAAGAATTGATTAAAGGCGAGCCGGATGCATCCTCTTTCCCGAGCGGGGGAATCCGAGTGACATTTGAAGCCAGAGGATATACAGCGTGGGATGCGACGAGCCCAGCTTTTCTGAAAGAGGATGAAAGCGGGGTAGTGCTCTGCATTCCTACGGCTTTTTGCGCTTATACGGGTGAGGCGCTGGATAAGAAAACTCCCCTTTTGCGGTCGATGGAAGCGTTATCGAAACAGGCTGTGCGGATACTCCGCCTCTTCGGTAACACGACGAGCAAGCGGGTTATCAGTACGGTCGGCCCTGAGCAGGAATATTTCTTGATCGACAAGAAATTCTACGAAAAACGCCTCGATCTGATGCTGACGGGTCGTACCTTATTTGGAGCGCCAGCTCCGAAAGGCCAAGAGATGGAAGACCATTATTTTGGCAGCATCAACGAACGCATCTCCGTTTTTATGAAAGATTTGAATACGGAACTCTGGAAGCTGGGAATCCCAGCGAAGACTCAGCATAAGGAAGTGGCTCCGGCGCAATATGAAATTGCTCCGATATTTGAGACGAGTAATATCGCGACGGATCATAATCAGCTGGTTATGGATAGCTTGAAAAAGGTTGCGGTTCGGCATGGTTTGGTTTGCCTCTTGCATGAAAAGCCGTTTGCTGGGATCAATGGTTCAGGCAAGCATAATAACTGGTCAATGTCCACGGATGACGGTTTAAACCTTCTTGATCCAGGGTATACCCCACACGACAATGCACAGTTTTTGACCTTCCTGATGGCCGTGGTGAAAGCGGTCGATGAGTATGCTGATTTGTTGCGGGTCGCTGCCGCGAATCCTGGCAATGATCATCGTTTAGGAGCCAATGAAGCTCCTCCTGCGATCGTCTCCATTTTCTTGGGCGAACAGTTAAGCGATATTATGGACCAGTTAGGCAATGGGGGCCCGAAGAGTTCAATACAGGGGGGCCCGCTTACAATCGGGGTCACGACTCTACCTCCTCTACCCAAAGATTCGACGGATCGGAACCGGACTTCTCCCTTTGCATTTACAGGTAACAAATTCGAGTTCCGCATGGTGCCTTCATCCCTGTCTATTTCAGGGCCTAATGTCGTGTTAAACACGATTGTAGCAGAGATATTGTCTCAGATAGCTGACCGCCTTGAACAGGCCGTAGATTTTACAACTGAATTGCAAGCTTTGCTTAAAGAGATCGTCACCCAGCATAAGCGGATTGTCTTTGATGGCAACAACTATTCCGAAGAATGGGTTCAAGAAGCAGAGCGGCGCGGACTGCCCAATATCCGCTCCACTGTGGAGGCTATCCCTGTCTTAATCAGTGATAAAGCGATCACCCTTTATGAAAAACATGGAGTCTTGTCACGCACGGAACTACATTCCCGTTATGAAATTTTCTTGGAGCAATATGCGAAACACATTAATATCGAGGCCCAGACCATGATCCAGATCGGTAAACGCCAAATCCTCCCAGCCGTGGTTAAGTATACGACCGAACTTGCTCAGTCCATTCAGATGATCAAGGCTGTAGCGAGCAGCATGCCAGCAAGCGCCCAAGAGGAAACATTGAAAGAAGTTTCATGGGCCCTCGCTTCATTTAAAGAAAAGCTGGGAGTATTGGAGCGGCTGACCGCAGAAGCGAAGTCGATCACGGACGCCTATGAACAGGGAGTATTCTATCGGGATGTCGTGTTTACGGCGATGAACGCCTTGAGGGCAGACGGGGATCGTTTGGAGGCTCTTGTGGACGCGGCATGCTGGCCGCTCCCCACCTATTCTGAAATGCTGTTTATACTATAAGGTCTAAGAACGCTTGCTCCGAAACGAATCGGGACAGCGAACTGAGGAGCATCTGACAGGCTTCCCAGTTCGCTGCTTTTGGCAATATGAGGTAGGAAAAAGTTGCGAATTTTTTAAAATTTTGAGTGGATCTTTCTGGGTGCGTATGCTATCATAATATTGAAAAGAGCAAAAAATCACTTTCACATACTAGGAGGTGTGATTATGTTGGCATTAAAAAGAGATTCGGAAGGAACCACTCCTGTTCGCTCCCGCCATCGTTTCCAAGTCGGGGATCGGGTGATCACATGCAATTGCCGCTTAGGCACAGTGGTGCGGGTTGACCGCGATGATTTGGGGGAATATATTGTCGTGCAATTGGATATTTTACCCGGAGAATTTGCCTATGATCCCTGGGATCTGGAAAAGGTCTGATAGGAGGCAGCCGAGGAAAGTTCGGGTTGTAAGGACAAAGAGGAACAAGGCAAATCACTGAAACAGGGGATGCGTTAGCGCATCCCCTGTTTTGCCCAGCAATTTGAAAGGTGAATGTCTCATCTCCTGGGGAAAGGCATATATTTAAGTATGGCCGTGGCTGTCTAGGAATAAGCGAAAGGGGGGGTATCATGGAGGTCATTCAATGGTTAAGAGATTATCGGGAAGGCGAAGCCGGCTTCGCTTGGAAAGGAACCTTTGCTGAATACCTTGGGCTGGTGACGCAGAACCCTCATCTCGCCATGCATGCCCATGCACGCATTTATGAGATGATACGCAGTGCTGGTATAGAGACGAATGGTGTGTACAAAAAGTATAATTTTTTCAGCCAGGAACTTTTCGGGCTGGATAAGGCCTTGGATAAACTGGTTGAGGACTATTTTCATTCTGCGGCTAAACGTCTTGATGTCAGAAAGCGTATCCTCCTCCTTATGGGTCCGGTGAGCGGCGGGAAATCGACGATCGTCGCGCTGCTCAAACGAGGACTGGAGAAATTTACCCGTACCGAGGTAGGGGCGGTCTATGCCATAGATGGCTGCCCAATGCATGAGGATCCCTTGCATCTGGTGCCGGCCTCTCTACGGCCAAAATTTGAAGAGGCATATGGACTTAAGATCGAGGGGAACCTTTGCCCAGTCTGCCGTCTTCGGTTAGAAGAAGCGTTTAGAGGAGATGTGGAAAAATTCCCGATTCGGAGGATTATTTTTTCTGAGGAAGAGCGGGTGGGAATCGGGACGTTTACTCCGTCTGATCCGAAATCGCAAGATATCGCCGACCTAACCGGAAGCATTGATTTTTCTACCATTACTGAGTATGGCTCAGAGTCTGATCCCAGGGCCTATCGTTTTGATGGGGAGTTAAACAAAGCCAACCGGGGCCTCATGGAATTTCAGGAAATGCTCAAATGTGATGAAAAATTCCTCTGGAATTTGTTGAGCCTTTCCCAGGAAGGGAATTTTAAAGCCGGGCGGTTTGCCTTGATTTCCGCCGATGAACTCGTGGTGGCCCATACGAATGAAAACGAATACCGGGCCTTCGTGGCTAACAAGAAAAATGAAGCGCTGCAATCCCGGATCATCGTGCTGCCTGTCCCATATAACCTAAAAGTCAGCCAGGAAGTGCGAATCTATGGAAAACTCATCAAGCAAAGCGATTTAGATTCTGTCCATCTTGCACCCCACAGCTTGTGGACGGCCTCTGTATTCAGTATCCTTTCCCGCCTTAGGCCCTCAAAAAAACAGGGTATGGATCTTGTCAAGAAGATGCGGCTTTATGATGGGGAGGATGTGGAAGGGTTTAACCAGAAAGACGTGAAGGATCTAATGCTCGAAGGAGAGGAACAGGGTGAAGGCATGAGTGGAGTGGATCCGCGTTATGTGATTAACCGGATATCGACAGCCCTGATTCGGGATGAACACTCCTGTATTAATGCGCTGGATATTTTACGAGCCTTAAAAGACGGTCTCTCTCAGCATACCTCGATTACCAAGGAAGAAAAGGAAAGTCTGGTCAACCTAATTTCCGTGGCACGCAAAGAATACGATGAAGTGGCCAAAAAAGAAGTACAGAAAGCCTTCGTATACGCCTACGAAGAGTCGGCGAAATCCCTTCTTAACAACTACTTGGATAATGTAGAAGCGTTCTGCAATTCCTCCAGGCTGCTCGATCCCCTTACAGGAGAAGAACTCGACCCGGACGAACAACTCATGCGTAGCATCGAGGAGCACATCGGAGTCTCGGAAAATGCCAAGAAAGCATTTCGTGAGGAGATTTTGATTCGTATTTCCATGTTTGCACGCAAAGGCAAGGCTTTTCAATATACGTCCCATGAACGCCTAAAGGAAGCCATTGAGAAGAAGATGTTTGCGGATCTCAAGGATATTGTAAAAGTGACAACGTCCGTGACTCATCCCGATCAAGAACAACTGCGGCGTGTGAATGATGTGACCGATCGCTTGATCAGTCAACATGGGTACTGCCCGATCTGTGCCAACGAGATTGTGAAGTATGTTGGTTCTCTCCTCAACCGCTAGTGAGGGGGAAGGCATGTGAACGATGAGACGATTGTTAACCGCGACGATTGGAGCCTGCACCGCAAAGGCTATCTCGATCAGAGTCGGCATAAGGAAAAAGTCCAAGAAGCTATTAAACAGCAGATGGGAGACCTAATCGTTGATGAAAGCATCATCCTTAGCGATGGGAAGAAAACGCTAAAGATCCCGATGCGTTCGCTGGAGGAATTTCGTTTTCGTTATGATTTTAACAAGAAGAAACACACAGGCCTTGGAAACGGCAAGGTTGCGCCCGGGGATATCCTTGGCCGTGAAGCAGCTAAGGGAAAAGGGGGCGGCAGTGGAGCCGGAGAGGAACCGGGGATGGACATCTATGAAGCGGAAATAACTTACGATGATCTCGCCGAGATTCTCTTTGAAGATCTCCGGTTGCCAAACCTCGATGACAAAAAACGCCCGTTGATCTCCCATGATCGTCCTGAATTTAATGACGTTCGTAAAAACGGGCTGATGGCAAACGTTGATAAAAAACGCACCTTACTCGAAAGCATTAAACGGCAGGCCAGGGAAAAGTACCAGGCAGTTCCAGAGGAGGAACAAGCATCCGCAAAGGAGCGGATTCGCATCACACCGGAAGACCTGCGTTTTAAAACCTGGGAGACGCGCCCCAATTATGAAACGAACGCCGTGATTCTGGCGATGATGGACACGTCAGGCTCCATGGGCCAATTTGAAAAGTATATTGCCCGCACCTTTTATTTCTGGATGGTTCGTTTTCTGCGCACGAAATACAAGAATGTGGAGATGCGCTTTCTGGCTCACCACACGGAAGCGAAGGAGGTTACCGAAGAGGAATTCTTCACACGGGGAGAAAGCGGGGGGACTCGCTGTTCGTCAGCGTATCAATTAGCCCTGGATATGATTGAAGCGGATTACCCCCCTGAGCATTACAACCTATATCCTGTACACTTCACTGATGGGGACAACATTGGCTCCGACAATGCGAGAGCCCTAAATTTGATGCAGCGTCTTGTTGAAGCAAGCCGTGTCGTAGGCTATGGCGAAATCCTCAGAACGCATTATTCCAGCACCCTGATGTCCACCCTAAAACGGATCACGGATCCGAAACTGAGGTTAGTGACCATTAGGGATCGAAATGAGGTGTATGCTGCGCTGAAGACGGTATTTTCCTAACGCTAGGGGGGAGTTCATGGACCAAGAAAGCAAGGAATTAGGCCGGTTCGCCGGCGAGATTGCGGATGTCGCACGGGGAATGGGACTTGATTTTTATCCCGTTCATTTTGAGATCGCCCCGCCGGAAGCGCTGTATACCTTCGGATCATACGGGATGCCTGTTCGTTTTACCCATTGGAGTTTCGGCAAGGCGTTCTATCGTTTAAAAATGCACTATGATCTCAATTTGAGCCGAATTTACGAGTTGGTGATCAATTCCAATCCAGCCTACGCTTTTTTGCTTGAAGGTAATAAGCTGATCCAAAATAAGCTTGTTATCGCTCATGTTTACGCGCACGTCGATTTCTTCAAAAACAACCACTATTTTGGGCGTACCCCGAAGGATATGGTTGAGCGGATGGCAGCCCATGCAAAACAGATTCGGGACTACGAGATTCAATATGGACGAGACAAAGTAGAACAGACATTGGATGCCGTGTTGGCGATCCAGGAACATGTGGATTTCCGTGCGCACATTGCCCGCAAGAGCGAACAGAAGGAACGGGTTCGGAGCACCCGCAGGCTTCCGACTCTCATGGAACAGTACGAGGATTTGTGGAAGATTGATGAAGAAGAAGCGGAAACGAAGGCAGAAGTGCATGAGGATGAGGATCTGCTCCGGTTTATCATCCTAAATTCGCCAACCCTTGCGGATTGGCAGCGGGACGTCCTCAGTTTGGTCCGAGAAGAATCGCTTTATTTCTATCCCCAGATTGAGACCAAAATCATCAATGAAGGCTGGGCCACTTTTTGGCATGCCCGGATCATGAGGGAAATTTCTCTGTCAGACAGCGAGACCCTGGATTTTGCCCTCATGCATAGCCAAGTGCTGCAGCCATCCAGTTATTCGCTCAACCCCTATTTTCTAGGGTATAAGATTTGGGAATCTCTCGAGAAGAGAGAAAGCCTGGAGTCCCTTTTTGAGCTGCGCGAGGCAGAAAATGACCTGTCTTTTGTGCGCAACTATTTGAATCGAGAGTTGGTTGAGGACCTGAATCTTTTTAACTTTCGCAAAGTAGGGGCACACTGGCAAGTTGCGGAAACGGACTGGGAAAGGGTAAGAGACAACTTGGTTCAAGGATTGGAGCATGGTGGGCATCCGCGCATTGTGGCTGTTGATGGAGACTATGAAGGGAAAGGTGCTTTGAAGATGCGCCACTGCCACGAAGGACTGGATCTCGACCTGGTTTATCTGGAAAAGACGCTCGCTCTGGTTCAGTATTTGTGGGGAAAACCGATTTATCTGGAAACAGTATATGACAGCAAAAAAGTACTCTTTGAGTGCAATAACGGGCTTGTCACGCGCCACCCATTAAATGACAACGGGGAAAGGCGGCAATAGCCGAGAAAAATCCGGGAACAGAAAAGAAAAATCGTTGATAAGGGGGCACTTTATGCGAAAAAGTGCCCCCTTATCGACGATTGAGGAGGATTTCATACTTGGAGAGGAGAACTCTATTGCAAAGAGAAAGTCCGGAGGGGGCTTTATGAGAGTACAAAAGCTCGGTGAACAGATTGTCCTGTTTATGGATGAACAGCATCATCATGAAAATGTCGTCGTTCTCTTGACTGAAGACGGCCCAGTTGTTGTGGACGCCTTTCACTCAGCCGTTCAGTTTGTGGCGGTCGAGAACCATTTAGCCGAGAAAGGGTATCTTCGCCCAGCGGTTCAAATTTTTACGCACTGGCATCCGGATCATACCCTGGGGAACCAGAAATTGGCCGGGGTTCGTTGTTTGGCGCAGCAACGAACATGGGAAGCCATAGACGAGAATTTTCCTAATTCTCAGGAAATCCCGATTCGCGAAGCCTTCAGCGAAAAGTGGGTTGCTCAAGTAGGAGGATTGGAAATCCACCTCTTGCCTGCTCCCGGTCACACGCTCGATTCTACGCTCGTATATGTACCGAAATATAATCTGGTGATTGCAGGTGATAACCTTGTGGGGCCGGAAGTTGAGTTTCTCTTTCCACCAGTGCAACAGGAAGACTGGGCCATGGATCTGGATTCCCTCCCCTCAGTTTACCGCCAAATTCGGAAGTTGTCTCCAAAACTCATCATCCCTGGTCACGGGTGGGTCCTTCCCCCCGAAGAAATGCTTTCACTCAACGAGCACCGCTTCAAGAATGTGTTGAAACGCAGCGGGGAACTCATGCAAAGAGCGCTGCAGTGGCCTATCGGTACCAGTTTTGATTTTGAGGAAAACCTCATTCGGGCTTGGCTTAGCCAAGCGAGTGCCTGTGCGACGATCGATGAGCAGGAAGCTCTCAAAGAAAATGTGAGCAAAGTGTTACGCCAAGTGAACCAGAGGTTCGAACAGGTCGTCTTAAGAATAGGAAAGTCGGTTCCCTAGCCTTCCGCGTTATCCTATGCTAAAATCGGCGTTGGGATGTTGTTGAGTTAAAATAGTTTATTTGGCGAAAATTAGACAGGAGGATTCAGGTTGGAAAGCATGATCACCCAGCTCGGGTTATTTGTGATTAGCCTCATCTCGACCTTAGGGTATGGTGGGGTCTTTGTCGCGATGGCTATCGAAAGCGCTTGTATTCCCCTGCCAAGTGAAATCATTCTCCCGTTCACGGGGTACATGGTGTTCACGGGACGTTTTGGACTTTGGGAGGCTACGGCTGCGGCTACTCTCGGAAATCTATTCGGCGCAATGGTTGCCTACTATGTGGGAGTATGGGGCGGTCGGCCCTTTATCAAACGCTATGGACGTTATTTTTTCATTAATGAACGGGAACTGGCCTCTACAGAAAGATTGTTCGCACGGCGCGGTGAGATGACTGTTTTTGTCGGACGGATACTCCCCGTCGTTCGCACATTTATTTCACTTCCGGCTGGAATAGCCAAGATGCATCCTGGCAAGATGGCACTTTACACCGTCTTAGGCGCACTTCCTTGGTGTCTCTTGCTTATTGTCGTAGGCGAACGGCTAGGGGCCAACTGGAATGCCTTAAAACCCCTGTTTCACCGTTTTGATCTGGTGATTGGAGGGGCGATTGTTGCGGCCCTGGCCTATTGGCTGTGGCAACATATTCGAAAAAGATAAAGGATCGGAGAGACAGGAGCTGCGTTTTTGGGGGATAGAGCGGAGAAGCCGTTATCTGGGTTCTTGGGGGGGAAGAGCAGATTGCAGGGGTTCGAACATATCTTACTCAGCATTATTTATCACTATCGCTATCTTGGCCTTTTAGTGCTGCTCTCTCTGGGCATGCTAGGGCTTCCGGTTCCGGATGAATTTCTCATGACATTCAGTGGGTTTCAAACCAGCCTGGGCCACATGCGTTTTGGTAAGACTGTTATGCTGGCAGCCCTCGGAAGCTTTATTGGGATGAATCTTAGTTACTGGATCGGACGAAAACTGGGCATCCCATTTTTGCACAAGATAGCCCCTTATCTCCATTTGAATGAAAAGCGGATTGCCCGGGCCGAGCATTGGTTTAGCAAGTTTGGGGATAGGCTGATCGTAATTGGTTATTTCTTTCCGGGATTTCGTCATTTTACTGCCTATTTTGCGGGCATGAGTGAACTGAATTATGCCCGGTATGCTGCCCTAGCTGCAGTCGGCGCAGTGCTCTGGTCCAGCACATTCATCACGCTGGGCCGGGTTTTGGGAGTACACTGGAAGGGCATTACTGCGCTCCTGCACCGGTATTTAATGAGTGGTGGGATTGTTCTGGCTGTCATCGTCGTGTTCATCTACCTTTATAGCCTCAAACGCGGGAAAACTGCTTCAGACGAGGAGTGAACTCTCGAACATCGAACATCGAACATCGAACATCGAACATCGAATTATGCCTCTGGTTTCTGACCTCTGGCATCTGATCTCTGGTCTCTGGTTTCGGATCTCTGACCTCCGACATCTGACTTCCGGTCTCTGGTTTCGGATCTCTGACCTCCGACATCTGACTTCCGGTCTCTGGTTTCGGATCTCTGACCTCTGGCTTCTGACTTCTGACTTCTGACCTCTGTTATTTGGCATGCCGGGCAGAGCCCGAAAAAACGCAACCAGTGTGCCTGGATCTCAAACCCGCTATCCTGTTCCAGACGGTCCGCCCAATGGGACAACGGGCAGTCGCCCAATTCCTCAGTGCGTCCGCAGCGGGAACAGATCAACTGATGAGCGTGCGGCTGGCTCGGTCGCTGTAGGCGGTAGCGTATTCCGCCTTGGCCGAATTCCTCCTGCTGGAGCAAATTAAGATTCTGCAGCATTTCCAGAACTCGGTAGATAGAGGAGATACCGATATGCATTTCCGTAGCCTCCAGGAGGTGGTGGATGTCATACGCTCCCAGATATTCAGGATGTTGATCAAGTACCTTGATCACGTGTTTACGGGCAGCGGTCAGGCGAAATCCGCGCTGGCGCAAGGTTTCTGTTATTTCTTCATAAGTCATGGTTATTTCTCCTTGAAGCCAAGGCTGCGACGCACATTGATAGGGCTGGATGAGAAGAGGAAGCTCATGAGGAAGATGCCAGCGGCAGTCAGGGCAATGCTCGCTCCGGAGGCGATATTCAGATAATAGGACAGGTAAAGCCCAACCACGGCACTGGTGACCCCGAAACCGACAGAAAGGCTCAGAAGCACTTTTAAGGAGCGGGTCCATTGCAGGGCTGAGGCGGCTGGGATGACGAGGAGTGCGGTGACCAGGATTACGCCTACAGTTTGCGTAGCGATAACGACCGTGATCGCAATCATGGACAGCATCGAGTAATGCAGCACAGTGCGGGGCAGGCCGACGACTTCGGCCATTTCCGGGTCAAACGCATAGAAAACAAATTCCTTGTAGAAGAAGGTTAAAATCACAAGGATGAGCACGGTCGCTCCGAGAATAATGTTTAGGTCAAAGGGCGTAATGGCGAGCACCGAGCCAAACAAGTAGCCGGTGAGATCCTTAGTATAGAACTTAAGGTTGCTGATGATGGCGATGCCGATTGCCATGGAGGTCGAAAAGAGAATCCCGATCGCGGTGTCCAGGCTAACTTTGCTTTTTTCATGGAGGTAGCCGATAAAGAGGGCCAGCGCCACTGTATAGATATTTCCAACCAGATAGAGATCCCAGTGTAGGACATATCCCAGGGCTAGACCGGCCAAAGAACCGTGGGCGAGTCCTTCACCAATAAATGCAAGCCGACGCAAGACCACGAAGGTGCCGATCAGCGCAGCCAGGATACCGATTGAAACCGTTCCTAGTAAGGCACGCTGCATGAACGGAAACTGTAAGGGTGCGAGAAAGAAATCCATCGAATTGATCTCCTTTGTTTGTTAGGCTCCCCGCCCGACCAACTTTGTTGGCCAGGGTACTCCCGAAAAGGTTTTGGCTAGGATGTCCGGAGTGAGAACCTCTTCTGGCGGGCCAAAGGCTATAATGCGTTTGTTGAGGCAGAGGATTCGATCAAAATGGTGAAACTCCAGAGCCATCAGATCGTGAGTTGCTGTCAGCGTGGTGATGCCATCTTCATGGAGTTCTTCTAATAGCCGATAGATAGATTCCTGGGTGGGTATGTCGAGACCCGTACCCGGTTCGTCGAAGAGAAGGAGGTTTGCTTCTTGGGCGAGGGCTCGGGCGATAAAAACACGCTGTTGCTGGCCTCCGGAGAGCTGACCGATGGGCCGAGCCGCTAATTCAAGCATGTTAACTCTCTGGAGAATGCGTTTAACCAGGTCATGGTCTTCCGTTTTAGGAGAGTGAAAAAAGCCTAAATGTCCGGTGCGCCCAAGCATCACCACTTCGTACACGGAGATGGGAAACTCCCGATCAATCGATTTCCATTGCGGGACGTAGCCAATCGGTTGGCGGTGGCGCCAGGAACGGCTGGGCACATGCCCGAAGACCTTGACTCCGCCCGAGACTGGCTGGATGAGTCCGGCAATGCTGCGCAAAAGGGAGGTCTTGCCTGAACCGTTAGGCCCGATAATTCCAAGGCAGGTTCCGCTGGGGATGGCCAAATTGATGTTTTTCAGGACTTCATTGTCGTCATAATTGAGGTTAAAGCGATCGAATTCCACGGCAAACGGTTCTGACATATCACACCTCGCAATGATCACTTTGGCTGTCTGACGCAGTGCTCCCATGACTGTGGCCGGAGGCTATTTCAGGGCAGTGACGATGGCTTGTGTATTGGTGCGCATCATGGCCAGATAGGAGTTGCTGTTGGGAGTATTTCCTAGGGTATCATCATAAAGATTGCCAACATATTTGACCCCGGTATCCTCCGCAAGTTGTTGAACAAGCTTGGGATTAAAGCCTGCCTCACCGAATAGGGCCCGGACGTTCTTTTGTTTGATGAGTTGAATCAGTTCGGCATAATCTTTGGGTTCTGGTTCAGCTTCTCCGCTGTGCACTAAACTGCGAAGAATAGTGAGCCCATAGCGATTGGCATAATAGGGCCAGGCTTCATGAAAAACGATGATCTGGCGGGCCTCTGGAGGAATTTCCCCGATGGTGACCTTAATCCATTGATCCAGTTCATCAAGCTGGTTTAGGTATTTGTCGGCATTGGCCTGGAAGTAGGCTGAATCAGCTGGGGATACTTTGATGAGACTGTCACGAATCGTTTCGACATAGTGTTCAGCGTTTTTTACATCAAGCCAAAGGTGGGGATTTCCGGGGTTTCCGGCTGTTTTATCCAAAATGTTCAAGCCGTTGGACAAGACTACGGTTTGAAGATGTGGATTGGCGGCGTTTTGGACAAGCTTGTCCAAATAGAGTTCTTCCCCGGCACCGTTGGCGAAGAAGATGCTGGACTGGGCGACCTTGCGAATGTCGTCAGGTTTCGGCTCAAAGTCGTGGGGATCCAGGCCGGTCGGTACCAGGTTAATCACGTTTACTTTGTCTCCACCGACTTGGCGGATAAGGTCTGCAATGGGGGAGATGCTCGTAGCCACCGTAAGGGATTGAGCAGATGTCTCAGCGGGTTGGGGGGTGCATCCGCTCAAAAACAAGAATACGAAGAGTGAGAGCAAACCCATCATTCTGGATTGACGATGCGGTTTTTTCATAGGTAGACCTCCTTATTGGGATATTGTTTCAATAAGCAGAGTTTAGTACAGAAGAGAAGAAAAGTCAAATTGGGCCCAAAGGCGCAGGAGGGAAAAGAAGTGCTAAAAGTTCTGGCTTTGGGGGATAAACGTGTGTTGCAAACGCTTTTGGAGAAGTGTGATGATTACCTGAGCTTTCAAAACGGCGGCCCATTAGGCCCGAACGCAGCTGAGGAACTTCTAATGGTCCGTCCGGAGGATGCGTCGGAACGGCAGAAGCTGGTTTTGGGAATATACCAAGGAGATACGGGGCCTTTGGTGGGTGTATGTGATCTGCTCAAGGGCTATATTGGGCCCGATGTTTTGAGCTTAGGGCTTTTGCTTTTGGAGCCCGCTGCCCGGCGAAGGGGATTGGGGCAGTTGGCTTATCAAGATGTGGAGGGATGGGCTCGGAACGAAGGATTTACTCAGATTCGGATTGGTGTCCTGATGAGCAATGAACTTGGACTTAAATTTTGGCATAAGGTTGGGTTTAAGGAGACAGGAGAAATCAAAGCCTACCGAACGCATTGGCTTAGGATATTGGAAAAAGGTATAAAAGCCCTATGAATTGCGGTATAATCAAGACAAACCTTCCGATAAGGGGGATGGGGATGCTAGAATTTCTGAAGCTTTTTGTCCAGGTCGTTGAGGAACAAAGTTTTACGACGACTGCTCGCCATTTGGGAGTGAGTCAACCTGCAGTATCCAATCAAATGCGGGTTTTAGAAGAAAAATTAGGGGCTAAACTCCTCTATCGCAGGGGCAAAGCGTTAGTGCTGACGCAGGAAGGGGAAGTCACATTGCGGCAGGCCCGCCTGATCTTGGAGCATTGGCATCAACTCGTGGAAGATATCGGAGCGGTGTCCACTGAAGTGGCCGGTACGGTGCGTATGGGCGCTTCTCATGTCCCGGGCGAGTATTTGTTACCTTTTCGCTTGGCTCAATTTGGAGAGCAATACCCAAAAGTGAAGTTTAGGTTGTATGTTGGCGATAGCTTGGAAATGGCGAATAAGGTGTTGGAACAGGAAGTTGATTTTGCGGTCGTGGGGTCGGCCTTCGATAGTGATCGCCTGATGTCTGAATTTTGGCGTGAAGATGAACTGATGCTGGTACTTCCTGAAAGCCATCCCCTGGTCGAGCGTGAAGAAGTCGGTTTCACGGAACTCATGTCTTATCCGATGATCCTCCGAGAGGGGGGATCAGGGCATCGCCGAGCCCTGGAAGAAAAATTGGCATTGTACGGTTCGGCTCTCGACGATTTCCAGGTGAGCCTGGAAGCAGGAAGTATCGAAGCCGTTAAAAATGCGATCCGAGCTGGGATGGGATATTCCTTTGTTTCCCGTAGTGCTTTGGATGTTTCCATGGAAGGCTTGGTGGTCAGAACTTTGTCTGGCATCGAAGTCAAGCGCGGGTTCTATTTGGTGAGTCAGCGCAGCAAGCCGCTGCCAACCGTGGCCCAGGCTTGTTATCGTTTCTTGGCGAGTGAAGCGAGCCCTCCGAAGCGTACGGACTAGACTAATCTCTGATGGAGCATGGCAACGATACTAGGTTGATGGCATGTGGGTCGAGGTAAATGAGCGAAAGAGGAATGGGGGAGTGGTTTGGACTGGTTTGTGAGCCGTTTTAATAAGTTGGCTTATCAGGCTTTGCAACATTTTGTGGCCAGTAAATGGCCGAGGGTTACCCTGATTTACGGGGGAGCCGGATTGGGTAAAAGCAGGATTCTGTCGGAAATGTACCACAAGGCGCTGGCTCAGCGGCCTAGCGACAAGCCGCTGTGGTTGCGTGCCCCTGCTTTTGCTACGGAATACGCCCTTGCCGCGCAAGAAGGCCGGTTAGGGAGTTTTCGAGAACGGGTTCGTTCAAGTGGATTTCTCTTTCTCGACGATCTGCAAGAACTTAAAGGCAAGGAGAAAACGATTGAAGAACTGTTGCATACCTTTGAACATATCATGGAGCAGGGTGGGAAGGTCGCTGTGGTGTTGGAATCCGAGGATCTTACCCTCGATTTTTTAGGAAAACGATTGGCTTCACGATTCCTAAGCGGATTGACCCTGGTGCTGAGCCAGCCTGAACCCGATGAATTGAAAGGGTTTGCTGAATATTGGCTTCAGGGAAAGCTAGCTATCCTGGATCCGGGGTTCGTGGAAGGACTGGCAGAGAGTGCCCGGACGCTTAGGGACGTAAAGGAACGAAGCGAGGAATTTCTCTCCTACCTGGAGCGAAAGCAAGCCCGGGCGACGGTAAGCGAATTTGCTGCTTTCTGGGAAGCACAGCAGGAGGAAATGCGATTAGCCCCAGTGTCGGAAAATGTCCTTAGGGTGGTTGCGGAAATGTATGAAATAGCGCTGTCCGACATCCTCGGGCGGCGGCGTTTTCCGCAGATCGTCGAGTCTCGACATCTGGCGATCTATGCGATAAAAACCATATGTCAGTGCTCTTATGCGGAAATGGGCCGTATTTTCAACAAGGAACATGGTGCCATTATTCAAGCCTATAAACGATTTCCAGAGAAGCTGACGGCGAATCCGGGCTTAAGAGCGAGGTTAGAAACGATTAACCGGGTTTTTTTGAATAGATCAGCAACCTGAGGTTGACTCAGGAAAAATAAGGTGATAAATTGTGATTGGCAATGTATTCTTCGTTGGAGTCGGCCTTTCTGAGGTCGATTTTTAATATCTGTGGTGTGGGATACGAGTATGATTTGCTGATCCTGAGGAGGTGGTTTGATGGATAGCAGTCCTGAGCGAAGGCTGGATGTTCACAGGAATGATGAGCATATGGAGGGACAGAAGAATCCATTAAATAACCCACGAGGGAGGAAACGGCATGGAATTATTGACCGATCTATATGTGAGCGAATTGATGGGTAAGCCCGTCATTGACCGGAGTGGACGCAGAGTAGGTAAGGTACAGGACATCATTGTTGATAGGGAGTCAACCTTTCCGCTTGTGCGCGGGCTTGTGGTCAGGCAGCAGGGGGAGACGAAGGGGATTCCTTGGCCTGATATTTATCTCTTAAGCAAAAAATTCGTGGCGCTGCAAGTCACGGCTCAAGATGTTCATTATGAGCCGATTGTGGAAGATGCCTATCGGACCAGCATGATTTTAGATCGGCAGATTGTCGATATCAACGGGGCCAAGGTCGTCAGAGTCAATGATATAAAACTGGCGGGAGACGGCAATGTGGCGCACATCGTTTCGGTCGACGTGGGCTTTGCCGGGTTGTTACGACGGCTCTTGGCTGGGCGTTGGGCGGGGGGTACGAATGGCCGCTGGGTGCGTCCGCAACTGATTCGTTGGGATGTCCTGCAGCCCTTGCCTCAGGATGGGGAGCATTTGGCGTTGAGGGTACCGGCAGATAAATTGGCGAGAATGCATCCGGCTGATTTGGCGGAGATCGTGGAGAATTTGAGCCACAGAGAACGACGCGAATTCTTCGAACAGTTGGATCCGGAAATAGCGGCCGATACGCTGGCCGAAGTCGAAATGGAGATGCAGGTATCTATTTTAAAAGGCATGGACAGGGAGCGGGCTGCGGATATTTTAGAAGAAATGGAACAAGATGAAGCAGTGGATTTGCTCTCTGAACTGACCGATGAAGATTCCGATCAACTCCTGAGCCTCATGGATCATGAGGATGCGTCAGACTTGCGAGAACTCCTCGAATATGAGGAGGGGACGGCGGGGAGCATGATGACGACGGACTACCTGGCATTTGCCGAAGAACTGACGACGGATGAAGTCATCCAGCGTTTGCGGGAATTAGCCCCAGATGCGGATTATGTCTATTATCTCTATGTGGTGGACAGTGCCGGGCGATTGAGCGGAGTCTTGTCACTGCGTGAACTGATCGTCAATCCTCCGGATCGGAAGATCGCAGAGATCATGCGGACAAAAGTGATCAGTATCACGGGAGAAGAGGATGAAAAGCAAGTGCGACGCTTGTTTACGAAATATAGCCTACTTGCCCTGCCAGTTGTCGATGATTCCGAGGAACTGATAGGGATCATCACAGTAGACGATGTTTTATCCCTTCCGGTGAATACTCGGGGGCTGAAGATGTAGAATGATATGGGGTTTCATATTGAGGATTAAGATTCAATATACTAAGATTATGCAGAGAATGAGGTGGTCGTGTGACGGATGCGATTAAAACGATTGCCGTCTTAACGAGTGGCGGGGATGCTCCGGGGATGAACGCTGCGATCCGGAGCGTGGTGCGTAAAGGGCTCTATCATGGGCTCAAAGTCTATGGGGTCAAAAGAGGGTACGAGGGTCTGATTCACGGGGAATTCCGTGAGATGAGTTTGGGCTCAGTGGCGGATATCGTGCACCGGGGTGGGACGATGCTGATGACCGCTCGCTCGCAGGAGATGCACACCCCTGAGGGGCAGGCCCAGGCGGTAGCCCAGCTACGGGAGCGGGGCGTGGATGCACTGGTCGTCATCGGGGGAGACGGTTCGTATCGAGGGGCGCAGACTCTGGCCGCTCAGGGTGTCAAAATCGTCGGTATTCCGGGCACGATCGACAATGATATTCCCGGGACGGATCTCACAATTGGGTTCGATACGGCGGTGAACACGGTCGTGGAAGCAGTGAGCAAGATCAGGGATACCGCGACATCCCATGAGCGGACGTTTCTCGTGGAAGTCATGGGACGGACGTGCGGAAACATTGCGTTGCAGGCAGGTTTGGCTTGCGGAGCGGAATCTATCCTAGTTCCAGAGGTTCCCTTCGATTTGGAAGATGTTATCTCCAAGCTCCAGCGCGGGCATCAACGAGGGAAGAACCATAGTATCATTCTCTTGGCCGAAGGAGTCGGAAGCGCTTACACGATCGGTGAAGAACTGAGGAGACGCTCCGGGTTTGAAACTCGCGTGACCATACTGGGGCATCTGCAGCGGGGAGGGAACCCGAGCGCGATCGATGCCGTCTTAGCCTCAGCTATGGGTGGCAAAGCGGTGGAAACGTTACTGGACGGACAAACTGACATGATGACGGCCTATGTAAACCAAGAAGTGGTCGTTCGCCCACTTGAGGTGGCTTATGGTCCGCGCCCACCGTTTAACCGGGCGCTCTACGAGTTAGCTGGGCAGCTCTCAATCTAGGGTTTGGACAAGCTCTATGTGAGGAGATTCTTCATAAACCAGAAAATGCCGGCTTTTCCCTAAGTCTTATGAATGGAACCAGGAGGGAATACGATGAAGTTAAGGATTGATTATACAAAGATGATGCGATCGGGGGAGAACTCCCAAGGCTGGCCTGAGCGCCGCTTGGAAGAAATCCAAGAACGGCTGGGCAAAGCCCAGCGAGCGCTTCTCAAAAAAAGGGAACATCGTGAACTTGATTTTTCCAAACTTCTGTCTGAGATGCGTACCCAGGCTGTGGAGATTCAAGCCTTTGCGGATTCTTTACCTGGGGAAATTGACAATTTTGTTATTTTAGGTATAGGGGGCTCCGCCCTCGGCCCTTTAGCGGTGCAACAGGCACTTAATCCTTATTACTATAATGAATTGAGCAGGGAGGAACGCAAAGGACACCCACGTCTTTATGTTGTTGATAATGTTGATCCGGAGCGGTTTATGCATTTACTAAAGATGCTGGACCTCAAGAGGACGATCTTCAATGTGATTACGAAATCGGGCAGCACTTCGGAGACGATGGCCCAATTCTTGATCGTTCGTGAGGCCTTGCAGGAGGCTTGTGGAGAGGATTATGCCCGGCATCTGATCGCCACGACGGATGCGGAGAAAGGGCATCTTTTGCCGATTGCGCTAAAGGAAGGGTATAAACGGTTTGTAATCCCTGCGGGAATCGGGGGGCGCTTTTCCGAGTTGACTCCGGTCGGACTCTTGCCGGCTGCGGTATGTGGGATTGATATCCTAGAACTTCTTGATGGTGCCATCGCTATGGACCGCCTCATTTGCGAGGAAGCAGAGATGAAAACCAATCCCGCCCAACTCCTAGCGGGGTTGAGTTACCTATCCTGGCAGGAAGGAAAAACCATTTCTGTGTTTATGCCCTATGCGGACGGCTTAAAGACTATGGCTGACTGGTATGCTCAGTTGTGGGCGGAAAGCTTAGGAAAACGTTATAACCGACAGGGTGAGGAGGTTTGGTTGGGCCAGACTCCGGTCAAGGCCTTGGGGGTTACGGATCAGCATTCACAAGTCCAACTCTATACTGAGGGACCGAATGATAAGGTGTTTACCTTTGTCACCGTGGAAGAATTCACAGAGGATGTTGTGATTCCAACCGATGGGAGCCTGCCAGAGGATGTGCGCTTTCTCAGCGGGCATTCTTTAGGAGAGCTGTTGGCTGCCGAACAGAGGGCGACTGAATATGCTCTGACCCTGGCCGGTCGGCAGCACCGGAGGATTATTCTGCCTAATCTTAGTCCTAACGTTGTCGGCCAACTTCTCATTCTTCTCGAATGGGAAACCGCCTATATGGGCGAACTTCTGGACATCAACGCCTTTGATCAACCCGGTGTGGAAGAGGGAAAACGGGGAACGTACGCCTTGATGGGGAGACAAGGGTTCGAGGAGAAACGGCAAGCGATTGAGCGAGTTGGAGAAAAACGGTATAGCCTTTAAAAGGTACGATGAAAGCATTAGGAAGCCTCTGCGGGTTATGGAACGCGCAGAGGCTTCTTGAAGAGATCTCATCCTGGTTCCGGATAACTATATCTTAATGGGTTCACGCCTTTTGGATTACTCGGATCTAAGAAGTTGGGATATCACTGATCAAAGATTATGGGTTTCACGATCGTAAGTTGCGCTGGTCCTATTGACAATGGTAAAATACAGAAGAATACGATCCATGAGGAGTACGCTATGTTTCAGGTTTGTGTGGAAGCCCATTTCGATGCGGCACACTTTTTGCGAGATTACCAAGGAAAATGTGCGAATCTGCATGGCCATCGCTGGAATGTGGAGGTTGTTGTAGAGGGCCCGGAATTGGACAGGTTAGGCATGTTGGTTGATTTTGGGGAGATCAAATCGGTCTTGGCCCAAAGCCTTAAGGTATTAGACCATAGCCTGCTTAACGATTTTCCTTTTTTCGGTCCGAAGGGAGTCAACCCAACGGCGGAAAACCTGGCACGGTTCTTGTTCCAGGAAATAAAGAGGGACTTGCCCCTTGCGCAAAAGAGTATCGCCTGGGTCAAAGTGTATGAATCTCCGGAGACTTGGGCTATGTACAAGGAGGATTGAGCGGATGGCCGGAATTGTTTTGCTTTCGGGTGGATTGGACTCAACGGTGGCGCTCGCCTTGTTTCTGGAAAGGGAAGGGTCTGTTCAGATGGCGCTCACTTTTGCTTACGGACAAAGGGCTACGGAGAAGGAGATTGCGGCAGCCCGCCGCATTGCTGCGCATTATGGCCTGGCGCACCGGGTGATTGCTTTGCCCTTCTTGGAGGAGCAAACACGGACAGCCCTGGTTAACCGTGAGGCGAATTTGCCGTGTCTGGACTGGGCCGAATTGGATGATATGGGACATGCTCAACAGAGTGCCAACAGCGTTTGGGTTCCGAACCGGAACGGACTGTTTCTCAATGTGGCTGCCGTGTTTGCCGAGAACCTCGGTGAACCGTGTTCCCTGATTACGGGATTTAACAGGGAGGAAGCGGCCACCTTTGCCGACAATTCGGAGGAATTTATGGAGGCGATCAATCGGTCCCTGGCTTATTCTACGCTCGAAAAAGTGACCGTGGTCAGTCCCACCGCACGTTTGACAAAGGCGGAGATCGTTCAAGAAGGGCTGCGCCTGGGAGTACCGCTTCGGTACGTTTGGAGTTGTTACGAGGACGGGGAGCGGCTCTGTGGGGTCTGTGAAAGCTGTCGGCGTTTGAAACGGGCCTTGCTCGCCCAAGATGCCCGCGAAGTGGTCGAAGAAATATTTGATAGATAAGAGAGGGATACCTATGGACTACTTTGTGCAGCAAAAGACATTAGGATACGATGGGAGTCAGTTGCGCTCGCTGTTCGCATATAGGAGCTTCGGTGTGCGGGGAGACAGCCTGGTGGTTTTTCGGGGACCCTGCCGGGTAGATCAGGACGAGATGGTAGATATGGAAGATGTACGGGCCGAAGACTGGATCTACAGTGAGGACATGCTGCACTTTATCGTGGAGCACTTTGAAATGGATTTGGAAAAGACGATCATCCGGCAGCGTTTGCTCATCGCCATGATCAAAGAGGAACTGGAGAAACGTGGCATCAGGACGCTACGGCGGGACGGTGATGACCTATTTGAAGAAGAACGGAAGCTTTCAGTGAGCATAAGTACGCTTTCTCCGGTTTCTACCCTCATTCACTGCGGACTCAATGTTTCCGATCAGAATACGCCGGTGCCGACGATTGGCTTGGCGAATTTTCACGTGGAGGATGTCTTGGGTTTCGGAGAAGCGGTGGCGATACGCTACTGTGAGGAAGTTCGATCCATGCGCTCGGCGCGTTGTAAAGTCCGGGGGGTTCAGTAATGACGGTGCTGCCGGTGACGGAGATTTTTTCTTCGATTCAAGGAGAAGGGCCCTATGTTGGGGTGCGGCAGATTTTTCTCCGCCTGCCCAGGTGCAATTTGACCTGCCCTTACTGTGACACACCGACAGAAAGCTTTCCCAGTCTACGCTTGGAGCGGATGCCCGGTTCGCAGGTATTTGACTTTGTGGACAACCCGATTTCTGTGGAAGCGCTTTTCACCCTGTTGCAAGCCTTTGATTTAAGCGGCTATCATTCTTTAAGCGTGACCGGAGGCGAACCGCTGCTTTGGGCGGCGGAACTGGCGGATTTGTTGCCCCGGGTTAAGGGTGAGGGCTTCCCTGTTTATTTAGAAACAAACGGCACACTGCCGGAGCCATTGAGCCGAATACTGCCTTGGGTGGACTTCATCAGCATGGACATCAAGCTGCCTTTCGGGGGGCAGACCTTTTGGGCCAAGCACGAAGAGTTTCTCCGGCGTAGCCTTGACAAGGAAGTCTTTGTTAAAATTGTAGTGCACAAAGAGAACATCCTTGAGGATCTGGAGAAGGCGCGGGACTTGATTGCCCGTGTCGATCCGACGATAACGACCGTTCTGCAGCCCTTGACGGAAAAGAACGGCCTAATAGCCCCGGAACCGAGTCAGGTGCTGATGTGGCAAGCGTATTTTCTGGATAAGCTCAAGGATGTACGGGTCATTCCGCAAACGCACGTCTTCCTGGGAGTGTGTTGAGTGTCGCTGGGCGGTCTTCTTCATGAAGTGAATCCTTCATTTTAGGGTTGGTTTCAAGGTTCGGGTTTTAAGGTTTCTTCAAGGTGACATGTTATTCCTGTTTTCTTTTGCCCAGTTGTAACGATTTTTTGATCAAAATCCTGGAAATTGGCAGGAAAAATTCACAACTTCGAGAATATGATCATGAATGGATTGGGTTGTTCTGGGTTTCAGTAAGATCAGAACTGAAGATGCTGAAGATGCTGAAGATGCTGAAGGGGGTTCGTTCATGGAAACAGATGAGAGTGTCTTGTGTGGTAGGTGTATCTATTGTGGTACAACCGAAAATGTGCATGCGTTCTGTAAGACGCAACAGAGTGAAAGCGAGGAAAAGAAAGTCTGCTATTGTGTCTGCCCTGATTGTGTTGAGCACATTGAGAAGAACCTGGAACCGAATGTCCCTTGTGAAACCTGTGAAATCTGTGGCAAGGAAACAGAAGTATTTGCGTTCTGTTCTTATGCCCCTACCGATGAGGGAACTCCGGAAAAAGTTTGCTACTGTGTCTGTCCGGACTGTGTGGAAAAGCTCCAGGACAAGGTCTTCGATTATTATGAGGAGGTCTTAAACCAAGGGTATACCCCGGTCAAGCCCGAGAAAAAGTAAGGAGCCGTTTAAGTACCCTTGGAGGGATAGCAATTCCTGGGTATTGTCGCCAAACCGATAAGCCATAATACCTATGCTTATGTGCATAATGGCCCGAAAATGATCTATAAAAGCACAGCGAACTCGTATTGCCAAATGAAGAGCCTCTGCGGCCTGCAGAGGCTTTTTACGATCAGACCCAGAGCATCTTTCGCCAGGATTCTGCCTATAGCTATCAAATGAACATAAATAAATGTTTGAAAGAACATGAGTATGTGTGGTATAATGTTCGCAGGAACACGTCCTGGGGAGGGGGTAGCCACATGCCAGCTGAGGTTTTTGAACGAGCTGAAGCCAGTTCACCCGATTATGTGCCCAAGCCGGAGGAGCCGGATGAAATCGAATGTGAAGATGATGAGGTGTTTTGAGGATTGAATATCTTATTGGGTTGTGCTTAAAAACCTCTG
>JAIMKP010000039.1 GCA_020692355.1 Desulfosporosinus sp.
GTCAGGAGTCAGGAGTCAGGAGTCAGACTGACCCTATGAAAGAGCAGACTAAACGATTGTCTCGGCTCAAATTCGGGTTAAGGGGTTCCTGGGGTGGGAACACTACGCGGCACCACGCTCACCCGGATCGCTTGTAGACCAAACTTGCTGTTCCAGGCTCGGTTAGGGTCCGAGGGGTACATCCTCAGCCGGAAGGTCATCCTTTGATGGTGGCGGCTTCGGCGATACTCTCCACCGGAGACTATCGTGCCAAATTCGCCATTCCACTGCGAGGATAAGAGTTCTGGCGAATTTGGCAGGCATCCCGCCTCCAAACCGAGCAGGGGAAGCAAGTTTGGCCTGGATGCGTCCGGGGTGAAGCAGGTGCCGCTGAGCATCCCGATGATATAACCCCAGAAAACTTCGAGGAGGCATGCCTCTTGAACCTAGGCTGGATTACGGTGATCGCCGTGGCTTTGGGTGCCGACGCCTTTTCTATGGCCTTGGCCATCGGATTGGCTGGAATTAGAAGAGCGATGGTCGTGCGCCTTTCCTTTGTCGTAGCCGTATTTCATGTCTTTATGCCGCTGGTAGGCCTGGCTGCAGGGCAGGCACTGGGTATGTTCTTAGGGAATATCGCCAAGGCCGTGGGAGCCTTGATCCTAGTGTGGCTTGGAGTGCGGATGCTTGTCGGCGTGCTGAGGCCCGAGGCGCAAAGGTATCCCCTTTCTCAAGCACGCGAGAAGATGCGGCGGGGAAAGTTTTCGAAAGGGGTAGCGTTGCAAGGGGCTGGAATCTATGCCCTGGCGGCGAGTGTCAGCCTTGATGCTTTAAGTGTCGGCTTTTCTTTGGGAGCTTTGGGTAGCAATATTGGTTGGACCGTTTTGATTATAGGTGGAATTGCAGGATTGATGACACTTATGGGCTTAGTGCTCGGCCGCCTTCTCGGCTCCTGGGCGGGGGAGCGAGTAGAGTTGTTGGGTGGATTAGCCTTAGTGCTTATCGGTTTTAAAATATTTTTTTGAAAGTGCTTGCGATTCTGTTCGGAGAGGTAATACTATATGGTGCTGGCATTGGCTTCAATCTTAGCGAGGGGGAAGTGTGTGGTGGACAAGCATAGGCGAGATAGGCAACAGGAACGAGAGAACGGAGCGCGGAAGTTGCTTTTTGTCTGCACAGGCAATACTTGCCGTAGCCCCATGGCGGAAGCTTTGGCCGCAGAGATTTTGGGTTCTGAGGTGAAGGTAAGTTCAGCCGGGCTTGGGGCTTGGGATGGCAAAGAAGCCAGCCCCCAGGCTATCGAGGTGATGAGGGAACGGGGCTTTGATCTGTCGCGTCACCGCGCTCGACGGTTTTCACGAAGTATGATTTTGGAAGCAGATTTTATCATTCCGATGACGAAGAGTCAGGAACAGATGTTACAGGAAGAGTATCCGGAGTTTGCCAAAAAAATCCGCCGTTTAGCTACCTGGGCAGTTTCAGAAACGGATGTGTGTGACCCCTGGGGGGGCAGTGTTGCGGAGTACAGGGCCTGTGCCCTCCAAATTGCTGAATACCTAGAGGGGGCTAAGGACGCACTCAGAGGGCGATAAGCGGGGAAACGGGCATAGATTACTTAAGAAAGGCCAAACTATCCTGAAGAACCACATCGAATTTTTGTTTTAATTTGCAGGGATTATTTGAGCAATGTAGAAATTAGTCAGTCGGGGGTGGAGTGTGTGAAAATAGCACTAGGGGCAGACCACGGCGGTTATGAATTAAAAGAAGCCATCAAAATACACCTCAAAAATAAAGGGATAGAAGTGCTCGATACAGGAACGGATTCCCTGGAATCCGTGGACTATCCGAGATATGGGTTTGCGGTTGGCGAAGCGGTGACAACAAAATCCGCCGAGTTAGGGATTGTCATCTGTGGGACCGGCCTGGGAATCTCCATGGCCGCGAACAAGGTTCCAGGTATCCGGGCAGCCGTCTGTACCGAGGCCTACTCCGCTCGGATGGCCCGCGAACACAACAATGCCAATGTTTTGGCACTTGGCGGACGAGTAACGGGTGTCGGGCTAGCCTTAGATATTGTTGATGTTTTTTTAGCCACCAAGTTCGCGGGCGGGCGGCATGCCCGACGGGTGGAATTGATTACGGCTATTGAACGGGGAGAAAAGTTGTAGACGGAGGGTCGCATGTTGACGGGATTTGGGAGGTTATTTATGATGCCTGACGCGGTGGGAAGTTTTCTTAAAGAATTAGCCCAAGTCTGGGAGAAAGTGCTGCCGGAGTTTTTCCTACAGGCCAATTTGCACCCCAAACAGGTGCTGGTTTTGGGATGCAGTACCAGTGAAGTGGTCGGCGAGCGGATTGGGCAAGGGAGCAGCCCGGATGTGGCAGAGGTGCTCCTTCATCCGCTCAGGCGCTGGGCAAAGCAGCAAGGGATTTTTTTGGCGGTTCAGGGCTGTGAACACATCAACAGGGCGTTGGTGGTGGAGGAAGAATGTGTGGACTATTACCGGCTGGAACCGGTTACGGTTCTTCCTGCCCTGCATGCGGGAGGGGCAATGGCGGTCAAGACGTGGGAAACGTCGGATCGGCCCGTCATGATTGAGCAGATTCAAGGACATGCGGGGATTGATATTGGGGATACCTTCATTGGCATGCATTTGAAACCAGTGGTTGTCCCGATTCGCCTAGCGGCGAATACGCTGGGCCGCGCCCATTTGACGACAGCCCGCACCCGACCGCGTTTGATCGGCGGGAAACGGGCCGTTTACCCGTGACATCAGGAGTCAGGAGGCAGGAGACAGAATGAGTAAACGGGTTACGTCCAGAGCCATTCTGAATTCCGACTCCTGAATTCTGAATACCTTAACGATTAAGTAAGGAGTGGAACGAATGGACTACATAAGGCAATGGGTTGCCCCGCAGGATCCGGAGGTGGCCCGGGCGATTGAGCTTGAGGAAAATCGGCAGAGAAACAAGATCGAACTCATCGCTTCCGAGAACTTTGTCAGCCGGGCAGTAATGGCAGCTCAGGGCTCCGTACTCACCAACAAATATGCAGAAGGCTATCCGGGCAAACGTTATTATGGCGGCTGCGAGAATGTGGATATCGTGGAGGAGTTGGCCCGCGAACGGGTTAAGACGATCTTCGGTGCCGAGCATGCCAACGTCCAGCCTCATTCCGGTGCTCAGGCCAACATTGCGGTCTACGTTGCTATGCTGAAGCCTGGTGATGTGGTTCTCGGAATGAACCTGGCACATGGTGGGCATTTGACCCACGGCAGCCCAGTCAATCTTTCGGGGATTTACTTCAAATTTATTCCCTATGGAGTGGATCAAGAAACAGAGCGCATTGACTATGAACAAGTGAGGGCTCTGGCGCGCGAGCATAAACCGAAGATGATCGTCGCGGGAGCGAGTGCTTATCCGCGTGAGATTGATTTTAAAACCCTGCGGGAAATAGCGGATGAAGCTGGGGCCTATCTTATGGTGGACATGGCTCATATCGCTGGGATCGTCGCTGCAGGCCTGCATCCGAGCCCGGTGCCCTATGCTGATTTCGTCACCTCTACGACGCATAAGACCTTGCGCGGCCCTCGGGGTGGACTGATTCTCTGTAAGGCCCAATATGCGAAGGCGATTGACAAGGCGATTTTCCCCGGAACCCAAGGTGGGCCGCTTATGCATGTGATTGCGGCGAAAGCGGTCGCTTTCGGCGAAGCGCTGCGCCCGGAGTTCAACGCGTACCAAAAGCGGCTTCTTGATAACGCGGGGGCTCTGGCCAATGCCTTACAGGAAGAGGGATTCCGGATCGTCTCGGGTGGCACGGACAACCACCTCATGCTTGTCGATGTCCGTTCCAAAGGCTTGACAGGCAAAGAAGCGGAGCATATTCTCGATGAAGTGGGGATCACGGTCAACAAGAACACCATCCCGTTTGACCCTGCCAGCCCTCTGGTCACAAGCGGCATTCGCTTAGGCACCCCCGCCGTGACGACTCGAGGAATGACACCGGAGGCGATGCAGCGCATCGCGAGGGCGATTAATCTGGCACTTGAAGCACAAAATGACGAGGAGAAGCGGGAAGAGGCCCGAAAGATCGTAGCCGCACTCTGTGCGGAGTTCCCGCTCTATTCCGATTTGGACTAAATCATACCGTGACAATGGGAGGAACGTATGGCAAACGTACATATATTGGATCATCCGTTAATCCAGCACAAACTAGCGCTCATTCGGGATAAAAACACGGGTTCGAAGGATTTTCGTGACCTTGTGGAAGAAGTCGCTATGCTCATGGCCTACGAAGTGACGCGGGATTTTCCGCTGCAGGAAGTGGCGATCGAGACCCCGGTGGCTACAGCCACAACAAAAATGATTGCCGGACGCAAAGTGGGGCTTGTGCCGATCCTGCGTGCCGGCCTGGGGATGGTTGATGGAATGCTCAGGCTCATTCCTGCGGCAAAAGTTGGGCATGTTGGGCTCTACCGCGATCCTGAAACCCTGCAGCCTGTGGAGTATTACTGCAAGCTGCCCCCGGATGTAGAGGAGCGGGATCTGATCGTGATTGACCCGATGCTGGCGACCGGAGGATCGGCGAGCGCTGCGATTACTTTTTTGAAAGAACGGAGAGCCCGTAGCATCAAGCTGATGTGTTTAATCGCCGCGCCGGAGGGGATTAAGGCTGTCGAGGAAGCCCATTCGGATGTGGATATTTTCGTCGCAGCGATAGACAAACAGTTGAATGACCATGGCTACATTGTTCCAGGGCTTGGGGATGCCGGAGACCGGCTGTTCGGTACCAAGTAATGAGCGCGCAAGAACGCCCGAGCTGGGATAATTATTTCATGCAGCTCGCTGAGGTGATCTCAGGGCGATCCACTTGTTTGAGGCGGCAAGTCGGCGCAGTGATTGTCAAGGACAAACAGATTTTGAGCACAGGGTACAACGGAAGCCCGAGCGGGTTGAAACACTGTGCGGAGGTCGGCTGCCTTAGGCAGCAGCTGGGGATCCCCTCTGGGGAGAGGACGGAAATCTGTCGGGCGGTGCATGCGGAACAGAATGCCTTGATCCAGGCCGCCAAACATGGGGTTGCGCTTGAAGGGGCGGACATTTACACGACTGTGGAACCGTGCGTTCTCTGTACCAAACTTCTCATTAATGCCGGGATCCGGCGCATTATTTATCAGGTCCCCTACCCTGACTCCTTGGCGCGGGAGCTGTCTCTCGAAGCGGGATTGGTGCGGGAGCCGTTAAGAAGTGGAGCGTTATGAAGGACCAACTAAACGTGATGGTGGTGTTTGGTACCCGTCCGGAAGCGATCAAAATGGCCCCTGTGGTCAAGGCGCTACAAAGCGCTCCGGGTATCCGCTGCCGGGTAGCGGTAACCGCCCAGCACCGGGAGATGCTTGACCAAGTATTGAACCTGTTCCAGATTGTCCCGGACGTTGACCTCAACCTGATGAAACAGGGACAGACCCTAGCCGAGATTACCACACGCGCCCTCAATGGGTTATATGAGATAATCCAGAAGGAACGCCCGGATCTGGTTTTGGTGCACGGGGACACGACAACCACGTTTGCAGCGGCGCTAGCGGCTTTTTACGCTCAGATTCCGGTCGGACATGTAGAGGCAGGGCTGAGAACCGGAAACAAGTATTCGCCGTTTCCAGAAGAGATGAACCGCAAGCTGGCGGGACCGTTAGCCGACATCCATTTTGCCCCGACCGAGACAGCGCGGCAAAACCTGCTACGGGAGGGAGTCACGCCCGCACGCATTGTGGTGACGGGTAACACCGTAATCGATGCGCTTCTGGCTACAGTGCGTCCAGACTACGAATTTGACAATTCGGAACTTAAGGGGATCTTTGCAGCGGAAGCGGGACGACGTATGATTTTGGTGACGACACACCGGCGGGAAAACTTAGGAGAGCCGATGCGCCAGATTTACCAGGCCTTAAACACGACGCTCAATGAGTTCCCTGACAGTTATGTCCTCTTTCCGGTGCACAAGAATCCGAGAGTGCGGGAGACCGTGAATGAAGTCCTTGGGGGGCACCCCAGGGTCCATCTCATTGAGCCTTTAGATTATGAGCCGTTTGTCAATCTGATGGCAGCAGCGTATTTGCTGCTAACCGATTCTGGAGGGATTCAGGAAGAGGCGCCTTCGTTAGGCAAACCGGTTCTGGTCGTGAGAGATACAACGGAGCGGCCAGAGGCGGTAGCAGCCGGAACCGTAGCCTTGGCCGGAACATCCTATGACGGAGTATTACATGAATTACGCACCCTTTTAGCGAACCAAGCCGCATATTCTAAGATGGCGCAGGCCCTGAATCCCTATGGAGATGGCAGGGCAGCCTCCCGAATAATAGACTATATCAGGAGCCATCGGATCTAAAGCGAGATAATGCATAGGAATACGCATAGTTGTGGAAAATAGACAGTATAGAGAAAAACAGAGTTTTTTTTCGGCTTAAATGCAGGAATTAGGGCTTGAACGGCGAATAAGAGATTGTGAGTGGTTTGAGGGGTTTGAGATGAAAGAAGGCCTAAGCGCTCGGATTAAAGCAGTATCCCTGGGTACTAGCATTCCCGCCACTTTCGCCGGACTGGTCATGGGAGGTTTTTACTTGGGTCGTTATTTGGATCGGCTCTTAAATACCTCACCCTGGCTGCAGCTTTTGTTGATGTTCGGCGGCATGGTCTTGAGCGGGTTTTATTTTGCTTATGCTTTGAAAGCACTGGGGATGACCGACGATGAGAAGTAATACCGTGGCTTTTTGGGCGGGCATGGCTACTCTGTTTCTTGGTATTGCTATTACGGGAAGAGAGCAGCTTTTGGGCGCGGTGGCGGGTTATTGGTTGGGTTTTTTTAATTCGGCGTGGCTATTTCGTGACACGCGGCGCAGCGTAGATTTAGAAATGCGCCAGGCAGTAGCCAGGATGCGCCGAAGCTTTTTTGCGCGCCTTGGGGTGGTTACTTCAGTGGTAGTCGGAATTGCCCGCTTTCAGAACGGCTGGCTCCCGGATCTGGCAGTGGGACTAGCGGCAGGCTTGCTCATATCCCTAATCTCTTATGTTCGCCGTCATATTCTCACGGAAAGGGGTGATTAAAGAGGTGCACGAGGAAACAGTTCTTTGGTATTTAGGGAGCATGTCCTTCAATGGTCGAACCTTAGTGATGACCTGGATTGCCATGGCGCTGATGTTGATCTTTATCTTTCTTGGAGTAAAGCGGCTGACGAGCGGTAAACCAGGCAAAATGCAGAATATCCTAGAATGGATTGTGGATTTTGTTCTCAAGCTGATCTCTGACAATATGGAACTCGATAAGGCCCGTCCATTGTTTGGCTACCTGCTCACGCTCATCGTGTTTGTTTTCTTTTCCAACATGCTTGGCCTTTTACCGAATCTTACATTTAATGCCTTCGAGTATTTTCATGTGGAGACAGCCCAACTAAACAAGATTTTTGAAGGGGCAAGTATGATGTCCCCGACGGCAGACATCAATACCACGCTGGCTTTGGCGATCATGACAATTATTATTGTGATTGCCATGGGGATTAAGAATAAAGGAGTTCACTACTTCCATCATTTCATTGAACCCTATCCGGTTTTCTTACCGATTCACGCCATCGATATTTTGTCTAAGCCCATGACGCTGGCTTTCCGTCTCTTTGGCAATATCTTTGCCGGGGAGATACTCATCAAAGTTATTTTAATGCTTCCGGGAATCTGGGTATTGCCGGGTGTCATTCCAGACACCATTTGGCTGGGCTTTAGCATCTTTGTCGGGGCGATTCAGGCTTTCGTATTCACGGTACTCACGACGGCCTATGTAGCTCAGGCTGTCTCGGAGTCTCACTGAGACGGTGTTCAAAAGCGCAACTACAGATGATTTTCAGTGCAAAGCGCTGAGGGAATAATTTATGATTTTGGGGATTATTGAAAGGAGGATACTCTTATGGATGCATCTGCTGCAGCTGCACTTGGTGCAGGTATTGCTGTTGGTTTAGCAGCACTTGGAGCTTCACTTGCAAATGGTAATGTTATTAGCAAAACGGTGGAAGGTATTTCTCGTCAACCAGAGGCCAAAGGTTCCCTTCAGGGGACAATGTTCATCGGAGTCGGTTTGATTGAAGCCTTGCCGCTCTTGGCTTGGGTCGTCGGTCTTTTGCTCTATCTAAAGTAAGACTGCAAACACGGATGTTCGCACCCGTCGTAGCAAGGGGGGACGGAAGTTCCCCCTTGAAAAGGTCATCCCTGGACGAACCAGCCTTGAGAGGGGGGTAGACATGGGAAATCCCATGGTAATCAACTATACGCTTGTTGCCCAGGTTTTGTCTTTCCTGGTGCTTGTTTGGGTTGTAAGCAAGTTTGCCTGGACTCCACTCATGAATGTTATGGAAAAGCGCAGGCAAGGCATTGAGGAGACTTTAGCCCAAGCAGCAAAGGAAAGGCAGCAAGCTGAACAAATAAAGCGTGAATACCAAGAGGAAATGAAGAAAGCCCGGCAAGAAGCCCAGGAACTAATCTCCAGAGCTTCGAAGGTTGGAGAAGAGCGGGCAGTTGAGATTTTGGCCGGTGCACGCGAAGAGGCGGAGAAACTGAAAGTGTCTGCTTTAGCAGACATTCAACGAGAGCGGGATCGCGCGATCGCCGACGTGAAGGCCCAGGTTGCTGACTTGTCCGTAGCGGTTGCTGAACGACTGATCCATCAAAAACTCGATTATGTCGGTCAAGAGCAGCTCATTGAGCAATTCATTCAAGAGGTAGGGGAAATGTAATGCAAAGCGGTGCCTTAGCACGCCGGTATGCCCAAGCCTTGTTCGAGATTGCCCGAGAGACGTCGCTGGATCAGATTGATCGGGAATTGACAGAGCTGACACAGTTCATTCAAGAACAAGAAGGGGTTCAACAGGTCTTATATCATCCGCACATTTCTCTGACGGAAAAGAAAGCGTTGATGGACAAGCTTCTTGTCGGGCAGCTCAGTGATGTGATGCGGCATTTTCTCTATCTGCTCATCGATCGCCGCAGACAGAATTTTTTGCCCTTGATTCGGCGCGAATTTAGTCACTTAGCCGATGAAGCGCGTCAGATTATCGAGGCTAAAGTAGCGACTGCGGTGACCTTGACACCGAATCAAACAGAGCGGCTCAAGGCCGAACTCAGCCGGATGACCGGAAAATCCGTGCGTCTGGTGAGTGAGTTGCGCCCTGAACTGGTCGGCGGGGTCTTGGTTCAAGTCGGCGATCGCGTGATGGATGGAACGATTAAGCATGCGCTCGAACGTATGAAACTAGAATTGCGTAGAAATACAAGCGCAGAACCTCAGGGAATAGGGGTGAAATAAGAGGATGAACTTACGTCCGGAAGAAATAAGTTCGATCATAAAACAACAGATAGAGCGCTATGAAAGCGCGGTTGAAGTTGTTGACGTAGGCACCGTTATCCAAGTTGGGGACGGGATTGCCCGCGTTTATGGCTTGGAGAAAGCCATGTCTGGGGAACTCCTGGAATTTACAGGAGGAGTCTATGGCATGGCGATGAACCTTGAAGAGGACAACATCGGCTGCGTTATCCTCGGACCGTACACGGCTATCAAAGAGGGGGATCAGGTTAAACGTACGGGTCGCATCGTGGAAGTTCCAGTTGGAGAGGCCATGATCGGTCGTGTCGTGAATGCCCTGGGCCAACCGATTGACGGCAAGGGCGAAATTCAGACCACAAAGTTTCGTTCCATAGAGTCGAATGCTCCCGGCGTTGTGTCGCGTAAGTCCGTGCATGAGCCGCTGCAAACGGGCCTAAAAGCGATTGACGCCATGGTGCCAATCGGTCGGGGGCAACGGGAACTCATCATTGGCGACCGCCAAACCGGAAAAACGGCCGTAGCCATTGATACCATCATTAACCAAAAGGGCTTGGATGTAATCTGCATTTATGTAGCGGTCGGACAGAAGGCTTCGACGGTGGCTGGTGTTGTGAAGAAGCTGGAAGAACACGGCGCCATGGATTATAGTATTGTCGTCGCGGCGACTGCATCTGAACCGGCTCCCATGGTTTATATTGCTCCGTATTCCGGTTGCGCCATGGGTGAAGAGTTTATGTACAATGGCAGGCATGTTCTGATTATCTATGATGACCTGTCCAAACAGGCTGTGGCTTACCGTGAACTCTCACTGCTTCTGAAGCGCCCTCCCGGACGCGAAGCGTATCCAGGAGACGTATTTTATTTGCACTCCCGCCTTTTGGAACGGGCTGCGAAACTTGCGCCTGAGCTTGGCGGCGGATCCATGACGGCCTTACCGATCATTGAGACCCAGGCTGGAGACGTGTCGGCTTATATTCCGACGAACGTGATTTCCATTACGGACGGCCAGATTTTCTTGGAAGCGGACTTGTTCTATTCGGGCTTCCGTCCGGCCATCAACGTCGGTCTTTCCGTATCCCGCGTCGGCGGCTCGGCCCAAATTAAAGCGATGAAACAGGTCGCAGGTCAACTCCGCCTGGACTTGGCCCAATACCGTGAACTGGCAGCCTTTGCCCAGTTCGGTTCAGACCTGGATAAGGCGACGCAAATGCGTCTTAATCGCGGACAGCGTACGATGGAGATTCTCAAGCAGGCCCAGTATCAACCGATGCCGGTTGAAGAGCAAGTTATCGTTATCTTTGCGGCTGTGAAAGGGCTTGTCGATGACATTTCGGTGGAAAACATTTTGAAATTTGAAGAAGAATACCTGCGCTTCATGCGCTCCGTCAAGGCTGATATCTTGACTGAGATCCGGACGAAGAAAGTCCTTTCCGATGAGTTGTCAGCGCACATCGAAAAGGCCATCCAGGAATTCAAACAAGGTTTTATAGCCTAGTAAAGGAGTCGGTGACAGTGGCAGGAGTACGCGATATTCGTCGGCGGATCCGCAGCGTGCGCAACATGCAGCAGATCACGAAGGCGATGAAAATGGTGGCTGCAGCCAAACTGCGCAAGGCGCAGGAGAAAGTTATCGCTGCCCGCCCCTATGCCCGCCAGCTGCAAGCGGTGCTGGCCCGGCTCGCCCAAGCCCAGGTGGATGTCAGTCATCCCCTTTTGGAAAAGCGGCCTGTCCAGAAGCTAGGGTACATCCTGGTAACATCGGATCGCGGCTTGTGTGGGGGTTTTAACGCCAGCCTAATCCGCATGACGGACAGTATCATCCAGGAAGAGAGTCGCAGTTCGGGATTGGTAGCCGTCGGCCGGAAAGGACGGGATTTTTTCCGTCGTAAGGCAAATCTCATCACTGAATTTATCGGGCTCGGTGATGACCCCAGCTACGGTCAGGCTAAAAACATTGCCGAGGCAGTAATTCGGCTCTATCAAGATGGAGAACTGGATGAGGTTCATTTAATTTATGCGGAGTTTATCAATGCCATCCAACAGAAACCCACGATGCTGAAACTCCTTCCTATCGAACAACCGGAAGGTAAGCTGGGAAGGCAATATATATTCGAGCCCTCGCCTGCGGATATCATTGCTCGCTTGCTGCCAAAGTACGTTGAGATACTGATCTTTCGTGCGTTATTAGAGAGCAAAGCGAGTGAGCAGGGGGCACGGATGACAGCGATGGGCTCGGCGACTGACAACGCCAAAGAGATGATTGACCGACTGACTCTGGCGATGAACAGAGCCCGGCAGGCGGCCATTACGAAAGAGATTTCTGAGATTGTCGGAGGAGCCGCTGCTTTAGAGTAGGCTGCCGGAGATGCCCAAGAAGGAGGTAAGTAACGAGTGATTGTCGGAAAGATTGTCCAAGTTCTGGGTCCGGTTGTTGACGTGGAGTTTGCTCCTGAGGAACTGCCGGAAATCTATAGTGCGATCAAGGTCATGGCACCTGAACGGAAAATCAACATCACCCTAGAAGTAGCTCAGCATTTGGGAAATGATACGGTTCGCTGCGTAGCCATGTCCTCAACGGACGGTCTTACGCGCGGAATGGCTGCAGAGAGTACGGGTGCCCCGATTACAGTGACCGTGGGCTCGGTGACGTTAGGCCGGATGTTTAACGTCCTGGGTGAACCGATCGACGGTGGGGAGCCTGTGACGTCAGATACCCATTATCCCATTCATCGGCCCGCTCCCAAGTTTGTGGATCAAGACGCATCCGAACGTATACTCGAAACGGGGATCAAGGTTGTTGACCTGTTAGCCCCGTACGCTAAAGGCGGGAAGATCGGACTGTTCGGGGGAGCTGGTGTCGGCAAGACCGTTTTAATCCAGGAACTCATTAACAATATTGCCAAGCAGCACGGTGGGCTCTCAGTCTTTGCCGGCGTAGGGGAGCGTACCCGCGAGGGGAATGACCTCTGGAACGAGATGAAAGAGTCCGGTGTTATTGACAAGATGGCCATGGTGTTCGGACAAATGAATGAACCGCCGGGTGCCCGTCTGCGAGTCGGTCTTACCGGGTTGACGCTGGCTGAGTACTTCCGTGACGAGCAGGGCAAGGATATGCTACTCTTCATTGATAACATCTTCCGCTTCACTCAGGCCGGTTCCGAGGTTTCCGCGCTGTTGGGCCGCATGCCTTCTGCCGTTGGTTATCAGCCTACTCTGGCTACGGAAATGGGTGCGCTTCAGGAACGGATTACTTCCACTCGGAAAGGTTCCATCACTTCAGTTCAGGCCATTTATGTGCCGGCTGACGATTTGACAGACCCTGCCCCGGCGACGGCCTTTGCCCACTTGGACGCGACCACGGTTCTGTCACGCCAGATTGCGGAGATTGGGATTTATCCTGCGGTGGATCCCTTGGATTCAACCTCCCGGATCCTGTCCCCTGGCATCCTGGGCGAGGAGCACTACCAAGTCGCGCGGGCGGTACAGCAGATTCTCCAACGGTATAAGGAACTGCAGGATATCATTGCGATTCTCGGTATGGATGAATTGTCTGAAGAAGAGAAACTCATCGTATCCCGGGCCCGGAAGATCCAGCGCTTCCTCTCTCAGCCCTTCCATGTGGCCGAAGCCTTTACAGGTCAACCGGGTAAATACGTTCCACTTAAAGAAAGCATTCGCGGTTTTAAGGAAATTGTCGATGGCAAACATGATAATCTGCCGGAAGCAGCCTTCCTTATGGTCGGTACTATTGACGAGGCTATGGAAAAAGCCAAGACATTGGGGGCGTAAGCTATGGCGGGAACGTTTGCACTGCGCGTCGTTTCTCCTCAAGGGAATGTCCTGAAAGACGATGTGGAGTTTATGGTATTGCCAAGCGAAGCGGGCGAACTCGGTATTCTTCCAAACCATGCTCCCCTGATCGCCGGATTGAATGTGGGGGTCATGCGCTACACCAAAGACGGTAGTACCCAGCGCCTGGCGATTTCAGGAGGGTTTGTAGAAGTAGCGGACAATCAAGTGACGGTTTTAGCTGAAACGGCTGAGCCAGGAGGAATGATCGACTTGGCGCGGGCCTTAGCTGCGAAGGAACGGGCGGAGAAGCGTCTGTCTATGCGGACCGGCGAAATCGATGTTCGGCGGGCGGAGCTGGCCTTAAGAAAAGCCCTTGCCCGGATCAGCGCCGCTGAAGACGAAGCCAAGCAGCACTGAGGCTAAGGCTAAGGCGGCGATTGACCGAAAAACAAACCGGAATGCGTATTTATGAACTAAGTAGAGAAAGACCCCATTTGGGGTCTTTCTCTACGTTCTGCTTAGGGTTTTCTTTGTGAGTCTTTGGCAACACTACTATTATCAGTGAACTCGTTCAGCTAAAGCTGAACATCGAGACTTCGGTGACGAAAGTGTCCAGTGGACACTTTCGCCGAAAGCGCTTAGCCTTTAACGAACGCTATCGCGCTGAAGGGTGGAGTCTACCTCCGTCGCCGCTAAGTGTTTCTATTGCGAAAGGCGGCTCGGCGATACTCTCCACTGGAGACTATCGTCACCGAAGCAGAGAACAGAATTCCCACTCCCACTTATAGAAGTGGGAGTCTTAAACGCTTGGATAAAAGAAAAGAGTGTTGTTTTGTGTTGAACTCCAGGTATAATGAGGTGTTGGGATTTTGCGGTGTAGACTGGCTAAAAGGTGTGTTTCCAGGGACTTTAGGTCTTGTTTTGGGCATGCTGTTGTTGTTGCAGTCATTTATGATTCCACTCGATACTTCGGGACTGAGCAGGAGACAAGCCCTTCTACTGGGTTCTGGGGCAGGTTCCTCCACAGAGGCCGAGGTTAAGGTGGTTGTTTGGTTGCCGGAATCTGACGAAGCTTCAGTGGCTACCATCCTGCCGACCGGGTGGGACTGGAAGATCCGGGCTATGGGTGTAGGGCGCTCCGCCTTGAGCGCGAGCAGTTCGCGCAAGATAAGTAAAGCCGAGGAAGAAAGCTTATTGCCTTGGTATTTGGATTTCTCCGCTAGGGTGAGGGCTCAAAGAGGTCAGGTTTATTTAGAAGAACGGGTTCACGAAGGGATTGACATTCAGCGTTATTTCGCCCAGGACGGTGCAGCACCGCTGCAGTGGACGCGTTCAGGGGCAACCACATCGCTCTCTGGCTATTTGTCGGGGTTCGGGGATCCTGTGCGAGCGGGTTCAGATCCCATCAATCTCCAAGTGTTGACGCGGATGAACGACCGTGGTGGAGAAACCCTTTTGGCACTGCCTGTTTTATTAACCGAGTTCTAACCAGAAACAAGGGCGAAGAAGCAGGAAATTGGGCTAAGAAAGACGAATAATTAACTTTTAGTAACAGTAGGGGGTGTCTCCAACACTTGAGCAAGTTAGTGGTAACAGGCGGCCAGCCGCTAGAAGGTACCGTTACAGTAAGTGGAGCCAAGAATGCAGTTTTGCCCATTATTGCTGCCAGCTTGTTGACCAGGGAACCAGTTCAACTGGACGATGTTCCGGAGCTTGTGGATGTCAATTTGATGGGCGAAGTGATTCAGGCTTTAGGGGCTAAGGTTGAGCGCAGTGGCTCCCAGCTTAAAATTCACGTAGCCGAGATCGCCAACATTGAAGCTCCTCACGATCTCGTATCCCAAATGCGGGCGTCCATCGTGATTATGGGGCCGCTCCTGGCTCGGGAAGGACGTGTGCGCATTTCTCATCCAGGTGGGTGTGCGATCGGCTCCCGCCCGATTAACTGGCATTTGAAGGGATTGGAAGCTCTGGGGGCAGATGTGCGCATGGATCATGGTTTTCTGGATGTTCGGGGAACCTTGAGAGGAGCCCGCATCTATCTTGATTTCCCCAGTGTCGGGGCAACTGAAAATATTATGATGGCCGCTGTTTTGGCTAAGGGAACAACGACCTTGGAGAACGCGGCTCAAGAGCCCGAAATTGTCGACTTGGCCAACTTTCTCAATGAAATGGGTGCTAAGGTTCGAGGCGCTGGCACCAGTATTATCCGGATCGATGGGGTACAAGAACTTTCCGGCACCAGCCATACGATTATTCCCGATCGGATCGAAGCAGGCAGCTACATACTCATGGCGGCTGCTACTGGGGGAGATGTTTTGGTGCAGAATGTGATTTCCGATCACTTGAACCCGATGCTGGCCAAGATGGAAGAGGCAGGGATTCCTTTTCGGGAAGAAGATGATGGGATTCGGATCTTCAGTGAGGGCCACTACCGTGCGGTTGACATCAAGACACAGGTTCATCCGGGATTTCCCACGGATCTCCAGGCTCCATTTATGGCCCTTCTGAGTAAAGGCCATGGGATGGGCATGGTCACAGAGACAGTTTTCGAGAACCGTTTTATGCATGTCGATGAGCTAAAGCGCATGGGCGCGGACATAAAAATCGAAGGTCGCGTTGCCATTGTCCAGGGTGTCAGTAAATTAACCGGGGCACCGGTCACGGCCGCCGATCTACGAGCCGGGGCAGCGTTGATTTTAGCAGCTCTGTCTGCTGAGGGTACGAGTGAAATCAGCGGCGTGCAGCACATTGACCGGGGTTATGAACACATCGAGGAAAAGATCACCCGCATTGGCGGGGTGATCCGGCGCGAGGACTAATGCTCATATTAAACTAAGCTGGTCTGGCTGGTAATCGTTACTTTGTAAGACACAAAAAAATGGCTGCATACCGTTTAATGGGGTATGTAGCCATTTTTATCATTGGAGGGCAAGATTTTGGGACTTGCTGCATATGAATCAGAAAAAGGCTTGTACAGGATGGGGGGCTGGGAGTGAAAAAAGAATGGGCCTGGATCATCTTTTTGTCCTTGTGTATCGTGCTGATTTTACCTTGGAGCCTGCTCAGATGGCAAAAGGAAAAGGTAACCGGAGATGATGTCCAGGTACGGGTCTTAATGCTAGGTGGAGGGGTCGACACCCTGGGCTTGGAGCGATACTTGGTTGGAGTGGTCGCCGCCGAAATGCCCGCCATGTTCGAGCCGGAGGCCTTGGCCGCTCAAGCGGTGACTGCCCGTACCTATGCTGCCAAGCGCCTTGCTCACCCCATCCAGCCGGATCCGGGGTATGATGTCGATACTACAACAAAGACACAGGTATGGATCAGTGATAATGACATGCGCAAGCGCTGGGGTTGGTTTGGTTTTTGGCGTTACAGAGCCCGGATCGAACAGGCGGTCAAGGCGACCCGCGGGAAGGTTCTGGTCTTCGAGGGGGATTATATTGATGCTTTCTACCATAGCAGTAGTGGTCGCAAGCCCACAGAACGTGCTGAGGATGTCTGGAGTTCCTCCCGCCCGTATCTGCAAAATCGCAGCAGCGAGGAGGAGAATCCGCAGCGGTTTATCCAGCATATCAGTTTTACCCGGCAGCAGATCGCGGAGAAACTGGGGCTGTCTCCTGTTCCAAAAACTTTCTCCAGCACGGATTTAAAGATCCTTTCCCAAACATCGGCTGGACGGGCGAAAACCATAAGCGTTCTGGGTCGAACCTACCCAGCCCCCCAGTTCCGAACCCTTCTCGGCTTGGCCTCTACGGATGTCGAATGGGTGATCCAACCCGATGAACTCAAGATTACGACCTACGGAAACGGGCATGCCGTGGGCATGTCCCAGTATGGGGCCAACGACCTGGCCCAAAAGGGCACGTCCTATGCAGAGATACTGGCCCATTATTATCCGGGGGCGAAGCTGTTGACGTTGGGGCGGTGAGGGCTTATGTAAGCAAGTGGAAGCAAGGGGACGGTTCTCCTGCTTCCAATTCTTATATATAGTAACATATCGTTAAAAAATGCGGGTGATTTCAATTGTCTCAAAGCTTGAGAAAAATGCAATAGTGGAATACGTCATAATGAGGTTCAATATACTCAGAGGTACTAACAGACAGGACGTCATTCACGAACAAATTAGACAGGGGAACTGTTCCCTTGTCTGCCCCATGTTTATTTGCCCCTTCTTCGGGTAACCCTATCTTTGAGGTGAGAATTATGAGCCTTAAGAAATGGGTTTTACCGGCGAGCCTATATTTAGCGGCATTTGCGATACTTTTTACGCTATCTTATCTGCATAGCGCGGCGAGTGAGCCTCAAGCTTCGAGACAGAACCAAGCCCAGGTTCCTATGCAAACGACTGAGCAGGTATTGCCAGCGGTTGCAGGCCAGGCGCAAGCATCATCAGCGGAGATTTCAACCGGGTTTCAGTGTCCTGTCCAAGGCGAGATCCTGCGCTCGCTGGGGAATTACTATTCGTCCACGCTACAAGCCTATGTGTTTCATGCCGGGGTGGACTATGCTGAACCGGAAGGGGCGGTGATTCGGGCAGGGCACGAAGGCAAGGTCGTCTATGCGGGCAATGATGTTCTGTTAGGCGAGCGCGTCACTTTGGACTGTGGTGATGGCTGGCTGGTGACCTATGGCAGTCTGCAGCATTTAACGGTTCAGGAAGGGCAGTCTGTAAGCCCAGGCCAAGCCCTAGGTCAAGTCGGCTTTGACCCCGGAAGTGAAGGACAAGGTCGGCCTCAGTTGCACTATGAAGTATGGCACAATGGTCAATCGGTAACCCCCTAAGCGATCTTGTTGCATTTACAAAGCTCAACCCCTATTATTTGGATTTAAGGTAGGGTAGGATTGATGGCGCCTTTCAGGATTAATACATGATTTACCAATAGCAGGACATCCTTCTAGGATGTCTTTTTTAGTCCCCCTCGCATATAAATGTACAAAAAATCGGCACAAGGGGGGTCTTCAAGTGCAAGAATATATTCGCAAGCGGGTACTGGACATAGGCAATTATATTTTAGAGTCCAGCGCTACCGTGCGGCAAACGGCCGATGTTTTTGGGGTCAGCAAGTCCACGGTACATAAGGACGTCACGGAACGGTTGCCTTTGATTAACGAAAATCTAGCGATGGAAGTTAAACACATCCTGGAGAACAATAAAGCCGAACGACATATTCGCGGCGGGGAAGCGACGAGGAAAAAGTATCAGGAAAACTAGGTCTTGTTGCGAAGTTTACGGAATAATGTGCACTTCTGAACGAAAGGCGTATTTTTCAATCGGATAGATAAGAAAAAAGAGTCAATCCTAGAGGAATTGGCGGATAAATAACGAATTAAAACATGTCCGCTCTATTAATCTCCCTGCGGGGAGATTGTATTTCCCTACAGGAAGTATGAATCTGTGGGGGATAAGGCAACTTAGGCTTCTGCTGGCGCTAAGGCTTGGCACTAGCCGAGTTTTCTTTATCCCGTCAGAAAGTATAAGTCTGTGGGGGATAAGAAAACTAGCGGTGCTGCCGTCGCCAAAGGCTCGGCACTAGCCGAGTTTTCTTTATTGCGGGGATGTTTTGTAGGGACAAGCTATAGATGAAAGGGGTACCACCGCTCATGTTCGGGATTGACTTAGGGATTGATTTAGGTACAGCGAGTGTCCTTGTCTATGTGAAAGGAAAAGGGATTGTTCTCCATGAGCCATCGGTCGTTGCGATTGATAAGATGACGAACAAACGCATCGCGGTTGGCGAAGAAGCGCGCTCCATGCTGGGGCGGACACCGGGGAATATTGTGGCGATCCGCCCCATGCGGGACGGTGTGATTGCAGATTATCAGACCACTGAGCTGATGCTCAAATACTTTATTGACAAAGCGGGGGCGAGGCGCTGGCCTTTTTTTCGCACGAATGTAGTGGTCTGCATTCCGTCTGGAGTCACAGAGGTCGAGGAACGGGCGGTCAAGCAGGCGGCCTATCAGGCGGGTGCTAAAAAAGTGAGAGTGGTCGAGGAACCGTATGCGGCTGCTCTGGGTGCTGGGTTGGATATTTCAGGGGCGGTTGGGAACATGGTCGTGGATATTGGCGGCGGAACGACAGATATTGCCGTTCTCTCTTTGGGCGGAATTGTCACTAAGCGAAGCCTTCGGGTCGGCGGGGACAAGTTTGATGAAGCGATCATTCGCTTTGTCCGGCGTGAGCACAACCTCATGATAGGGGAGCGGACGGCTGAGGAGATCAAGATAGCCGTGGGGGCAGCGATTCCGGAAGGCCGCTCAGGACAGGCCGAAATCGATGTGCGCGGTCGGGATTTGATCAGCGGGCTCCCCAAAACAATTCATGTAAATTCCCAGGAATGTTATCAGGCCCTGGAAGAGTCCATTGAGGCGATAGTTGCAGCTGTCAAGGAGGTCTTAGAACGGACACCGCCGGAACTATCGGCAGATATTCTGAATAAGGGGATCATGATGACTGGGGGAGGTTCTTTAGTTTACGGCTTCGATACCCGTATTTCCCGAGAAACGGAGCTACCGGTCAGTATGGCTGAGGATCCCATCTCCTGTGTGGCTTTGGGCACCGGCAAGGTATTGGAAGGTTCGTTCTGAGCTGGACAGGGCAGAATACACCCAAGAGGGCCGGAAATCAGTGGGGTCTGATCTCCGACCAATGTATCCCATCAGGAAGTATAAGTTCGTGGGGAGCCAAGTTTTATTTATAAAGGATGGGGGCCTGGAATGAAAGCCGATGTCCTTGGGGTTCAGGTTGATGCTGTCACATTGCAGGAGTGTGTCCGGCGCATTACGGAGGCGATTGGGGCAAAGACCTACATACGGGTTGTTACGGCGAATCCCGAGATGCTTGAAGCAGCCTCTCGCGCTCAAAAACTAAGAACAATCCTTAACACAGCCGACCTGGTGACGGCTGATGGTGTTGGAGTGCTTTGGGCGGCTAGGCATTTAGGTTCACCCGTGCCGGAGCGGGTGACAGGGATCGATTTGCTGGAAGCGTTATTTCCTGTCGCCGCAACAGAGCACTGGCGTATTTTTTTCCTCGGCTCCAAGCCGGGTGTTGCTGGTCAAGCGGCTGCGCGGATGGCGGTCAAGTTCCCAGGCTTTGCCTGGGAGGCTCAGCATGGGTACTTCCAGGCTGCTGAGGAGGAAGCGCTCGTGGAGCGTATCCGGGTGTTTCGACCGCACCTCATCCTGATTGGGCTGGGTGCGCCGCGCCAAGAGATTTGGAATTGGGAGCATCCGCACTTAGCCTATGTGAGTATGGGCGTGGGGGGGAGTTTCGATGCCTTAGCAGGTCTTGTTCAACGCGCACCCAAAGTTTTCCGAGAGGCTCGTCTGGAGTGGCTTTACCGCCTCTGGCAAGAACCGTGGCGCTGGCGACGCCAACTCACCTTGCCGCGTTTTGTCCTCAAGGTTTTGCGTCAAAAGAGGTTTTAGCCCCCCCTGAAAATCATGGGCGTTTGCGTATGATAGATCGAAAGGCAGACGCAACGCAACCAATCGGAGAGGGGAACGGCTCTTCTGGTTAAGGAAGGGAAACATGGGATTTCCGTTTGGGGAGGATGGAGAAATGCCGGATTGGGAAGAGCCTCGGTTCTGGGAAGAACTGATGGCCAATCGGCAAGTGAGAGAGGATTGTTTGACAGCGTCCCAGCCTTTTGTGCTTCATGTTGCGGGCCAAGTATGCGGCCGTCATTTGGAATGGGGGCGGGATGAGGAACTGTCAGAAGCGATCATCGCTTTTAATGTTGCGCTCGATCACTTTGAACTGGGCAAAGGGGTGCCGTTTCTGGCCTATGCCCGGTTACTCATCAAGCGTCGGCTCATTGATTATTTTCGTCGCCAGGAACGGCATCAGGCACTTCCTCTCGAAGCACCGGAAGTGGCTCTGGCAGCAGAACTTCAAGTCAGTGTGGCCGATTTTTGCGACCGGGAACAGAATCGGGAAAGGGCATCTGAAATTCAGGAATTTGCCCTGGAACTCAAGCAATATGCTTTGAGCTTTTCGGACTTGATTGAAGTTTCTCCGAAGCATCGCGATACACGGGAGTCCCTGCAGCGTGCGGCTTTGCAGTTGGCAGGCGATCCGATCCTCTGGGCGCAGGTTGAGCAAAAGGGGAAAATCCCGATGCAGGCTCTGGCCAACCTTACCGGGCTGCACCTTAAGGTATTGGAACGGGGACGGAAGTATCTGTTGGCTGTTGCTTTACTGATCGCCCACAAACATCACTATATTTATTTGCGCGAATACGTACTTCCCCAGGAAAGGAGGGCCGCCCGATGAAAAAGACCAAGGCCGTCATCTTAGACCGCTCAGGCAATGTCTATTCCGTTTTGACCGAAGACGGGTCTTTTCGTACGGTGCGCCTTCATGAGGGGAGAGAAGTGGGTGAAGCGATCGAATTAAAGGAAGGGCGGCTGGCATGGTCAGCCTGGATGTCCGCAGCGGCACTCCTTTTAATCATGATTACGGCTGCCTTTTCTTGGTTGAGCCAGAAGGATGCCACAACGGTTGCCTTTCTTTCTGTGGATATAAATCCCAGCTTGGAGCTGAGACTGGATGCAAACAGTTTGGTTCGAGGGGCATCCGGGCTGAACGCGGATGGGGAAACGCTCCTCGAAGGGCTTTCCGTCAAGGGCAAGGGGAGCGGGGAGGTTTTAGCTTTGTTGGTAGAACGGGCGATTCAGCTCCACTACCTCACAGCGGAACATCCATGGGTTGTTTTAGGTGCTTCTTCTGAGGGAATGACCCCGGCGCTCCCGCTTTCAGGTCTGGCGGACACGGTCTCTCAGGTTGGAGAGAAACACGGAATGAGTGTGAATGTAGCAGCCTTTCAACTGACCGCTGGGGAAGAACACGAGGCTAAGGCCAAAGGCCTCACACCGGGGGAATATGGCCTTTGGTTGAGTGCTCAAAAAGCAGGCCTGACTTTGCCTGAGGGAGCGGTTAAGGATTCTTCGGAGCGAGTGAGGATTCTTTCACAAGAAAAAGTCCAGGCTCAAGTTCAGGCCGAGAAAGGGACGTTGAAGCTGGGACAGAGCGACCGGAAGGCAGGGTCGTATGGAAGCGGCGCATCGAAACAGGATAAGGCCGGTGTTCCGGAACAGCCCAGTGGCCGCATAGATAATGAGTTGAAGAAAGATGGGGAGCAGCGCGCTGGGGAAAACAAGGGGGCTGTGGATCCACTGAACAGCGTCCAAAAGAATCAACTCGAAGGGATACCTGTGTTTCAAGGGGACCCCAGTAAGGGAATCATCAATGGTCAGACCAACACCAATCGTGAACAAAAAACGCACGACCCTGAGCAGAACTCTGGGTGGAAAGGTGAGGAAGACCGGGAAAACAGCGGCTTAGGGGGAAAACCCGGACAAAAACAGGGAGAGAAGTCTGACATTGGGGAGCAAAGGAAAAGCGATGACGCAGCAGATAGTCCCGTTCAAAAAGGCAAGGGACAAGGACATTAAACGGGGATTTAATGCCCGGCATTTTGCTTTAGCAACGCATGGTCGCTCAGTTGGCCTGGGACGCGAGGAGTTCGGCGTAGACGTCCTGCATTTTGTTCACCATGATATCGAGGGAAAATTCCGGCCAGCGCCCGGCTGCAGTTTGGGTCAGGGTCTGGGCCAGGTGAGGCTGACTGAATATACGAGCACAGGCTTGGGCCAGGGCTTCTGGATCCCGTGGGGGAACCAGAAGCCCATCCTGATCAGAGCGTACAACCTCGGGGATTCCGCCTGCCTGGCTCGCCACGATAGGAATGTACCGCTGCATCGCTTCCAAAAGCACCAGCCCCATCCCTTCGCTGACGGAGGGGAGAACAAAGAGATCCATGGCCGGCAGGGCCCGGTAGGCTTCAGGAAGAAATCCGGTCAGGGTATGGGGAATGTTTTCCTCGTTCAGTGCTGCCCTGATTTCGTTTTGCAAGGGCCCGTCCCCGATGAGGAGAAGGTGAAGGCGGGGAAACTCTGGTAAGAGGAGTTTGGCTGCTTCAACCAATGTAGCATACCCTTTGGCCGGATGGAAACGGGCGATCGTGCCGAGAACCTGGGCATCAGGCGCAATGTGCCACTGTTTGCGGAATTTCTGCCGTTCCTCCCGCTCATCGTGAGGAGGCAGAACCGGGTAGCCGTTATAGATGACGCTGACCTTGCGGCTGCCTCGTGCCGAGAGTTCCTGGGCTAAATACTGGGACACGGCAATTTGGCCGCTGCTGAAGGGCAAGGTGAGTTTTTCCAGCCAGAGGGCAATCTGAGCTGCGAAGGGAAAACGGTAATCCTGTACCAAAGAACTATGGACGGTCGAAAGGTTGGGTAGTCCTAGCCAGCGGGCAGCGAGTCTTCCCAAGAGGTTCGCCCGCGCGCCGTGGCAGTGGATGAGGGCGATGTTTTGGGCGCGAGCCCAGCGAATGAGTTGGGGCAGAGGGGAGAAATCAAGGGGATAATGCATGGGGAAGGTTTGAGTCTCAATACCCTTTTTGGGAGCCAGTTTTGCGAGCGGGCCCTTGACGAGGCAGGCCAAGGTCGGCTGGAAACGCGTACGGTCGAGGTTTTCGAGGAGATTCAAAACGTGCTGTTCTGCACCGCCAATTTCGCCGCCACCGATGATATGTAAGATTTTGTCTGGAGTCACGGCATTTTACTTCCCTTCAGTCCAAGACTGGTTTATACTGTAGTCAGAATATCCAACTTCATCATATAAGAAGCGCTTGTCCTCTGCAAGTTTTGGGGCAATCATTAGCCCTTGCAGGTCGATCGAACGAGATCAACGGTGCACGCAGTGTGTTCGGTTTGGGCTGGCGTTTAGCAAGGAGGCAGAAAGTTGATCGAAAGCCAAGAAATTCAACAGATTATTCCTCACCGCTACCCGTTTTTAATGGTAGATCGGATTATTGAGCTTGAGGAAGGGAAGCGGGCGGTCGGGATTAAGAATGTTTCCGGAAATGAGCCCTATTTCCAAGGGCACTTCCCCGAATATCCGATTATGCCTGGAGTGCTCATCATGGAAGCCCTAGCCCAGGTCGGAGCGGTGGTGGTTTTAAAGAAGCCCGAATTCGCCGGTCAGATTGCCTTATTTGCCGGATTGGATGAAGTTCGTTTCCGGCGACCGGTTTTGCCAGGGGATACGCTCAGGCTGGAAGTGGAGTTGACGAAGTTCCGGGGTTCCCTTGGGATCGCGGAAGGGAAGGCTTTTGTCGGCGAGGAACTGGCCGCCCAGGGCAAATTGACCTTTGCCTTAAGGCCGGGTCCGCGTAAAGGGTGATTTTTGGTGGAGAGCCAAGCAAAATATGATGTCAGCAAAGCCAGGAGCAGCAATGAGCATAGCCTGGCTTTTGTTTTTGCCCTTGGCTTAACGGCTCATGGCCTGTTTTTCCCGGCGGAAATCATCGCTGTGACGTTCGCTATGCTGGTTTTGCTCCGCAGTCAGGCTAGCAAGGCAAATTTCCGCTCTGAACCGTTGGGTGTCACAGATGCCCTGTTGTTCGGGCTGGCCGGGCTTTCCCTACTCGGCCTTTTCCACTCGGTTAAAGCGGAAGAAGCATGGCTGGAAGCCATACGCTATCTGCTTTATTGGTTGATTTATCGCTGGAGCCTAGGGATGTCCGCAGATGTGTCCTTGTCACGCTGGGTGCGCCGGGCGGGCTGGGCAGCTCTCCTTTTGGCCATTGCCGGTGGGTTTCCTTTTGCTCATTCTTTCGGGCTGACCACGGGTATGGCCGAAGCGGGTCGGCTCAACTCCTTATTGGGCTATGCCAATGCCACCGGTGTCTTTTTGGCAGCCGTTCTGCTCCTGCCTGGGTTTAATCCTTGGCTTAGGCCGGTTCTCTTTCTCGCTCTGATCAGCACGGGATCGCGCAGTGCGCTGGGGCTTTTTGCTGTGTTCAAGGTTTACGATCTTTGGCAAGGACTGAAGGGGCTACGCCGCAGGGGTGGGATGCAGGCTGTTGGAGAGTGGAAGCAGGGGTCGTTCTATCAGGCTTTGATCATCGGTATCTTTGCTGCGGGATTGCTGTATGTAGCGGTGGGGGAGGCGTTTCACCCGGCATTGGCTCACCTTACGGCCTGGAATAGTTTTGACCGCAGTTGGGGTGAGCGCCTTGTTTATCTGAAGGATGGATTTGCGCTCGCCTGGCGCGGGAACCTTTTGCCTCAGGCCGGAGGGTGGCTCGCTTTTCCCTTGGTGCAGGATATTCCTTACTGGACGCTGGATCCACATTCGGGCATCATCCGGGTGCTCTTGAACCAGGGCCTAGCGGGGCTCTTGTTCCTCAGCATCTGGGCGGTGTTGTGGAACCGCAAGGCGCGGTACAGCCTCCGGCGGGAGGGTTGGGGGGTACGGGGACAGGAACTTAAAGCGTACTACCGTGTGAGTTTCTTTCTCATGTTGCACAGCCTTGTTGATGCTGACTTTGCGTTTCCGATTCTGGGTTTTTGCTTCTGGTTTCTCGTGGGCTCCATCGCTGGGCAGTTGCGCTTGCATGAGGCTATGCTACCTCGCGTCAGGAAACTGCGGAAGCGGGTTACGTTGGCGGGTACGCTGCTCGATGCACCCCGTTCTATGATACATGCGAATGTCTTGAGGTTGGTGTTCAGTACATTTTTGGTTCTGGGGGTCGGGTTCTTCTGGAGTCGATCAGGTTCGGGGTTTCCTCTTTCTCAAGCTGTGGTCAAGGCAGGAGGCAGCGAAACCTGGGCGAGGGTTTTGCGTTATGACCAAACCTGTGTAAGCTGTCGCCGGGAGTTGGCTGAGGCCGAATTCAAACGCGGAGATTGGCAGGCTGGGCTGCGGGGGGTTGAACAGGTTCTTGCGTGGCGCAAATTCGATTTGAGTGCATATGAGTGGGCACAGAACGTGGTTTGGCAGGCAGCTGAAAGCAGGCAAAAAGACGAAAATGTAGACGTTCGTCAGCTGTATGCCTGGATGGAGGGTGTTCCAGCAAGGGTCAACGCTTTGGCCGAGCAGGTTCCGCAAAGGGAACGCCGGCTTTGGAGCGGTTACACCGATTTTCGATCAACTCCGCATCTGGAGCTATTAGCCCGCTATGCCAGGGAACGCACCCTTCAGCCATGATGACCATACCCTGATGATGAAAGGGTGTGGTGGTCATGATCATAGCGGTCGGGATTGGAATATTGGCCGGCCTGCTTTGGCACCTTGTGGGTAACTGGGAGTGGCAGATACCCGAGCGTTGGGCGGAAAGACTGGCGAGATGGGGAGAAGCGCGGAGAAGGGGTTCCCGGGTGCTTCGGTTAGTCTGGTACATAGAGGATGAACAGGATTTTGAACGCCGTTATTGGGAAATGCGCAGATACCTTCCGACGTGGCAACGGATTGAAGGCAAAAAATTGTGGATTGAGATTTCACTATACGTACGGGAGAGACGGGACGTGGTTGAGAGGGTACAGCGATCGTTTCAGTGGGTTGGGTTTGTGGTTCGGGATTCAATCCCGAACCACGAAAAGGGGTAGAATCACATGAAGTTTTTCCTTATTCTCAGGGAGGACGGGGGATGGTTTTTCTCCCCGTTCGCAGAGGTGGACAAGCCGGAGGAGGTGGGCGAAGTGTTGCAGCCTGCTCTCCCTCTGAGCGTTGTTGAGCGGCTGGTGCAGGAGGTTCAGGGGCCCGTTAAGACACATAGACTCTCCCGTGTAGAGGCTAAAAAGAGGATCATAAAGGCTTTAAGACGGGAGATCGCCCCTTCGGCTTTGGAGTGGGACTGGTCAGAAGTTGAGGCCATAGCGGAAACGCCTGAATGTCCTCAGGAGTTTGAACAGAGGGTACGCGGGCGTCAGTTGACGGATGGAGACTTGGGATGGCTGGCAGAAGAAATGCATGTCTCGCAGGAAATGGTCTGGCGTTGGGCAGATACCCTGGTTCGGCGTGGGGAGGGCGAGTGGCTTCCGGCGGTTCGTCTATTTCAGGGCCATTGGCAGTGCCGGCGCTGTGGTGGGGAAGATGTTGAGGAATGGCCCAGTGTATTTGGCATGGCGGCGACCTGTAAGGACTGTCTGAGTTTGGGGCCAGCCACATCCTTGGGTGTGCTCTTCCGCAGCCGTATCTCCGTGGGCAAATTCTCTTTCAGGATAAATTACAGCTTTCAATCCCATTTTTCGCTCACCCCGGCCCAGGAGCGGGCTGCTGCAGAATTGCTGGAATTCGTGACTGACCCGCTTGGGAGCGAGGCTTTGATTTGGGCGGCCTGCGGAGCGGGCAAGACCGAAGTGGGGTTCCCATCCATCGATTGGGCCCTCAGGCACGGACTGGCCGTCCTGTTTGCGGCTCCGCGTCAGGATGTCGTGCTGGATGTGGCACCGCGCCTGCAACGCAACTTTTTAGGGTTGGGGGTTCCAGTACTTACCGGGAGGACACCGGGCATTTCGCGGGGGAGCCTGACGGGTGGGTTGGTGGTGGCTACAACGCATCAAGTTCTGCGTTTTTACCAGGCATTTGGTCTGATCATTCTGGATGAGATAGACGCCTTCCCTTATGCGGGGAGCCGGGCTCTGGCCTGGGGCCTTAGACAGGCTTTGCAGCCGGGCGGTAAGATCATCTGTATGACAGCTACCCCAACAAAGCACCAGATCCAAAGCGTAGAAAAGGAAAGGGGAAGTGTGATACGCTTGCCCGCCCGTCATCATCGGCATCCCTTACCGGTTCCGACGTGGGAACGGCTGAATTTCAGGGAGACGGGGGAATTGGCGTTGGCTCGGGATGAGGCTCGGTTCTGGGCTAAATTAAAGGATCTGAGTGCGCGCGGCCCGGTTCTCCTGTTTGTTCCGAAAATCGCGTGGGTAAATCCCTGGGTTGAACGCCTGAGGCAGGGTATGCCCCAGGCAACAGTGGCCGGAAGTTTTAGCGCCGACCCAGAGCGGCAGGCGAAGGTCACCGAGCTGCAGGCGGGGGGGATGGACTTCTTTGTCAGTACCTCGATCCTCGAACGTGGGGTCACGATCGAGGGAGTTCAGGTGATCGTAATGGCTGCCGATCATTCGGTTTTTGATGAACGCTCACTGGTGCAAATGGCAGGCCGGGTGGGCCGCAGCCCCTGCGAGCCGGAGGGAGAGGTATTTTTCTGGTCGGGCAGAAAAACCGCTGGGATCGACAAGGCGATTCACTGGATTAAAGAACAAAATGCCTTAGCACTGGCCCAGGGATTGATCCAATCGTAAGACTCCCACTTCTACAAGTGGGAGTGGGTCCCCGTACTCTGCTTCGGTGACGAT